>NZ_JBVHDX010000010.1:0-294584 GCF_055563155.1 Streptomyces sp. NPDC013317
GTCGATGTTCTGTGGGCCATGCTGCGCGACAAACGCACCTTCACCCACTCCACGCCGATGCCCCTACCGCTTGACACCGGTTATTGAGATGCCCCGGCCGGCGGCGCGGGGCGTGCGGGGCGGGCGAGGGTCAGGCGATCTCGTAGGTGACCTCACCAGAGATGTAGCGGGTAGACGCGGCTGTCCATGTGACGGGCATCGTCGGCGACCACTCCGTCGACTCCTTGTGGGAATAGACCCGCGCGACGCTGCCGCCACGCGTGACGCCGACAACGCCGGCGTACCAGTCCGCGCCGTGGCCGCGCGCGTGCCCGAGGTAGGCCAGGGTGGTGGTGGAGCCGGACGGGTTCTTCGCGGTGTGCGGCAGCGACCACGAGTAGGTGCCAGTACCGAAGGTGGTCGTCGTCCCGCAGGTCATCTCCCAAAGGGACGTGCACGTCTTCCCGATGTCCTTGTGCCAGCCGACGAGCGTGCCGTTGCCGATGTTGGGGGCGGTACCGGTCGACGCCCACGCCGGGGTGTAGGCGACCCAGGGAGCGATCAGGTCGTTGAACTGGTCGCGGATCTCGGCGTTCTGCATGGCCGCCGTGACGACCTCGCCGACGACCCAGGTCCGCGGCGTAGCAAGGGTCATTGCTGGACCTCCGGCTCGTCAGGCTCAGGTGCGGGCGGGGCGAGCATGCGGACCGGGTCGTCTGGGTGCCACCAGTTCCGCTCCGATACCGGCAGCAGCGAAATCTCCTGCTCGACCGCCTCCGGCTCTTCGGGGAAGCGCAGCTGCCACCAGCCGGTGCCGCACTCGACGCACCACATCCGGGGATCCGCAGGGGTGACGACCTGCGCCGACATGCAGGAGCAGTCCGCCACCCAACGGCCGTGGTTGACGCGGGCGTAAAGATGCTGGCCGAGCAGTACACCGTCGGTGACGGTGATCCGCCGCTGCTGTACCTCCTCGTACCAGCGGACTGCCCGCATCGCAGGGGGCGTCAGCTCCCACGCGTTGGCGCGCATGCGTGGCGGTGGCTGGTAAAAGTCCTCGGCCCGTAGAACAGGGCGCATGCGGAATCTCCTCTCAGTAGGCCAGGCGGGTCGAGGAGCCGAGCACGCTGTACACCGGGTCATCGAGAACCCACACCGCGTCGAGGTCCGCACGCGAGGTGTGGAAATCGAGGATGTGCTGAGCTTCGGTGATGCTCTCGGTGTAGCCCTCGGCGACGACCACCGTCGACGCGGAGGCCGCCTCGTCGGGCAAGTCGGTGACGGTGAACACGCTGGAGATGTCAGCGTCCAGCAGGGCTCGGTAGGTGGCGAGGCTCAGCGTCGACGCCTCGACAGGGAGCTGCCGCATCTCGGGCTGCGGGTCGGCGTAGCGGACGACGAGCCAGGTGGCCGCGTCGATGACCTCGGAGTCGCTGGTCTTGAGGATGTCGAGTTGCTGCTCGGCGATGCCGTCGAGTTCGATCGACTCGGCGTCCTGGATCCGCTGGGTCGCCCCGCCCGGCCGCGTGGCCGTGACGAGGTTGACCTGCTTCTGGTCGTCGTCGGAGAACTCGACATTGCCGGTCTCCAGGTCGGCGTATTTGATCGTGGCAACCGGCGCAGGGTTGTAGCGCACAGTCCGGCTCTGGAAGATCAGCCAGGCGGATGCCCGGTCGGCGAACAGCCGCCCGCCCTCGGTGCGTTCGACGTCCCGCATGTGCGACAGGGCCGACGAACCGAGCTGCCCCTGCGAGGCCACCACGGAGAACGTCCCCTCCGGTGTGACCCCAGGAATGCGGGCGTACCCGGCGAGGCGGTACATGCGGATCCACGCCGACTCGCCGGAGTGCCCGGTCATCCCGGCTGCGTAGTGCTCGACGAGCTCGGAGATGGCCGGGAAGCCCCCGTTGCGCACGTATGCGGCGACGTGACAGATGGTGCCCGCCCACAAGTCCGTGCCGGTCGACGTGGCGCCGACGGTCAGCACAGCGAGGTCCTGCCAGATACCAGTCGGTACGGCGTATTGAACACCGTCGACCCACACGTCGTGCCCGGCTTCGTCCCACACCAAGTGGTGAGGCTGCCCGTCTGCGAGGTTGGGCGTGGCAACCGTGGTCAAGGTGTTGCCGATCGGGAAGAACTCGTTGATCTTGAGCTTTCCAGTGCCCGACTCCAGGTAGAAGTAGATGCCGGAGTCGAACGCCACAGCGGCGCCGAGAGACCACGTCATGATGACGCGGCCCGTTGTCGACGTCGAGAACCAGCATTCCAGGGCCAGGTCACCTGGGATCGGCGTCCCTGTCGACCCGTCTGAGGTGAGTCGCGGAGTGACGAAGCACCGGAGGAACTTGCCGTTGGTGCTATTCGACGGCGCGAACTCAGGTGCGGGCAGGTCGTCCGACGACGGTCCCTCACCCGTCCCGAACGTGAGCGTGCCGCCCGAGCCTGCCTGCCCGATGGTCAGCGACGGTCGCGCATAGCCGGACTGGTCACCGCCCGACACTGAGGTGCTCGGCTCAGACAGTGGGTAGTACAGCTGGGCCTCGTCGCCCTGGATCTCCTCGACGAGCATCGGCCCGAGCGCCGGCCGTCTGCCGAGCCACTTCATCATGTCCGACGCCACGATCCGAACCGTGGAGTGCAGGCCCTCCCAGGCCATCGGCCAGGAGGTGACCATGCCGAAGAACCTTGGGTGGTGGGTGGCGGCTGTCCCATCCCACGTCGTGGGCGAGGCTCCCTCCTCGACCTGTGCTTCGTCCAGCCACACCAGATCCCCCAGTGCCGGAGACGTGGTGTTGGTCGTAATTCGCAGCTGGTGCGAGGCGGCCGTGGCCGTCCATGTGACGTGGATCCTCTGCCACTGGTTGGTTAGCGACGAGGCCGTCCCCACCGTGGCCCCATCGATGTCTAGCCGCACGGCCGGGTCGCCGGTCGGCACCCAGACGTACACGGATGCGGTGTAGGCCTGGCCGATGGTCAGTCCGAACAGCGGGCACTGCATGACCCCGCCGGTACCAGAGTTGGTCCAGCCGATCTTGAAGCCGTAAGTCCCGGACCGGATATGATCGGTGTCGATGGTGGCGAGGTCCGGCTCAGCCTCAGGGTCTTCCTCCCAGCCGTTATCCGAGACCTCGAAGCCAGGTTGGGTCAGGTAGTTCTTTCCGCCCAATACGGTGCTGATCAGCCTGATCGGGCAGTTGCGGCGAACGTGCGGATAGTAGGGCGACGACGCCCGGCCTGAGGTGAACCGGCCGTCGCTGTTGTCCAGCTCCAGGGACATCGTTCCGGTCTGGATATCGGACAGCTCATCTGCGGCGCCGCGGGTGATGGAAATCCTCCCACCACCCGCGATCCGCACATACCGCGTGATGTCGGTCCACGCGAGATCCGGAGCCACGGCCGAGTACCCGAACCCGGCCTGCACGGTCACCCTGGTCATCCCACCCCCAAGGTGATCGTCTGGCCGCTCGTCCGGCTCAGCTCCAGCAGAGCTCGCTGAATCTGCTTGGCACTCGACATGGGGTCAATTGCCCCGGTCACCGTGATGTATACGGTCATGCCACCGCCCGCACCAGCAGCGAGCGGACGCCCTGCGGCAGGCCGGCCGGGCAGCGGACGGATGCCCGCCATCCGCCCGGCGAGAGCATCGGCGGCGCGGCCGACCACCGGCAGGGAGTCGAGCGTGCCACCGGACAGGCCCTGGCCGAAGTTGAGGCCGATGCCGTGCGCCACCCTCGAAGGGCTCTTGATGCCGAGTGCCTTCTTGATCGCCTTCTCCATGCCCTTGGCGATCGTGACCATCTGCTGTTCGATGGCTTTCTGCTGCGAGGTCAGGCCGGTCAGGAAGCCCTTCCCGGCGTTCTTCCCCGCGTCGTACATGGCGTCCGCAGCGGACATGCCGAGACTGTCGGACTCCTTGTCGATCTGCGCCTGGAGCTTGTTGACGTCCTTAAACTCGGTCGTCGTCATCCCCGCCAAAGCATTGGCGTAGGCGAATCCGCTCTCCGGGCCCATCGCCAGCACCTGACTCAGCAGCCCCTTGGACAGGCCCCGCTTCGCCAGCGTCTTCACTGCGGCGTGGAACTGGCGAAGCTTTGCGAGCTTCTGCCCGAGGCCGCCGCGGATGGTGCCCGCGTTGACCTGCTCCTGGTCCAGGCCCAGGCTCGAAAGCGACGCCGAGTCACGCGCAGACGTGCGGGTGTCGGCCCGGAACTTCTGCGCGTCGGCGATCTTTGTCTTGAGGGCATCCCGCTGGCTTGCCAGTTTTTGCAGCTTGGCGTGCTCCCGGTTGACCATCCTGACCAGGGAGGTGTCCTTGGTGGACTTGGTGCCTTCCCACGCTTTCCAGATGTCCGCGACCAGATCCTTCGCCACGGCCTGGATCTGGGACTTCGATCCCGTGAGCCCCTTGATGATGCCGTCCCTGACGTCTCGCATCAGGGCTTGCATCTTCTTCGACGGCGATGCGATCTGGAGCTCGGCCCGGACGCCCGAGGCGACACCGGACGCCATGAGCCGCGCAGCCCGATCCACGTCGGACCGGGACGACGTCATGCCGGCGATGAGGCCTCGGCCGACATCCTGCCCGGCACCAACCTGTGACTCCATCGCCATGGACGTGCTGTGGTCGTAGACCCGGGCATTGCTCCCGAAATGCACCAGCTCGGGGCCCTCTTCGCCCACCCACGCCCACTCGCCGGCCTTCGGCGTACCGCCGCCGGCGTATCCGCCGATGGACTTGGCGAAGTCCGACGCACCGCTGTGCGAGGCCCGGTACTGCACCATGACCGAGGCCGTGGCCACGGTGCCGTCGATCGCGGCGAGTTTCCGCCGCGCCTCGCCCAGCTGCGCTTCCAACTGCGCGATGTTCGCCCGGACCTGCGCCTTCCTCGCGTCCGGCACCTTGCCGAGCTGCGTCTTGGCCGCGGCTAGCTTGGTCTGCAGGTCCTCGAGGTTGCCCTTCAACATCGCGGTCTTGTCCGGCGTCCGCAGAATCTGGTCGGCCAGGGACCGGGCCGCTTTCTCGTTGCCGTTGATCTGTGTGGCTACCGACACGAGCTGTCCGCGTCCGCGCTCCCAGACCTTCATGGCCTCTTCCCAGGAACCGGTCTCCTGGTATTTGGCCTCGACCGCCTTCATGGTGGTACTGGCTATTTCGTCGAGGGCCTGGTTGTTGGCACGGCCCTTGGCGGTGTTGTCGTCGAGAGTCCGGCCGTTGTTCTTGAGCGCCTCGTTCGCGGCGTCGATCGCCGCCTCCATGCCGCGGCTCGCGGACCGGGCATTCAGGGTCGTCTCATTCAGGGCGTGCAGCGACTGGCGCAGGCCGTCCGCGCCCATCTTCTGCTGGTCCAGTTTCTGCTTCGTAGCCAGGGCCTGCTGCCCGAAGAGTCCCATGCTCTCTGCGGCAAGCTCCTGCTCGAAGGCGACGTCCTTGATCGTCTCGCTGTAGTTGGTGAGCTGGTCTCGCAGCTCCGACTCAGTCAGGTTGCCCATCCGGCCGGCAACCTTCGAGATCGCCGCCTCGGCGAGCTCCGCATTCCCGCTGCGAACAAGGTTCGCGAGAGCGTCGTCGAGGGCCCCGATCTGCTCTTTGGCCGCACCGACCGGAGCCGAGTCCATTCCGACGAGGTCGCCGATCCACTGGATCGCACCCTCGTAGTTCGACGGCCGGGACAGGGTGCGCAGCGACGTCTCGAGCTCGCCGAAGTCGGCGCCCAGGATCCGTGCGGCCTCGCCGCTGACCTTCCCCGTCCGGGCGAACTGGCTGATGCTGGACGTCATCTTGTCCAGGTCTGCCGGGGCGCCCTTGCCCGCCGAAGACAGTTGCGTCATCAGGATCAGCAGCAGGCCGAGTCCGGTGCCTGCGATCGCCACCTTGGTCGCGCGAGACATTGCTCCGACGCTGGCACCGAACGCGGCCATCGCCCCCGCACCGCCCGCAGCTGCGGCGCGGGTCGCAGCTATCTGCGCGGCAAATGCGGCCATGGCTACGCGGGCCGCGGCAAGGCCCGCCGCGGCAATGCTTACGGCCTTGAGCGCGATGGCCATCTGCATCAGTGACGTGAGTACGCCAGGGGGCACCGCTGCGATCAGGTGGCTGATCGCCTGGACCACGGCGAGCATTCCAACGCCGACATCGGCGCCCGCTTCCAGAACGTTCATCAGTGCGCGGCCGAGGTCCCGCAGCGTTGCCGACACCGCCGGGCCCTGAGCGCGGGCGAAGTCCATGAATCTGGAGAGCCCGTTGTTGAAGCCGTCGCGGTCGGAGGTGCGAAGGAAGCGAACGAGTGCGTCGTTGGCTCGCTCCATCGTGCCCGTGGTCCAGCGCTCGAACTTCGCCATGAAGGTGTCGAACCCCGGGCTGGCGACCCGGCCGCCAGCAATGGTGAAGAGGCGGTCGAGCTGATCGGCCGCGCCTGCAACCGTCGGGGAAAGCTTGGGGAAAATCCCCTGGAGCAGCCCCATGCCCTTGATGAGCGGCTTCGTGGTGTCCGGGGCGAGGGAGTCCGCCCACGCCTTGTACTCGTCCTTGAACACAGAAAGCGCAGCTGCGGCCTCACGTGAAGCCGGCGGCAGCTTCGCCATCGTCTTGGCGTAGGCGACCTGCGCCTTCGTCGCCTCGGCCGAGCTACGGCCGTGCTCCTCGACGGCGTCGGTGTACTTCTTCTCCGCCTGCGACGCCTCCATCATCGCCGCGACCTGCCGGCCCGCCGCGATGGCGAGAACGCCCATACCCACGCCCACGGCCGCCGTCGCTGATGCGACCGGCGCCAGCGCGGCAGTCATCGGGATCACGGCGGGCGTCAGGGCAAGCCAGGACCACTTCAGCTCCTTGCCCAGCCGGCGCGCCTCGTCTGCAGCACGCGACCAGTTCGCCAGCGGCCGGGCGGCCCCCTGGGTCTCGTGCCCCATGAGCGCCGCGGCATCCGCGACGGACACGAACCGGCCCTCGAGGTCGTGCAGGCGCCCGTCGGCATCACGGGTCAGGGTGAGGAGCGCCTGCCCGGAACCGTCGGACGCGTCTTCCATCTGACGACGCAGACGTTCCGCCGAGTCTCCCGCATGACCGAGGACCCGGGAGAGGTTGTCGCGGCCGTCGAGGACGAAGGTGAGGCGCTCCGCCATCATTCACCCCCGGATCGCTGGTCGGCGAGGTACTGCTCGATCCACAGCACGTAGCTCTCGAAGTCGTCGACCAGGAGCTCGTCTACGACGGGGGCGGGGATGTGGAGGAGGTGGGCGAAGAGTCCGAGGTACTGGGCTCGGTCGGCTTCGATTCCTCGGTCTGGTCGCTGGGGGCCGGTGTCACGGCGTCTGGGTCCGCCGGGTCTTTTGGGGCCGACGCGAGCTTGAGGATCAGCTCCCGCGCCCAGTCAGGATCGACCGCGACGTCGACGATGATCTGGAGGGCCAGGAGCACCTGCTCCGGGGTGAGGTTGTGCCCTGCCGCCCCCTCGACAGCAGTGGTCGCCCACTCCTCGATTTCATCCTTGTCGAGTCGGACGGCGAGCTCGTCGATGAGCGGGTCGAAGTCGTCCAGCCGCAGCGAGGGCTGGGACCGCTTCTTCAGTGCCCATGCCACCACCTGCATCGCGGCGGGATCGTCCTCGCCCAGCCTCTCCTTGACCTGCTTCCAGGTCATGTCGGCGGTGCGGGAGATGATCGCGGCCTCATTGGTGCGCACGCTCTTCAGGTCGAAGTGCTCGGCCTCTCCGCCGGCAGGGCTGTACACGATCAGCAAAGGGTGCTCCTAGGTGATGGACTGGCGGACATCGGTGAGGACTCGGGCGACCTCGGCCTGCATGCGGGGGGTGTGGGTGCGGACGGTCTTGTCCCACCACAGGGGGGTGGTGCTCTGCTGCGCCCAGCGGCGCCGGTTGCCGAAGACGGGGTGCCGGACGCGTCCCTCGTTGAGGACCTTCGGCATGCCGCGCAGGTCGGACGGGAGGGCAGACCGGTCGATCCACACACGGGCGCCAGGGTTGCTGGACGTGCGCACCGAGAGCTTCACTGCCTCGGCGATCGTCGCCCGCAGGGGGCGGGTCGTCGGTGAGGGACCTCCTCGGCTGCCCGAGCGGCGCTGCTGGGACGTGATGGTCAGGCCCCGGATGGTCTGCTGCATGTCGCTCTTGAGGGGCTCAGCCGCGCGGCGGATGCGGCGGGAGAAATTCTGCTTGAGCCGGGGGCCGCCGGCGGCGTGCAGGCGACGGGACAGCTCGACGAGCTGTCCGGTGCCGGTGATCTGTACCGAGCCGACGGCCATGACCTACCCCCTGTCACACCGTGGTGTCGACGGACATGTACTCGATGGCGACAGCGTTTGTGCCGTCGTACAGGGCGGTGAAGTTGAACGTGGGGCGAATGACCTCGAACCCATCGACAGTCGGGGGCGCGTCGTCGATCTTGATCGCGGGGAGCTTGAACCGGATCATCTCGTTGTAGTCGTCCTCAATGACCGGGCCGATGAACTCCCAGATGAGGGACGTGGCGCCGTCCGAGGTGTGGAGGTCGTCGACCGTGGTGGCGACGTAGTCCATCTCCAGGCTGCCGGTGATCTTCACCAAGTCGTTGGAGATGGGCTGGGCCTTCAGGGCGGACTGGTTGGCGTAGAAGCGGTCCACGGCCTGCGCACGCTCGATCTTGAGGCTGGCCTTCCGGACGCCGTCGAGCGCAGCCTCCGAATCGAAGGTGCCAGCCTTCACGCCCATCTGCCCGAAGTGGAACGGAGACATCGAGACGTAGCTCGCGGACGCCAGGGTCTGACCCTCGTCACAGTCACGGCCGTCGATCTCGAACGACGCAGTGAGCATGCCACCCTGCTCGCAGGAGAACTCGGCAGAGATGATCTTGCAGCCGACCAGCGACTTGTCCGTCACCGTGCCCGTGGTGAGCGGCACGCCCTTCTGAATCGTCAGGCTCTTCCCGAACACGTCCGCCAGGGTGTGGGTCTGGAGGTAGGCGGTCGTCGCCTCCTGCTGGGCGGGCGTCACCGTAGTGCCCATGAGGGCCTGGAGCAGCAGGCCCATCCGCTTGTTGGTGACCTCCATCTCTAGGGAACCGGACACCTCGCGCTGCGTCACCACGCGTCGCGACGACAGCGCCATCAGGCGGCCCGCCGCGATGCCGCTGGACTGTGCGGTGGTCTTCTTCAGGACCAGCGATTCCTTGGTGAACTCGACGAAGCGTGTCGGCGCCACGTAGGTGCCATAGGTCGACTCGGCCGCGATGCCGATCTGGGCTCCAAGCCCGGAACCGATCGCCATGGATCAGCCCTCCTTCGCTGCGGACTTGGCCGCGGTCTTCTTCGGTGCGGCCGGCTCGCTATCCGTAGGCGCCGCACTCGCAGGGGCAGACGCCCGCTTCGGTTCCTCGACGGCCTTCCAGTTCTCGGGCTGGCAGACGTAGGCCTCGAACCGGTTGTCCGGTACCTCGACGAGCTGGTCAGGGTGGATCTCTCGTCCGCCCAGCTCCGGCACGGTGACCGGCTCCGGGCCGATGAAGCGCACACGCGCCATCGCTGTACTCCTTGATCGGAAGGGGGTGGTCAGATTCGGGCGCGGCAGGAGATGACGAACGGCAGGCTCACGTGAACGCCGCCATCGCCATACGACTGCCTCAGGGAGTAGCGGGTCAGGTGCGCCCACAGCACTGCCCCGTTGAGGGTCGGAGCCGTCGGCGCTCCGCCAGAGGAGCGGATCAGGTCCTCGACTACGCCGAGGAGTTCGTAAGCCCGCGAGCGGCAAGGCGCGAAGTCTTCGTCCCCGCTCCAGACGTCCAGCCAGCAGGAGATGTCGAAGTCTTCATTACGCGTTCGTGCGCCCGCGGCATTGAAGTCCTGAGCCACCTCGGCAGAAAGGTCCCCTTCCGGGGTCCAGCCGACAGCGATCAGCTCGGGATCGGATTGGTCGGTCGTGGGCGGCCCGTCAGCGACCTGGACACCCTCCAGGCCTGGTGCGGCGCGGAGGATGTCCAAGAGCGCCGCGATCGCGCCCGGTACAGCAGAGGTAGCCATCAGCCCACCGCCGGCGGCAGTCGGTACGGCTCCATCAGCTGGAGCGCGCGGTTCGGGATCGCATAGCCGAACCCCTGCATCGGCTCGCTCACATCGAAATCCTGCGTCCCGCGCTGAGGTCGCGTCGGCCCCTGCCTGGTCCGCCACAGGTGCTGCAGGATGATGCGGGCAGCCGAGGTGAGCGCCGCCGGCACGATCGGGCGCCCCACCTTGTATGTGAAGATCAGCGGACCGGCGAGCGCGCCTCCGTCGAGGCGACGCACGATGGCGGTGTCCGGGTCCAGGTCCAGGTCGCCGATCTCATAGCCGCTGCCACCGCTCAGCAGCGCCGACACAGAGACGAGCTCGATCGCAGGAGTCGCTCGCAGAGCGATTGCCGATGCCCGGCGGAAGTCCACTCGCTGAACCACCGTCCGGACAATGACAGGCCCGCAATAGCCCTCGATGCCGGCAGTGATGGACTCGATCCAGCTGCGGATCTCGTCGTCCTGCGTGGTATCAGTCTTACTGAGGTGTCGCTTCCCGTCCGCCAGAGACAAAATCCCTGGTGGCGCCGACTCCCGGACGTCGAACGAATCCGTATATGCGTCCGCTGGCGACGTGAAGACCCAGCGGACCGTATGCCGACCCGCCTGCGCGGTCACGAAGTCGTGGACGTAGTCGCCAGCCTGAACGGGCGCCGCCACAGTCGGCGACGCAACCGTTCCGTCAGGCAGGGTGATCGTCAGCGACACCGCTGCAGCAGTGGTGAGAGCGCCTGCGGCATCCCTGCAGTCGGCCTGAAGGCGCACGGTCCCGCCAAGGTCGTAAGGCACTCCCCGCCACCACCCTTACGCCCTCGACGGGGGCATCTTCCGCGGCCAGCCCAGCAGGATCACCGCCGAGTAGAGGCCGCCCGTGGACGGGGAACCCGACGCGGTCACGACGGCACGCAGGTACCTCTGGTGGCCGGTGTAGCCGATCTCGTGGATCCGCTCGTCGTTCGACGATGTCAGCGCGGGCTCGGTGCCCTGCAGGAACTGGTCAGCCACGGCCGTCCAGTCCGAGCCGTTCGGGCTGTCCTGAACCTCGACCGTGTGCGTACCGTCGGTGACGACCCCGGCATGCATGACGACCAGTGCGGAACGGAATCCGCCCTCGTCGGTCATCCGGTCCACGGTCGTGCCCGTCGCGCCCGTAGTCCGCGCTGCGGCAGGCAGGATCGTCGACTTGGCCAGCGCGACGTTGTAGAGGCTCGACCTCACTTGGCACCTCCGCCAGCGCTCTTGTCCTCGGGCTTGCTCTCGGCCTTCGGCTCGGATTCCGGCGCCTTCTTCACGGGCGCCGCGGTCTTCTTGACTGCTGGCCTGCCGACGGAACGCTTCTCTCCCGGCTCGGCCGTGGCGCTCTCCACGCGGGACGCCGACCGGTCGGACATGTAGGTCTCCACATCCTCGAAGAGGGCCTCGCGCCCCTTGATGACAGGGTCGCTGGCGTCGACGAGCTGTCCGACCTTGAACATGTGCGGCGTCCCGTTGACTGTGGCGGCGAATGCCGCCTTGCACCGCTTGATAGCCATGTTCTGCTTCCTCTCTGCAGCACAGCGGGCCCCGGGAATGCGGGGCCCGCTGTGGAGCTCGCGACCGTCAGGCGGTGGTGGCCAGGTTGAGCATGCGGAACGCACCGTCGTTGACGCTGTCGGCGCCGACCCGGTAGTAGGCGTACCAGCCGCGCTGGCCCGTCGGGCGCTGGTTGGCGCCCACGAGGTGCGGGATGAACTCGACTGTCATGCCGACCCGGTCGGCGATGACGTAGTTCGAGAAGTCGCCGTACACCGCCAGGTAGTTGTTCGCCGTTGCGGCAGCGTCGAACGCGCCGTCCATGTCCTCGGCCTCCAGGGCCGGGCGGCCCAGGAGCTCGGGCGGGACGTCAGCGCCGATGCGCTCCCACATCTGCGCGCCGCCGCCGGTGTCGAACTGGCGGATGAGGTTGTAGATCGCCCGGTTGGCGAGCCACGACGCGCCAGCGCGGTAGCGGGCCGGGAGGGCGTTGTCGAGCTTGTAGATGTCAGCCGCGGCGAAGGTCTCCGCCGTGGTCGGCGCCACCTCGCTCGAGCCGCCGGCGAGGGCGGTCACGATGCCAGTGGGCTGGCCGGAGCCGGATCCGGTGGTGAAGGCCGCAGCCTCGAGGGTGTCGCGGCCGAACGCCAGGAGCCTCGCGACCTCCTGCGTGACGTTGGCCTCGTCCTCGAGGGCCTCGATGGAGATCGGGACGAAGCCCGCCGCCTTGTGGACCGGAACGGTCGGCTGAGCGAACGTGGTCGAGTCGTCCGAGACCTGCGAGCCCTCCGCGTCCCAGCTCCAGGACACGGCGCCAGAGGAGACGCCGTTCCAGACGTCGCCGGTGGCGACGACCTGGCGGGCGACCTGGCGGATCTGGTTGCGGGATCCGTTGGCCGTGATGATGACGGTCGGGTCGAGCTGGAACGGGACCAGGTAGCCACCGGCGGAGTCGGTGAGCGACATGGCGCGCTCGAGGGCGCGCTGCTCGTCCGGGGTGATCATGTGGCCCTTGCCGGCCGCGACCTTCGACCAGGCGCGCAGGTACTCGGGCGAGCTGGTGGCCAGGCAGTGACGGGCGATCCGGCCGTCACCGTCGTCCCACTTCTCGATGATGTCGGTGGCCGCGGACCGGACACGGTCACTGGCGCCGCCCATCTTCGTGATGGCCGACAGGGCGCGGGCACGCATCTCGCGAGCCACCTGTCCCTTCGACTGGCCGAAGGTGCGGACCTGCGAGAGGTCCCAGGGGTTGCGGAAGCGGCAGTCCTCAACGGAGTCCGGGTTGAGGATCGGGTCGTTGCCGTAGGTGTCGCCGGACGAACTGCCGCCGATGGCACGGACCTGAGTGGCAGCCGGGCGGCGTTCGGTCGTCTTGGTTGCCGAGCGGACGCGCTCGAGGGCGGACTTGCGCTCCAGCTGGCGGCGGTGTCCGTCGACCTCGGCGAACTCGCGGGTGAGCTCGTCGAACGACGTCTCGTCCTCAGTCGTGAGGTCATCCTTCTCGCCGAGCCGTTCAAGCTCTGCCTGGATGTCCTGGAGGCGGATCACCGCCTGAGAGTGGGAAAGTTCCATCAGTCCTTGTCCTCTTCGATGGGCGGCAGCCTGTCCTTCATGAGCCCGGCGATCTCGCGGATTCGTTCGCGAAGGACGGAAGGCGGCCTGGCGTTGTCAGGTGTCGACGGGTGCCCACCAGAGGGCGGCGCGTCAGTGGTGCTGAGGGCTGGCGGGTGCTCTCGCGCGAGCGGCGCGCCATTCGGGTCGGTCTCGGGGGCCGGGTGTCCGTTGGGGGGCTCGGCCTCGCGGGCGGCCCTCTGCAGGGGGCCACGCGTCACGGTAGGAAAGAGCAGAGCGGTCGCGACCTCGCGACGCAGCTCCGGGTCTTCAGGGACCTGCGGCACAGCTGCATCCCTGGCAAGGGACTGCCGGATCTGGCGCGCCATCTCGTCACTGCGAACGAACTCGGAAGCGAGTCCAGCGCTGCGGACGCTGACGGAGGTGCCGACATAGGCAGGGAATACGACAGGACCAAGCTCGCGGCACTTCAGCTCGATGAGCTCCCGCCGCAGCGGACCGCGGTCACCCGGCATCCACAGGAGATCGAGAACCTCCTCCGGCTTCACCAACTTGCCCGCCGCGTCGCGCCACTCCTCGCGGACGACTTCGAACCGGAAGGACATGCCGTTCACGGTCTTCTCGGCGATGGCGTCGCGGACCGGCTGCATCAGCCAGTTGTCGGTGATACGCCCCTCAACGTAAAGGCCTTCGTCGTCCTCGCGAAGGTCGACGATCGAGCCGATCGGCAGGGAGCCGATCAGCGGGTGCCGGCCGTGATCGAACTGCATCACCGGCGTCGACTCGCGGATCGTCTTGCGGAAGGCGCCCTTGCGGATCGTCTCCGTGAACCGGCCCTCCCAGGAGTCGATCTCGGTGTCCTGGCCGAAGACCGCGGCATAGCCAGTAAGGCTGCGGCCGTCGCCCTCGCCATCGTCGTCGGCTCGCTGGAATGAGAACGGCGCGGACCTTTCCAGGTCTCGCGCCGCGGGGTGCAGGGTGCCCATCAGGTCCCCTCCTCAGGTGGTGTGGGCTCGGTCGGCGGCCCGTTACCGCCTGGCTTCTGGAGTTGGACGCTGTACAGGCCGGAGTGCTTCAGAAGGGTCATGTCCTCGGCCTCCACGGCCGCTACGACGGTCTCCGGGACGTAGCCGGCATCCACGAGCGTGCGGATCGACCTCGTCTGGATGCCCTGAATCTCGGCCGCGTCCTTCCGGTCCTCGCGGAGAAAGGGGACGTCGCGAGGGTCGTACCAGAGCCTGGTGGCCGTGCCTGGGGACCGCAGAAGAGTTGCGAAGGACCCGGCAGCATTCCCCCAGAGGGGATGGATCGTGCCATCCGCGAATCGGCGTCTTGCCTGGCCGTAGTTCGAGTAAGTCGCAGCCTGCAGGCCTTCGGAGAGGCCCACGATGATCGGGGGCGTGCCGGCGGCGGCAGCGATGCGTGTCTCCCCAGCTGCCTGAACCTTCGCGAAGTCCAGCTGCTGAAAGTCCTTCCCGACGACTGTGACGTCCGCCCCACCGCCGAGATAGAGGGTCTTGTAGGCGTTCTCGACGCCGCGGTGGCCGCTGTCCATCTTGGCCTTGAACTTCTCGAAGGCCTCCGGCGTAACCTCACGGGCGAGCCGGACCACGATATTCGGCGTCGCAGCGTTCTCCAGGAACGCCCTTTTATGGCGCACCATCAGACCATCGGTCTGCGTCTCCCGCAGGACTGGAGTCAGCCACGACATGCCGCGGAACGTCGCCAGCGGATCCGGAGTGGGAGCGAAGTGCGCAACCTCGTTCGGCCACAAGAACACCGGCTCCTCGCCCGGCTCCTGGTACAGGTAGCCGTACCGGCGCCACCCAAGGACACCGCCGTGCATCTCGCGGCGCTCCAGGACGATCTGCACCCAGTCCGGCCGCATACGGACCAGCTCCGGGCCATCCCCCGTCCAGTACGAGTTGCCCGCCAGGTCGGCGTCCTGGATCACACGCGCCAGCAGGTCCTGAGTCGTCCCGCCGACCCACGGCTGCTCCAGCCGCGAGAGGTCTGTGGTGCCGAACATCTCGGACGGTCGGCCGCCGTTCAGGCGCTGCCACGTGAATCGAACCGATGAGAAGACCGACTGGCGGGCCACCATGCAGGCCCAGACGATCGGATTCGTCGCAAAGAGCTGGGCATAGCCCGGGAAGTCGCCCGGCGCCTTCTCTGCGGCCTGCCCCGGTTGTGTCATCGTCACGCCCTGGGAGGACCACGCTCCGTACCCCAGAGACGCCTCAAGGGCCGACGCGTAGTCCTCGATCGTTGAGATCGCGCGCTCCGGCTCTCGAGGGCGGTCTCGGATCATCCGCCACAGGCTCGTCACGGCCGGCCCGCCTTCCTGCCGCCCTCGGAGGGCACGACATCAGGCAGGAAGAGGCACCAGGACGCGAAGACGGTGCCGCCCGTCATCAGGGCCGCAGCGAGGTCCAGTGCGAGGCCCACGCCAACTGCGGCGACAAGGCCGCCGACTAGCACGCCGCAGCGAGCCAGGCTCTTGCTGCTCATCCGTATGCGGCCCACGGCTCCACCTCCTCCTCGGGCTCCTCGACTTCGGCAGTCAGGCCCCAGCGGGCCAGAGTGACGGCCACCAGCGGACTGATGTCCACGCCGACACCCCTGCGGGCCCAGGCCCAGGCCTCGCCCAGGTCGCGCTTCCTCGCACCCGCCAGCGCGGTCGACAAGGGTGCCTGGTCCAGATGAACGATGTCGCTGGATGCCACGGCGTCGAAGAAAGAGCCGCACGCCTGCGCGTACTGGCGCACCTTCGGTGACAGCACGGTGATATCCAGAGCGCGCTCCAGATCGGCTATAAGAGAGCCGGCCGGGCCCCCCGCATCCACCACCCAGCAGCGCGGGGACCAGCGTTCATGCAGGTCACGGGCCCGCTCAACCACCCAGTCCATGCCGGGCCGGTTCTCCACCACCTCCACGTGGACCGCCGAACCGTTCGCCCCGGCAACACAGATCGACGCATGAGACCGCTCAGGGGTCATGTCGATAGAGAACGCCACCGGATCTGCCGCGCTCGACTCGCCATCCGCCAGCGCCCGCCAGGCATCCTCGCCGATAACCGACCAGGTGTCTGCCGAGTCGGACGGATACTCGCCAACACCGAGCCGCTCACGAGCGAAAACCGCAGCGCCCATAGCGGGCCGCTCACGGGCGACATAGTCCTGGGTGATGCGAATTCCGAGGCCAGGGTTCGCCTTGGCCCACGCCTGCGGGTCCGCAGGATCATCATGCTCCGAGCACCCCATGGAGCACTCCGCCACGTGGGGGTCGATACTCCACTCGAAGAAGGCCAGGGAAGGATCGTCCCCTTCGAGCCCTCGGCGTCGCACGTGAGCCAGCTGGGTCGACAGAGGGCCGATTCCAGCCGAACCGGCGTACCAGAGCTGGGGGTTCGGCCTCGCCGCCATCGTCGGCAGAAGGGCGCCCATCGCCGAGTCACCCAGAATCATCGCCTCGTCCATGATGACGCAGTCGCCGCTGAATCCACGCCCGGAGCCCCCGGAGCGGGCCAGGAAACGAAGCCGCTGGCCGCTAAGCAGCTCAACGCCTTCGTCGCCGTGCGAGGTCCTGACGCGTGCCACTCGGCGGCGCAACTCATCGGTGTTTTCGATCAGCGTGAGGATGCGCCGGAAGGCCTCCTGGGCCGTCTTGAACTCATGAGCAGTGTGGATGATCATCTGCTCTTTGAAGATGAACAACCCGGCAAGCTCGCGAGCTTCGAACACCGCACCCTTGCCGTTCTGACGGCTCACGATGAGCCCAACTTCAAAGGCCGCCCAGTGCTTCTCGTCCTCCTTCAGGCCAAGGCCCTGATCGAGAACGAACTGCTGCCACGGATCAAGTTGCAGTCCGGCATGGGCCGCCAGGTCGATCGCCTGCTGCCCGAGCGAGGAGTAGCTCTCCGGCACCGACAGGATCCGAGGACGCTGATGGCCGAGCAGCTCACGCCCGGCGGCGCTTGGGCCTTCGAGTACTGAGCTCATCGACGACGTCCTTCCTCGGCGCCACAGCCGGCTTCACGCCCATCTGTGCCAGCACCGCGCGCAGTTCCCTGCCTACGACCGCGGCCTCCCGCGGCTCGTCAGCACCGTCGAGAGCTCGAGCAAGTACGAGCGCAGTAGCGGCAAGCCCGGAAGCGGTCGAATCCAGCCCGAGTCGCTCGATGTCCGCGGCTACGCCTTCCTCAACAGGCCCCATTGCCGACCTCCAGAGCAGCTAGCGACATCCGCTGTACGTCGCGGGCCCCCTTGGCGCTGTTGCAGCGAAAGTGGGCCAGCTGGACGTTCGCCCTGGTGTCATCCCCTCCCCGCGACACGGGGACGACGTGATCGATCGTCGGAGCCGAGGCGTTGGGGACCTTGACGTCCATCGGAACTCGCCCTCCACAGAGCTGACAGCGGAAGGCGTCGCGCTCGGCTATCTCTGGCAGCGAGTACCGCTCTGAAGCGCCTCCTCGCTTGGCTGCGCGACGGCGTCGGCACTTCGCCTGCCAGTACAGCCGCTGGCGTTCACGAGCCTCAGTGGAGAGTGCCCCGGACTCGCGGAAGAGCCCGTTGTAGTGGGCGTTCTTGCACTGTCCCGAGCACCAACGCTGGTCGCGGCGACGCGGTTGGTACACCTTGCTGCAGCCGCTACAGGAGGCCACGGGAAGCGTTGCCTGTCGGCGAGGGGGTCGTTCTCGCGCCGACTCGAGGTCTGCTTGACGCACTCGATTGCAGGGGGTGCATCGGAGCCGGGCACGCCCCCTGGTCTGCTGCTCGCCGGTCGACCCGCAGTCGAGGCAAGTGAAGGACTTGACACCGATCATGTTCGACTCCCGGAAATGCGGAAGGCCCGAGCCGGGAGACTCGGGCCTTCCTTCCCGCCGGGATCAACGGCGGGCGCCATTCTGTGATCAAGGGCGACTACAAGGAGTCACCGCGCATTAAGTGACTTAACGTCACATCTCGATGATTACGGAGAGTGACTGTTGCTAAAATTGAAATTCAAGATCGCCAGGAAAAAATCAAGGGGAGGGATCCCGGCGAGAAGGGCGGTTGGGTCGCCGGGTCCTCCGAATTTCACGATGACCCGAGGCCCCCCTCCCGCCGTGATCGGCGGGCACGATCCAGGCTGCTCAGCCAGGAATCGCGTGATCCAGTCGCTCGCCGTAACGCCGCGCGCTGCCAACCCCGTCAGCGCTGTCGCCGGCAACAACCCGGCTCCCGCTCGTCCACGCTGACTGCGACCAGCGACATGCAGTCATGCCGTGCTCGATCACGTCGAGTGAGTTTCGCGAGTTCACCACGAGCGTGATGACTGGCGAGTCACGCTGTATGCTCCGCGCTTGGCCTGCTGGTTGTACCAGCGTGTAGCCACGGCCAGCATGCCGTCGTGCCGCATGTCCCTGACCCTCTGCATCACGACGTCCCTGCCTGGGTCTACCGCTACAACCTTGGCGTTGAGGCGGTGGTAGCGAGCCAGGGCCTTGGCGCTGGGCATGGTGTGGATGAGGTACACGTCGACCTTGTCGCGGTGCTGAATCGCCTCGTCGATGGCTGCGAAGCGTGCACGGTGAGCAACCTTCAGCAGGGTCTCGTCGTGCTGCCACTGCGGCGCCCCAGGTCCTGCCAATGCGAGGGCGATGCGGTCCAGGTCGATGACGATGTCGGTCGGCTTGGCGCGTGCCGCGATCCAACTGGACTTCCCTGCGGCCGGCGGGCCGGTGATGACATGGAGCGCCACGGCGCGTCACCCCTTGCGTGGGTTCCTCAAGCCCGCTCGCGCTCACTCAGCAGGTTGGCTACGGTCAGCCACGAGCAGGCAAGTTCATCGAGGCGCTCCATGAGGGCGAGGTTGGTTTCGCCCTCAGCAGCTTGGAGAATGCGCACAGCGTTGGCTATCGCCTCGTCCGAGGTCATACGGTCACCACCTCCGGGAAGCTCGCTGTGGTGCGCTCCGGCCCATCCTGTCACCCTTGGCCGAGTTGCATCGTCGGTGTGCTGAGCGGGCGTTGGCGGGGTCAAGGAGCAGGTCCGGCCGCTTCGACACGGGGCTGTAGTGGTCGAGGGTGAAGGCCCACGAGGATCTCTGCGCTTCGAGGCCCGTGATCGTGTAATCGATGTCGTGGCCGCACCACCAGCAGGGCAGACCCAGGGCGCGCTGCTGCGCCTGGAGGCGCCGATAGCGGGACCCGTTGCGGGGGTTGCCGGCCATGCGTCACCGCCGCTCCCTCACTCAGGTGACGTTGAGTACGCCTGCGTTTCGGACGACCAGCTCGTCGTTCGGTGGATTGATGCTGACCCAGACGTTCCAACTGCCGCGGGTCAGTGTCCGGTCGCCCGAGGGGCCGATGAGGATGCGGGCCGTGTTGTCGCCGTCCCACTCTCCGTCGATCCAGTCGCCCGACGTGGGGTTGGACCGGCTCGTGGTCAGAAGGAACGCGAAGCGTGGTGTCGTCCCTGTGAGGACGACGTCGGCGGGTGACGCGGTGACGGTCACGCTGAGGTACTCAAGGCTGCTGGCGGGGATCACCACGGGGCGCCGACCTCCCATCTCCAGGCCGGCTTGTCGACCGCCCATCGGGCTTCCGGGCGGCCGACGGTGAGCGTGATGTCCACGTCGAATGCGCCCAGTGAAGGGGCGCCGACGGTCGCTGTGCTTGCGACGCGGCTTGGAGCCAGTGTGACGGGTCCCGGAGTCAGCGATGGTGCCTGTACGACCGTCGTGGCCGCGATGGCCGCCGGGGAGAGCGTCACCGCTCCAGGCGTCAGCGAGGACCCGTATACAGCTGCCGCAGGCCCGACGAGGCTGGGCTGCAGCGTGGCCGTGCCTGGCGCCATGGCGGGTGCTGCGAGCGTTGCAGTGGACGCGATGCGGGCCGGGCTGACGGTCTGCTCGCCAGGGGCGATGGCCAGAGTCCAGGCCGAGCCGAGTGCCGACTGGTCTGCCGACCAGATGCGAGATCCGAAGGTCCCGGAGCCGGTGGTGTCCGAGTCTCCCCATGCTCCTGAGCATGAGCCGGAGCCTGCGGTCGTGAAGGCCTGTCCGCGCCGCGTGTGACCGCTTGGGGCGGTCCATGCGGACGTGTTCGGGCTGGTGGCACCGCGCGAGTCCCAGACGACACCTATCTCGCGGCAGGCCGGACCCACGGAGCCGAGAGAGGGTGTGGTCTTCGTAGCGGCGGCAGCGGACGTGTTCGTGGCCGCCGTGACCGGGTTGGACGCCAGAGCGCCGCGGATCCGGCCGAGGAGGAGTACCTGGCGGATGTTGCCGGTGTTCGGGGTCACTGTGATGACTGCGGCCAGGTCTCCGGCTTCAGCGATCCGCCACCACAGCTGGGACATGTGGCCGGCCTGCATGGCGGTGCCGAGGCTTGCCCACGCACCTGCGCCGCCGCTGATCGCGAACGTGCGTGAGCCGGACGGCATAACGCAAGCGGCGAGCAGCAGGTCGCCGACGACTACGCTGCCGTCATTGGGGACTGTGACGGACGCCGAGCTGTTGGTCGACAGGGTGACGGCGTCAGCGAGGTGGGTGAGCTGACCTACGGCCACGGCTCACCTCACAGGGCGAAGATGCCGGCGGCGTCCCACTGGATCTGGACGGAGCCTCCGTTGGGTGTGACGGAGACGCCGTCGATGTAGGCGATCAACGAGGCGGTGGCGTCGCTGCCGGTGTGCTTGTACAGGACGATGGCTTCGACGCTGTCTCCGGTGACGGCGTTGAGCGTGACGTCGGCCGCGTCGAAGACGCCGTTCGTGATCGTCTTGGATCCGAGGGCGGAGGACACCGCCACACGGGCGCCAGCAGGAACGTCGTCGAGGAAGTCGTGGGCGGCGCTGTATGTGTAGTCCGCGGTGTCCACGATGGCGAGGCGGATGTCGTCGGCGGCAAGGTCGATGTCGCCGCCCAGGAGGAGTTGCTTGAAGGACGGGTACAGGGCACTTGCCATCGGTGCCTCCTTGGCTCAGTCGCCCATGATGCTGTCGTTGATCGAACCGTCGTCGTGGTAGTCGAGGAGGTCCTGGTCTTCCTTGCTCATGCCGTCGAGGGCCTTCTTCAGCGCGTAGCCGGTCAGCAGGGTGTCGTAGTCGTCCTGACTGAGCTCCTGGCATTCGGTGGGCCGATTCGTCTTCGTGGACGACTCGGTGAGGGCCTTCTGGCAGTCCTCGGCGCTGTAGGAGCTGCAGCCGACAACGAGAGCGAGCGGCAGAGCTGCAAAGGCCGTGGCGATGATGCGTCGCATAGTCCCCCCAGGACGTTGCGTGATGAGAGGGCTCATCATGCGACCGTGGCGGGGTGAGCGGAGGCGGTGTCTCCGTTCTGTTACCTACGCGGCCTTTGCTCCTGTAGGCAGTGGCGGGACCCTGCCGGGCTCCAGGAGCGCCAGCGTCTGTTCGTCTCGTATGGCCTTATCGAGGGCTGACACGTCGTACAGGGCCTTCTTGCCTGTCCCGACCTTGGGTAGTCGGCCTTCGGAGGCCCATCGCCAGATGGTTCCGACGGGGCGGCCGGCGTAGTAGGCGGCATCCTCGGCGGCAACTAGCCAGGGC
Source organism: Streptomyces sp. NPDC013317 (assembly GCF_055563155.1). Taxonomy (NCBI): domain Bacteria; kingdom Bacillati; phylum Actinomycetota; class Actinomycetes; order Kitasatosporales; family Streptomycetaceae; genus Streptomyces; species Streptomyces sp. NPDC013317. The sequence continues at coordinate 21,657 of NZ_JBVHDX010000010.1, forward strand.
ATGGCACCTCCTGAAACGCGAAAGACCGCCCGGGGGCGGCCTCAAAAGCGCAGAAGTTCTATTTGAGCAGATCATGGCTTCGGTCTGTCCTGATGTCAAGTTCTCCCTCTCCAGGGCCTTTCCTTGCGACAGACTGCCTGCTATGGCGACGGTGTTCACGGTGCAGTCGGATTCCCTGCCGGAGTGCCAGCGGGAGTTGGAGCGCTTGTGCCGCGACTTCGGTCTGCGGCCGGTGTTGGCGCCGACGGAGTCGTCGGGCACGGGCCGGTGGCTGGCTCGGGCAACGCCGTCGGCCCCCGCGGGCGGCGAGGGCCGGTCGGTCTAGGAGTCCTTGCGCTTGATCTCTTTGCGCTGGGTGTCGAAGTACTCGCTGCTGCGGGGTGCGGTGTTGGGGCGGGAGCGGAAGTAGTACCGCCCGCCGGGCCGCTTGTCCGCCATACCGGACCATCGCTTGGGGGGCTTGCTGGGGCTGGGGCCGCTGCTCATGCCTGCCTCCTCAGAGCTGGTTGGTGGTCTTGCCGAGCCACGTGCTGTGCGACGTGACGGTCGTGTTGGTCTGCTGGACGTTGCCGCTGAAGTAGTTGTGGGTGTCGCCGGTGACGGTCTGCCGCGCGCGGCTGACGAGGCGGCTGACGGCGAGCACGAGTGCCGTGGGTGCGCCGGCGAGGAGCGCGACGACGACGGGGTCGGCGAGTCCGGAGGCCCAGAGGATGCCGGTGGTGGCGCCGCCGGTGGTGGCGATGAGGATGCTGGCGCCGATCATGCGGGCGGTGTCGTCGACGGCCTTGCTGCTCATCGGGGGCCGGCCGGGCTGGGCGACGGGCGGGGTGGGTCCGACGACGGGGAGGGGGCTGTCGTCGCGGTAGCTGGTGGCGGGCTGGAGGGCTTCTTCGACGGCGGTGATGAGCTGCTGGGCCTGGTCGGTGGACATGGCTTCCTCGAGGTGGGTTTGTGGCGGTTTGGGGTCTGCTTGGTGGGTGTCTGCCGCTATGGGAGACTGCGTGCGGTCATGCAGCCTCCAGGCGGGGTGCGCATCCTGCATGCACCCTCTGACCTGGACGTATGCAGGCTCACGCACCCTGCAAGCAGCCGACGAATCGGTATCTATCGGGCGGCGAGGAGGTCTTCGAGTCGCCAGCCGCGGGGGCGCTGCGTGCCGCGCTGAACGGTGGCAACAGGCAGCTCTACGCCGATTGCGTCGAGGCGGGCCTTGAGGAGGCTGCCGACTCGGGTGGCGTAGGCCGCGTCCGCTTCGTCGTCCCCGCGAACGAACTCGGCGTCCACGTGGGCGAGGTGGGCGAACGCTTCGGCGCGGGACAGGTTCTCCTGCCCGGTTGCGGTCGCTGCCTTGATGAGGTGGTCGAGGACGTCGGCCTCACGCTCCGCCTGGACGGCGGTGCCCTTGCCTGTGGGTCCGCCGGCCGTCATGGAGATGCCGGTCTCCTCGGCGAGCTGATCCTCGATGGGGTCGGGGTACTGGCCAGGGACCCGGCCGACGGCCTGCCGGAGTTCAAGACCGGCCTTGGCCGCCTTGCGGAGGTCCCCGCTCTCAACGTCGACGAACAGACTGCGGGCCTCGATGAAGCCGGTGTCGGGCGTGGTGAGCCAGCCGCGACCCCGCGTCGCCTTGGAGTTGGGGATCTCGCTCGCGTCGTATCCGTCACCCGCCGCACCGTCGCCGAGGATGGCGTTGGAGGCAGCGGCCGACTCGACGCGCATGGCCCACTTTCCGGCGCAGTTGCCGCGAAGGCGGGAGGGCACGACGTCGACCTTGGGCGCCTGGGTTGCGAGGATGAGGACGATGCCGACGGCGGCGCCGACGGCGGCGATCTGGGCGAGGAGTTCGACGATCTCTTCGGCGTGCTGGCCGTTGAGGCCGCCCTTGACTGTGTAGGTGGCGAGTTCGTCGACGATGACGAGTTCGATCCCGCCGAGCTCTTCGAGAAGTTCCTCGGTGGCCTTGGAGACGCCGAGGTCGACAAGGATCTCGGTACGCCTCTCCAGCTCGGCCGCGAGGACCTTGAGGAAGGCGAGGAGCCGCTCAGGGTTGCGGCGGACGAACGTGTCGAGGCTGCTGGCGATGCCGACGTACTCGCCGGTGCCCTTGCCGTCGAAAAGGCGGACACGGATCCGGGGGTCGAGCATGGCGCCGACGAGGATGTTGGCGACGGCCATGCCCTTGCCGGAGCGGGTCGCGCCGCCGACGAGGAGGCTGTAGTCGGAGATGGTGGCGAGGACGATCGAGCCGCGCTTGTCGAAGCCGAGCGGCAGGCCGTCACGCCAGGCGTTGACCTTGTCGCTGGTGCCGATCAGCGGGTTGTGGATGGCCCTGCCGAACGGGTCGGTCATGGACACCCACAGGCTGAGGTGGTCCTCGCGGCCCTCGTGGCGAATGTCCATCTGGTGGCTCTGGGTGCCGAGGGCGGAGGCGAGCTGCTTGTTCTTCTTGCGGACGTCGTCGACGGTGACGCTGCCGGTGACCTCGATGTGGACGAGCCAGGCTTTGCCGTCCTGGATGACGGGGCTGCGGAAGATGACGGCCTGGTCGCCTCGGATGATGCCGGCGTCGCGGAACGCCCGGTCGATCATGTCGTCGGTCATGCGGTCGCCGTCGCCGATCTTGGCGGTGCGGTCGTTGTAGACCTGCCCGTCGTCGGTACGGCGGCCCATGAGGGCGAAGGCGACAAGGGCGGAGCCGGTGGCGAGGATCCCGCCGGGCGTACCGATCAGGTACAGGCCGGCGCCCTCGACGGCAGCTATGGGGGCGAGGGCGGCGGCCCCGCGGAGGGCCCGCTTGGTACGGGCCTCGTTGCGGGCCTTCTTGTAGCCGGCCATCGCGGACACGGACCCGGTGGATGCCTTGTCCATGTCGCTGCGGCGCTTGTCCTTCTCCTTGCCGGGGATGAGGCGCTTGTCGTGGGCCCACTTGGCGGCCTTGTAGTCGTGGTGGGCGCGTCGGGCTTCGTGCTTGGCGACGGCGACCTGGGTGCCTTCGACGCCCTGGATCCAGATGAAGGTGCGGCGCAGGCCGCGGCCGATCTGGGAGGTGTGGCCGTGCTCGGTGGCCTGCCGCCGGACCCAGCGGCGGAAGGCGCGGGTGGAGTTGAGACGGGCCGCGCCGCCACGGTCCTTCCAGCCGCCGGTGGTGCGCGTCCAGGCGGGCACCAGCGGAAGGTCGGCCATCGGGTCGGCGGGCGCGGGCTCTTTGTATGTGGCCCCATAGTTGGCGACCAGCCGGTCCCACTCGGGGTCGGGGGTCGCGCCGGGCAGGGTCTCGATGGTCACGACGTCTCCTCGGAGAAGGCGGAGCGGCTGGCGGAGTTCTGTTCGAGGGCGGCCTGCTTCTTCGCGATGCCGCTGTAGGCCGGGGTGTCACCAGGCACGCGGCGGGGCGGGGTTCCCCCGTTGAAGCGGCGTCCGTCGGGGGCGTTCGGGTCCTTCTTCGGGCGCGGGTCCTTTTGGGAACTGACCTGCGAGAAGTCACCGATTATCGGAACGTCCGTCGCCACCTTCATGCGGGCCTGAGCGGCCTTCGACTGCGCTTCGATCTCAGCCGTGATGCCGACCACCTTGGAGCCGGTTACCCGGTACCAAGCCTCACTCCAGATCGCCTCGGTGACGACAGCCGAGCCGCGGGCAGAGCGCAGGGCATCGGCCACGTTCCACACGTCTCCGTGGGTCTTGCGACGGTCGTCGTCGCGCCGCTTCTGCTCCTCCGACTCGCGCAGCTCCGAAACCCGCCTGGCCTCGCGCGCGGCAGTCTCCGCGGCAGCCTTCTCCGCCTTCGACTTCTGCCGGGCTGCTTCCTCCTTCGCCTTGGCCCGCCGTGCGGCGCGCCGTTCGCGGGCGGAGGGGATGCCGTCGGCCTTCTGCGCGATGCCGTGCTCGTAGGCCATGAGGACGATCGGCCCGCCGAGGGAGGCGAGGGCGCCGATGAGGCCGGCGTTGAGACCGATCTCGGGGTCGGTGACTCCGTGCCACAGGTTGATCGTCGCGGCGACCGCGGCGCCCAGCATGATGCCGATCCGGTACGGCAGCACATCCCGCCGGTGGGCGACCGCCCACGCGGCTCCACAGGCAAGAACGAGCGCGAGGCCTTCAAGTAGCGCAGGGGCGGCCACCATGAACGGACGCTCCTCATCCCAGAAGGCGAGGAACTGAACCGGGGCGGCGATGACAAGACCGACGGCGTAGATGCCGTAGGCGCCCCACCGCCACAACTTCTCGCTGCGCTGCTGCTCCTTGGCACGGGCAGCCTCGTCGGCCTCCCGCTCGGCCTCGGCCTGTTCGGCGCGCTCCTTCTCCGCATCCGACTTGGCCTTCTCCGCGGCCTTCTTCGCAAGGTGCGCGTCGTGGTCGGCCTTCTCCTTCTCCAGCCGCATGTTGGCGCGCTCGTTGGCGATGCGCTGCTTCTCGGCTTCCTCGGCGGCGAGGAGCTGCTCGGCCTTGGCCTTGCCCTCGGCCTCGATGAGGATCGCCTTGGCTTCGGCTTCGGTGCGGCTCCGGATGGCGTCCGCCTCGGCGAGCGCGACCGGGTCGAACCGGGACTCGGTAACGGCGTGGCCGTTGACCCTGTCGATGGCGGTACCCACGATGATCTCTCCTTCCGAGTGTCAGAGGGCTAGGCGGTGGCGGGGGGCTTGGGCTGGGGCCGGTACTTGAGCCAGGCGATGGCGCCGGCGAGGAGGTAGACGGGCCCGGGGATGGTGGCGAGGACGGCGGCGAGGCCGGAGGTGGCGAGGGTGATCGGGGCGATCGCGGCGGGCCACATGCCCACGACGATCAGGAAGGCGATGAGGGCGGTGAGCCAGAGAGCGGCGGGTCGGCGCAGCATGACGGTTCTCCTTGGGTGACGGCCCCGGGATCGGCGGGGCCGGAGTCAGGCGGGAATGGCGGTCAGCGCCGCCGCTTCGGGTAGCTGTGACCGGCCGGCGGATACGTGTCGCCGTAGCGGGGCGCAGCGCCCTCGAGGACGACCTCCTCGAAGCGGCTCAGCTCGCCGCCGTCGACCGGGTCGCCGGTGCGCTGGGCGTAGGCGTCCTCCAGCCCCTGGAGCATGCGGGTGGTGCGGGCGTCGTCGTCCTTCTTCGACTCGGAGCGGCTAAACAGGCCCATGGCGGGCTCCTTCCGGGTTGGCTAGTTCTGCGGGTTGTTGGGCTCGGGCTTGGCACTGCTGGCCAGCGCGTCGATCTGGAACACGGCCCAGGTCATGACGGCGCCGAAGATGAGGCCGGCCTGAAGCTCGCTGATGTTGGCGATCCGGGCGAGGGTCGGGCCGAGGTTCAGGCCGAGGGCGACGAGCGCGAGAAGCGCGAAGACGGGGATCAGATGGCGGGCGTAGCGCATGACGGGTCCTTTCGTAGGCGGGTGGGCTACCACCAGCTCCAGCTCTTCCGTTGGTCGGGGCAGCCGTTTTGGGCGTGGTCCTCGCACGGTCCGCAGGGCGTCTTCTGGTCGCCGAGTCCGAGCCAGTTGCCGCGGTGGAGTTCGGCGTGCTCCTCGCACTGCGGGCAGGTGTCCTGCGCCATGACTCAGGCCGCAGCGGGCTGGGTGAGGCCGGCGAGCTCGTCGAGGAGCCGGGGGCCGTCGGAGGTGGCGGCGTCGATCTGGGCGGCGAGGTACTCGGCAGACAGCTGGCCGAGTCGGTCACCGGTGCGGACAGCGGTCAGGTAGTCGGCGACGACACCGGCGCGGACGGCGGCCTCAGCCTCGGCGAGGGCCTGCTCGGACGGGCCATCGGACGGGATCAGGGTGAGCGGCATGGCGAATCTCCTCGTGGCAGAGGTGCGGGATGGGGTGGGTTGCCGGGGCCGGCGGCAGGGGGATGTACCGCCGACCCCGGCGGTCTAGGGGGTGCTAGCGGCGGGCGGCGAGCAGGCAGTCAGCCTGGTACTTCGCGTCCTCAGCCGCCTTCTCGGCGATACGGGACTGCTCCTGGCGCTGGCGGAACAGCTCGTCCAGCGCGGCGTGCGCGGCCTCGTCGACGTCCGGCATCTCGACCACGAACGGACCACGGCCGGTCTTCCTGCCGACGGCGATCCGGCGACGGGACGGGGCGACGGCCTCGACCGCGGGGGCGCTCATCGGGCACCGCCATGCGTCTCGGCGATCAGCCGGCCGACGAGGGTGCGGACCATGAGGTCCCGCTCCTGGGCCGACCGGTTCGTCGGCAGGTGCAGGTGGATGCGCCCGCTACGGTGCTGGACCGCGGCGCCGTAGAAGTGAGCATCGGTGATCGACGAGTCGATGATCTCGGCACCCGACGTCTCCAGCAGCTCCGGAAGCGGAGCCGCGAGAAGCCGACCGATGGTAAGCGGGGCGGGGTCGTTCGTGCAGGTCCCGCTAGGTACAGTGGTGCTCACGGTTGTACTCCCTTGTAGTGAAGGGCGTGCGGCCTAGGCCCCGTTTGGTGTTGGCGCACCGGGCGGGGCTGCAAACTTTCTTGGCACCCCCATGATGCACGGCGCGGTCTTCGAGTGCAACAAACTTGGCGGATCTGATTTCCGTGGCGCGGCTATTCAGTTGGCAGTCCGCCATGAGACGATTCCGGACATGACCCCGACGCCCACGAGACTCGACGAGAAGGATCGGCAGCCCTGGCTGCGCCAGCTGGACCGCGCGACGGCTGCTTACGAGCGCGCCCGCAAGACGCTGGACGACCTGGTGACTGATGCTCGGGCGGCCGGCGTCCCCCTCACTTCGATCGCGGAGCACAGTCCGTACAGCAGGGAGTGGGCTCGCAAGATCGCCGATCGAGTGGCCGCAGAACGCTCTGCCGCCGAAGAGGGCGCTGGGTAAGAGCTCATGCCTTCGAGTCAAGCCGCCAGCGGCTTACCGAACCATGAGCGGCGTCAGCACTCCCCAGCGCTCTTTTGCCCAGGTCGGCACGCAGTCGGCATTGGGCCTGCACGTTGTCAGCACTTCCCCGCCCACGACTCACCCGAGGCCGGATAGTGGACGTGATCGACGCATGGGACGGTCGGCGAGCGTGCTTCCTGCAGGAGGCACTTCGCATGACTCAGGAGCAGTTCGCCGAGTTCGTGGAGGTATCAGTTCGCACAGTAGGCAAGTGGCATAGCAGCCACGACGGGCGGCCTCGCTCGGATGTCCAGCGGCTGCTGGACGCCGCATACAAGCGCGCCTCTGTGGAGGCCAAGCAGCGCTTCGACCTACTCATTCGGCCCCGACCGGCCGCTCCTCACGCCCAAGCATTCCGCGTCGCGGTCGCTGTGGTGACCCGCGAACAGGATGTCCTCCTCGTCTGCCGACGCGGCGACGACGCGCTCTCCTGGCAGTTCCCGGCTGGCACCGTGAAGCCGGGCCGGGCTGGGGCCACCGTGGCTGTCGATGAGACGCGCGCCGAGACGGGTGTCAGGTGCGCGGTCCGTCAGTTCCTCGGCGAGCGCGTCCATCCGAAAACTGGGGTGCTCGTGGAGTACCACCTGGCCGAGTATCTGCTCGGCGACGCGGAGAACCGCGACGCCGACGAGAACAGCGACGTGGCGTGGGTGCCGCGGTCGCAGCTGACCCGCTTCATCCCTGAACAGCAGATTTATCCGCCGATCCTGGAGGCGCTGGCATGACCGAGACGACGACTGAGCAGGGCATCTCCACCGCGATCATCACGGACGGGGACCGCGTGCTGATGATCCGGCGGCGGGAGCGAGAGGGGAAGCTCCTGTGGGCATTCCCCGGCGGCGGTATCGAGGAGGGCGAGACCCCAGAGCAGGCTGCCGTGCGCGAGACCGCGGAGGAGGTCGACCTAGAGGTGAAGGCCGTCCACTCCCTCGGTGCCCGGGTCCACCCGCAGACCGGCCGGCACATGTCCTACGTCGCGTGCGAGGTCGTCGGGGGCGAGGCCCGGGTCGCGGACGAGGAGGAGCTGGCCGAGGTCGCATGGATCCGACTGGCAGAGATCCCCGACTACGTACCGTGGGGGCTTTTCGAGCCGGTGCAGGAGTACCTGGATGAGACGCTCGGCGCCTGACGCCGGCAGCGGGATGAAGGCCTCGCCGGGAAGCCGGTGAGGCCTTCTGTTGTCTCACGGCAGCAATTATTGGCGCTCGAATTATTAATAAATATTGAGCGTAGAAAGAGACCCCTCGCAGGCTCCAGAGTGGTCTCACAGCGGCTGCGCCACCTGGGTCGCGGGGCGGTGTTTTCCAGCCGCTCTAATCGTTGGCCAATGGTCGGCCGCGCGAGATGGAGGGGAGCGCGACGAATCCTACCGAGTCGGTCAAGTCGACGGTCACCGCAGGTCCGAAGCGGTACGGCGGATGATCCGGATCTGGCCCAACACCTCGGCCTACACGTGCATATTGGCCAGGCAGCAGAACGGCCGGGGCGGTCAGGCCCCGGCCGGTGAAGCACCAGCGAGGTGCAACTCGCTGATCAAGGAATCCCAACCCAGTCAGAATCGGAGTTCCTCCGTGAGCGTAGCTGAGGGCCTCAAGCCCAGCCCTGCCGATTTAGCGACACACCCTCTCGAGTCCCTGCTCGACCAGGCCGGGGCCTGCCTGATCGATTCTTCGATCGACGACGTCGAGTTCTTCGGCGCCGCGCACCTGTCGCCAGCGGGGATCGCCCTACTCATGCCGCGCGGTCGATCAGCGGCTGAACGCGACGCAGTTGCACGAGTGCTCCTCGGTCAGGCGCTGGGTGTATCACTCGTTCCGCTGCCTGCGACGTTGACGGTCGAGTCGTTCGCCCTCTGAACGCAAAGGCGCCCGCCACCCCAACGGGTGGCGGGCTTCGTCGTGTCCTGACCTGCTGCTGGCCGGTTGTTCCGGCATGGATTACGAGACCTTCACCGCCCCTGCCCCCGACCCAGCCCTCGATGCCCCGCGTCTGCCGTTGCTGACGGCGGCGGAGGCCCGGGAGGCGGTGTCGTACCTGCAGCTGCTGGAGTCGCTGGATCTGACACCGCGGGGTGAGGCTGCGGGCCGGCTGGCCGGGGATCTGGCGATGCGGCTGCCGGCGGAAGGCTAGCGGGATGCCCCCGACTCCCCGTGCTCAAATCGCGCGGAGATCGCCGCCCGATAAGCGTCAACCACGGCGTCGTCCACCGCTCCGTCGCTGAGCAGGGCCCCTCCGCCTACGAAGTTGCCCCAGGCAGTCCCTTGGCCTTCCCAGTGAACCTGAGGACTGTCATCTCCGAATGAGCGATCCACGACGTCCACGCGAACTCCGCCTGCTTCGAAGGAGGCGTCCGCCTGGTAGTACTCGCCCTTACGGGTCACGATCGCACCGTGAGTGGGCTGGACGTAGCCAAGGTACTGCTTCGTCTTCTGGTGCCGGACGACCTCGACCCCGCGGCCGAGCGGGCCGAGAACGAGCATGCGAACCTCGTGCTCCGAGATGGTGTATGGCTCAGCCGACCGCGGCAGCCCGTCTTCGGTGAGGCACGCGTGCAGGAGCAGTTCTATGTCCAGATGCTCCTCGGCGCCCTTGACTTCAACCCACAGCTTCGCTTTGGGAAGCCAGAAGTCCGGCAGGTAAGGCCGCCTTTCGGGGCCGACACGGTAGCCCTGCGGCTCGTACTCCCATTGGATGCCGAGCGAGTCGAAGAAGACTGCCCACCTCGCTTCCAGTCGGGACCGGAAGTGGTGGTCGGCGTACCAGGTCTGGATCGGTTGGATGGGCAAGACCCCTCCTCAACTGCGAGCGAATCCCATAGTCCTACGCCGCAGCCCGCCTCTCCGCAAGCTGCATCCGCATGATCTCCCCGTGCCCGTATTCGGTGCCGCAGCGTCGGCAGGTCTCGCCGTGGGTGGCGAGGGTGAACGGGAACGTACCGCCGCAGGGGCATTGGGCGTACAGCTTGCGGGCCGGCTTCTCGCCGGCGGTGATGCCCTGGAGAGTCCGGTGGATCAGCGCGACCTCGCTCGCGAAAGCATCGGCCGCGGGATGATTCCCGGCACACCAGGCGAGGTTGAAGCGGAGCGTCCGGCACGCGTGGTCGACGCGCTGCTGCAGCGTCCCGCCCTCGTTGAGCTCAGCGTGCTCCTGCTCCTCCCAGTCGCGGACCCAAGTCTCCAGCGGGCCAAGGACGGCGCCGCCGGCGCACTGCAGCGACAGCACATCGACCCGCAGCGGCGCTGGTGCGCTCTTGCTGCCCGAGACCGCAGGCCCACCGCTGCCGCTGCCGCGCTGGAGGTGGTGGGCGAGCTGGGCGTACAGGCCCCGAGGCCCCTGGATGGCGGCAAGTTGCTGTCCGACGCGGTCCTCGCACCGGGAGCAAAGGAGCCGGCCGAGCTCGTCGTCGCGGAGGTCGTAGGCGCAGCGGGTGCAGGCGGGGAAGTCGTTCACGGCTCTCTCCTTGCGGCGGTGCGGGCGGGGCGGTTGGTCGGTTCGGCGGGGCTGCGGCCCTCGCTGACGTTCTCGGGGCCCGACGTCGCGGAGTGCGCCGGGCGGGAGTTCGGCGCTTAGACGGGCACCCAGGGGCCTTCTCGGGCCTGTTCTGATTCAGGGGCTAGGTGCGGGTGCGGTCGGTCATGCCGCCTCGTGTTGCTGCGGGATGTGGATCTGGTGGACGCCGAGTTCGCCGACCGCGAGGGCGATCGCGACGGCCTGAGCCCGGTCGGAGGCGCCGAGCCGGCGGTAGGCGGCCGTGAGGATCTCGGCGATCGTGTGATGGCCGACACCCAGCCACGCGGCGATCGCAGCGTTGGTGTTGCCGTTGGCGGCGAGGAGGAGGACCTCTCGCTGCCGCGGGGTGAGCGGGCGGGGATCTCTCATCAGAGGCTCCTGATCACGTTCACGACGGGTCGTTCGGGTATCTGCGGTCTGGCCGAAGACCGGCCGTGGTCGGCGGGTACGTGGCGGGCCCACCGTCGGCGGGGCTGGGGGCGGCGGCCGGCATGTGCGTCGGCCTCCGCCTCCCAGCCGTCGAGGAAGAGCGGCGGTTGAATCGCGCTCACGTCTGCCGCTCCAGGTTGTGGCAGTCGCACCGGCACGGCGCGGCGCAGAACTTGCACTCCGCGGGGCGCTTCGGGCCGGCCTGTCCGGTCTTGCCTTGGCAGTAGTCGTGTTGGCCGTGGAGGCAGCCGGTGGACAAGTAGTGGTGCTGGCGGGTGGGCTGCTGCTCCTGCTGCTCGTCGAGGGCGGCGCGGAGTTGCCGGTCGGCGTCGATGAGTCCGAGGTGGTAGCCGAGCGTCTCGGGGTCGCTGGTGCCTCGGTGGCGGCCGATGTCGATGCTGATGCCGTGGAGTGCCTTGCGGACGCGTTCGAGGGCGGCCTCGGCGCTCCGGTGCAGCCCGTCCTTCAGCCGGATGAGGAGCACCAGTTCGTTGATCCCTTCGCGGAGCCGTGCGGCTTCGGCCCCGGTGAGCTGGTGGCGTTCGGCTCTGTCGGCGAGGTTGAGCAGCTGCTCGGCGGGCGTGGGGTCGGTCATCGGGCGTCTCCGCTGATGCCACGAGCGACCGCGAGGGCGGGGTGGTCGTCGGGGACTACGCACCACCTGTCGCTGAACTCCCAGAGCCCTCCGGGCATGGTGCAGTCGGGGCCCACCGGGTGCCGGTCGACGTAGACCCAGCGGCTTTGGATGAGGGCCATGTGTTCGTCGCAGGTGACGCTGTTGTCGAGGGGGTCGAGGTCCCACGCGACGTGCCAGGTGCCGGGCTTGCCGCAGACGTCGGTGGCGGTGCGGGGCTTGTAGTCGCAGGTCTGGCCACCGAGGGGGCGGGGTTCTCCAATGGGAACAAACGGGTTGAGAGGGCTGGGCTGGGTCATCGGGTGCTCCTGGGGTGGTGGGTCCAGTGGCCGCAGGGGAGGCCGGCGAGGGTGACGGTGAGGGCGACGAAGGCGAGGACGGCGATCATCGGGGGCCTCGGCGGGGCTTCTTGAGGACGTAGCCGATGCGGGCGAGCAGGGCGGTGGCGAGGACGGCGGTGGTGGGCCAGGCGAGGGCGGCCCATGCCCAGCCGCTCACGGGGTGGCCTCGGCGTTGGTGAGTGCGCGGCGGGCTTCGGTCACGGCAGTCACCGCGTCGGGCCAGCAGAAGAGCCGGTCGACGGACAGGGCGCTGATGGACTCCTGCCAGCCCTCGGTGGTCCAGGCGCGGCCGCCGCCGTATGCCGAGATGGTCGCGGCCCATCCGTCGCCGTGGGCCAAGGCCTGGCGCCGGACGAGGAGGGTGGTGCCGCCGTTCTCGGCGACGGGCACGCGGTATTCGGTGGCGTGACCGGCCAGCGGGTCGACGGCGCGGTCGGCCGGCGGTGTGGCGTCCTGCCCCCCGACGGCGGGGGTGGACTTGACCCACGATGCGCCGCCAACCGACTTCCCGTACATGATGAACGCTCCACCGTGCCGCCCGTCGTGGCCGGGGGATCGAGTGCACAGCGTCTCGGAGTAGTCGGGGTGGGGCAGTCCACAGTTGGACGGCGTCTGGGCGGCGGGTTGTCCGGCGGCCTGGCGGGCGGCGTCCCGAACCCCGGCCGCGAGCTGCGCCTCGAAGCAGCGCGGGCAGTTCCGATCGCCGCACGGCTGACCCGTGGAGTGGGCGGCCGCAATGCGGTCCAGCTCGGCACGGAACTCGTGGCTGTTGACGATGTCGTTGGCGATGGAGAACGCGAGCTTCCAAGAGTCAACGCTCGGGTTGATCTCCTGGGCGACGAGGTGGCGGAGGCGGTCGTCAGTGGGCGGGTAGTCGGTCATGGTCTCTCCTGGCTGGGTAGGGTCGGGGTGACGCCCGCCCCGCGCGCTTCCTTCGTGCGGGGCGGGCCGTTGCGTGCTCAGGACTCGTGCGTGCGGCGGTCGATGTCGTAAACCCAGGCGGCGCAGACGGCGGCGACCTGGAGCATCTCGGCGCGCAGCTTGGCCGGGTCGGACTCGGCGAAGGCTTCCTGGACTTCCTCGTGGAGGATGTCGCGCCACGTGAGTTGCCCCAGGCGAGCCATGGACTCGCAGGTGTGGCGGGCCCGGTCAGCTCGCTCGCGGTCCTCGGTGATGCCGGTGCCGTCGGGGTGCTTCTGGTCGCCGAACTTGGCGATCTGGCGGGCGCGCTCGGCGTCGATGGCTTCGGCGAAGTCCTTCACGCCGGGGGTGCTGAAGAGGGTCGGGTACATGTGGTGCTCCTTCGTGGGTTCGGGTGGGGCGGGCCGGCAGACGGCTACGAGGCGGTCAGGCGGCGTGGCCGGAGCGGCAGGCGTAGGGCGAGCAGCCGTCGGGGTCGCCGTTCTCGGCGAGTTCGGCGTCGTACACGGCGTCGAAGAAGTCGTCCTGACGCCATTCGGACGGCCGGATCTTGTCGATCGGCGCCTGGTCGAGGGGCAGCCGGCTGATGTGCAAGAAGCGCTGGTGCCGCAGGCCTGGCCCGGTGCGGTACGCCTTATCGAAGGCGACGGCCTCATCCCAGTCCGGGGTCTGGAAGCCGGGGCAGTCGCATCCTGGGCAGTCCCGCATGCCTTCGAGGCTGTGTGCGGATCGGTGATGGCCGCAGATGCAGGTATCCCTCATTCGGCGCCACTCGGCGTTGCCGTGGAATGGGCAGCCCTTGCAGGAGCTCTTCTCCACCGAGGTGCAGCCGTGGTGCTTCAGGTACGCCTCGCACTGGGTGCGGGACATGTTCAGCTCCAGCAGCGGGTGCCGGGACTGGGAGTAGCGGGTGTCGGCGCGGGTGGAGACGCGGCCGATTTCGTCGGTGGAGAACCCGACCCACTGCTCGGCCCACACGCCCTTGGGCGGCTGCCCGACGCGGGCGAGGGTGCCGGTGCCGGTGCAGACGGAGCACGCGCCGGGGGTGTGGTCGTCGAGCTTGGCGCGCCAGGGGGCGATGCGCCGGCCGGTGCCGTCGCAGTAGCGGCACGGGGTCGGGTCGGACTGGGTGGCGCCGAGGAGGAGGCGAACCTGCCGCAGGATCGGGGTCAGCTTGTAGGTCTGGGTGCAGCGCCGGTTGAGCATGCCCCGGTCGCCGGTCTCGGGGTCCTGCGTGTGCGCGGGCAGCGAGCGCTGCTTGTCGGGATCGAGGACGTCGTCCTGGATCCTGCCGGTCGACACCCGGTACAGCGGGATCCCGGCGGGCTTCAGGACCTCCTGCTCCAGGCGGTCGAGGTGGGTGTAGACGGCGGCGGGCTCCCAGCCGGTGTCGGCGAAGATTGCGCCGTCGAGCTTGGGGAGGCTGCCGGCGGCGGACAGCAGGGCGAGGGTGGTGGACTGGACGCCGGCGCCGAGGGACAGCAGCCGCAGAGTGGGCTCGGTCACGGTGGGTCTCCTGTGTGTGTGGTGGTGGAACCGGATCAGCGGGCGGTCAGGCCTGCTCGTCGGCTTCGGCCTGTGCGACGTCGGCAATGACCTGGAGTTGAGCGATGAGGGCAGGCAGGTCGGTGAGGGGGACGGAGGAGCCGTTGGGGTCGGTGCGGAAGTAAATGCCGGGGGCGTTGCCGGGCATGAGGGCGGTGCTGATGAGGAGTCGGTCGCCGTCGATGTCGGTGTGGGCGTAGCGGCTGGGGTGGGCCGGGCCAGCTGCGGTGGCGATGGCGATGCGGATGTCGGGCATGTGGGTCTCCTGGGTCAGGCGGCGGGGGTGTCGCGGGCGGGCTTCTTGTGCGACCGGTTGATGGCGGCCTGCTCGTGCAGGACGGCGGCCACGTGAGGGTCGGCGGTGTGCGACGGCGGATCGATGCGGCCGGGGACGGTCATCCACGAGCAGGTCCACACGCCACGGCAGTTGGGGCAGCGATAGCCGCAGACGAGGCCTGAGTCGCCGTCGCTGAGGCCGGCGGCAGGGGTGACGGGTATCAGGCAGCGGCCGCACGAGTCGAGGTAGGTGGACATCAGGCAGCCTCCTGCTGCTGGGGGGTGGACGGGGTGTAGGCCATGTCGAAGATCCGCGCGTAGTGGCCCTGCCAGGCGGCGGTGATCGTGGTGCGCTGTCCGCCGCGGTGCTTGTCGACGATGAGGTCGGCTTCGCCAGCCCGGTGGGATTCGGGCTCGTACATGTCGGGGCGGTTCAGGAGGATCACCATGTCGGCGTCCTGCTCGATCGCTCCGGACTCGCGCAGGTCGGCGATGGTGGGCCTCTTGTCGGAGCGCTGCTCGGAGGCCCGGTTGAGCTGGCAGAGGACGACGACGGTGATGCCGAACTCCTTGGCCATGAGCTTCAGGCCTCGGGAGAGGGCGGAGACGGCGACCTGCCTGTTCTCGGCCTTGGGTGCTTGCATGAGCTGCAGGTAGTCCACGACAACCATGCGCAGGCCGGCGGTGCGAACGAGGTTGCGGACCTGGCCACGGAGTGAGGGCAGGGACACGTTCGTCGCGTCATCGACGTAGAGGGGGGCTTCGGCAAGCCGGCCCGCAGCCTTCGCCAGGCGGAACGCGTCGGCGTCACTCGTCGTTCCGGTGTTGATGTGGTTCAGCGGGACGCGGCATTCGGCGGCGAGGATGCCTTCGAGGATTTCGTCCTCGCCCATTTCGAGGCTGGTGAACAGGGTGGGGATCTTGTTCGTGATGGCTGCGGCGCGGGCGAATCCCTGGCCTACGGTGGTCTTGCCGACGCCGGGGCGGGCGCCGATGATGATCAGCCGCCCAGGCGAGAAGCCTCCGCCGGTGAGGGCGTCGAGGTCGGCGAGGCCGGTCGGGATCCGGTTCTCATTGGTGCGGGGAGTGACTGCCCTCTCAAGCGCGTCGCCGAGCAGTTCGGCGAGGGGGCGGGGCGTGTTGCCGGCTTGGCCGCGAATGATGGCGTCGAACTGCTGCTGCAGTGCAGCCAGGTCCCGGTCGCGGTCGAAGCTGGGCGACAGGGCGAGGGTCCGGGCGCGCGCGCTGAGGTCGAGGGTTCGGTTGCGTTCGGCGATCCGGTTGATCCGGCCCGCGTACCAGGCGGCGGATGCCGGTTCGGCTTCCATGTAGACCCGGGACAGTTCGACGTCGTCGTAGGGCACGATCGGCAGATACTTCTCGGCCTGCCACTTCTTGAGCTGGATCGAGACCTCGTGCCACGGGATCTTGCCGTCGGTGAGGCTGTTGCGGATTTCGTCGACTGCGTGCCAGATCCAGGCGCAGCGCTGTTCGGTGAAGTCGGCGGGGTCGAAATCGGCGGCGAGTTCGTCGATGAGGTCGGGGCGCGCCATGACCGAGCCGGCCACAATCCTCTCAGCGAGGACGTCGGCGGGACGGCTGAAGACGTCTCGCCCCTGGGGCTCCTCCTCCTCGGGCCACATGTCGTTCACTGGGCCACCGCCGCACGGTAGTCAGGGCCGTCGAGCACCTGGACGCTGCACATCTCAGTAAGTCGAGAGGCGACGCGGGGGCCGACCCATTCGCCAAGCTTCTTCGGCGGCACGTCCGCTGTGATGAGCAGGGGCCGCTGTTCGGTGTAGCGCTCGTCGATGAGCTCGTACAGGCGCTCCTGGGTCCACACGGTGGGCTTGGCGGCAGCAACGTCGTCGAGGATGAACAGGCCGACGTTCTTGACCTCTTCGAGGACGGTGTAGGGGTTGGTGTGGGCGTCGGGCCGGAGCCTGTCGAAGAGTTCGGTCGCCCGGTACGTGATGACGCTGGGGATGCCGGGCTTGGCGACCCGTGCGGTCACCCAGTGGCGGGCGGCCTGCCAGGCGAGGTGCGTCTTGCCGCGGCCCATGAGGCCGACGATGGCGAGCCCGGTGGTGGTGCGCCCTTCGGCCCAAGCCTGAACGGTCTCGGGTACGGGGACGGGCCGGCGGTAGAGGGCGGGGGTGGCCGCGTCGACGCGGTTGAGGAAGGCGGTGGCGCGGTCGCGGAGCCATTCCTGATCTGCGTCGTGGTTGTCAGCTGGCGAAGCCACTGTGGAAGTCCTCCATGGTCCAGTCGTTGTGCTGCGGGTTGTTGGGAGCGGCCGGCGGGGTGGCGTCGGGCTCGTCGTCGTAGCAGCCCTTGTTCAGCCAGGTGGCCGGGTACTTCGTGTACTTGGGGTCTTGGTTCTTGCGCTCTTGGCCGTAGGCCGTGGCGGCAGCGACGAGGTGGTCGGGGTCTGCGCCGCGTTCAATGGCGGCGATCCATGCCTTCTTGGCTTCCTCGCGGGCCTTCTTCTTCGGGTAGCTGAACCAGAAGGCGCCGAACTTCGTCAGGTGGTGGTCACGCTCTGCTGGCGAAGGGGTAGCCCCGGCTCGGGCTGCGGCCTCTCTATTACTTCTCTTTGAGGGGTCTGAGGGGTCTGAGGAGTAGGGGGGAGCCCCGGCACCTTCTGAATGAGCCCCGGCACCTTCTGAATGAGCAGGGGCTCCCCCTTGCCCGTCCGAAGGGGTAGCCGTGGCTCGTTCAGAGTGAGCCCCGGCTCCCCCTTGAGTGAGCCCCGGCTCCCCCTTAGGGGTAGCCCCGGCTCCCCCTTCGAATGAAGGGACACGGAACGTCATCCGGGTGCCGGGTACGGCGTAGAGGATGCGGCCGTCCTTGCCCTTGCCGATCGCGACGCGGAACTCCCAACCGTCCTGTGCAAGCCGCTTCAGGGCGTTCCGGACAACCTCGGTGCTCTTAGCGCCAGCCCACCGGGCGAGGTCTTCGAGGAGCGCGATACTTTCGCGGGTGACGTCGTTGGCGTCGTCGGCGATCTCGAGGGCCACGGCACGCTGCAGTCCGGTGATGTCCGGTCCGAGCGCTTCCCGCAGCTGCCGGCGGAGCTCGTAGCCCATGTGTCGTCTTCTCTCTGGCTAAGGCGGTGGGTGGTCTAGGCGGCGGTCTGTTCGGGGTGGCGGCACAGCTCCTGCTGAAGGTGCTGCCGGCTGATGCCGAGGCGCTGGGCGGCGACCTCGTAGTCGGCGCCGTAGCGCATGAGCTCGCGGCCGTCTTCGGCGATGGCGGCGCCGCGGTTGGACGCTGCGGCGCGGGCCTTGCCGAGGGCCCTGCCGCGCTCGACGGGTGCGAGGTGCTTGCGCTCCTGCAGCCATTCGTCGTGTGCGGTCTGGCAGCGCTCGCACATTGGGATCTGCTCGATGCGGTGGGTCCACCAGCCGCGGTCGCTGCCACAGTGACCGGTCCACTCGGGGTGCGCGTTCGGGTCGTCGATGGTCTCTTCGTCCCACGCTGCGGGCGGTGCCCAGCCATGAACTCGGGCGTAGTTGCGGAAGCGGTTGGCGGCCTGCTGGCTGACTCCGAAGCGCTGGGGGTCTTTGTCCCAGTACTTGTTGTAGGCGACAGCGACGGCGTGTGCCGTGGAGGCGTAGACGCGGGTGGACCGGTGGATTTCGCTCACGTAGCGGGGGTGGGTGTGCAGGCTTGCCCCGAGGTGCATGGGGGGCCAGCCGACAGCCATGAGCGCCCGGATGCGGCGGGCGGAACCAGTCGAGTCCACCAGGCCGGTGACGACGTCCGCTGCGGTGACGGAGAGGATGCGGCGGGCGTTGTCGTGGTTCAGTCGGGCTGTAGGCGGCCGGTTGTGGCGGCTGTACAGCATGTGGTTGATGGTCGAGGTGGCGACTCCAGCAGCCTGCGCGATGCGGGCGTAGGCGACGCCGGCAGCCATGAGTTCCCGAACGTGGCGTCGTGCCGGTTCTGCGTCGACGAGGGGGCCGGTGCGTCCCATTGCTACTTCTCCTTCCGCTGCGGGGTGGTGGGGAGGTTCCAGATGGCTTCGCAGATGGCGAGGGATTCGCGGGTCTGGAAGGCGGCGATGGCGGCTGTATCGGCCCGGCGGATCCGGCGGATGGTGACCGCGATGGCGACGGCGACGAGGATGACGAGAGTGATGCCGGCCGGGGCGGGGATCATGCGGCTGCCCGCCTTGCTGCTGCGGTGCCTTTCCAGGTGCGGACGCCGGAGTGGTGGACGGTGGGCCGGTCACTGCAGGCCCAGCCCGCGGTCCGGATGTAGCCCTCGTCCTTGAGGAGGGTCATGAGCCGCCCCCAGTGGTGTGCGGAGTCGGGGGGCTCGGGCAGCTTGTTCTCGTCGGCTATCTCGAAGCAGGTGAACGTCCGCCCGACGGCGGCTGCCTCGAGGTACTTGGGCCACACCTGGGCGAGCCACGTTTCGTAGTCCTCGGCGCGCGGCCGGGCCTTCGGCTGCTCGGGAACGGTGCCGTCGAGGGCGGGCTGGATGGAGTTCATGACGTCTGCCCCTCTCCGGCGAGTTCGGCGATGGAGAGGCGAGGCTTGTCCTCGACGATCTCGGCGTGGGCGACGCCCGCAAGTTCCTCGGCGGCGTAGGGCATGCCGTGCAGGACGTCGGAGGCGACGAGGCGGCTGATCTCGCCCGTGGCGCGGGCGACGAGCATGGTCTGCGGCTGCTTCTTCCACTCGGCCTTGCCGGTGAGCTGCATAAGCTCGGCGCGGGCGATGTCCCACGTGACTTCCTGCCAGGCTTCGGAGCCCTTCCGTCGGCCCCGCATCCGGCACAGTTCCGGGGTCGACTCGACGAGTTCGATCTCGTGGCCGTGGGACTGGACGATGGCCCGCATGGCGTGGGCCCGGAGCGCGGGGGTGCCCTGGATGACGTCGATGGACTTGAGAGTCGCCATCGGCTTCATGCCGAGCTCCTGGCCGGCGAGAATCGCGGCCGTGATGTCGTCGGGCTTCCCACGAAGAGACGCCGGGACGAACGATGTCTTGGCGAGCGACTGGGCGACGAGCGCGGCCTGCCGGGCGTCCTGCACCCACTGCATGAGGTCGCTGTCCATGGACGGTTCGAGGTTCTGGCCGCTGGCCTGCTCGATCTGCCCGGTGGGGTCGGGGATGGCGAGTTCGTTCACTGGAGGTACTCCTCGGCTTCCTTGATGGACGCCCACGGGGGCAGGGAGATGACGGGGATGTCGTCGGCGGGACCGGTCCAGTCGGGCCACTGGCCGGTGGCGATGCACTCGGCGTAGAGGCGGAGAGCGCGCTCGTTCTTGGCGCGGCCGATGCTTCGGGCGAGTTCGTCGAGTTCGCGGACGGTGACCAGGTAGGGCGGTTTCTTGGACTGGAATGCGAAGACGAAGCGGGCGTTGGTGACGCCGACTGCGGCGAGGCCATCGAGGTACCAGGGGTCTTGCTGGTGGTAGCCGTGGTCCCGGATGGCTTTGCTGACGGCTTCGGGGCTGGCGTCGGTGGTGGTCTTGTAGTCGGCGCAGATCGTGAGGCCGGGCAGTTCCTTCAGCCAGTCCGGTCGGCAGCGGCGTCGGATGCCGGTGGTCTCGTCGGTCCAGAAAATGGACCGTTCGGCGATGCCGCTGCCGGGCTTGAACAGGGGCCCGGCCACGGGGTGCTGGCGGATCGCGGCGGCCATCGCCTCGACCTGTTCGTACTCGTGGCGCAGGAGCGGCACCATGCCCGCAGCGCGGGCTTCGTCGCGTTCCGCCTTGGCCTTGCCGCCGAGGTAGGTGGCGTAGTCGATGAGAGCGAGTTCGGGGCCGTCGTCCAGGACTAGCTTGTGTGCGGCGTGGCCGTAGTCGAACTCCTTCTTCGGCGCCGGCGGGTGCTCGCGGTCGTACTTGAACTGGGCGGGGCAGGAGGGCGGGAGGAGCTTGCGGGCACCGGTCGACGAGAGCGAGTCGTCGGCGTGGTACTCGTCGGCGCTCATCCCGTCCAGGACGGCGACCCCGGCGCTCACTGCTCGCCGTCCTGCTCGTCGAGGCAGCCTTCGCAAACCGGGCCCTCGGGCTGCCGGGAGAACGGGCCGGCCGTGTTCTGGCAGCGGACGCAGGCGATCACGCGGCCACCTCGCCGACACCCGCGATCTGCTGCAGCTTGGCGATGCCATCCGGGTCGTTGCCTGCCATGGCCATCGCTGCGACGAGGGCCGGGTAGCCGTTGCGGAGGATCTCGGTGTGCTTGCGGTCGGCGTGCGCGACGGCTTGCACGAGGAGGCGGGTGTAGGTGCCGGGCTGGGCGCCTCCTTCGGCGCCGTAGTGCCATAGGACGACGCGGGCGACGTCCCTAGTGATGCTGTCCATGTCGGGCTCCTGAGGGTGTGTTTGACCAGGCCCGCCCCTGGACGGGGGCTCGCGGGGGCGGGCCTGGCTGGCGCGGATCTGGGGGATCGACGCGCCGTCTATGGGGTTGTGGTCAGCCGGCGGTGAGCGGCTCGGGGTCCGGCTGGTCCTCACGGAGGCCGGTCACGTGGTACCTGCGCAGCACCTGCAGGAGCGCCTCGCGGGACTTCTTCGTGAAGGCGTCCGGCGTGGCGGACATCCAGTCGATGAAGGGCAGGACTCGGCCGATCGCTGCCGCAGCTCGGGCTGCGTCGTCGCGGGACCACCAGCCGCTGAAGAGCTTCCAGCCGCCGCCGGTGACGATCGCCCACTCCTCGCCGAAGAAGCCGTTCGACGTGGCCCGCAGGAACAGGCCGTCGACGTCGGTCTTGTAGGCGAGCTGCCAGAACTGGCGGGGCTCCGGGTCGTCCTCGGCGTGGCTCATCATCAGGATTGGGACGGCGCCCTGGCTGTCTGGGTCGAGGGTTGTGCGGATGAGGCAGCCGATGGCAGCGCCGGTCACCTGGTCCTGCTCGCCCTGGGTCAGCTCGTCGAAGGGCTTGCGGAACATAGACCACGCAAGCGGTGCGCGGAGAGGCTCTGTGGGCAGGAGCCGGTCGGTGGTGGCGTTTGGCGAGTGGAGGTAGGGCCGGTAGCCGGCGGGCAGGTCGGCGTCGTCCTTCGGCTGCTGGGAGTCCTGGAAGGCTCGGTAGGCGTCGAGGAGTTCTCGGTGCTCGGCCGGGTCGAGGATGACGGCGAGGCAGGCGTCGCCCTTGGCGTCGAGGACATTGCGGCTCATGCGGCGGCCGTTGTGCTCGCGGGCGCCGTCGTTGAGGAACTGGTCGAGTGCTTCGTTGGCCTGGTCGAGGTTGAAGCTGATCTGGGTCACGGGTCCTCCGTGGGATGCTGGGGTTGCGCCCCGTCGACTTCGCCTCGACGGGGCGTCCTGCTTGGGCGGTTGTGCGCCGGGGCGGCGGGTGAGTCCGCACCGCCGGCCCGGCGAGTTCAGGCGGCCCGTGTGGTGACGGGCAGGAGGAGCGCGGCCTGGTAGCTGGCCGACACTTCGGGCAGGCCGTGGGCGCTGATGAGGTGCTCGGTCATGGCGTCCTGCGCGGCCGGGCCGGGCTTCACGTTGACGCTGCAGCGCGGCATCGGACAGCGGACGATGGTCTCGATCGCGCCGCGGCCTCCTCGTTCAGCCCGAGTGCGCGGGTCAGGTCGCGGTTCTCGTGGCGCACCTCGTTGAGCTCGGTACGCAGCTGCTCGTTCTCGGCTTCCAGGCGTGCCACGCGATCTCGCCGGTCTCGGTGGACGCGGTCGACCAACCGGCACCACGCCGCCCACGTCGCGTCGTCCCAGTCGTCGGAGCTCGGAGGTGCGGCCTTCAGGATCTTGCTGTCGTCGTCGACGCTCATCGGGTTCCCCCACGGTTGAGGTGGCGCCCCAGGGCCAGGAGCGCGGCGGATGCGGCGGCAGTGGCGGCGACGGCCAGCCAGGCGCGGGTCATGTGATGGCCTCCGGTCCGAGGACTCGGCGGGCCCAGTCGTTGAGGTGATCGACGTGGCCGGCAGCGTCCGATGTGGCGTAGTCGGCGGCGGTCCGTGCAGCCTGTACCGATTCGACGAGGTCGAGTGCGCGGAGGAGTCCGGAGCAGATGGTCTGCCGGATCTCCTGCCTGGCAGCGGGCAGCTCGCACAGGAGCTCCGAGACGATGCCGGCCTGCGGGGTCATGAGACGGCCTCGTCGAGGGACTGCTCGAAGCGGGCCCGTGTACAGCCAGGCGCCGAGCACGGCCACGGATGGACGGTCATGAACACGTTGTCGCTGACCGGGCCCGCGACAAGGACTCCGTGCGAGCAGAACGAATACCGCTCATCAGTCGTGAGGTCTACGCCCTCGCTCATGACTCCACCACCTCGGGCGTGCGGACGGAGAAGGATCCGTCGGTGTGGCGGATGATCAGGTCGCCGTACTTGGCGACCACCCGGTCCGCGTAGTCCGAGCCGATACGGAGGCCGGTGACGGTGAGCTTCCCGTCGACGTACTCCCAGTAGGCCTTCGCGAACACGCCGAGGTTGTCGAGCCAGTTGTCGATCCGGGTCAGCGTCTTGGCCGTCAGCGTGAGGGCCAGCAGCTCACCATCCCGGGGCGGGCTGTCGTGATCGATGTCGACGTGTTCCAGGGTGATGCCGCCGGCGTAGCCGTGGACGGAGACGATCGGTTCGCCGTGGCCGAGGATCCAGGCCGGGGTGCGAGTCGTGGTGACGAGGCGGGTCCTAGCCGCCTCCGCCGCGTCATACTCGGGCCGGACGTCGGGGTAGGCGATGACACGGGTGCCGACCGAGTACTTCTGGTTCCAAGCGTCGGCCTGCTTCTGGCCCTTGACCTTCGCCCGCTCGAGCTTCGCGCGGTAGTCGCTCATGCCGCCACCGCCTCGTCCTGGCGGACCGCGTCGAAGTGGCTGATGCCAGCGACGATGGCGTGGCACTGCCACAGGTACTGCCAGTGGTACTCGTCGAACTTGAGCTCCCACGCGTCCGGGAAGCGGATGCGTGCATGGCCGAAGGAGAAGTTGGCGAGGGCTACGCGAGCGCACTCCTCGTACTCCAGGTTGTGATCGTCGGACTGGAGGACCTTGGCGGTCAGCTCTGCGGTGACGCCGGGGTATCGCGGCTCCAGTGCGGCGGACTCCTCCGCAACCCAGGCGCGGAACTTGGTCTCCGACCAGACCCGGATCTTGCCCGCCCGGACCTTCTCGGCCCAGTAGTCAGGGTTGATCGACCTGCCTGACCGCGAGCCGCGGAAGAGGTGGAACATGTCCTCGGTGTCGGGGCCGAACCGGCAGAAGTGGTAGCTGCCGTGTGACCCGTTGACAATGAGGTTGTACGGCCAAGTGATCAGGTCCCACCAGTAGAGGGAGCTTTCGCCGCTGGTGAACCGCAGATGCCGGTGCAAGCCCTGGTCCAGCTTGACTTCCATTCGGGGGCTGCCGGCCTCGCGTTGGAAGCGGGCGGCGGCCTCGGCGTACTCGTCCCTCATCGGGTTCCTCCGGTCCTGTAGTCGCGACCGCGGAGGTCGGGGTCGATGTCGAGCCACTCGTGGATGAGGTCCCAGTGGGCGCCGTCGGGGTCAGGGTGGGCGGCGAGGACGTTGGCACGGGTCTCGGCGATCTGCTGCTCGAGGTCGGCCTGCGTGACATCCAGGCGCTCGATCGGGTTGGCCGCCGGCTCCGGCTCGCACCGGACACAGGCCGGGTTGTCGCAGTCGTCCGCGTGCAGCTCGGGGATGAACGGCGGCGCCGCGAGGAGGGCGTTCAGCAGGTTGCGGGAGTCGTTCATGCGGCACCTCGCACGATGAAGCGCGGGTCGTACTTGGCGAGGACCTTGTTCTCGCGGGCGATGAGGCCGAGGGCCATCTCGCGGTCGGCGCGGTCCTCGTCGCAGGCCAGGGGGCGGTAGCGAAGTACCTCGCGCTTGGCGTCCTCGGCGGCGTAGAGCGCCTCACAAGCGGCCTCGGGGATCCCGCTCATCACGAGCTCGAAGACCCGCTCCGGCATGGGGACCTTGGGGAGCTGAAGGGCGATCACAACGTCACCGCCTTGGGCTCCTCGTTGCGGGCCGCCCGCAGTGCCGCACGATGCTGCTCCATGGCCGCCTCGCGGGTACCGGCCTTCTTCGAGGAGTGGTTGATGACGAAGCCGCCCAGGATCATCCCGGCGTGGCGCTTCTCGGGGCTCTCGTCGAAGACGACGGTGTCGTAGTAGCCGCCACCGATCCGAACGGTGGAGACCAGCAGATCCTTGGAGTCGGTTACGACCGGGGTTTGTTGGACGATCTCCGGCAAGCCGGGGGATACTCGGGACACGGGGTCCTCTTCTCTCTCGCAGGTGATTGCGGTGGAGGGGTGGCTCTCGGAGGGCCGTCCGTCGGGCTCTGACACACCGGCGGCGGCCCGCATAGCCGGCTAGGCGGCGATGGGGGTCTGCTTCGCGGGCCGGCCAGCTGCACGGCGCGGGCGGCGGAGCGGGGTCGGCTCGACCCGGTGGGCCCTGTACTGGTGGTCCAGGTCTTCGCGGCTGATCAGGATGTTGCCGTTGTCGACGGCGCGGCTGTGAGGCATGCCGTCCTTGATCCGCCGATAGATCGTCTTGACGCTGCACCGCATCACCCAGGCAGCCTCGGCGGGGTTGAGGTACGGGGCGTCCGGGTCTTCGGGCTTGGTGGGCTTACCGTAGGCAGCCACTCCTAGTCCTTTCGTTGTGCCTCGCTGGAGGCGAGAAGGTCAGTGTCGGTAGCGTTCAGAGCGGCTCGAAGGCGCACGTACTTGGAGGGCCTCAAGCGCCTGCGGGCGCCTCGCTCGAGCTTGTTGAGGTAGTTGGCTGTGATGCCGACCGCCTCGGCGAGCTGCTCGGTTTCGATCCCCGCTTGCATGCGCTTTTTGCGTATGGCCGCCCCATCCACCTGGAAGGTGGCTCCGGGTTGGTGCATGACTAAGAAGCTACCCCTAGCTACCCATCCCGTCTAGCTCCTAGTGGGTAAGTAAGTGCCCGGCTGTGGACACGAGGCACCCCTACATGCCCTTTGAGCTGCGTAAACGATGGGCCAAGTTGGGTCGGAAAGTGACCCCAGTCCTGGCTGGTCCCCGCGAGTCCTGCCAATATGGGCACCATGGCACCCAGTGACCTCGACCTCGGCCGGATCGCAGAGCGAGCGCGCAAGCGTCGCGCACAGCTCGGACTGGCCCTCAACGACAAGAACGCTGCCGCCGGCGGCACCTCTAAGAAGACCTGGCAGAGGGTCGAGAAGGGCCTGCCGATCCGCGTCATGAACTACGTCAAGGTCGACGTGCTGCTCGAGTGGGCACCGGGCAGCCTCGTCGCCATCGGGGAGGGCAAGGAGCCGATTCCGGTGACGCCGTCCGAGTCCACGCCCGGCGTAGTGATCAGCGAGATCCCGCCCGAGATGATCGATGAAGAGGTGCGCGACGTCGTAAAGCTGGCGGCGATCGCCACCACCGAGGGCCTGACGGTCGAACAGGTCCGGGAGCTCAGCGACCGCGTGGTGCGAGACCTGCGCAAGAACGGGCTGCTCGGCGACTGAAACTAAGCCGAAAGTCGTACAACCTTTTCCGCTTGTGCAGATACTGAGAAAAACGGACCAGCTACTTTCCGTTCAAGTGGTTCCAAGTTGCACAAGACGTGGCAGAGTCAGAACACGTCCTTGGAGGCTCCCGCAACCGCCCGGATCTAGGGGGAGCCATGCTGTATCGAGACGCGCTCATAGTCGACTACGGACCCGGCTTCAACGGCCAGGCCCTGAAGACCGACCACGGGATCGTCTGCGCCGTCCCTAGCCAACCGCAGGCCCGCGACGAAGCACGAAGCACCATGCGGGAGTTGGTGAGGACGCTCGGAGGGAACTGTGACGACTGTCGAGGTTGCTTTGTCCGCGACCTTGACTGAGATCATGGTCATGCGGAGGTCCGGCAGCGGGTACTGCCGGACACCGCATCCTCGCCAGCACAGAGGAGGGTGACTCATGGCCCAAGTCGATCAGTACATCCATGTCGAGTGGCGCGGCGGAACCTGCCGTGTGAAGTGGTGGACTGGCGAGACTCTGCCCTCGGGTCGCAAGCGCTACGAGTCCAAGGGCGGCTTCGTCGACGAGGGCGCGGCCTACAGGCACGGCCAAGACAAGCTGTACGAGATCCGGCACGGCACGCACATCAGCAACCGGGACGGCGCCACATCCACTTCCGCGTGGGTGCAGCAGTGGTTCGAGTCCCTCGACCTCCGGCACCTGTCCATCCGGAACTACCGGTGGCGCGTCAAGCACATCAAGGCCTTTTTCAAGGACCGCCCTGTCAGTGAGCTGACTATCCTGGACCACCGGGCCTTCAAGAAGTACCTGGCCGCCGTGCCGCTAGGCACCGAGAGTCAGACGCAGATCCTCAGCACCTTCGCCACGGTCATGGATGACGCGGTCAAAGCTGGCCTCCTCAAGTCGGCGCCCGTGGAGCGACAGAGCAGGCGCGGCAAGTACAAGCGGAAGCCGCGTGAGCGGAAGCGCGACATGGCTGTGCAGTCGGTGGCACAGCTGGCCCACAACGCGGACATCCGGTGGGGCTTCGCCGGCTTCGTTTATACGTGGACGATGGCGATGACGGGTATGCGGCCGGCCGAGTTGTACGGACTCACGCGCGAGTACTGCTTTCCGCACTGGCCCAAGACTGACCTCCGGCTCGACCCGGCCGAGTCCGAGCGCTACGACGATGACCTGCAGCGCTACGGCGCTGGCGGGGGCCTGCTGCCGGCGATCCGGGTGGAGCGGCAAGTCCAGTACGAGGACAGCACGCTGAGTTTCTATCCCCCGAAGTACGACAGCTTCCGCACGCTCGTCATCCCGCCCTTCCTCGCGTCGCTGCTCGAGGCTCTGCTGGCTTCGCACGACTCCCCCTGGGTGTTCCCTGCGATCGAGGGAGGGAGCCTGGGCGCGGTGTCGTTCACGCGCGAGTACTGGCGTCCCGTGGCCGACGGCGCTCCCCCGTCGGCCGGGCCGAAGCTGTGGCGCGAGGAGCTCCAGCCGGTGGAGCGCTTCGCCGGCAAACGGCAGTACCTGGTGCGGCACGGGCACAAGGAGTGGCTCGACGAGGACGGGCACCCGAGGTACGCCGTCGAAGCCCGCATGGGTCACGAACTGCAGGGCGTCGAGGGGACGTACAGCAACCTGACTGTCGCGATGGAGCAGCAGATCATGCGCTCTCTGCAGGCCCGCTGGGAGGCTCTGCCTGCGGAGCTGAGGGTGCGGCCGGTCCGGGACGAGCGGGTTGTGAGGCGGAACGCCGTGGCTTCCATCAGCACGCTCGTCCGGCAGTTGCTCGCCGAAGGGGTCACCGATCCCGAACACGTCCTGGCGCGCGTGGAGGAGATCCGGCCGGGCTCGCTCAGGAACTCTGTGCTTCAGGCGCGACGACGGTTGCTGGCCAGCGTGTAGTTCCCGTTTCCCAGTTGTTTCCCACTGGTGCATGACGGGAACGGTCTAGTGCAGGTCAGCGTGCCGACAAGGGGTCGGAACTACAGATTCCCTCAACATGCACATGATGACCGGATACATGAGCGCCGACCTCTTCCTCTCCATCGCCGAGAAGGCGGGCGAGGACCTCACCGTGGAGTCCTTCCAGCGGGCCGCGAACGGCTTCTCCGACACCGGGACGCTCGTGGGCGACCGGGCCGAGCCCAAGGGGCAGAAGGAGAGCTTCGGCTGCGGAGCGCTGGTCCGGCTGAAGAACGGGCGGTACGAGGTGGCGGTGCCCTTCAGGTGCTATCCGCCGATCCCCTTCGGCTGAGAGGCGCGTTCGCGTGGGTGACCTGCTGGGCTTCGTCCTGAGCGGGCTGGTCTCGGGCGCGCTGTACGCGCTGCTCGCGACGGGGCTCGTCCTGTCGTACTCCGCCTCCGGGCTCTTCAACTTCGCGCACGGCGCCACCGCCTACCTCTGCGCACTGGCCTTCTACGAGCTGCACTCCGGCTTCGGCTGGCCCGCCGTGCCCACCGCCCTGCTGCTGGTGTTCGTGGTCGCGCCCGCGCTCGGCTGGGGCCTCGACCGGCTGATGTTCCGCAGACTCGCCGAGGTAGGGGAGACGGCACAGATCGTGGCCACGATCGGCCTGCTGGTGGCGCTGCCGGCGGCCGGGCTGTGGGTGGTCGAGCTGCTGGAGCGGGCCGGCGCACCGGTCCTGCCGGCGGAGAACCAGTTCGGGCTGCCCGGTGTCGGCCCGAGCCCCGCGGTGTCCTGGCAGCCGCTCGACGGCGTCGGCATCGACTCCGACCAGCTCATCACCTGGGTCGCGACGGCGCTCGCGGCGGCCGGACTGTGGGTGCTGATGCGGCACACCCGGCTCGGGCTGCTGCTGCGGGCGGCCGTCGACAACCGCTCGCTGACCGAGCTGCGGGGCGTCAGCGCGGACCGGCTGTCCTCGATCGCGTGGATGCTCTCGTCCGGTCTCGCGGGCCTGGCCGGCGTCCTCGCGACCCCGCTCCTCGGGCTCTCCGCCCATGACTACACCCTGTTCCTCTTCGTCTCCGCGACGGCGGCGGTCCTCGGGCGCTTCGCCTCGGTGCCGCTGGCGTTCGCGGGCGGGCTCGGGCTCGGGGTGCTGCAGAACCTCGTCGCCGGGTACTCCTCCTTCGCCGAGGACATCACCGGTTTCCGTACCGCCGTACCGTTCCTCATCCTCTTCGCCGGCCTCGTCGTCCTCGCACAGCGGCGGCGCGCGGCGGGCACGGCCGCGGCGGACCCGCCGCCGGTCGACTACCTGGCCGGGAAGGGCCGGCGGCGCCGCTGGGGGGCCTGGATCGTGTCGGCCGTGCTGCTCGGTACGGCCTTCTACACCGTCACCACACCGTTCTGGAGCGGGATCCTGGCCCAGGGGCTGGCGATAGGGCTGGTGTTCATGTCCTTCACCGTGGTGACCGGCCTCGGAGCGATGGTGTCGCTCGCCCAGGCGACGTTCGTGACCGGGGCCGCCCTCGTCGCGGGACTGCTGATGAGCCACGGCTGGCCGTTCGTGGCCGCCGCGGCGGCCGGCACGGCGGCGGCGGCGCTCCTGGGTGCGGTGGTCGCGCTGCCCGCGCTGCGGCTCGGCGGGCGGTCGCTGGCCCTCGCCACCCTGGCCCTCGCCTTCCTCGCGGACCAGGTGCTCTTCCAGCTGGGGTGGCTGCGCAACGGCGACACCGGGTGGGAGATCCCGCGGCCGGTCGTGGGTCCCGTGGACCTGGCCGACGACCGGGCGCTGGGGCTCGCGCTCGTGGTGCTCTGCGGCGCGGTCGTGGCGGGGCTGACCTGGCTGCGCGGCTCCCGGTGGGGCCGGGCGATCCTCGCGGTCCGTTCGGCGCCGGAGGCCGCCGCGGCGTCGGGCGTCTCGGTGGTGCGGACGAAGCTCCTGCTCTTCACGGTGTCGGCGGGGCTCGCGGGCTTCGGGGGCGTGCTGTACGCCTCGTACAGCACGCGGATCACGGCGACCGACTTCACGGCGATGACGGGGCTGGTGTGGCTGGCCGTCGTCGTCGCGGCGGGGGTCCGCAGGCCGCAGTTCGCCGTGGTGGCGGGGCTGGTCTTCGCGGTGGTCCCGCATCTTCTGGCGACGTACGTGACGGAGTCCGCGCATCTGCCGGTGATCCTCTTCGGTCTGGCGGGCCTCGCCCTCGCGAACGACCCGGACGGGTACTGCGCGGCGCTGCCGTCCAGACGAGCGGCGCGGACGAGCGCCCGCGCGGCCGCGACGGGTACGGGTACGGCCGCGCATACGGGTACGGCCGCGGGTACGGGTACGGGTACGAGGGACGCGACCGGGCTCGCTCCGGACGGCGCCGGCGTCGCCCCCACGGCTGGCCCCCCTTCGGAGCCGTACGCCCTCGAACTGCGCGGTGTACGGGCCGGATACGGCGGCGCGTCCGTGCTGCACGGCGTGGATCTCGCGGTGCGCGGCGGCGAGGTTCTCGTCCTGCTCGGCCCGAACGGTGCCGGGAAGTCCACCGTGTGCCGGGTGGCCGCGGGCCTGCTCCGCCCGGCCGACGGTCTGGTACGGGTACGGGGAGCGGACGGCACCCGGGACGGCGCGGTCGACCGGGCGCGGCGCGGGGTGCGGCTCGCGCCCGAGGGCCGGGGGATCTTCGCCGGGCTCTCGATCGAGGAGAACCTGGCCCTGCAGCTGCCGGCCTCCGGGGACCGGGAGGCGGTCTACGCCCGTTTCCCCGTGCTCGCCGCCCGCCGCACGGTCCACGCCGGGTCGCTCTCGGGCGGGGAACAGCAGCTCCTCGCGCTCGCGCCGCTGCTCCAGCACCCGCCGGAGGTCCTCGTCGCCGACGAGCCCTCCCTCGGTCTCGCCCCCCGGGTCGTGGACGAGGTCTTCCGGCTCCTCACCGAGCTCCGCGCGCACGGCACCGCGCTGGTCCTGGTCGAGGAGAAGGCGGCCGAGGTGCTCGGCATCGCCGACACCGTCGCGTACCTCTCGCAGGGCGGGATCGCCTGGTCCGGGCCTCGCTCCGAGGTGGATCCGGACCGGCTCGCCGAGGCCTACCTGGGGACGGGAGTCCGCCGATGACCCGTGCGCTGCTCCGCGCGGAGGGGATCGACGTGCGCTTCGGCGGCGTCCACGCCCTGCGCGACGTGACCATCGCCGTACGCCCCGGTGAGATCTGCGGTCTCATCGGCCCCAACGGCGCGGGCAAGACGACCCTCTTCGACGTCCTGTCGGGGATCAGACGGCCGGACGCCGGCTCGATCGAGTACGCCGACACGGACATCACCCGGCGATCCCCCGTCTGGCGGGCCCGCCACGGCATCCGCCGCACCTTCCAACGCCAGCAGCTCTTCGGGCAGTTGACGGTGGCGGACAACCTGGTCGTGGCCCAGGACTGGCGGGGCGGGCCGCGCCGGGGTGCGCGCGGCCACCGGGAGCGGGCCGCCGCCGTGCTCCACGAGTGCGGGCTGGACGCGCTCGCCGGCTCGTACGCGGGTGCGCTCCCCGTGGGGCAGGCCCGCATGGTCGAACTCGCCCGGGCGCTCGCCGACCCGCCCCGGGTCCTCCTGCTGGACGAACCCGCGTCCGGCACGACCGCCGAGGAGCGCCGTCAGCTCGCCGCCGTCGTGCGCCACGCGGCCGGCGAGGAGAACTGCGCGGTGCTGCTCGTCGAGCACGACGTGGCCTTCGTGATGGAGCTGTGCTCGCGTGTCGTGGTCCTGGACCTCGGCCGGGTCCTCGCCGAGGGGAGCGCGGCAGAGGTCCGGGCGGACGCCGCGGTGCGGGAGGCGTACCTCGGCTCCGCACCGGGCACGGTCATGGACACGTGATCGAGGAGACCGACACGGCCCCCGGAGCGGCGGAATGCGACGGCGCCTCCGCTCGTTGACGTGGGGAGTACCACCCGACGACGTAAGGATCGACCGCACGTGAGCATGGACAGCAGGGTCCCCTCCCTCACCCTGAACAACGGCGTGGAGATGCCGCAGCTCGGCTTCGGCGTCTGGCAGGTGCCGGACGACGAGGCGACCCGGGCGGTGGCGACGGCCCTGGAGGCCGGCTACCGCTCCGTCGACACGGCCGCGATCTACGAGAACGAGACGGGCACCGGCCGGGCGATCGCCGAGTCCGGCATCCCCCGCGAGGAGCTGTTCGTCACCACCAAGCTGTGGAACAGCGAGCAGGGCCACGACACGACGCTGAAGGCCTTCGACGCCTCGCTCGACAAGCTTGGCCTGGACTACGTCGACCTGTACCTGATCCACTGGCCCGTACCGGCGAAGGACGCCTACGTCGACACGTTCCGGGCGTTCGAGAAGATCTACGCCGACGGCCGGGCGAAGGCGATCGGCGTCTCCAACTTCCTTCCGGAGCACCTGGAGCGGCTGATCGGCGAGACCTCCGTCGTCCCCGCGGTCAACCAGATCGAGCTCCACCCCCATCTGCAGCAGGCGGCCTCGCGCGAGGCGCACGCCCGCCACGGCATCGCGACCGAGGCCTGGTCGCCGCTGGGGCAGGGCCGGGGTCTCCTGGAGGTGCCGGCGATCGTCGCCGTCGCGCAGAAGCACGGCCGTACGCCGGCCCAGGTCGTGCTGCGCTGGCACCTG
Source organism: Streptomyces sp. NPDC013317 (assembly GCF_055563155.1). Taxonomy (NCBI): domain Bacteria; kingdom Bacillati; phylum Actinomycetota; class Actinomycetes; order Kitasatosporales; family Streptomycetaceae; genus Streptomyces; species Streptomyces sp. NPDC013317. The sequence continues at coordinate 54,136 of NZ_JBVHDX010000010.1, forward strand.
CAGACGGGGAACGTGGTGATCCCGAAGTCGGTGACCCCGTCCCGTATCCGGGAGAACATCGACGTCTTCGGCTTCGAGCTGGACGACGAGGACATGGCGGCGATCGCCGTCCTCGACGAGGACCGGCGCCTGGGTCCGCACCCGGGCGAGTTCAACGCCGGCGCCTGATCGACCGATCGGCCGATCGACCGATCGAGCATGGGCCGCGGGGGCGCCGGATTCCGGCGCCCCCGCGCGCGTACCGGCTCAGACGGTCAGGACGATCTTGCCGCGCGTCCGGCCCGACTCGCCCAGCTCGTGCGCCTTGGCCGCCTCGGCCAGCGGCAGGACGGTGTCGACCTCGGGCCGCAGCCGTCCCGACTCGACCAGCTCGGCGAGGGCGAGCAGCCCGGCGTAGTCCGGCTCGACGAGGGTGAACCCGGTGCGGATGCCGCGCCCGGGGGCCGTCGGTACGGCGTCGGGCGACGGCAGCGTCACCAGCGTGCCGCCGTCGCGCAGCACGGGCAGCGAGCGCGTGCCGTAGTCGCCGCCGATGGCGTCGAGGACCACGTCCACGTCGCGTACGGCCTCGGCGAAGTCGGTCGTGGTGTAGTCGATCGGCTCGTCGACGCCGAGACCGCGCAGGAAGTCGTGCTTGGCGGCGCTCGCCGTGCCGATGACGTACGCGCCGCGGGCCTTGGCGATCTGCACGGCGAGGTGGCCGACACCGCCGGCCGCCGCGTGGATCAGGACCCGCTGTCCTTCGCGCAGCGCGGCGGTCTCGACGAGCCCCTGCCAGGCGGTGAGCCCGGCGAGGGGCAGCGCGGCCGCCTCGACGTGGGTGAGGCCGGCGGGCTTGCGGGCGAAGTGACGGGCCGGAGCGGTGACGTACTCGGCGTAACCGCCCGCCTGCTCCGGGAAGCGGGGCATGCCGAAGACCTCGTCGCCGGGCTCGTACAGCGTCACGCCGAGGCCGACCGCCTCGACGACGCCGGAGACGTCGTAGCCGAGGACCGGGGTCTCGGCCCACATGCCGAAGCCGCCGGTGGCGCGGGACTTCCAGTCGATGGGGTTGAGGCCCGCCGCGTGGACCCGGACGAGGATCTCGGTCGGGCCCGGCTCGGGCCGGGCGATCCGGTCCTCGGTCAGGACCTCGGGTCCGCCCCACTCGGTGGCGGTGATGGCGCGCATGGTGGTGGGGGCTGCGGTGGCGGTGTCGTTCATGGGGAGGGGCTCCTGGTGCCGGTGTTTCCTGGTCGACTCCCAGATTCGGCGAGATTCCCACCCACCGGTACTGGCCAGATAGCCATGATGTGACAGAATCTGGCCATGACCACATGCGTGCCGGCAGCAGAGAGCACCCCGCGCGAGTCGCCGCCCCACCGGGTCGCCGTGCTCGCTCTCGACGGGGTGATCCCGTTCGAGCTGGGCATCCCCTCCCGGATTCTCGGCGCCGCGTACGCCAAGGACGGCACGGCCCTCTACGACGTCCGCGTGTGCACGCTCGACGGCGCCCCGGTCCGCACCTCCGACGGCTTCTCGATCGTGGCCGAGCGCGGGCCCGAGGAGCTGGCCGCGGCCGACACCGTCGTCGTTCCGCCCACGTACGAGCTGCGGACGCTCGCCGACGAGGGCCGCCTGGCCGACATGACGCGGGAGGCGCTGGGGCTGATCCGTCCGGGCACCCGGGTGGTGTCGATCTGCACCGGCGCGTACGCCCTGGCGGCGGCCGGACTGCTCGACGGCCGCCGGGCCACCACGCACTGGTGGGAGGCCGCCCACTTCCGCTCGCTCTTCCCCGATGTCCTGCTCGACGAGGACGTGCTCTTCGTCGACGACGGGGATGTCCTGACGTCGGCGGGTGCGGCGGCCGGGGTGGACCTCTGCCTGCACCTGGTGCGGAAGGACCACGGCAGCGCCACTGCCAACGCGGTCGCGCGGCGCTGCGTCGTCCCGCCGTGGCGGGACGGCGGCCAGGCGCAGTACATCGAGCGCCCGGTCCCCGAGCCGACCACCGCCACCACGGCACCGACCCGCGCCTGGGCGCTCGAACGGCTCGACCGGCCGCTGACGCTGACCGAGCTGGCGGAGCACGCCCGGATGAGCGTACGGACCTTCACGCGCCGCTTCCGCGACGAGGCCGGGACGACGCCCGGCCAGTGGCTCACCGCCCAACGGGTCGAACTGGCGAAGCAGTTGCTGGAGACCAGCGACCTGACGATCGATCACATCGCGGACCGCACGGGCTTCGGCAGCGGGAACTCGCTGCGTCAGCACATGCGCGCCCTGGTCGGGATCTCCCCGGCCGCCTACCGGCGCGCCTTCCATCTCACCACCAGGGAAAAGGAGTTCGCACAGTGAGCGGTTCGCCCGCGCCGGTCGACGAGGGGCTCTACCGGGTACGGAACGTGGCCAGCGGGCTGCTGCTGGAGGTGTTCGAGGGATCGAACCGCAGCGGCGCCAACGTCCAGCAGGGCAAGGAGAACGGTACGCCCGGACAGCACTGGCACATCGTGCCCGTACCGAACGGCGGCGGCCTCTACCACCTGGTGAGCGCGGCCAGCGGCAAGCGGCTCGACGTGGCGAACGCCTCGACGGAGAACGGCGCCAACATCCAGCAGTGGAAGGCGAACAACTTCGGCGCGCAGGAGTGGATCATCGAACAGGACCTCCAGGCGCCTGGCACGGTCGCGCTGGTGAGCTTCATCAGCGGGCTGCTGCTGGAGGTGGAGGACGGCTCGATGGACGACGGGGGCAACGTACGGCAGTGGGAGGACACCGACTCCCCCTCCCAGTGGTGGCAGCTGGAGCCGGTGTCCTGACCGTCGGCGGGCCGCTCAGCCCTTGCGGGCGGTGTGGAGCGTCGAGGCGGAGAGGTGGAAGAGGTCCGCTCGGCGGTGCAGGGAGAGCGGCTCCGCCGGGTCGAGCAGCCGGTCGAGAGTCGCGACGTCCTCGGCATCGATCCGCTCCGCGAGCGGGTGCCGCAGACGCGTGAAGTGGGCGACGACCTGTTCGCGCACGAAGGGCGGTACGGGCGCGGGGACGTCGGTGAGGAACGAACGGGTGCCGCTGGGTGTGAGTCCGGCGGAGGCGAGGAGCTCGCGCCAGTCGTCCGGCTCGTCCTTGCTGCCGGGCAGATCGGTCCGCATCTCGGCGAACCAGTCGGCGTGCGCCGCCTCGATCCTTGTCTCCAGGCCGGGGCGGCCGAAGCCGATGTTCGCGGGCAGATGGCGGGCGTATAGCCCGCCCTCGACGAGGGCGATCAGGCCGCCGGGCCGCAGCACTCCGGCGAAGGAGGCGAGAGCGGCCCGCTGGTCGCCGATGTGGTGTGTGGAGTTGCCGGCCCAGATCAGGTCGGCTTCGCCCAGGGAGTCGAAGTCCTCCGGCAGTTCGGCGCGGAGCGTGGTGACCCGGCCGGCCAGGCCGCCGGCCTCGGCGCGGTCGCGCGCCCGCTCCAGGAGCTCCGGGGACGCGTCCACGGCGACGACCTCGGCGGCCGGGAACGCCTCGGCGAGCAGGGTGGTGACGACCCCGGGACCACTGCCGACGTCGAGGACGCGGCGGACGGCGACGGACGGGACGAGCTCGCCGAGCCAGGTGGCGGCCCGGGTGTAGAGGGGGCTGTGGAGTTCGGCCTGGCGTTCCAGGAGCGGCGCCATCGCGGCCCAGTCGAGGTGGGTGTGCTGGTGGTCGTGAGTCATGGTGTCAGCGTGCGGCCGACACCCGGGGAACGCGAGAATTCTTGCCGTTCCGGCAAAGGATTCACTCCCGTCGGCGGTACTCCTGCGGGCTGACGCCCCGTACCCGCTTGAACGCCGCGCTCAGGGCGAAGGCCGTGCTGTAGCCGACCTGGCGGGCGACGGACTCGACCGTGGCGTCCGTCTGGCGCAGCAGGTCGGCGGCGCGTGCGAGCCGCCAGCCGGTCAGGTACGCCATGGGCGGCTCGCCGACGAGCTCGGCGAAACGGCGGGCGAGGCCGGCGCGCGACGCGCCGGTCCTGGTGGCGAGCGAGGCGACGGTCCAGGGGTGGGCCGGGTCGTCCTGGAGCAGGCGCAGGGCGCGGCCGACGACGGGGTCGGCCATCGCGCGGTACCAGGCCGGGGCCTGCCCGCCGGGCCGGGAGAACCAGGTCCGGACGACGGCGATCAGGAGCAGGTCGAGGACACGGTCGAGGACGACGCTCTGTCCGGGATCGTCGCGGGCGATCTCCTCGTCGAGGAACGGCATCAGGGGACAGTTCCAGGCGTCCGCGGGGAGATGGAGCAGCGGCGGCAGCGCGTCGAGGAGGCGGCGACTGACCTCGCCGTCCATCTGGTAGGTGCCGACGAGCACGGTGGTGGAGCCGTCGAGGGCGTTCCCCCAGGTCCGTACGCCCAGGTGCATCGACTCCGCGAGCGGCTCGCCGCTCAGGGTCGTGCAGACACCGCCGGGGCCGATGGTCGCGCGCGGCGGGGCGTCGGGGGCGTCGGCGACGGTGTACGGCTCCGGGCCGCGGGCGACGGCGACGTCGCCGGGCCGCAGCAGGACGGGCTCGCCCCGGTCCGGGACGATCCAGGCCTCTCCCTCGGTGACGCACATCAGACAGAGCGGCGCCCGGTCCTCGATCCGGACGGACCACGGCGGCTCCATGATCATCCGCAGCAGGAAGGCCCCTTTGGCCCGCGGTCCGTCGAGGAGTCCGGCGAGAGCGTCCATGGAGCGCAAGGGTAGACGGAGGGCGGTCGTGGACGGAGGCGTATGGGAGTGAGCCTGTGGGACATGGGAATCGCGCCCGGATCCCACGAGTCTTGAGCCATGACGACGCACACGAACGACACACGGACGATTCTGGTGACGAGCGCGACGGGCAAGACGGGCCGGAGGGTGGCGGAGCTGCTCGCGGCCCGCGGCGCGAGCGTCCGGGCGGGCTCCCGCTCCGGTACGACCCGGTTCGACTGGGAGGACGTGACCACCTGGGCCGGGGCGCTGCGGGGCGCGGACTCCGCGTACGTGAACTACTACCCGGACCTCGCCGCGCCCGGCGCGGTCGAGGCCATGAGGACCTTCGGCGAACTGGCCGTGGCGAACGGCGTGCGGCGGCTGACGCTGCTCTCCGGGCGCGGCGAGCCCGACGCGGTCCGCGCCGAGGAGGCGCTGCGCGCCTCGGGAGCCGAACTGACCGTCGTACGAGCCGCGTTCTTCGCGCAGAACTTCACCGAGGGCGCGATGGCGGAGGGCGTCGCGGAGGGCGTGATCGCGTTCCCCGCGGGCGACACGGCGGAGCCGTTCATCGACGCCGACGACCTGGCGGAGGTCATCGTCGAGACGCTGACGCGGGACGGTCACGCGGGCCTGGTCCACGAGGTGACCGGTCCCCGGACGCTGACCTTCGCGGAGGTGGCGGCGGAGGTCTCCCGGGTGTGCGGCCGTGAGGTCGTGTACATCCCGATGGGAGAGGGCGAATACGCCGCGCTGCTGGGCACGTTCGGGCTGCCCGCCGAGGACGCGCAGTGGCTCGCAGCGCTGTTCGCGATGCTGCTCGACGGCCACAACGCGTCGGTCACGGACGGTGTGAAGCGGGTCCTCGGCCGCGAGCCGCGCGACTTCACGGCCTTCGCGGCGGAGGCGTGGGGACGCCCGGCGGAGGCGTGACGGCGGGCGGGGGCATGGAGACGCCCGGCGGGGACGTGGGGACGGCCGGCGGAGGCGTGACGGCGGGCGGAGGCGTGACGGCGAGCGGGGGCGTGGAGACGGCCGGCGGGGGCATGGAGACGCCAGGCGGGGACGTGGGGACGGCCGGCGGGGGCGTGGGGACGGCCGGCGAAGTGCTCGCCGTCGGTGGGGCGGCGGTTCCGTAGCGGGCGGCGAGGCGGGCGACGGTCTCGGCGACGCGGGCACGGAGTTCGGCGGGCTCCAGGACCTCGATGTCCGTGCCGAGCCCCAGGAAGGTGTCGTGGGCGTGGGCGAGGGACTCGATCGGGAGCGCGGCGCGCGTCCAGCCGTCCGGCTCGGCGGATCCGTTCGCGGCGACGGCGCGGGCCGCCGCGCCCGTGAGGCGCTTCACCCCGTCCGGGGAGAGGCGGACGAGCGCGTCGCCGACGTGCAGCCGGGCGTGGAACCCGGCCTGGGACGCCCGCCAGTGGGCGGCCAGGTCGAAGCCCTCCGGAATCTCGGACTCCTCGTCGGTGACGTCGATGGCGAGGATCTGGTCCACCCGGTACGTGCGCGGTCCGGGGCCCGCGACCAGATACCAGCGGCCGGCCTTGAGGACGAGTCCGTACGGTGCGAGGCGTCGGTCGACGTCGGTGGGCTCCTTCCAGCGCCGGTAGCGGACGGCGATCACCCGGCCGGCCCGTACGGCCTCGGCGACCTGGGGCAGGAAGGGCGCGTCGGTGTCCTCCGCGTACCACCCCGGGGCGTCGATGTGGAAGCGGGCCCGCAGCCGGTCGACATGGTCGCGCAGCGGCGCGGGCAGGGACGCGCGCAGTTTGAGCTGGGCGTCGACGAAGTGCGCGCCGAGGCCGAGTTCGGCGGCGGCCCCGGGGATCCCGGCGAGGAAGAGCGCCTCGGCCTCGCCCGTGTACAGGTCGGTCAGCCGTGAGCGGTGGCCGGCGAGCAGCTGGTAGCCGCCGGAGTGGCCCGCGTCGCCGTAGAGCGGGACTCCGGCCGCGTGCAGCGCCTCCACGTCGCGGTAGACGGTCCGTACGGACACCTCCAGCTCCTCGGCGAGCTGGGCGGCGGTCATCCGGCCCCGGGTCTGGAGCAGCAGAAGGACGGAGATCAGACGGCTGGACTTCACTGACACAAGGTGTCAGTGAAGCCCTCCTACAGTCCAGCCATGGCTTTCGCAGAGAAGTTGCTCTTCGTTCCGCCGCCCCTCGACGTGGGCGGCCGTCGCATCAAGCGCTACCACGTCACCCTGGACCCGGCCGGGATCGAACCCGAGGTGGAGAAGGCGGCCTACGCCCTGCTGCCCGACCTGCTCCCCGAGGCGGACGGGACACCGCCCGCGACCTTCGTCGTCCTCCACCGGGGCGGCGACACCGGCGCCTACCTGAACGCGTACAGCTGGGTGTGGGACAACGTGCTCCACTTCGGCGGCGCGGCCGCCGGGCAGCCGGTCCTCGGCTGCCCGGACACCGACCCCACCCACTTCGTGAAGACGTCGAAGCCCTGGATCGGCTGTGTCTGGGAGCTCCCGCCGATCCTGCACGAACGGGACGCCTGGGTACGGCACATGCTGGCGCCGGACACGCCCGACCTCGACGGCTACGTGCTCGACTCCCTGCCCGCCGGCTCGACGGGAGACCGCGCGTGAGCGGCGTGGACCACGTCGGCGGATTCGACTTCCTCGACGGCAGCTGGAACGTCCGCAACCGCCGCCTCGGCGACTTCCTCGATCCCGCGAGCGGCTGGGAGGAGTTCGACGGGCACACCTCGGGCCGTCTCCACTGGGGCGGCCGCGCCCATGTCGACGAGATCGTCTTCCCGTCGAAGGGGTTCAGCGGGCTGACGCTGCGGCTGTACGAACCCGAGACGGGCGAGTGGACCCTGAACTGGTCCAACAGCCGTACGGGCCGCCTCGAACCGCCGGTCAGGGGGCGGTGGTCCGAGGACGGCACCGGGGAGTTCCACGGGGTGGACACCTATGCCGGCACGGACGTGCGGGTGCGCTTCCGCTGGTCGGGCATCTCGGCCGACACGGCACGCTGGGAGCAGGCGTTCGCGGTCGGCGGCGGGGAGTGGGTGACGAACTGGGTGATGGAGTTCAGTCGCGCCTGACGGGCCGCCGGTAGGACACGAGCCGGTAGTCGGGGTCGTCACGGGGGCGGTCCTGGTCCGGCAGTGCGCCGAGTTCGGCGGCGAGCGCGGCCGCCGTCTCGGGGGAGCCGTCGAACCACGAGGCGAAGTAGCCGCGGCGCAGCTTCTCGACGGTGGCGCGCGGGGTGTTGCCCTGGCCGTGGCCGGTGAAACGGGTGGCGCCGGCCGGTTCGAGGCCGTGCGCGGCCGCGTGGGCCGCGACCAGATCGGCCCGGTCGGTGCTCGCCTCGTAGGACCGGTGGGGCGCGAGGACGGCGTCGATGTCGCTGCCGACGTCGTGGGCGGCGTCCTTGTCGACCGTGACGATCAGGACGCCGCCGGGGCGCAGCACGCGGGCCGCCTCGGCGACGATCGCGGCCGTGAAGGGGACCAGGTGCAGCAGCCAGACGGCGCTGACCGCGTCCACGGAGGCGTCCGGGAGCGGGAGTCGCCGGGCGTCGGCGAGGACGATCCCGCCCGGGACGCGCCGAACGGCCCTGCGCGCCATGCCGGATGCGGCGTCGGCGCCGTAGACGCGCAGGTCCGGACGGGTGAGCCGCTCGGTGACGAGCCCGGTGCCGCAGGCGAGGTCGAGCAGGGTGCGGGCGCCGGGCGGCACCAGTCGCAGTACCGCCTCGGCGGCGGCCCGCGCCCGCGGGACTCCGCCGCGCGTCTCGTCGTAACGGTCCGCCTCGGCGTCGTAGTCCAGCAAGGTCTCCCCCATGGGGGAGAGCCTAGTCCGCGGAGGTCAGCTCGCGCCGTGGCCGGGGGCGACGGCGTCGACCCGGGCGGCCAGTTCGAAGTCCTTGTCCGTGATGCCGGGTCCGGCGGAGTGCGTGTTCACGGAGACCGCGACCGTGTTGTATCCGAGGGTCAGATCGGAGTGGTGGTCGAGCTCCTGCTGGATCTGCGCCACGTGGACCACCATCGCGGTGGCCGCGAAGTGGTCGCCGAGGCTGTACGTGCGGCTGATCCGGTCGTCCGTCAGGGACCAGCCGGGGAGCTCTCGCAGGCGGTCCTCGATCTCCTTCTGCGACAGCGGCTCTGTGGGCATGTCCGTACTCCCTCCGGTCGGGGTTGCTCACGGTGACGATACGGTCCCGGGGGTTCGATACCCCGGCCGACACCTGGGATAGCGTCGGGCCATGACAACAGTCGCGACCGACACGGGAGTAGGGCCGCTGCTGCGCGGCTGGCGCGAGCAGCGGCGGTTGAGCCAGTTGGCGCTGGCGCTGCTGGCCGATTCCTCGGCCCGGCACATCTCCTTCATCGAGACCGGCAGGGCCCGGCCGAGCGAGGAGATGATCCTCCGCCTCGCCGAGCACCTGGAGGTGCCCGTGCGGGAGCGGAACGCGCTGCTGCTCGCGGCGGGGTACGCACCGAAGTACACCGAGTCGACGCTCGACGACCCGCAGCTGGAGACCTTGCGGGCGGGCATCGAGCAGCTGCTGCGCGGGTACGACCCGTATCCGGCGCTCGTGGTGGACGGTTCGTACACGGTGGTGGCGGCCAACGAGGGCATCGGCGTGCTGCTCTCCGGCGTGGCGGAGCACCTGCTGACACCGCCGCTGAACGCGATGCGGATCACGCTCCACCCCGAGGGGCTGGCACCGCGGATCCGGAACCTCCGGGAGTGGCGGGGTCATCTGCTGGCCCAGATGGAGCGTCAGATCGCCCTCTCCCGCTCGCCCGCGCTGCGGACGCTGTACGAGGAGGTGGCGGCGTACCCGCTGCCGGAGGGCGCCTCGGACCCCGAGGACCGGGAGGACCCGGAGCCGTATCCGTACTTCGCGCTCCCGATGCGGATCGAGCACGACGGGCGGGTGCTGTCCTTCGTCTCCTCGATCTCCACCTTCAACACCCCGACGGACGTGACCGTCGCCGAGCTGGCCATCGAGACGCTGCTCCCGGCCGACCCGGCGACGATCGACTACCTGCGGTCGCTCACGGGGTAGCGGCGCGCAGCGCCGACCACTGGAGGACGGCGAAGCCGGCGACGGTGAGGGCCTGTGCCATGGTCCACACGGTCCCCGCCGTGGTCGGCTCGAGCCAGGCGACGAGCGCGACGACGCTCAGCACGGTCCAGAGGACGTTGACGTCGACGACGAGCCTGACGCCGAGGACGGGCGGGCGGGCCCGGCCGCCGACCCAGGCCACGGCGGCGGCGTACGCGGTGAGCAGCGCGCCGAGGGCGAGGAGCAGCCCGGGCTCGACGCCGAACAGCTCGCCGAGCGGCCCGGAGGCGCCGAGATAGGCGAGCCCGTTGGCCCCCGTGACGAGGGCGTCGAGGGCGAGGAACCGGCGCAGCGTGGACAGGGGCCGAGTGGTGCGGGAGAGGCCGGCGAGCAGGGCCTGGGACATGGCGGATCACCCTCCTTGGGGGACGTAACCGCTGATGGTGGTGCCGGAGCCCGGCCGGAGTGCGCCGGCCGAGCCCCGGTGGACACCACGATGCCGCCGGTCCTGCCGCGGGTCGATTACGTGCGAGGTAATGAGGGTTCGGAACCGCGTGGGCCCGTGCTCACAGGCGGCTTCTGTGCGGGGCGTAGAGGTCCAGCAGGCGGGTTCGGGCGGAGACCAGGCGGTGTGCCAGCATCTGGCCCACGGCGTGCTCCAGGGCGTAGCCGAACGCGGGGTCCTCGGCCATCTCCCGCCGCACGGAGGGGGCGTCGAACTCGAAGGCGCGCACCCGGGTCATGGCCTCTCCGCCGAAGTGCCAGCGGTAGGGGTGGAACAACCAGGACCAGCCGACCAGTTCGCCCGCGCGCACGCTCTCGACGACGGCGGCGGAACGGCCGGACACCTGGACGTCGAGGGTGACCGTACCCGTGCGGATGATCCAGAACTGGTCGGCGATGCCCCCTTCCTCGAAGAGTCGGGTGCCCTCGGGGAAGTCCACCGGGCGGGCGCCGGACATGAGGCGCTCGCGGTGGTCGCCCAGAGCGACGGAAAGGTTTCGGGGGGATGCTGGCGGGGCCACGGCGGACCTCCTCACCGGGGGTGTGGTTCCACTATGCCCCGAGGCGGCCGCCGTCACCTCAGGGGCGGGGCAGGGTCGAACCCCCGACTGCTCTTCGTGACGAGTTCTCGACACGGAGTGATGAACTCCGCATGGCGGCGGCCGGTGAGGGCAGAACGCCTGTGGCACGACCGTCCTACCCCGGGGAGCCTCCCATGTCATCCTCGCCTCCGGCCTCCGAGCCGGTCTTCATCGCGGACTTCAGCTCTCCGGAGCAGTGGGTCGCCGGCCGTTCGTGGGCCTATCCCGACGGCGGGCCGGTCAACCCGGGCGACAACAAACTCGACCACCTGGTGGAGGACCCCGCCTACAGCCGTTCCGGAGTCTTCCGCGCGACCCGCCGCCCCGACGGGCTGTGGGACAGCGGACTGCTGACCACGGAGGGCAGCCCCGAGGGGTTCGAGGTGCGCGCGGGGGACGTGCTGGAGGCGCGGGTCCGGCTGCCCGAGGAGACCGGGGCCTGGCCGGCGATCTGGACCTGGCGCGACGGCGGACAGGAGATCGACGTCTTCGAGTACCACCCGGACAACCCCGACCTGCTCGAACTGTCGAACCGTGTGCGCGGCGCCCACCGCTACCACCGCTCCCCCGCCGTGCGCCCCGGCGGCTGGGTCACGCTGCGGACGCAGTTCGGAGCGCGGTCCGTGGTGTGGTGGCTGGACGACGTGCGGGTGTTCGACGACCGTCGCGGGGTCGGCCACTCCTGGCACGCCTGTCTGATCGTCAATCTGTCGGTCTGCGCGGGCCGTTACCATCCGGCACCGGACGCGGACACCGACGAGATGTCGTTCGAGGTACGTGACCTCAAGGTGTACCGGCCCGGCAGGTGAGCGGGGCCCCGCCGCGGGAACACCGCGCCGGCACCCGGAGCCGTCCGGCGGCAACTCCGTTGCGGAGCATGGGTAATGTTCGCGCCGTGGTGGCGGGGGCCGCCAACGGGACGGCGGGAGACGCACATGGCGTGGCGCAGGGACCGGGCGGGGATGGTGGCGGCCGGGGACGAACACCGGGTGACACCGGCCGAGCTCTTCTTCGACCTGGTGTTCGTGTACGCGATCACTCAGGTCACCGCCCTGATGGCGGCCGATCCGTCGGTGATCCGCGTGCTCGGCGCGATGATCGTGCTCGCGCTGCTGTGGTGGTGCTGGTGCTGCTTCGCGTGGCTGGGCAATGTCGTCCGGGCCGACTCCGGTGCGCTGTTCGCGGTGCTCGTGGTCGTGATGGCCGTCGTCTTCATCGTGTCGCTCGTGGTGCCCGAGGTGTTCGCGGACGCTCCCGGCGGGCTCTCGGCTCCGCTCCTCTTCGTGCTCTGCTACGGAGCCGTGCGCACGCTCCATCTGGTCTCGTACTGGATCTCCAGCCCCGGTGACGCCGCCCTTCGGGCCACGCTGCGCCGCACGGCGCTGCTGTCCGTGGCTCCGCCGATGGTGCTGCTGCTGATCGGCTCCGCGTACTCCGGGAAGGTCCAGCTCCTGCTCTGGCTGGGCGCGGTGGTCATCGACTACGGCGGGATCTACGTCACGGGAGCCTCGGGCTGGCGGGTCAACTCCCCCGGGCACTTCTCCGAGCGGCACGGGCTGATCGTCATCATCGCGCTCGGCGAGTCGATCGTGGCGATGGGCGTCGGGGTGTCCGGCCTCCCGATCACGGTCGCCGTCCTGGGCGCCTCGGCGGCGGGGCTGTTGCTCTCGGCCGCGCTCTGGGCGCTGTACTTCCGGCGGCTCGCGGAGGGGGCGGAGCACCGGCTGGCCGGGCTCGACGGAGACGAGCGGACCCGGTTCGCCCGGGACGTGTACACCTTCCTGCACCTTCCGCTGGTCGCGGGTGTGGTGCTCTGCGCGCTCGGGATGAAGAAGGTCCTGCAACAGGTCGCCGACACCGGCCACTACGGCCTGGCCGAGCCGCTGCACGGCGTCGTGGCCTGGTCGCTGACGGGAGGTGTCGGCGTCTTCCTGCTCGGCGGCGCCGCGATCGTGCTGCGCACCTCGGGCCGCCGGCCGACGGTCCTCGCCGTGGGCGGGGTGTGCGCGCTGGCGTCGGGCGCGCTCGTCGGTCTGGTCCCGGCCATGGTGGCGCTGGTACTGCTCGCCGCCGGTCTGACGGCGCTCGTCCTCCTGCACGGCAGGGGCGCCCGGGCGCAGGGCGTCCACGGCGAAGCCTGAGGCCTCTTCGCGTCAGTACGCGGCGTCCCGGTGCTGGATGTAGGCGCGCAGCCTGGCCGTGTCGGCGGCCGTCCAGCCCTCCGGCGGGGCCACCGCCGCCCAGCCGTCCACGGCCCCGGCTCCGTAGCGGTGGCCGTGCGGTGCCTGCACGCCGTACGAGACGGCCATGTCGACGGAGGTCTGCCAGAAGGCGACGAACGGGAACCAGTCGATCTCGGGGGTGATGTCCGGGCCGAGCGGGTCCGCGAGCCACTGGGGGCGGTCCAGGAGGAGGTCCGGCGACCACCAGACGACCGGGTCCGAGGCGTTCTGCAGATAGACCGCGCGGGGCCACTGCCAGCGGGCCGGGGGCCGGCCGAGGTCGGCGGCCGGGAACTGCGCGAAGCGCACCCGCGCACCGCCCTCGTACTGGGGGCGCCACACCGGACTGCCGGGGTCGCGGTCGCGGCGGATCTCCTCCGAGATCGGGGAGAAGTTCGGGGTGCCGAGCAGCAGGGCCCCGTCGGTTCGGGCAAGGAGGTCGTCGGGGCCGTCGAAGGACGCCTCGATGGCGTACGCCCCGAGGCTCTCGCCGGTGACCAGGAGCTTGGGCCGTCGCTCGGCGGGGAGCGCGTCGACGCGGGCGCGTACGGCCCGGACGAGCGCGCGGGTGGCCTGGCCGGCCTTCTCCTTGTCGACGAGGAAGGAGACCCAGCTGGGCAGGTACGAGTACTGGACGGCGACGATCGCGGTGTCTCCGCCGTACATGAACTCCAGCGGCTCGGCCACGTTGGGGTTGACCCAGCCCGTGCCGGTGGTGCCGGCGACGGCGAGCACCCGGCGGCCGAAGGCGCCGGTGCGCTCCAGTTCGCGGACGGCGAGCCGGGCCTGTGCGGCGAAGGGGCGTTCGTCCTCGAAGGCGGCCGGCAGCGCCGAGGGTATGTAGACGCGTACGGGGTCGGCGGCGGCGCGTCGTCCGCTCACCGCGGTGATGCGGGCGCGGGTGGGGACGGAGCCGGTGAAGTTGCGGCCCTGGTAGCCGAGGTCCTGCCAGGGGATGAGGGAGCCCGGGCCGCCGGAGACGTACCGGGAGACCGGGCGGTGGATGTTGTCCTTCGTACCGCCGTTGGTCGCCTCGGCGATCCGGTCGGCGATGTCCACGACTCCCCGGTCGAAGACCACGTCCCGGACGCCGACGAGGACGGCGAGGGTGGAGAGGACCGCCCCGACGGCGAAGGCGACGGGCCTGGGCAGGTGCCGGCCGAGCCGGCAAATCAGTTTGGCGGAGCCGAGCCGGACGGTGCGGGCCACGAGGAGCAGCGCGAGCAGCAGCGCGAGCGTCATGAGCACGATCATCGGGGTGTGCCAGGTGAGCGCGGGCGGCAGGCCTTGCAGGACCCGGAGCTGACGCTGCATCCGGGCGCTCTCGGAGATGAGCCGGACCGAGAGGACCACGGCGATCACCCAGTACGCCTGCCAGCACCTGGCCCGTGTCCGCTCGCCGGGGCGTCGGCGCACGAGCGCCCGGAACAGCCAGGCGGCACAGGAACCCAGTGCGTAGCCGATGGCCGCGGTGATGCCGCCGACGACGCCCTGGAGGTACCAGGGACGCGGGACGAGCGAGGGGGTGAGGGAGGCCCAGAAGAAGAGCGTGGCGACGCCGAGGGCGGTGAGGTCGGGCCAGCGGCGGATCAGGTACGCGGGGTCGGGTCGGTCCCAGTACGGGCGTCGGGCGGCGGAGACGAGCCGGGTGCCGAGCGCCTCGATGGTCTTCGGAGGGAGTGGGGCGCGGCGGCGGGCCGGGCCGGCGGACCGATCGGGAGGCGTGTGCCGGTCGGTCGAGGTCATCGGCTCAGCCTCGCTCACCGGGCAGCGTTTCCGCAATGCGGTCCGCCGGCTCCCTCCTAGCCGGCGGGTCGCTCGTCGCGGGCGGGGGCGGGTTCGGGTTCTCGGACCGCCGCGCGTTCCGGCTCTCCGGGCGCGACGCGTGCGTCGCGGGCGGCCTCGGCGCGCAGCAGGGCGCGCAGCACGACGAAGGGGTCGACGGGCATGGTGAAGCTCCTTGCGGTGGGGGGGGTGAGGTGCTGGGAGAGGTGGGGCCTCTCAGCAGCGCATCACCACGCACCTGCAGGCCTCGCCACGCGGGCGGGGTACGGGTACGGGGGTGACGGCCCGGATCCCGGCCGGGGCCGGGCGCGCGACGCGGACGCGGATGTCGCCGTGGCGCCGGCGGTGCCGTCCGGGCGCCGTGGCCTCGGCCTCGGCGGCCTCGTGCGTCTCCCCGCCCAGGTCGGGCGCCTGGCTCGCGGAAGCGGGCCTGGCCTCCGCGCCGGCCGGGCAGACGGCACCCGCGCCCACGCCGAACAGGGCGGCGAGCACCAGCGTCAGGACGAGCACGGCGCGCCGGGCCACGCCCGCCGGGGCGGCGGTTTCGGTGCGGGGCTCTGGCGCGGGGCTCATGGACTTGCGTACTGCCCCGTGGCGGGCCCGACGTGCCGGTGGGAGCGGTGGTTCCGCCCGGGCGGCCTACGCGGGCCGGCACGGATTCACGCGCTCGGACGCGCCGTCCGCTGCTCAGCTGCTCCGTCGGGTGCTCCGTCGCACGCCTCACGCCGCGCCTTGCGCGCCGACATCCACGCGTACACGAGGACCCCGGCGAAGAGGAACAGCACGCCCTGGTAGACCGCCGCGTGACCCGAGCCCGCCACCAGCCACATGGAGAACCCGAAGGCGGCCGCGGCCAGGACCCCGTCACGGACCAGTCGGCCGCGGTCGACGCGCTCGGAGCGGCCGGAGAGGAGGAAGTAGATCTGGGCGGCGGTGGAGAGGAGGTACGGGACGGTGGCGGTGAAGGTGGTGACGAGGACCAGGATCTCGAAGACGCCCTCGGTGCCGACCGTGTAGTTGTAGACCGTCAGGAGCGAGGCGAGGACGACGGTCACGATCACGCCGATCGTCGGGACGCCGCGCCGCTTGCGCGCGAAGACGCTCGGGAAGAGCCCGTCGCATGCCGCCGCGTACGGGGTCTGGGCGCTGAGCAGCGTCCAGCCGTTGAGCGCGCCCAGCATGGAGACGAGGGCCATGCAGGCGATGGCCGTGCCGCCCCACGAGCCGCCGAACATGGCGTTCACGGCGTCCGAGAACGGTGCGGAGGAGTCGACCAGCCGGTCGTGGGCGACCGTGCCGAAGACGGCGACCGTGCCGAGGAGGTAGATCGCGGCCGCGCCCAGGGTGCCGAGGACGGTGGCCCGGCCGACGTTGCGTCGCGGGTCGCGGACCTCGCCGGCGCTGACGGCCGCGGACTCCACGCCGAGGTAGCTGAAGAGCAGGATCGCCGCGGAGGCTGAGACCGCGCCGAGCGCGCCGCCGTCCCCGGCCTGGAAGGGCCCGAGGTTGGCGCTGTCGAAGAAGAACAGCCCGCCGACGGCGACCAGGAGGAGCGGGACGAACTTGAGGACGGTCGCCACCAGCTGGACGGCGCCGACGTAGCGGGTGCCCGCGAGGTTGGCGAGCGCCGGCAGCCACTGGAGCGTGAGCGCGGCGGCGATGGTGGCGGCCGTCGACTCGTGGACGGGGATCAGCACGTCGAGATAGCCGACGGCGGCCACGGCGAGGGCCGCGTTGGAGACCCAGGCGGTGATCCAGTACGACCAGGCGGCGAGGAAGCCGGCGAAGTCGCCGAAGGCCGCACGGGCGTAGACGTAGGGTCCGCCGGTCTGCGGGTGGCGGTGGGCGAGCCGGCCGAAGACGAGGGCGAGGGCGAGGGCGCCGAGGGTGAGGACGCCGAAGGCGACCAGGCTGATCGTGCCGTACGGGGCGACGGAGGCGGGCAGCAGGAAGATTCCGCCGCCGATGATGTTGCCCATGACCAGGGCGGTGGCGATCGGGAGTCCGAACCGCCGGGCGTGTTTGTGCCGTTCCCCGTGGCCGCCGGACGTCTCGGAGGTGACCGGGGTTTCCGAGGAGTCGGAGGAGTCCGAGGTGTCGGAGGTGTCCGGGGAATCGACTGTGGACCGGTCGGACAGGGCCGTGCTCATGGGGGTGGTGCGCCTCTCGTCGTGCAAACCCGGACATGGTCCGACACGTGAGACGCGCCACCAAATCAGCTCTTTTTCTCCCGTACGACCGGCCCGTCAACCGGAAGAAACGCTTCCGCACCGCTGCCGGGCGGGGAAATCTCCAGCGGCACCTGAGGACCCGCGCACTCCCGCAGCCACCGCCTCAGCACCTGGTGCAGCTGCTCCGCGCCCACCAGCTCGCCCCCGTCCCGCACCGGCGCGGAGAGGTCCACGGGCCAGAGCAGGAAGGGACGTCCCTGCTCGCCCCCGAGGCCGCCGTGAGAGCCGATCTGCTCCTCGAAGGCGTGGACCGTGCCCGTGGCGGGGTCGTACATCGAGTTGACCATGATGTCGGCGACGTGCGGGAAGCGGTCGGTGCGCCGGACCGCGTCCGCCGCGCCGGGCCCGAAGACCGCGAGCGGCCCGTCGTCGGTGAGTTCGGCGACCGGCACCTCCGCGCCGTCGCGCCCCAGGACGACCGAACCGTGCTCGGCGCTCGCGACGAGCAGGAAGCCGACGCCGGGATGGTCGGCGAGAGTACGCAGCAGCCCGGGGTGGCGGCGGTCGATCTCCTCGCGGGTCAGCCGGTGCGGCACTCCGGGAAACGAGATCAGCCCCAGGTTTCCCGAGGCGAGCACGATCGGCTCGGCCTCGTCCCGCTCGTGCCGGCCCACCCGCTCGCCCACCCCTTCCCCGTCCTCGTCCTCGCCGACCGGCCGGTGCAGGGCGCTGCGCAGCGCGTCACGGGCCGCGACCCGGGCCTCGGAGCCGCCCCCGGCCTCCGTCTGGGGGTGCCCCCAGCGGGCGCGCCGGACGCGGCGCGGCACGGGCAGCCCGCACCCGGCTCGTACGAGCTCCCGCAGGGACAGCCCGTACACCCCCTCGAAAGTCGCGCCGGGGCTCTGGCCGTGGTCGGAGAGGAGCACGATCCGGTACGGGCGGGGCGCGTGCTCCGCGACCTTGGCGATCAGCGCGATCGAGCGGTCGAGGCGGGCGAGGACCCGGTCGGTGTCGTGGCCGTGCGGGCCCGAGTGGTGCGCCACCTCGTCGTAGGCGACCAGGTCGGCGTAGACGGCGGTCCGCCCGGCCAGCAGGTCCCCGATCACCGCTGCCACGACCACGTCCCGTTCCACGACGGTGGCGAAGGCCCGGATGAACGGGTAGGCGCCCCCGCGCGACACCCTCGGGGTCTCCTTGCGCAGCCGTGCCCGCGTCGACTGGGACACCTCGCGGACGGCCTCCGCGACGAAGGAGCCGGCCGTGCGGACGGCGTTGGCCGGGTCGGAGAAGTACGCGAAGTAGCCGGCCCGGGAGCGGTTGCGGCGGCCTCGGCGGGCGGCCATCGACAGGACCAGCGCGAGCTGGTCGGCGCCGCCGCTGAACAGGTTGCCGCGCGAGGCGCCGTCGACGGTGAGCAGCCCGCCGTCCCCGGTGCGGGCTATGGCCCGTCGCTGGAGCTCGACGGCGCTCGCGGGCCGGTTGGAGACCATCAGCCGGCCGGTGTCCTTCTCGTACCAGCGGAAGGCGGGCACGTCCTCGTTGGAGCCGTGCAGGATGCCGAGCTGGCTGGCGCCCGTCTGGCTGGACCAGTCGGTGCGCCAGGGGGTGAGCCGATGGGTGGTGTCGAGCCAGCCGGCGACGGTCGGCATCAGACCGTCGGCGACGGCGTCGTGGAGCACCCGGTGGCCGACGCCGTCGAGTTGCAGGAAGAGCGTGCCGGGGACGGGCTCGGGGCCCCTGGTGACGGCCCGGCGGCGCGTGCGGTCGGCGAGTCGGTGGAGGCGGCGGCGGTAGGCGTCGTCGTCGCGCACGGCGAGCGCGGTGGAGGTCGCCGAGGCGACGGCCGACATGACGGCGGCGACCACGACGGCGGTCTCGGGGTCGGCGGCGCCGCGCCCGTCGGGGATCAGCCAGAGCGCGATCAGCAGCAGCGAGCCGTTGAGGAAGAAGACCAACAGGCCGAGGACCAGGGCCGGTACGAGCAGCAGGGCGCGGACGACGACGGGCCACACCAGCGCGCCGAGGAGACCGAAGGCGCCGGCGGCCCACACGGCGGTGAGGGCGGTACGGGTGATGCTGTCGCCGTCGGGCGACTGGAGTTCGAAGTCGGGCAGCAGTCCGGCGAGGGCCAGCATGGTCAGGGTGGAGACCGCCCAGACCACGATCACCCGCACCAGGGCGCTCCCCGCGGTCCGCCAGCGTCCGGCGGTACGCCATCGCCCGTCACCCACGCGTGGTTCACCCTTCACCCGTCACCTGCCTCAAGCGTGGCACATCACCCGGGGGGCGCAGCCAGGGCGGGTGCAGGGCGCAGCCAGGGCGGGGCGGGGGCGCCCGCTAGGGCGTGTTGCGAAAGTAGCGCCGTCCGCCCGAAGGGCGGGCCCCGCGGCGTCTGGTGCGTGCGATCGCAAGGCGGAGGGTCGTCCTCGTACCGGGTGTGCTCGGACGATCCCGACAACGCAGCGAGCGTGCGTGCCAGGCGTCGCGGGGCAGGCGGGACTTTCGCAACACGCCCTAGCAGCCGTCGTAACCGGCGGTGGGCATGGAGAGGCGGCGGTGCACGTCGGCCTTGGCCGCGGCGTCGTACGACGGCTCGTCGAGACCCGCGGTCTCCAGCCGTACGCCACGGCGCCCGCACTCCGCCGCGAACCCCGGCACGTCGGTCAACGCCCGGGACAGGACGCGTTCGTTGGGCGCGACGAAGAGGTCGACATGGCCGTCGTCCACGTCCGCCCAGAGCGCGGCGTGGTCGGGCCGGATCCCGTAGAAGAGCAGCTGTCTCGCCACCACGTAGCCCTTGTCCAGGGCCCAGCGGGCGCACATGGCGTGCTGGCTTCGGGTGTCGACCAGGAAGGGGTCGCTGTCGAGTTCCTCGAGCGGGGTGAGGCTGGCGATCGCCGCCACCCGAACGTCGTCCATGGCCCGACCCTACTCCGATCGCGGGGACCCGAGGAGGGCCCTCCGGGGGTCCGGCCGGACCTCAGGGCGGTGAGGAGTAGCCGCAGGTGTGGCAGATCCTCCAGCCGTCCTGGGTGACGGCGAGGACGCCTCCGCAGCGCGGACACTGCGCCGAATTGCAGGTCGTCCCCATCGTGCTCACCGCGACTCCCATCCCCGTGCTGACGGATGGCTACCCCCGCGAACCACCGTAGACGCCCCGCGCCGCCCGCTTCGGAGAACTACCCTCGTGACAAGTGGAGTGCCGAGCGGAAGGGCGGCGGGCCGGTGGAGGTCACCTGGTGGGGTCATGCCACCTGCACGGTCGAGGACTCCGGGGTCCGCTTCCTCACCGATCCGCTCTTCGCCCGCCGGCTGGCGCATCTGCGGCGCAGGCGCGGCGCGCTGCCGCCGCCCGAGGCCGGGCGCGCCGAGGCGGTGCTCGTCTCCCATCTGCACGCCGACCATCTGCATCTGCCGTCGCTCGCCCGCCTGACGCCCGGGACGCGGCTGATCGTGCCCCGGGGTGCGCCCGCGTCGGTGGCGGGCCTGCGCCGGCTCCACGGGCGGGGGCTGCGGCTGACGGAGGTCGGCCCCGGTGACTCGGTGACGGTGGCGGGCGTGACGGTACGGGCCGTACCGGCGCTGCACGACGGGCGGCGCCTGCCCGTCGGGCCGCACCGCGCCCCCGCGCTCGGGTATGTCGTCGAGGGCGAGGCGCGGACGTACTTCGCCGGTGACACCGGACTCTTCGACGGGATGGCGGAGGCGGTCGGGCCGGTGGACGTGGCGCTGCTGCCGGTCGGCGGCTGGGGACCGTATCTGGGGCACGGACATCTGGACGCGGGGCGCGCGGCGCGGGCGCTCGCGGAGCTGTGCCCGGCGGCGGCGGTCCCGGTGCACTACGGCACGTACTGGCCGATCGGGATGGACGCCGTGCGACCGCACGAGTTCCACGCGCCGGGCGACGAGTTCGTGCGGCACGCGGCGCGGCTCGCGCCGAAGGTGGCGGTGCATCTGCTCGGACACGGCGAGCGCGTACGGCCCGAGGTCGCCCGGTGATCGACGCTCTGCTGCGCGCGGCGGGCGACCTGCCGACCGAGTCGACCCAGCACGCGGTCGGCTACCCCTCGCTCTTCCTGCTCGTGGCGCTCGGGGCGCTGGTGCCGGTCGTGCCGACAGGGGCGATCGTCAGCTCTGCGGCGGTGGTCGCCTTCCATCAGACGGCTCCCCTCACCCTGCTCGTCGTCTTCCTGGTGTCGGCCTCGGCCGCGCTCCTGGGGGATGTGGCGCTGTACTGGCTGGGGCAGCGCGGGGTCCGTTCGAAGAACGGCTCCCGGTGGCTGTCGGTGCTGCGGGGGCGGGCGGCCCCCGACCGGCTCGCACAGGCGCAGGAGAAGCTCGACACGCATCAGGTGTCGGTGCTCGTGCTGTCCCGTCTGATTCCCGCGGGCCGGATCCCGGTGATGCTGGCGTGCCTCCTCGCGGAGGTGCCGCTGCGGAGGTTCGTACGCGGGGACCTGCCGGCCTGCCTGGCCTGGGCGGCGACGTACGGGCTGATCGGCATCCTGGGCGGCTCGCTGTTTCCGGAGCCGTGGCAGGGCGTGCTTGCGGCGGTGGCGCTCACGGTCCTGATCAGCCTGGCTCCGGCGCTGTGGCGGCGGGTACGGGAAGCGGGGCATCGGGTACGGGGTTCCGGGCGGGGCGGCGGGTCAGGGAACGAGCACGCGTGAGCCGCCGACCGGGAGGTCCCAGAGGTCCTCGCGGGGCAGCCCGGCCCGCTCCCAGGCGGCTCTGACCCGGGTGAGCGGTTCCAGGACCGGCTCGGAGGAGAGCACGAACGTCGCCCAGTGCATGGGCGCCATCCGGCGGGCGCCGAGGTCCTGGAAGGCCCGGACGGCCTCCTCGGGGTCGGTGTGGACGTCGCTGAGCCACCAGCGCGGGTCGTAGGCGCCGATCGGGAGCAGGGCGAGGTCGAGCCCGGGGTGCCGGGCGCCGATCTCGGCGAACCAGTGGCCGTAGCCGGTGTCTCCGGCGAAGTACACCGTGTGCCCGGCGCGGTCGGTGAGCACCCAGCCGCCCCACAGCGAGCGGCAGGTGTCCCGGAGGGTCCGCTTGGACCAGTGGTGCGCGGGGACGAACTCGATCCGTACGCCGTCGAGTTCGGCCGCCTCCCACCAGTCGAGCTCGGTGACGCGGCTGAACCGGCGGCGCAGGAACCAGCGGCCGAGACCGGCGGGGACGAAGACGGGCGTGTCCTTGGGCAGCCGCTGGAGGGTGGGGGCGTCGAGGTGGTCGAAGTGGTTGTGGCTGATGACGACGGCGTCCACGGGCGGCAGGTCCTCCCAGCGGACCCCGACGGGGGTGATCCGGGCGGGGGTGCCGAGGATGCGGCGGGACCAGACGGGGTCGGTGAGCACGGTGAGGCCGCCGACGCGCAGGATCCAGCTCGCGTGGCCCGCCCAGGTGACGGCGAGGGTGTCGGGGCCCGCGTCGGGCAGCGGGCCGGGGGCGAAGGGCAGCAGCGGGATGTCGCGGAGTCCGTCGGCGTCGGGGCGCACGGCGCCTTCGCGGGCGAGCCGGGCCATGGCGCGGACGCCGGGGAGCGGGGCGGTGAGGCGCTCGACGAAGGAGCGGGGCCAGTCGGTCCGGATCCGGCCGAGGGGCTGGAGGACCGGGGACGGAAGGGGCGCGGGGGTGGGGGTGGGCGCGGGGGGAGAGGGCGAGACGGGTGTGGAGGTCTCGGCGGGTGTGGGGGTGGTCGCGTGAGCGGTGGTGGTCCGGCCGTCGCGTACGGAGTGCGGGGCCTGCGTGGGCCGTGCCGTCCGTTCCGTCATCTGCGGGCTCCGTTCTACGCGGTTCGTCGGGACGGTCGTGTCACCGGAGTTCCTCCAGAGCCTCTCCGAACGACCTCAACGCGCTTTCCACGTGAGGCAGTTCCACCGGGTTCGCGGAGGTTAGGGCCTCCGTCAGCTCCTCCTCGGTCGAGCCGAGGAAGGCGCCGGTGTCGAAACGCACCCGCAGCGCGCCGAGTTCGTCGCCGAAGCGGTGGCCGCCGGGGACGGGGGTGCCGAGCCGCCGGCCGAGGTGGTTCTCCAGCTCCATGGAGTCGGTGACGCCCCGCGCGGCGAGCCCGGACCGCAGCGGTCCCAGGTCCGCGTAGAGGTGCCGGCCGGCCTGGGGCGGCCTGGCGAGGGCGCCCGCGCCGAGGACGGCGCGGTGGGCGGCGGTGCCCACGCGTGCGTAGAGGGCCGCGGCGAGGGAAGCCCGTACGGCGACCTCCTCCGGTTCGTCGAGCGCGTGGGCGGCGGCGGGGGCGACGGGTCCGGCGACGAAGGCGCCGAGCGCGGTGAGGATGTCCAGGGTGCGGGCGCGCGGGTCGGTGTACCGGTCCGCACGGTCGGGGCCGGTGGGCGGGAAGCGGGCCACGGCGCAGGGCCAGGCGGCCGGGGCGAGGGCGCCGGCCAGGTCGTACAGGACGGTCACGTCGTCGGGACACATCTCGGCGGGGCTGAGGACCACGGTGTCGTGGCGGCGGTGCAGGGTGTCGCGCCAGGTCTCGTCACTGATGATGTGCAGCCCCTCGGCGACGGCGGCCTCGCACGCCTCGCGGACCAGCTCGGGCGGGGCGACGGTGGCGGTGGGGTCGTCGGCGACGGAGAGCAGCAGCAGCCGTGGCCGGCCCCCCTCCGCGCGGACCCTCCGGACGGTTTCGAGGAGGGCGTACGGGTCCGGCACGCCGCCGCATTCGGCGGGGGTGGGCACGTGGTAGGCGGGGCGGCCGAGGAGCCGGGCCTGCGGGGTCCACCAGGCGGGACAGGGCCGGGGCAGCAGGATGTCGCCGCCGTGGGCGGCGATCAGGGCGAGCATGAGGGGCTGGGCACCGGGCGCGGCGACGACGTCCTCGGCGTGGGTCCGCAGGCCGCGCCGCCACCAGTAGCCGCTCGCGGCCTCGCGGAGCACGGGCCCGCCGCCGGGCGGTTCGACGGCGGTGCGCCCCGCGGCGGCGGCCAGGATCGCGGCGAGCCCGGGCAGCACGGGCAGACCGGGCTCCGGGGCGGGTGGTCCGTAGCGCACCGGGCCGCGCCCTTCCGGGGCCGTCTGCCGCATCTCCCGCACCTCCCGAACACCGGCCGCCGCCCCGTACGGCGCCTCAATGCCCTTTATACGAAGGTTGACGGGGGTTCGCCGCTCCAGAGGGCACCGACCCGGCCTCGGCCATGGCCGCGGACACGGGAGGGGACACGGGAGCGGGTGCGGGGTCGGGCGCCGCCCGGCCGGGGGCTGGGCTGCCGGAGGCTCCGTCCCGCCGCCCCGGGAGGCCGGGGCACCGTCCCCGGTGGGGACGCGCAGGGCCGTTCGGGTGAGCGCCGGGCCGTGCGGGGTGCGCCACGTGGACCGCGTGCGCGCTCAGCGGACCAGAACCCGTTCGAGCATCAGCTCGACCGCGGAGACGATCGCGTCCGCGTCGATGCCCGCGTCATGGAGCTGCTCCTCCGGGGTCGCCGACGTGGGCATGGAGCGGACGGCGAGCCGGGCCAGGCGGGGCACCCCGCCGTGGCCGTTGGCGTACGCCTCGGCGACGGCGTCGCCGAGACCGCCCTCGGGCCGGTGGTCCTCCACGGTCAGGACGCAGCCGGTCGTCCCCGCCGCGTCGTCGAGGGTCGCGGTGTCGACGGGCTTGACCGAGTAGAGGTCGATCACCCGCACCGGCAGCCCCTCGTCCTCCAGCCGGTCGGCGGCCTTCAGTGCCTCCGGCACGGTCACCCCCGCCGCCACGATCGTCGCCCGGTCGTCCTCGCCGTGACTGCGGAGCACCTTGCTCCCGCCGACCGGGAACTCCTCGTCCGGCCCGTAGACCACGGGCGTGGCGCCGCGTGTGGTGCGCAGGTAGCGGACGCCGTCCAGGTCGGCCATGGTCGCGACGAGCCGCGCCGTCTGGTGGGCGTCGCACGGGTAGAGGACTGTGCTGCCGTGGACCGAGCGCATCATCGCCAGGTCCTCCAGTCCCATCTGGCTCGGCCCGTCCTGGCCGATCGAGACACCCGCGTGCGAGCCGACCAGGTTGATCCCGGCCCTGCTCACGGCGGCCATGCGGATGAAGTCGTGGGCGCGGGTGAGGAACGCGGCGAAGGTCGAGGCGTACGGGACGTAGCCGCGCGCCTGGAGGCCGACGGCGGCCCCGACGAGCTGCTGTTCGGCGATCCAGCACTCGAAGTAGCGCTCGGGGTGCGCCTTGGCGAACTTCTCGGTACGGGTCGAGTCGCCGACCTCGCCGTCGAGCGCGACGACGTCGCCGCGCGCCTGCCCGAGGGCGGCGAGAGCCTGCCCGTAGGCGTCCCGGGTGGCGACCTTCTCGCCCCGCTCGTACCTCGGGAGGTCCGGCGAGCCGTCGGGGGCCGGACGGGACACCAGGGCGGCGGGCGGGTCGGTCACGCGGACGCTCAGGTCCCGGTACCCGCCGAGCTCGGTGATGGCGGCCCCGGCGTCGGGGAGGGGCTTGCCGTGCTTGCCCTCGCGGTTCTCGACGGCCGCCACGCCACGGCCCTTGCGGGTGGCGGCAAGGACGGCCGTGGGCCGGCCGACGGTCGCGCGCGCCTCGCGAAGGGCCTCGTCGACGGCCTGCACGTCATGGCCGTCGATCCGTACGGTGTGCCAGCCGAAGGCCTCCAGGCGGCCGGCGTAGGCGCCGAGGTCGTGCTGGTGGCGCGTGGGGCCGCGCTGGCCGAGCCGGTTGACGTCGACGATCAGGGTGAGGTTGTCGAGACCGCAGTACGCGGCGTGCTCGACGGCCTCCCAGACGGAGCCCTCGGCCATCTCGCTGTCGCCGCTCACCACCCACACCTGGTACGGGACGCGGTCGAGGAACTTCCCCGCGAGCGCCATGCCGACGCCGACGGGCAGCCCCTGCCCGAGCGAGCCCGTGGCGACGTCGACCCAGGGCAGCCGGGGCGTGGGGTGGCCTTCGAGGAGGCTGCCCGCCTGCCGGAAGGTCAGCAGCTCCGGTTCGCCGACGACGCCGGCGGCCCGGTACATGGCGTAGAGCAGGGGCGAGGCGTGCCCCTTGGAGAGGACGAGCCGGTCGTTGCCGGGGTGGTCGGGGCGGTCGAAGTCGTAGCGCAGATGCCGGGTGAGCAGCACGGCGCCGATCTCGGCGGCCGACATGGCGGACGTCGGATGGCCGGAGCCGGCCGCGTCGGTGGCGCGCACGGCGTCGACACGGAGCTGTTGGGCGAGCGAGGACATCGTTTCGTACCGCATCGAAAGCCTTCCTCGGCCTGCATGGGCGGCGGCCGGCCGCCGGCGGTCCCACACCGCCCGGCTACCCAGGCCTGCGCCCCGTATGCCCGGGGATATCCGCTCGCCGGGGGCGCCGGCACTCGTCGAGAATGCGGGGCATGTCGATCCGTGCAGCACTCCCCGCGGACGCGGCGGCGATCGCCGACGTCCATGTCCGGTCCTGGCGGGCGGCCTATCGCGACCTGCTCCCGCACCCGTACCTCGACGGTCTGGACGTCGCGGAGCGCGCCGCCGTCTGGTCGGCCAGGCTGGCGGCGGCCGCGCCCGCGCCGGTGCTGGTGGCGACCGAGAGCGGTGGACGGGTGGTCGGGTTCTGCTGCTTCCGGGCGTGGCCGGACGACGACCTCGACGCCGCCATTACCGGGGAGATCGCGGCGCTCTACGCGCTCCCGGAGGTGTGGGGCGCGGGGGTGGGCCGGGGCCTCCTCGCCGCGTCCGAGGAGGCGCTGGCCGCGGACGGGTTCCGCGAGGCCGCGCTGTGGGTCCTCGCGGGCAACGCACGGGGGCGCCGGTTCTACGAGGGAGCGGGCTGGCGGCCGGACGGAACGGTCGTCCAGGACACGACGGCGGGCCGGACCCTCGACGAACTCCGGTATCGGAGGCGCCTGTTCACCTGAGCCGACCATGAACGTCGTCCACATCGCGAGATTGCGGTCTCACTATACGGGTGATGCGCGTACCGTTGCCGTAGCCACTCATACGAGGGAGTCCGGTCATGACGCATGCCGCCGAAGAGTCCAGTCCTCACGAGACCGCCGTGTACACCCACGGGCACCACGAGTCGGTGCTGCGCTCGCACAGCTGGCGCACCGCCGCGAACTCCGCGGCGTATCTGCTGCCCGAGCTGCGGCCCGGCCTGGACGTCCTGGACGTGGGCTGCGGCCCGGGCACGATCACCGCGGATCTGGCGGCGCTGGTCGCGCCGGGGCGGGTGACCGCGGTCGACGCCGCCGAGGACGTCCTGGACAAGGCGCGTGCCGTGGCGGCCGAACGCGGCGTGCAGAACGTGGAGTTCAGGGTCGCGGACATCCACGCCCTGGACTTCCCGGACGACTCCTTCGACGTCGTCCACGCCCACCAGGTACTGCAGCACGTCGGCGACCCCGTGCGGGCACTGCGCGAGATGCGGCGCGTCTGCCGTCCGGGCGGTGTGGTCGCCGCACGGGACAGCGACTACGCCGCCTTCGCCTGGTACCCGGAGCCGCCCGCCCTGGAGGTCTGGCAGGAGCTGTACCACCGGGTCGCACGGGCCAACGGCGGCGAACCGGACGCCGGGCGGCGGCTGTTCTCCTGGGCACGGCGGGCGGGGTTCACGGACGTCACGACGACGGCCGCCACCTGGTGCTACGCGACGCCGGAGGAGCGGGCGTGGTGGAGCGGGCTGTGGGCGGACCGGACGACGGAGTCGGTCTATGC
This sequence comes from Streptomyces sp. NPDC013317, assembly GCF_055563155.1. Classification (NCBI taxonomy): domain Bacteria; kingdom Bacillati; phylum Actinomycetota; class Actinomycetes; order Kitasatosporales; family Streptomycetaceae; genus Streptomyces; species Streptomyces sp. NPDC013317. Next base: position 81,765 of record NZ_JBVHDX010000010.1, read on the forward strand.
GAAGCTGGTGGTGGAGGGCGGCCACGCGACGCCGGACACGCTGAACGCGATCTCCGAGGCGTGGCGCGAGTGGGGCCGACAGGAGGACGCCTGGTTCATGGTCCCGCACGGCGAGGTCCTCTGCCGGGTCTCCTGATCCTCAACTAGGCTCGCCCGCATGGAGATTCTGGGGACCACTCTTCGTGTCTGCGTCGACGAGCTCGAACCGGCCGTGGACTTCTACGAGCGGCTCACCGGCTCTCCCGCCCTGCGCTTCGAGCGGGGCGGGGTGTCGGTGGCGGCCGTCGGCTGCTTCCTCCTGATGAGCGGTCCTGAGGCGGAGCTGGAGGTCCTGCGCAAGGTCGCCGCGACCATCTCCGTCCAGGACGTGGACGCGGCGTTCACCGCGCTGGCGGAGGCGGGCGCCAAGATCCTGGCCGGCCCCGTCCCGACACCGGTGGGCCGCAACCTGATCGCGGTCCACCCGGACGGTTCGGTCTTCGAGTACGTCGACCGGCGGTCCTGAGCCGCCCGCAGCGGGCGGCGTGCGATCGCCTTCACTGAGACAGCGGCTTCACTGAGACAGCGGCCCGGTCGCGTACGGATCAGGGGGAGGACGCGCCCTGCCCGAGGGCGCGTTCCACCGCCGCGTAGGTGATGCCGTGGTCGGCGAGGACCTCGGCGACGACGCCCGGACGGGCGGTGAGGGCCAGCAGCAGGTGTTCGTCGCCGATCGCCGCCTCGCGCCGGCCCAGGCAGATCCGCAGGGCGCGCTCCAGGACGCTCGCCGCCTCCCGGCTGAACGAGGGCCTTCCGAAGCGCCGGGAACCCCCCTCGCGGTCGTCGGCGAGGGCACCTGGGCCGTGGGCCTCCTCGACGCGGGCGACGATCTCCGGCACGTCGATCCCGAGACCCGCGAGCGCCTCCATGTCGGCCTTCGACAGGCCGCCCCGCCGATGGGCCACGGAGAGTTCCGCCTCGAGCGAGGCACGCCGGTCGCTCGCACCGAGGGCCCGGAGCACGAAGGACGCCTTGGTCCCCTCCGCGTCGAGCAGCGCGAGCAGCAGGTGCTCCTCGGTGACCGCGGCGGCGCGTCCGCGGCGGGCCAGCTCCACGGCCTCGATCACCGCGGCCCGGGCCCCTGCCGAGAATCGCTCGAACATCAATGCCTCCCGTACTTCTTGTGCACGGCCTGACGGCTCACACCCAGCTCGGCCGCGATCTCCTGCCAGGACCAGCCCTGGGCGCGGGCACTGCGGACCTGGACGGCCTCCAACTGTTCGAGGAGCCGCCTCAGGGCGGACACGGCGCGCAGGCCGACCCGGGGGTCCCGGTCACCCGCCCGCGCCGCGAGATCGGTCGCATCGGTCATGGTGTCAACCTACGTTGACGCGACCCGCCATGTCAACCGAAGTTGACATTCGAGAAATCCGATGACCGATTCGGCGGAAAAATGATCACATTGTGAGGGAACTGTGCACTCCTGCCGAGTTCCTTTCACCACGTCGATCTGGAGTCACCATGACGCCTCCTCAACTCCCCGAGCCACAGCCCGGTCCGGTCGGCGGTGCGGGCGCGGCCCCGGCCCCCTTCGACGCGGTTCCCGCGCTGGACGGGGAGCTGCGCTTCGACTCCGCCGCACTGGACGCGGCGTCCACCGACTTCGGCGGCCTGGTCCGTCGGCCGCCCGCCGCGGTCCTCCGAGCCGGCTCGGTCGAGGACGTCGCCGCGATGGTGCGCCACTGCCGGCAGCGCGGGTTGAAGATCGCCCCCCGCGGCCAGGGACACTCGACCAACGGTCAGGCACAGGTCCCCTCCGGGCTGGTCGTCGACCTCGGCTCGCTGGATTCCGTCGAGATCCGCGACGACACGGCCGTGGTCCAGGCCGGGGCGCTCTGGAGCTCCGTGGTCAGGGCCTCCCTGGCCCGCGGCCTCACCCCGCCGGCCTTCACCGACTACCTGGAGCTGTCCGTCGGCGGCACCCTGTCGGCCGGAGGCCTGGGCGGGCAGATCGGCCACCACGGCACGCAGGCCGACAACGTGCTCGAACTCCAGGTCGTGACCGGAGAGGGAGAGATCGCCACCTGCTCCCCCGCCGAGCGCCCCGACCTCTTCCGCGCCGCCCTCGGCGGCCTCGGTCAGTGCGCGATCATCACCCGCGCCACGCTCTCCCTGATCCCCGCGCCCCGCTCGGTCCGGCTCCACACCCTGATGTTCCGAAGCGTCGCCGAACTCACGTCCCGGCAGGCCCAGCTGATCGGCGAAGGACGGTTCGACTATCTCGTCGGTCAGGCCCTGCCCACCCCGGACGGCTGGACGTACATGATGGAGGCGGCCTCCCACGACGGAACCAGCGCCGACGACGCCCGGCTCACGGACGACCTCGGGGCCGCCTCCGTCGAGGCCCGGGACGTCCCGTACCTCGACTTCGTCAACCGGCTCGCCGAGACGGTGGACGTCCTCACGGCCATGGGCGAGTGGGCACGCCCCCACCCCTGGTACGACGGTCTGCTCCCCGCCTCCGCGGTGAACGGCGTCGTCACCGACACCCTCGCCGGCCTCAAGCCGCAGGCCATCGGAGCGAGCGCGGTCATCCTGCTCTATCCGGTGCTCACCGCCAAGTGCCGCACCCCGCTCCCGGTCATGCCGGGCGAGGAGCTCGCCTACCTCTTCTCGATCCTCAGGACCGCCTCCCCGGGTGCGGACTCCGCCGAGGAGATGGTCGCCGCGAACCGCCGCCAGTACGACACCACGGTCGAGGCGGGCGGCTGCTGGTACCCCATCGGGTCGGTCCCCCTCACGAGGGACGACTGGGTGCGCCACTTCGGCGGCTTCTGGGACGAGTTCGAGGCCGCGCGGCACCGCTACGACCCCGACGGCGTCCTCACCCCCGGCCAGCACATCTTCTGACCGGGAGAACGACGGCGGGGACCTTCGGGGGCCGGCGGGACCGGCGGAGGGTCAGGGACGCATGCGGAACTCGTAGAAGTCCGGCAGCGGCTCGTCCGTCAGGGACGACCAGACCTCGCCCAGGACTTCGGCGCCCTCCGCCAGGTCCGCCACCTCGAAGCCCTCGTCGAAGACCGCACGGGCCTCGTCCTTCCTGCCCTCGGCGAGGAGGAGGCGGGCCTCCAGGAGACGGAACGCGCCACGGGCGCGCACCGTCTCCGGCAGGGCGTCACGGAGCGCCCGGGCCCCCGCCACGCTCCCGGCCGCCAGGAGCGCGGTGAGGGCCTCGCGGCCCAGGGCCCCGGTCAGCACCTCGTCGGCCTCGGCGGGCAGGGCGTCGAAGGCCTCGGCGTACCGTTCGGCGGCGCGCGCCGGGTGTCCGCCGTCCCGGTCGGCGACGGCCAGGCAGTAGAGCAGGGGCCAGCGCAGGCCCTCCTGCCGGAGCCCGCGCTCCCAGCTCCGTACGGCCTGGGCGAGATCGCCGGCACGCCACTGCGCGAGCCCGAGGTGGTACTCGGTCGGAGCCGTGGCGGGAGCCGTCTCCAGCATGTCCCGCCAGTGGTCGGCGACCAGCGGCGGGCCGGGGACGGCGCCGTCGGCCGACGGCGGCAGGGCGCCGGTGCGGAGCAGCTCCAACCACGGCTCCTGCTCCTCCCCCAGGGTCGACTCGGGGAACGGCGTACCGGGCAGTTCATGCCCCGAGCAGAGGACTTCGAGAGCGCCCCAGCCCGATCCGACGCCGAGCACCGTCTCCGGCTCGGCGTCCGCAGGGCCGTTCCGCCACGCCTCGTGGGCGGCGTCGACGGCCGCGCGCGGCAGGGCGGACTCCAGGGCGCGCTCCACCTCCGCGCGGGCCGCCGCCCAGTCCTCTCCGTGCACGGCCCCGGGCTCGGCGGCCAGCGGCCCGTACGCCTCCAGCCAGCTGAACTCCGCTCCGCCCTCCAGTTTCAGGTGCTCCAGCTGGGTACGGGCGAGACCCGCCTGTATCTCGGCGTAGCCGGGAGCGCCGGGTTCCGTGAGCCACCGCTGCCAGCGCCGCCCGCCCCGGGACGAGCCCCAGCGGAACAGCTTGCGCCCGCGCAGCAGGTCGGTCGACGTCTGGACGAGCCCCGCGCCGTTGTCGTCGGCGGCGGCGATCCATCGCCGCTGCGTGTCGGCGAGGTCGTAGAAGTAGTCGGCGGGCAGGGCGCCTTGCTCCGGACAGGTGTGGTCCGCGCCGTCCTCGCCGCGCGGTACGGCGACGCGGCGCAGGCCCCGCTCGTATCCGTGGAACCAGGCCCCGTCGGCGGGGGCGAGGATCCGGCGGGCCTCCGGGACGGCGGTGTTGGACCACCAGTAGACCGGGACGGCCCGCTCGTGCGGGTTGCGGATCCGCACGCCCACGTGGAGGAAGTCGGAGCCCTCGGGAAGCCACAGGTCGACCTGGAAGGGCAGGTCGCGCAGGCGCTCCCACTCCCACAGCCGGAGCATCTCCCCGCCGTCGGGGGACGGGACGATCGCGGCGTGCAGCGGCGCGCAGGAGAGGGTGGTGTGGCCGGTGGCGCCGATGTTCCACTCGATGCCGCCGGCGAACCAGGCGCCGTTGAGGGCGAAGGCGGCGGGCTGGAACACCGGGTTGCGGTGCACGAGTTCACGACCGCTGGGCTTGTGGCGCAGGGAGTGGACGCGACCGCCCAGGCCGGGCAGCACCGTCGCCCGCAGCCGGTCGTTCTCGACGACGATCGCGTCGATTTCCGTGTCCACGCGCTCGCGTCCGTAGCCGTCCCGGAGCGGGACGGGCAGCACGGTGCGCAGTGGTGCGTACCCGAGCTGCCGGGCCATGTCGCGCGGCAGTCCTTCCGCTGCACGGGCGTCGACCGTCGGGGCCCCGTCGAGGGTGCGCAGGGCGGGCAGCGGGTTGTCCGGGCCCAACGGGGCGGCGGGCAGGGTCAGTACGGCACGTCGTACGGTCGTCATGTCGGCCATGGAACACGGCGGACGGGCGTCCGACCAGGGGGTCTGTCCGTCAGGCTTCGGCAAAGGCGGCGACCACGACGTCCGTGAGCAGCGCTCCGGCGGTGCCGTCGGGGTCGAGATCGGGGTCGTAGATCGTGACGTTGAGCCCGACGCAGCGCTCGGCGCGGACCAAGGTCCGCAGCAGGGGGACGAGTTCGTCGGGTAAGAGGCCCTCGGGGTCGGGGCTGTCGACGGCCGGCATCACGGCGGGGTCGAGGACGTCGGCGTCCAGGTGCACCCAGAAGCCGTCGAGCTCCGGGGCCCCGAACGCCGTGACCGTGGCGGCGGCGAGGTCGGCCGGGCCCCAGGCGCGGAGGTCGGCGACGGTGACGACGGGGACCTTCAGGGCGCGCAGCTCGACGAGTTCGGGATCGTCCTGGTACGCGTCACGGATGCCGAACAGCCGAACGTCCTCCTCTCGGAGGTAGGGCCCCAGGCCTTCCAGGTCGGTGAGGTCGGCCTGGCCGCGCCCGGTCGCGAGGGCCAGCTCCTCGCCTCCCGCGGCCCCGACGCCGTCGGAGTTGCCGGGGTGGCGGAAGTCGGGGGAGGCGTCGACGGCGGCGAGGCCGTAGCGTCCGATGCGGCGCAGGGCGAGCGAGGCTCCGAGCTGGATCGAGCAGTCGCCGCCGAGGACGAGCGGGAAGTCACCGGCCCGTACGTGGCGCTCGACGCGGTCCGCCAGGGCACGGGTGTACGTGGCGAGCGCGGCGGCGTTGAAGACGCCGTCGCCCTCCTGCCAGTCACCCCGGTCGTAGCGCGGCGGGACGACCACGCCGCCCTCCAGGGCGCCGAGCCGCTGGACGATCCGGTTCTCGCGGAGGGCTCCGGCCAGCTTGTGACAGCCGGGGACGGTGCCGGGGACCGGCGGACGCAGGCCGAGGTTGGACGGTGCGTCGAGGGCGACGATATTCCGCATGCGCCTCATCCTCGCCGCCGTACTCTGGATCTTCAACGCCTTTGACGAACGCGCTCCGCGCGGAACGGCGCTGCGGGAACAACGACGTGAGGACCAGGAGAATGACCACCCAGCACACCTATCGGGTGATCGTGCGCGGCACGTTCGAGGGGCTCTCGGAGGAGAACCGGTCCCGGCTGCTCGCCGAGGTCGACGCGCACGGGATGTCGGCGATGCGGTTCACCCCGGACGGTTCGCTCGCCTACGACAGGACGCTGAAGCACTTCTCGTACCGCCTGGTCGTCGTCTCGGACGCGGCGGACGGCGCGGAGATGGCCGGAGCGATCGCCGAGGACCGGGTGGAGACGGCGCTGCGGGAACTCGGGCACGGCCACGGCGAGCTGAGGTCCACCGTCACGGACATGGACACCATGAAGATCAACTACAAGCGGTGACCGCCCAGCGCTCGTGATCCCGCCAGGCACCGTCGATGTGGAGCATGGCGGGCGAGAAGCCTTCGAGTCGGAAGCCGGCCCGGAGCACGAGCGCGCGGGAGGCGGCGTTGCCGGGCTGGATGTTGGCCTCGAGCCGGTGGAGGCCCAGCGGGCCGAAGGCGTACGGGAGGAGCAGGCCGAGGGCCTCGCCCATCAGGCCCCGCCCGGCCGCGTGCGCGAAGGCCCCGTAGCCGAGGGCTCCGCTGAGGAACGCGCCGAGCACGATGTTGTTGATGTTGACGAATCCGGCGATCCCGCCCCCCGCCCCGCGGTCGCACACGAGGAATCCGGCCTTGGCGGGGTCGTCGGTCAGCGTGCTCGCGTAGGTGGCGAAGGTCTCGGGCCGGTCGGGCGGGAAGAGCCAGGGCCGGTGCAGCTCCCGGCTCTCGCGCACCCGCGCGGTGAACTCCTCGGCGTCGTCGAGGGAGTAGGGCCGCAGACCCACCCGGGGACCGCCGGTGAGGTACTGACCAAGATCGTCGGACATGGGCTCAGGCTACGGGGCCGGGATCGCCGGCGCAGGAGGCGTCGGCAGGCGGGAGCGGCGACGGGCCGGCGGCCGGACCGAGCGGCGGCGAGGGGTAGCGGCCGGACCGAGCGGCGGCCGGAGGCAGCGGCCGGACCGGTGGCGGGTCAGCGGCGGGCCGAGGTGACCCGGGCCGGGCAGCTCTCGCCCTTCTTCACCACACCGATCACGACCGTCGTCCGGCCGTCGATCACCGCGCCCTCGGTCGGGTACTGCGTGCACACCTGCCAGTTCGGCGGCCAGAGCACCCGCCGGTCGCGACCGCCGACGTCATGGATGTCGAGGCGGGTACGGGGATCGAGGGCGGTGAAGACCCGCCAGAGGCCCCTGCCGAGGAGCTCGGGCATCGGCCGGTCGTCCCTCCCCGGCGCCTTCTCCGCCGGTACCTCCTCCACCGACGCGACCGCCATGGCCGCGAGCGCGACGACGGCGCCCGCGCCCAGGAGCGCCGCCTTCCTCATGAGCGCCGCCGGTCCGCCGCCTGGCGGGCGCACGCCTCGCCCGGCACGCTCGCCCGCGCGACGCGACCGGGCACGGCCGGTCTCGCGACCCAGCCGCACGGGAGGGGTCCGCAGCGCCGGTGGCCGCCGGCGCTCGCTGTCTCGGTGGGACTCATACCCGGACCTCTCCTCCGTCGTACGCGGCCGCCCCCGTGGGACCAGGATGGAGGGATCCGGTCCCCACGGGGGCGGTGGAAGGGGCCGTACGGGTGAGGGTGCGGCCTCTCCCGTCGTGCCCGGTCAGTGGTGGGCGAGGACCAGCCGCTGCTCGTCGGCGTCCGCCTCGGCCGCCTCTGCGGGGTCGGGGCGCTGGATGAGCAGCGCGGTCACCACGCCGATGCCGAGCAGGGCGAGCGCCGTGTACATCGCGTGCTGGTAGCCCGCCTCGGTCGGACCGCCCGCGTCGCTGCCCGCGGTGATCATCGCGGAGGCGAGGGCGATGCCGAGGGAGGCTCCGATGCCGAAGCAGGCACCGTTGAGGCCGGAGAGCGAGCCGGGCTTGTCCTTGGGTGCCGTGGTGACGGCGAGGCCGTTGAGGCCGGTCAGCATGAAGCCGCCGTACGTCACGCCGAGGGCCGCGAGCGAGGCGACGAGGACCCACTCGTCGTGCAGGAAGAAGGTGGCGACGAGGAAGATCGCGAAGTTGGCGATGGCGCCGGTGACGACGATCCTGCGCCAGCCGATCTTCGGGCCGAGGCGCCCGGTCAGCGGGGCGGAGATCACGCCGATCAGCTGGATCGGGGTGAGGAAGAGGACGGCGGCCGTCACGGCGGAGAGGCCGAGCCCGACCCGGCCGTCCTGCGAGAAGAGCGGGATGGTCAGCGCGACGGCACCGAAGGCGCCGCCCAGGGTGCAGACGGTGGTGAGCAGCAGCGGCCAGGCGCGGCGCGAGGCCAGGACCTCGATGTCGATGACCGGGTTGGCGGCGGTCTTCTGCGAGACGACGAAGAAGACGAGCGAGGCGAGGCCGCCGAGCAGGAAGCCGAGGGTGAGGACGGAGGTCCAGCCCCAGGCGCCGCCCTGGGCGAGGCCGACGAGGACGCCGGTGAGTCCGAGCGCGAGGGCGGCGATGCCACGGGAGTCGAAGCGGCCGTCGGCGGCGGTGGCCGGGACGTCGGGGACGTACTTCCGGACGCCGATCAGGCCGGCGACGGCGATGACGGTGGAGCAGACGAAGATGCCGCGGAAGCCGATGGTGTCGGCGATCTGGCCGCCGGCGATGGCGTCGACGCCGGCGAGGCCGCCGTTGACGGCGGTGATGATGCCCGCGGCCTTGCCGAAGCCGGCCGGGGTGAGCAGCTGGTTCAGCGTGAGGAAGGCGAGGGTGAACATCGCGGCCGAGATGCCCTGGAGGATGCGGCCCGCGATGAAGATCTCGATGTTCGGCGCGAAGACGCAGAGCAGGTTGCCGGCGATCAGGACGAAGGCGCAGACGATCATCATCGGCTTGCGGCCGCGCTGGTCGCTGAGGCGGGCGAGGGTGACCTGACCGATGGCCGCCATCAGGAAGAAAAGGGTCTGCGAGAGACCGGCGGCGGCCGTGGTCGTGCCCAGGCGCTCGATGACATCCGGCAGGGCGGGGCTGAGCATCGTGGCGTTGATCTGGTACCCGAGTACGGCGAGCACCATCGCCAGGAGCATGGGCCCGCGGCCCTTGAGGTCGGATGTGGCTGACATGTGGGCCCCTTTGCCGTGGATGTCATTCGATGAAACCGAGCTTGTCAGACAAGCAGCGCCCAGACAGAGTGAGTTCTACGCGCGTAAAACGTCAAGTCCCTTTGACCTGTGATTCCGAATACCGTTCACTTGCCGACAACCGAGCGGAGGAGGGGCAGTGGCAGTCGGCGGACAGCAGCGGCGACCGGTCGTGGTGCTCTACGAACGGATCGCGGACGCCATCCACGACGGCACCTATCCCCCGGGCTCGACCCTCCCCTCCGAGCCGAAGCTCGCCGGCGAGCTCGGCGTCAGCCGGCCCGCCCTGCGCGAGGCCCTGCTGCTGCTGCAGGAGGACGGCCTGCTGTCCGTCCGGCGCGGGGTCGGGCGGACCGTCAACGACCACCCGCCGCGCCGCGGCTTCGAGCACATCCAGCCCCTGGAGGAGCTGATCGGGGCGGGCGCCCCGCTGCGCGTCCGCGCCCTGCTCCGGGCGGTGGAGGAGCCCACCGACTTCACCACCCAGCACCTGCTCGCCCCCGCCAGGGCGGAGCTGCGCTTCTGGGAGTCACTGCTGGCCGGAGAGGGTGCGGCGACCGCGCTCAGCCAGGAGTGGGCGGCGGCCGACGACGTCCTGGAGGCGACGCATCCCGACTTCGCCGAGGCGCTGCGCACGACGCCCGCGCCGGAGCGGACCTCGATGCTCGCGGTGCTCGCCGGAGCCTCACGCGGGATGCCGCTCGGAGCGCACAGCAGCGTGACCGCGACGCTGCTCGGACAGCGCCGCGGCGAGCAGCTCGGCCGGCCGGCCGACACCCCTGCGGTGCTCGTCACCCAGGTGGTACGGGTCGGGGACACCCCGATCCTGGCGGCCAAGCACATGCTCCCCACGGGCGCCCCCGCCCTGCCGGTGCTCCAGTCCAACTGAGGTCCGGCACCCGGGGCGACCGCCGTCACAGCGGCCCGCCCCCGGCGTGGCGTACACTTCCGCGCCATGCACTTGTCTGACAACCCTGCCGCCCCGCTCAGCAGCCCGGTCTCCATACCCGTCGCCGAGTGGATCCGCCGCGCGCCGAAGGCCGTCCTCCACGACCACCTGGACGGCGGCCTGCGCCCCGCCACGATCGTCGAACTGGCCCGGGAGTGCGGCTACACCGCGCTGCCCACCGAGGATCCGGCCGCGCTCGCGGTCTGGTTCCGGGACGCCGCCGACTCCGGCTCGCTGGAGCGGTACCTGGAGACCTTCGCCCACACCTGCGCGGTGATGCAGACCCGCGAGGCGCTGCACCGCATCGCGGCCGAGTGCGCCGAGGACCTGGCGGCGGACGGTGTCGTGTACGCCGAGATCCGCTACGCCCCCGAGCAGCACCTGGCGGCCGGGCTGACCCTCGACGAGGTCGTCGAGGCCGTGAACGACGGCTTCCGTGAGGGCGAGCTCCGCTCCGGCGGCCGCATCACCGTCCGTACGCTCCTCACCGGCATGCGCCACACCGACCGGTCGCTCGAGATCGCGGAGCTCACGGTCGCCCACCGCGGGAACGGCGTCGCGGGCTTCGACATCGCCGGCGGCGAGATCGGCAACCCCCCGGCCCGTCACCTCCCGGCCTTCCAGCACCTGAAGCGGCACAACTGCCACTTCACGATCCACGCCGGCGAGGCCGTGGGTGCGGAGTCGATCCACGAGGCCGTCCAGGTCTGCGGCACCGAGCGGATCGGTCACGGCGTGCGGATCACGGACGACATCGCCGAGGACGGGACGCTCGGCCACCTCGCCGCGTACGTCCGCGACAACCGGATCGCCCTGGAGGTCTGCCCGACCTCCAACCTCCAGACGGGCGCGGCCAAGGACTACGCCTCTCACCCGATCGACGAGCTGCGCCGCCTCGGCTTCCGGATCACGCTCAACACGGACAACCGGCTGGTCTCGGGCACCACCATGAGCGAGGAGTTCCAGCACATGGCGGACACCTTCGGCTACGGCCCGGAGGTCTTCGAGGAGTTCACCGTCGCGGCGCTCGACGCGGCCTTCCTGCCGCTGCCGGAGCGGCGGCGGCTGATCGACGAGGTCGTCCGCCCCGGCTACGCGGCGCTCGCGGCTCGCGCGTAACGCCGAGGGCCACGCGAAGAGCCCCCGTCCTGCGCGGGACGGGGGCTCTTCGCGCTGTGGCGCGCCGGCTGCCTAGGCCGGGACCAGAGGTCCTCGGGGCGCCGTGTCGAGGCCTGGCACCGCGTCGAAGCGGGCGGAGCGGCCGAGCATGGTGGCGCGGTCGACCCGCGCCTCGATGTGGGCCCGCACCGCGGGCCACTCCTCGTCCAGGATCGAGTAGAAGGCGGTGCTCCGTACGGCCCCGTCGAGGCCGCGCGAATGGGCCCGGCGCACGCCCTCGCAGGTGGCACCGAGCCGCTCGATGGCCGCCCGGGAACGCAGGTTCCTGGCGTCCGCGCGCATCGAGATCCGGCGGACGCCCCACGCCTCGAAGGCGTGCCGGAGCATCAGCAGCTTGGCCTCGGTGTTGACGCCGGTGCCCTGGGCCCGGGGCGAGAGCCAGGTGTTGCCGATCTCCGCCGCGTCCGGGACGGAGGTGAGCGGATCACCGTGTGGGACGCCCGGCACCGAGGGCCAGACCAGCGGCCCCTGCCAGTAGTCCAGCTCCAGGAACCGCGTCGATCCCACGATCCGCCCGTCGGCGGTACTGACGACGGCGAAGGGCTGCGCTCGGCCCGCGGCCTGTTCGGCCAGGGCACGTTCGATATAGATCTCTGCCGCGTCCAGATTGTGGGGGACGGGCGTGAACGCGTACGTCGTACGGTCCTCGGAGCCGGCCGCGGCGATCGCGGCGGCGTGCTGTGGTGCGAGGGGTTCCAGCCGTACGGTGCGGCCGGACAGCACAACGGGAAGTGGCACGGGGCCTTCGGTCCTTCTGCGAGGAGGGAGCTGCGCCCCGCACCGACGTCACGGCGCGAAGGCGGAGGCACAGTCTCCGTCCCACCGCCCGCAGAGTGGGAAAAGAACAGGTAAAGAACACCCGAAGGTCGCGTGAATCCACCCTTCTGGCTGCTACCTCACCTGGCCCTTGACAACGGGCAGCTCCAGGGTGCCCGTGTCGTCGGGTGCGGCGGTGACCGTCACGGGCCTGACGCCCCGGTTGCCGGAGTAGGCGTCGTCGCTCGCGGCGATCACGAACTCCAGCCGGTGACCGGTCTCGTAGCGGTGCACGATGCCCGGGAGCTCCACCGTGAAGGGCAGAGTGACGTCCGGTACCCGTACCGGCGCCACGAGCCGGTTGACCAGGGTCTTCCTGCCGTCCGGGGCGATGTCGTACACCTTGGCGAAGAGCACCAGCTTGTCGGCGGCGTCGCCGGAGTCCTGGACGCGCTCGGTCCTCGGGGAGAGGACGCGGAGGGTGGCCTTCGGGGAGCCGACGACGTCGACGGGGGCCGTCAGCGGGGCGCTGGTCCAGCCGAGATGGGTGCCCGCGAGATCGTACGGCTGGGGGTCGGGCAGTCCGATCAGCCCGGCGAGCGAGGACTCCGAGTGGCTCGTGGGGACGAGCCGGTTGCGGTATTCGAGCGAGCCCCGGGCGACCTTGGCCCGGTTGTCGACGAGCTTGCCGTCCCCGGAGAGGTAGAGCTTCTGACTGAGGGCCGGCACCCGGGCCGCCGTGCCGTAACCGCTCTGCCAGGAGCGGTAGTAGGCGAACTCCGCCCCCGTGTCGGCGCTCGCGTCGCGCCTCAGGTACCGGTCGAACCAGGCGAGGACGCGCCGTCCGACGTAGCTGGTCTCCAGATCGCCCTGGGCTAGGTCGAGTTCACCGGGCGCCTGTCCCCCGCTGTGTCCCCACGACTGCCAGATCATCTTGGTCTCGACACCGCGCGCCTGGAGCCGATCGTAGGTGTCCTGGGCCTCGTTGAGGTTGAAGAGGCTGTCGGACTGCCCCTGGACGAGGAGCGTCGGGGCCTCGACCCGGTCGAGGTAGGAGACCGGGGAGACGCTCCGGGCGAAGTCCAGCATCTTCCGGGTGTCCGCGTCGCGGTAGCGGCCGGAGTTGAGCAGCCGGACGGTGTCGCAGGCGTCGGTGACGAAGTGCAGACAGCGGAGGCTGTTGACGCGCGTGGGGTCGAGGGAGGGGACGAGCAGCGGCTGCCCCTCGCCCATCAGGTAGAAGCCGTTGGCCCACTGCCATTTGAAGACCCCGGGGGTGTCGCGGTCGGCCCCGTTGGGAGCGAGCGAGTAGGCGAGGTCGTTCCAGGTGATGAGCGGGACGAGCGCGTCGAGTCGGCGGTCGACGGAGGCGGCGGCGAGCTGGACGGCGCCGCCGTAGGAACCGCCGATCATGCCGACGCGCGGGTCGCCGGCGCCGTCCCGGGTGACGAAGTCCGCGCGGGAGCCGTCGTCGGCCGCACGGGTGCCGCCGAGGAAGTCGACGAGCGCGGTGGCGGCCCGCCCGTCGATGCGGGGGTCGTCGAGGGAGATCAGACAGCCGGATGCGCCGAAGCCGAGGCCGGAGTAGACGAGTCCGACGTAGCCACGGGCGGCGAAGGCCTTCCCGATGGCGTCGGTGGAGCCGTCGGCCTTGCTCCCACCGAAGCCGTTGGTGGCGAGGACGGCGGGCGCCGGATGCCCGGCGTCGACACCGGCGGGCCGGTAGAGATCGGCGTCGACCGCGCAGGTCCGCCCGCCCGCCTCGACGGTGAAGGTCAGCGGGGTGACGGTGTACGGCGCCGGCTCGGCGCCGCTGGCGGGGCCGGCGAGGGCGAGCGGCGCGGCGAGCGCCGAACTCGCGGCCAGAGCGAGGAGTTTCCGGGAGAGCGGTAGCGCACGGGACACGGACACGGGGCCTCCACGCTGAGGATACCGACTGGTAAGTACCGAACCGGGCCCATGGTGTGACACGTGTCAGATCCCGTCAACGCGCCGGACAGCGGTTGCTGACGGAGATTCGGTGAAAGTCGGGGAGGGTCAGCCGAGCGCCGGCACGTCCAGCGTCAGCGTCCCGGATTCCGCGTCCAGCACGCCCGGGACGCCCAGCGGGAGGGTGAGCGCCGTCTCGCTGTGCCCGAAGCCCAGCTCCTCCACCACGGGCACGCCGAGAGTGCCGAGCCGGTCGGCGAGGACCGCGCGGACCTCGTCGTAGGGGCCGCACTCCGCCCAGGAGCCCAGGGCGATCCCGGCGACCCCGTCCAGCCATCCGGAGCGGAGCAGTTGGGTCAGGATCCGGTCCAGGCGGTACGGCTCCTCCCCCACGTCCTCCAGGAGCAGCAGCCCGTCGCGCGCGGAGGGGCGGGCGTGCGGGGTGCCGAGGTCGGAGGCGAGGAGGCTCACACAGCCGCCGAGGGTGACGCCGTGGGCCCGGCCGGGGGCCAGCGGGCGTGCGGTGTCCAGGCCGAGGGTCCGTACGGACTCGGGCTCGAAGAGGGTGGCCCGCAGGGACTCCTGGGTGCGGGGGTCCTTGAGGAAGGTGGACGCGGCGGCCATCGGCCCGTGCAGGGTGGCGAGCCCGGCGCGGACGGCGAACGCCTCGTGGAGGACGGTGACGTCGCTGTAGCCGACGAAGACCTTGGGGCCCGCCGCCCGCATCGCCGTCCAGTCGACCAGGTCCACCATCCGCTGGACGCCGTAGCCGCCCCGGGCGCAGATCACGGCCGAGACCGCGGGATCGCACCAGGCCTCCTGGAGGTCACGGGCCCGGTTCTCGTCCGCGCCGGCGAGGTACCCCAACTCCGGATGCACCTCCAGGACATGGGGTGCGACGACCGGTTCGAGGTCCCAGCCGCGCAGGATGTCCAGGCCCGCGGCGAGCCGCTCCTCCGGGACCGGCCCGCTGGGCGCGACGACGGCGACGCGGGCGCCGGGGCGGAGTCGCGGGGGCCGGATCAGGGGAGTCACGGTCACTTCTTCAGCTCCAGGAGGGGGACGTCGGATCGGGAGATGCCGAAGGTCTGTGTGTACAGGGAGAGTTCGGCCTCCAGGGCCCGCTCCATCGTCTCGGCCATGCGGAAGCCGTGGCCCTCGCCCTCGAAGGTGAGTGCGGCGTGCGGGATTCCCCGCCCGGCCATCCGCGCGAGGAACCGCTCGGCCTGGGCCGGCGGGCAGATCACGTCGTCGAGACCCTGGAGCAGCACGAACGGCGCGGAGATCCGGTCGACGTGGTGGAGCGGCGAGCGCTCGTGGTACCGGGCGGGCACGTCGGCGAGCGGGCCGACGAGCGACTCCAGGTACTGGGACTCGAAGTCGTGGGTCTCGTCCGTGGCCCAGCCCAGGAGGTCGAGGATGGGGTAGATGATCGTGCCGCAGGCGTAGACGTCGGTGGTGACGAGGGAGGCGGCCGTGGTCCAGCCGCCGGCGCTGCCGCCGCGGACGGCGAGCCGGGCGGGGTCGGCGGTGCCCTCGGCGGCGAGCGCCTCGGCGACGGCGGCGCAGTCCTCCACGTCGACGACGCCCCACTGCTCGCGCAGCCGGTCGCGGTACGCGCGGCCGTAGCCGGTGGAGCCGCCGTAGTTGACCTCGGCGACGCCGATGCCGCGCGAGGTGAAGTAGGCGATCTCCAGGTCGAGGACGAGCGGCGCGTGGCCGGTCGGTCCGCCGTGGGCCCACACCACGTAGGGCGGCAGTTCCTGGCCGGGCGGGATCCGGTCGGGGCTGTGCGGCGGGTACACGTGGGCGTGGATCTCGCGGTTGTCCGGCCCGGTGAAGGTGCGGATCTGGGGCTCGGGGTAGTACGACGGGTCGACCGGGTCGTCGTGTGCCGAGCCGATCACCCGGGCCCGCCCGGTGCGGGTGTCGAGTTCCACGACCTCGTAGGCGCTGCGCGGGCTGGCGGCGACGCCGACGACCCGGTCGCCCTGCACGGCGAGGGTGGCGGCCCATTCGGTCCAGGGGCCGGCGGCGTCGACGAGTTCGCCGCTCTCGGGGTCGAGTATGCCGAGTGCGGTGGCGCCCTTGCCGTGGATGACGGCGACGAGGCCGTTCGCCAGGGGCTGGAACCAGCTGAGCCCGATCTTCCACAGCGGTCCGCCGAACTCCTCGGCGCGGGGGCAGAGCGCGACCGGTTCTCCCCCGGGTTCCGCTCGGTAGAGGTTCCACCAGCCGCTGCCGTCGCTCACGTACAGCAGCCGCCCGTCGGCGGTCCAGTCGACCTGCGGTACGGACTCCTCGGGGCCGCCGGCGACGGGTCGGGCCCCGCGCAGGGCGCCGTCGGGGGTGATGTCGGCGAGGAGCACCTCCGTGCCGTCCCAGGGCATCCGGGGATGGTCCCAGGCGATCCAGGCGGCCTGCCGCCCGTCCGGGGAGAGCCGGGGTCCGGTGACGAACCGGTGCCGTCCGTCGGAGAGTTCGCGGACCGCCGCCCGGTCGTCGGCCGCCGATCCGTCGAGGGGTACGGCGGCGAGCACGCGGCGCACGTCGGTGGGTGCGGGGCCGGTGAACTCCTCCAGGACGCACCAGACCTCGCCGCGTTCGGGGTGGAGCACGGGGTCGACCCAGCGCAGTCCGCCGCCCACGGCGGAGACGGGGGTGAGGGGGCGGGGGCCGGGTCCGCTCTCCGTACCGGCGTCGGGTTCGTAGGCGTAGAGCCGCTGGTCGTCGAAGTGGCTGAACACGACGAGCGGTCCGCCGTCCTCGCGCGCCAGGCCCGCCCAGGGCTGTCCGCCGTACTCGATCACCCGGCTGCGGACGTTCCAGGGGGCGGGGAGGACCGACTCCTCGGTGCCGTCGGCCCGTCGGCGTACGAGCGCGCGGCGGCCGCCCTCGGTGGGGCGGGGCGCGGTCCACCACACCTCGTCGCCGACGACGCCGACGTACTCGGGCCGGCCGTCGTGGCGGGCGGCCAGCGGGGCGTCGATCGGGGAGGGCCAGGTGCCGTAGGCGCCCGTGGGGACCATCGCGACTTCCTTTACGCGGATACGCGGACGTGATGTGACGCGGTCGAACCCGACCGAAGCTACGCGGACCTGAGGTAGCGGTCGAGGACTCGTGCGCCGAAGTGCAGGGCCTCGACCGGAACCCGCTCGTCGACGCCGTGGAACAGCGCTCCGTAGTCGAGTTCCGGGGGTAGCTTCAGCGGGGAGAAGCCGTAGCCGGTGATGCCGAGCCGGGAGAACTGCTTGGCGTCCGTGCCGCCGGACATGGAGAACGGGACGACGTGCCCGGTCGGGTCGAAGTGCTCGACGGCGGCCCTCAGCCGGGCGAAGGTCGGCGAGTCGACCGGAGCCTCCAGCGGGACCTCGCGGTGGTGGAACTCCCACTCCACGTCCGGTCCCGTGAGCCGGTCCATCGTCTCGGCGAACTCCTCCTCGCCGCCCGGCAGCATCCGGCCGTCGACGTAGGCGACGGCGTGGCCGGGGATGACGTTGACCTTGTAACCGGCCTCCAGCATCGTCGGGTTGGCGCTGTTGCGCACGGTCGGTTCGACGAGGGCGGCGGCCGGTCCGAGCTTCTCCAGGAGTTGGTCGACGTCGAATCCCTCGGCGTTCACGTCGGTCTCGATGCCCTGGACGGCGGCGAGTTCGGTGAGCGAGGCCCGTACAGTCGCGGTGAGGCGTACGGGCCAGGTGTGGGCGCCGATGCGGGCGACGGCCGCGGCGAGGCGGGTGACCGCGTTGGCGGTGTTGACCTTGGAGCCGTGGCCCGCGCGGCCGTGGGCGGTGAGCTTGACCCAGGCGGTGCCCCGCTCGCCCGCGGCGATCGGGTAGAGCGTCATGCCGGGGCTGGGGTGGAAGCTGAACGCGCCGGACTCGCTGATGCCTTCGGTGCAGCCCTCGAAGAGCCCGGGGTGCCGTTCGGCGAGGAAGTCCGAGCCGTCCACGGCGCTCGCCTCCTCGTCCGCGGTGTAGGCGAGGACGATGTCCCGGCGCGGCCGGACGCCCTGGCGCGCCCAGGAGCGGACGACGGCGAGGACCATCGCGTCCATGTTCTTCATGTCGACGGCGCCGCGCCCCCAGACCACCCCGTCGCGGACCTCTCCGGAGAAGGGGTGGACGGCCCAGTCGGCGGGCTCGGCCGGGACGACGTCGAGATGGCCGTGGACGAGCAGGGCGTCGGCGGACGGGTCGGTGCCCTCGATGCGGGCCACCACGTTGGTACGGCCGGGGGTGCGCTCCAGGAGCGTGGGCTCCAGGCCGATGGCGGCGAGGCGCTCGGCCACGTACTCGGCGGCGGGCCGCTCGCGGCAGTCCCCGCCGCCCCGGTTGGTGGTGTCGATGCGGATCAGCTCGGAGGTGAAGGTCACCACCTCGTCCAGCGCCGCGGCGTCCGGGCCGTCCTGGGCAGGCTCAGCCATACTGCTCCTCCACCGCTGCGGAGACGATCGTGGTGACCGCCTTGAACGTGCGAATGCCCTCGTACATCGCCTCGCTGGTGTAGGCGACCCGGCGCTCGCCGCTCCAGGCCACGCCCGGGACGACGGTGGCGGCGCCCGCCAGATGCTCGGCGTCGAACTCCAGCTCGATCGTGAACGGCCCGCCCGGCTCGGGTTCGTACCGTACGGCGAGGGCGGCCGCGGACTGCGCGGCGGCCCGGATGTCGCTCGCCGTACGCTTCGGGGTCCGGCACACGGCCGCGTACCGGGAGACGTAGTCCTTGACGGCGACCTTGCGCGCCTCGGGCGCGTAGCCCAGCGCGTCGTCACAGGTCAGGTCGTCGCCCGTGACGAGGACGACGGGCACGCCGTACTCCGCCACCACATGGGCGTTGAGCAGCCCCTCGCTCGCCCGGACGCCGTTCAGCCAGACGCCCGTGACGGAGTTGGCGAGGTAGGTGTGAGCGAGGACGCCCTCGGTACCGGCCCCGGTGTGGTAGCCGACGAAGGCGATGCCGTCCACGTCACCGTGCTGCACTCCCTCGACCATCGACAGCGTCTTGTGCCGCCCGGTGATCATCTCGGCGCGCTCGTCGAGCTGTTCGAGCAGCAGGTTCCGCATGCTCCAGTGGGCCTCGTTGATGAGCACCTCGTCGGCGCCCCCGTCGAAGAACCCCAGCACCGCGGCGTTCACATCGGAGGTGAACATGGCCCGGCACCGCTCCCATTGGGGCGTACCCGGCAGCACGTCCCCAGGCCAGGTGACACCGGTGGCGCCCTCCATGTCGGCGCTGATCAGGATCTTCATCGTGCTCCCGGTCTCCTCGACGCAGCCCCACCTTAGGTGCGAAAACGCTCGGTGCGAAGGAGGCCCGTCACGAGTGACCGGGCGGGTGCCGCGGCCGGGGCGTCACCGGGGGCCGGCGTCACCCGGTGGTGCGAGTCGCCCGGCCGCTCGTCGCCCGGCCACTCGTCGCCCGGTCGCTCGTGGCCCGGTCGCTCGTGGCCCACAGGGAGCGGACATGGCCCAGGTGCCTCTTCATGCACCGCTCCGCTCCCTTGGCGTCCCCCGCGAGCATCAGGTCGAGCAGCTCCAGGTGCTCCTCGGCCGAGGGGATGAGCTCGCCGCGCTCGTCCAGCGCCGTGAGCCCGTACAGCCGCGACCGCTTGCGCAGCTCGCCGACGGTCTCGACGAGGCGCTCGTTGCCGGCGAGCCCGAGCAGCGTGAGGTGGAACCGCCGGTCGGCCTCCAGGTAGCCGATGAGGTCGTGCTCCCTGGCGGCGCGCACGATCTCCTCGGCGACGGGCCGCAGCGCCTCAAGGTCCTCCCGGGCGGCGGTGCGGGTGACCCGTCCGACCACCGGGATCTCGATGAGCGCGCGGATCTCGGTGTACTGGTCGAGGTCGCGCTCGTCCACCTCGGTGACCCGGAACCCCTTGTTGCGGACCGGCTCGACCAGGCCTTCGCGCGCCAGGTCGAGCATGGCCTCACGGACGGGGGTGGCGGAGATCCCGAAGTCCTCCGCAAGGGTCGGCGCGGAGTAGACGACACCGGGCCGCAGTTCGCCTGAGATCAGCGCCGCCCGCAGGGCGTGGGCGACCTGGTCGCGCAGCCGCTCCACGGAGGCGTTGAGGTCGCGGTGGGTCAGATGCCCCATGGTGACGGTGGTCCCTTCGTTCGGGTCCGGACCGGGTCCGTTGGTTCGGTTCTGAACCACCACCGTACAATGTCACGTTGTTTCCGCAGGTGACAGGGTGTAGGTGCGACTCGACGTGTAGAAGTCGAGCGCGGCCCCGCCCTGTTCGCGCGCCCCGAGGCTCGACTCCTTGGACCCCCCGAACGGCAGGTGGAAGTCCACCCCGCTGGAGGGGGCGTTGACCCGGACCATTCCGGTGTCGAGCGCGTCGAGGCCGTGCAGGGCGGTGGTCAGATCGGCGGTGTGGACCGAGGTGACCAGGCCGTACGGCACGGAGTTGGTGATCCGGACGGCCTGGGTCAGATCGTCGGCGGGCAGCAGGGCGGCGATCGGGCCGAAGACCTCCTCGTGCAGCAGCGGGTGTTCGGGGGCGACCTTCTCGACCAGCGTCGGTGCCGCGTACCAGCCGGGCCCCCCGGAGGGGAGCGTGCCGCCGGCGAGCGTGGACAGCCCCAGCCAGGCTGCGGCGACCCGGTCGCGGGCCCGCCGGTCGACGAGCGGGCCGCAGACGGTGCCAGGGTCGGCGGGGTCGCCGACCGGGAGGGCGCGCAAGGCCTCGGTGAGGGCCTCGCGCAGCGGGTCGAGGGCGGCTCCGACGGCGACGACCCGACCGGTGGCGGTGCACTTCTGACCCGCGTACCCGGCGATCGCCATGGCGATGTGGGCCGCGGCCCGGCCGATGTCGGCGTCCGGGAGCACGATCGCCGCGTTCAGACCGCCCATCTCGGCCTGGACCGGGACCCCGCGGGCCATGGCGTACGCGGCGACGGCCCGGCCGACCGAGGTCGAGCCGGTGAAGGAGACGACGTCGGCCGCGGAGACCAGTGCGTTGCCCTCGGTCGCCCCGCCGGGCAGCACCGTGAACACCCCCTCGGGCAGCTCCTTCCGGACGATCTCGGCCAGGCGAAGCGCGCAGGCGCTGGCCTCGGGGGCGGGTTTGAGGACCACGGCGTTGCCGACGGCGAGGGCCGGGGCGGCCTTCCAGCTCGGGATGGCGAAGGGGAAGTTCCACGGGGTGATCAGCCCCGCCACGCCGTGCGGCCGGCGCCGGGTCAGGAGCAGCCCGGGCCCGGCGGCGGGTTCGTGGACGGCCCCAGTGGCCGCGAAGGGGGCCTGGGCGTAGTAGCGCCAGATCGCGACGGTCCGGGCGACCTCTGCCCTGGCCTCGGTCAGCGGCTTGCCCACCTCGCGTACGGCGAGCGCGGCGAGTTCGGGCCCCGCGGCCTCGACGGCCGCCGCGACGGCGCCGAGGGCGGCGGAGCGGGCCGCCGCCCCGCCGCGCAGCCAGTCGGCCTGGACGGCGCGGGCCCGTTCGACCGCGTCGGCCACCGCGAAGGCGCCGGGGGTCGGGATGCGCAGGACGACGTCGGCCGGATCGGCCGGGTTGAGGGAGGTGAGGACCGGGGCGTCGGTGAGGGCCAGGGGATCGGTGAGGGTGCTGCGGTCGGTGCGGTGGGCGGTCACAGGAGGAAGCCTCCGGGGAACGGGTCGTCCGGGTCGAGGAAGTACTGCGCCGTGCCGGTGATCCAGGCCCGGCCCGTCACGGTCGGTACGACGGCGGGCACTCCGGCGACCTCGGTCTCGGCGACGAGCCTGCCGGTGAAGCTCGTCCCGATGAAGGAGTCGTTGACGAAGTCGCGGTCGAGCGGCAGCTCGCCCCGGGCATGGAGCTGAGCCATCCGCGCCGATGTGCCGGTTCCGCACGGGGAGCGGTCGAACCAGCCGGGGTGGATCGCCATGGCGTGGCGGGAGTGGCGGACGTCGGAGCCGGGGGCCGCGAGATAGACGTGCTTGACCCCTGCGATCTCCGGCTGCGCGGGGTGGACGGGGCGGTCGGGTGAGGCGTTGACCGCCTCCATGACGGCGAGTCCGGCGGCCAGGAGGTCGTCCTTGCGGGCACGTTCGAAGGGCAGTCCCAGGTCGTCCAGAGGGACGAAGGCGTAGAAGTTGCCGCCGAAGGCGAGGTCGTAGGTGACCGTTCCGTACCCGGGCACGGTGACCTTGCGGTCCAGGCCGACGCAGAACGCGGGCACGTTGGTGAAGGTGACCGACTTCGCGGCGCCGTCCTCGACCTGTACGTCGACGGCGACGAGTCCCGCCGGGGTGTCGAGCCGCACGGTGGTGACCGGCTCGGTCACCGGCACCATGCCGGTCTCCACGAGAACGGTCGCGACGCCGATCGTGCCGTGTCCGCACATCGGCAGCAGCCCGGAGACCTCGATGTAGAGGACGCCGTAGTCGGCGTCGGGCCGGGTGGGCGGCTGGAGGACGGCTCCGCTCATGGCGGCGTGTCCGCGCGGCTCGTACATCAGGAGCGTCCGGAGGTGGTCCAGATGCTCGATGAAATGCAGCCTGCGCTCGGCCATGGTGGCGCCGGGGATCACTCCGACGCCGCCGGTGATCACACGCGTGGGCATGCCCTCGGTGTGCGAGTCGACGGCGTGGAAGACATGACGGGTCCGCACGGGCTTCCTTTCGCTGGACGGGGTGGGGTGGGCCGTGGCCCGGTGGTGGGCCGTGGCCCGGTGGTGGGCCGTGGCCCGGTGGTGCGCCGTGGCCCGGTGGGTGGGTCATGGTCGCTGGTGGCCTGGTCCGTTGGCCGTGGTCAGTGGTGGCCGTCGGCGACGGCCTTCTCGGTGGCGGTCCGCACGCGGGCCTCCGTCTCGCCGGTGAGCGGGAGGCGCGGCGGACGCGTGGGTCCGCCGGGGAGACCGACGATGTCCATGGACAGCTTGATCGCCTGGACGAACTCCGTCCTGGAGTCCCAGCGCAGCAGCGAGTGCAGGGACTTGTAGAGCGGCAGCGCGATGGCCAGGTCTCCGGCGACCGCGGCGTGGTACAGCTCCGCGCAGGTGGCGGGGAAGGCGTTGGGGTAGCCGGCGACCCAGCCGACGGCCCCGGCGAGGGCCAGTTCGAGCAGGACGTCGTCGGCGCCGATCAACAGATCGATTTCCGGGGCGAGTTCGGCGATCTCATACGCTCTGCGGACGTCACCGCTGAACTCCTTCACGGCGACGACGGAGCCGTCGTCGTACAGCCGGGCGAGCAGGTCGGGGGTGAGGTCGACCTTGGTGTCGATCGGGTTGTTGTACGCGACCACCGGCACCCCCGCGCCGGCCACGTCGGCGTAATGGGCGCGCACGGCCGTCTCGTCGGCGCGGTAGGCGTTCGGCGGCAGCAGGAGCACCGAGCCGCACCCGGCCTCGGCGGCCTGCTCCGCCCAGCGCCGGGACTCGGCGCTGCCGTAGGCGGCCACGCCGGGCATCACGCGCGCCCCGTCGCCCGCCGCCTCGACGGCGGTGCGGACCACGCGGGCGCGCTCCTCGTCGGTGAGGGTCTGGTACTCGCCGAGCGATCCGTTGGGGACGACTCCGTCGCAGCCGTTGTCGATGAGCCGTCGGACGTGCTCGGCGTAGGCGTCGTGGTCGACCGAGAGGTCGTCGCGCAGGGGCAGGGTGGTGGCGACCATGATGCCGCGCCAGGGGGTGGTGACGGTCCAGGAGGTGCCGGTCATGTCGACGTACCTTTCTGTATGGTGTGACATTTTACTGAGCGTTCCGAGGCGCCCACAAGGGGCGGGCCGCCTAGGACTCCTCGTCGAGCGAGGCCAGCGCCGCGAGCGGGACGGGGACGGCCAACGGGCGCCGTTCGGACGGAGGTTCGGGGGCGGACGCGCCCCCGGAGGCGGCCAGGCAGGCCACGGCCGTCCCGCACATCCGGCCCTGGCACCAGCCCATGCCGGCCCGGGTGAACAGCTTGACGGTCCGCGCGTCGCGCGCCCCGAGGTCGGCGACCGCCTCACGGACCCCGCCGGCGGTGACCTCCTCGCAGCGGCACACCTCCGTCTCGTCCGTCATCCATCGCGACCACCCCGGGCCGGGCGCATGGGCGGCGGTCATGACGTCGGCGAAGGCGCGCATCCGGTCCCGGCGGCGGCGCAGTTCACGGACCCTGCCGGCAGGAGCACCGGTCCCCCGCAGCCGTACCGCCACCGCGATTCCGGCCAGCTCACCTTCTGTACGCGCCAGTTCGGCACCGCCCACGCCTGCCGGCTCGCCCGCCGCCCAGAGGCCGCGCACCGAGGTCTCCTGGAGTCCGTCCAGGTCCAGGGCGAGAGTGGAGTCGTGCAGTCGACGGGTGGCGCAGCCGAGTGACGTGGCCAGTTCGATCTGCGGAACCAGCCCGTGCCCGACGGCCAGCGCGTCGCAGGCGATCAGCCGGCCCGACCCCCGTACGGGCCGCCAGTCACGGTCGAGTCGCGAGACGGTGACGCCTTCCACCCGGTCGGCGCCGTGGACCTCGGTGACGGCGCTGCGCGTCCGGAGCCGTACGCCGTGCCGCAGCAGCGCGCCGCCGTGCAGCAGGGCCTCGGCGACCTTGCGCGGGTTGGTCGCGAGCGCCCGCGGACTCCGGGCGTACCGCAGATACCCGGAGGCCTCCACCACGGCCGGTACCCGCGCCCCGGCCACCGCCAGCGACGAGGCGACCGCGAGGAGCAGGGGGCCGCTGCCGGCCACCACGATCCGCCTGCCGGGGAGCACCAGGCCGGACTTGAGCATGGCCTGCGCTCCCCCGGCCCCCACGACCCCGGGCACGGTCCAGCCGGGGAAGGGCAGTTGACGCTCGTACGCTCCCGTGGCGAGCAGGACGGCGCGCGCGCGTACCGTCGCGGGGGACTCCCCCGTGCCGTCGCATCCGGTGACGGCGTGCACGGTCCACGGACCGTCGGGCGCAGCGTCACTCCTGGTCAGGCCCCATACGTGATGCCCCGCCAGATGGGTCACATCGCCCGCTGCCAGGCGGCGGTTCAGGTCGCGGAACGCGGACCAGTCGTGGTGCAGCGCTTCCGGCCGTGCGGCGCCCAGCGCCGGTGCCGGATGCCGGTAGAACTGCCCGCCGGTCTGCGGCGAGGCATCCACGAGGGCGACGGTCAGGCCGAGTTCGGACGCGGCGACGGCCCCGGCCATTCCTGCGCAGCCCGCGCCGATGACCGCGAGGTCGTACGGCTCGTCCCGTTCACACCCCGAGGTCGTCATGGCCCTGCCCTTCCTGCGTGGTGATCGTGTCGCCGGGCCGGACGGGGACGAGACAGGCCCGCCGGTTGGGCTGCCCGTTGACCGTGGCGAGGCAGTCGTGGCACTGGCCGATGCCGCAGAACGCGCCACGCGGCCGGCCGCCCTTCCTGGTCGTGCGCCAGGCGAGGACTCCGGCCGCCCACAGCGCGGCGGCGACGGACTGGCCGGGCAGGGCGGTGACCGGGCGGCCGTCGAAGGTGAACTCGAACGGCGGACCTGGCTGCGCCCCGACCAGGGCGGTGGGGGTACGGGCCACGGGGCCTCTCCTCTCGGGACGGTGGACGGCTGGGGATCAGAAGGACGCGGAGGCGAATCGTTCGGGCCGGAAGGGCGTGATGTCGAGCGGAAGGTCGCCGCCGGTGAGACAGCGGGCGACGATCTGTCCGGTCACCGGCGCGAGACCGATCCCGGCCCCTTCGTGGCCGCAGGCGTGCAACAGGCCGGGGACGCGTGGGTCCGGGCCGATCGCCGGCAGATGGTCCGGCATGTAGGGGCGGAAGCCCGCGTACGTCCGGATCGCCCGGACCCCGGCGAGCACCGGGAAGAGCTCGGTGGCCCCGGCGGCCAGGCGTCGCAGCACCTCGGTGGAGAGGGTGCGGTCGAAGCCGACGCGCTCCCGGCTGGCGCCGATGAGGACCGGACCGGCCGGGGTCCCCTCGACCACCGCCGAGGTCTGCAGGGCCGCCGATCCGCTGGCCACGTCGGCCACGTAGTCGGCCGCGTAGACCTTGTGGCGGACCACACGCGGCAGCGGTTCGGTGACCAGGACGAAGCCGCGCCGGGGCAGGACGGGCAGCTCGGCCCCGGCGAGGCGCGCGAGGTCCCCGCCCCAGGCTCCGGCGGCGTTCACCACGTGCGGGGCGTGGAGTTCGCCCGACGGCGTACGGACTCCGCGCACCTCGCCGGAGGATCCGGTGAGCACCGCGAGGACCTCTTCGCCGAGCCTGAGCCGGACGGTCCCACCGGTCTCGTAGGCTCCTCCGGCCCGGCCTGCTCGCAGCAGGTGTGCGGCTGCGAGGGCGGGCATGACCTGGGCGTCCTGCGGATAGTGGACACCACCGGCGAGGCCGGATGCCAGGTGCGGTTCGAACTCGTGCAGCAGTTCGGCCGGGACCTCCCTGGCGTCGACCCCGGCGTCGGACTGTCCGGCGACGAACGCGCGCAGGGCGTCCAGGCCGCCCTCCCCCGTCGCGACGACGAGGCCGCCCTTCGCCTCGTACTCGATTCCCCGCGGCAGCAGTTCGGCCAGCTCGCGCCACAACGCCCCGGAGAGCAGTGCGAGTTCGAGTTCCGGGCCGGGCTCCTTGTCGGAGACCAGGAGGTTCCCCTCCCCCGCGCCCGTGGTGCCGCCGGCGACGGGCCCGCGGTCGACGACGGTGACGGTGAGGCCGGCCTCGGCGGCGTAGTGGGCGCAGGCCGCGCCGACGACGCCGGCGCCGACGACGATCACGTCCGAGCTGTTTCTCGTGAGCACGTCAGTAATATTTCACATGGCACACCGTTCGCCAAGACTCCGCGCGAGAACCCGCGGAACCGGTTGATGAGCCGCGCCCCGGCCCCGCGCGTCGCGGGGCCGGGGCTGCCGGCGCACTTCGCCGGGGCGGGTCAGCTGCGCAGCGGGCCCTCGCAGCTGTAGCTCGATGTTCCCGCGACCTTGTTGGACCAGATCTCCACGGGTCCGAAGCTGCAGTTCATGTCGGCCAGATTGGTGGAGGCCGCACCGGCGCGGTCGAGGAGGAAGTAGTCGACCGTCTCGGACATGTCCTTGAAGTTCTGGTCGTCGCTCGACCACCTGGAGAGGTTGGCCGTGATCCGGCCGGTGCAGGTGAACCGGCGCTTGCCCGGGTCGCCGTTCTCGACGCAGTCGGGCGTGTTGTAGGTGGCGGTGGCGAAGGAGGACCTGACGGCGGCGAGCGTGGAGTCGCGCAGCCGGTCGTTGGGCGTGTACGTGGTGTTCGGGACGTAGAGGTCGTCGACCTTGGCGATCTGCGCGTCGAGGAAGCGGTCGTAGCCGCGCTGGACATAGGTGTCCGCGCCCGTCCGGTGCCGCCAGGAGTCGTACGCCTGGACGTCGTTGGCGCGCAGGTGGGTGTACATCTCGCGGAGCAGCGAGGGCTTCTCGGTCCAGAGGTACTCGAAGAACGTGCCGGCGTAGTTGTAGAAGCGGAAGCCGTCGCCGTCGTAGGTGGCGTTGAGGATCTGCTCCACGTTCATGCGCGGGCTGCCGCCCGCGGTGTCGGCGATGATGCCGCGCACGAGCGACTTGCGGACGGCGATGCCGTTGTCGCGGGTCGCGCCGTCGAAGAACTCGGCCGTCCCCTCGTCCATCGCGGTCGTGCGGTCGCCCTCGTACCAGGGTCCCTCGCCGAAGAAGCCGGGCACGGCGAACCGGCCGTTGAGGTAGTGGACGTACTCGTGCCGGAACAGCTCCTCCAGGGTGAGGGAGGAGTCCTGCGGCACGCGGCGCTGGTACGTGTAGAAGGTGGCGCCCCGCTCGATGTAGATGCCGCCGTTGTTCGTGTCCATCCCGGTCAGGATCGGGTGGTAGTTCTCGTAGTCGGCGCGCGAGGCGTACAGCACGATGTTCAGCGAGGTGTTGGGGTCGCCGACGAGCGGCTGCTCGGTGCCGAGGACCCGGTGGTACTGCGCCTTGACCTGCTTGCTCGCGTAGTACAACTGGTCGACGGTGGCACGGTCGAGACCGGTGCGGACCTTGATCGCCCCGTTGTCGTAGGTGTACGTGTGAGGGAAGAGCTGCTTCTCGATGTCCTCCTTGCACACGCCGTAGGGCTTGCACGCCTCGTAGTGGTTGAGCCAGGAGACGAGAGTGGCCCAGGGCGCGCTGCCGGCGCCCCAGTCGTTGCGGACCGGGCCGATCAGGCCGCCGAGGTCGGCGACGACGGCGTCCTTCAGCCCGTCGATCTGGCCGAACCGGCCGTACTCGCCGAGCGCGTCGCGGGTCACCCAGGCGTTGGCCCCGCCCTTGAGGTGGGTGTATCCGGCGAAGGCCTTGAAGGCGGCGCGGTAGGCGGGGTCGGCGGCGGCGGCCGCGTGGAAGGCGGTGTCCCGGTTGCCCGGGTAGACGCCGAGGTAGTTGACGGAGAGGGCGGCGAGGGCGGCGCCCGCCCAGCCGGCGTCCTGGTGGGTGGCCGGGCGGTCGGGGCCCATGGTGGCCAGCACGTTCCTGATCAGGGTGAGCTGGTGGTGGCGCAGGCCCGGGGCGCTGGCGGCGTACAGGGCCTCCCTCAGGGTCCGGGCGTTGCTCGGGGTGACGTCGAAGGTGCGGGCGGCGCCGCCGAAGTCGGCGACGGCGCGGCGCATGGCGTCGACGGTCGGGGCGTCGGTGACGTCGATCTCGTCGCGTGAGAAGTCGTGGTACGCGACCGCGTGCAGGTAGGTGAACATCTCCTCCAGGTGCGAGGAGTTCCGGCCGTCGTGGGAGGCGGCCAGGCTCGATATCCGGCGGGAGACGGCCTGTACATGGGCGTCGGACATGACGGGCGTCAGCCGGGCGTCCCAGGTCCAGACGAGGCCGCGCAGACAGCCGTCGGCGGTGACGGCCGGATCGGCGAGGAAGTCGGCGAACGCCTCGGGGGCGAGTCCCGTGATCCCGTCGAGCGTGCAGGGGACGCCGGCCGCGGTGGCGGTGGCGGCGGCACCGGCCTTCTCGCTGGCGGCACCGGCCTTCGCTGCGGTGGCGGCCGGCGCACGGCCGGGGACACGGCCGGTGACGAGGCCGCCGGGCGCGGGCGCGGGTCCGAAGGTCCGGCGCGGCGCGGAGGCGAGGTGTTCGACCTCGTCGAAGGGGTTGGCGCCCTGTCCGGCCTGGGGCGCGGCCGCACCGAGTGCCCGGGCCGGGGAGGCGGGAGCGGGGGCGGGGGCGGGCGGGGAGTCCGTGCCGGCCGCGGAGACGGCGGTCTGGCCGGCGGAGGCCAGGAGGGTGACCGCTATCGCGGAGGCGAGCAGGGACGAGCGCACACGTCTGTGGATGGACAACAGAACTCCTGCGGTGAGGGGGTGGCTGTGGGGGTGGAGCGGGAACTGTTGGGTCTCGCACGGCATGTGACGGAGCCTCACTCTGCCGTGTGCGCTGTAACATAGTAATGTGAAATTGCACTGACAACCCCTCGGGTCGCACGAGTTTGCGGGCCTCCCCCGCCGAGCCTCCGGGTACGAACCGGGTCAAATCTCCCCACCGGGTGCGTATAGGCTTGTCGGACCCCGCCCCCGAGCCGTCAGGAGTCCCCGCGTTGAGCACCGCGATCGCCGCCGCCGAAGCCGCCCCCCAGGCCGGGACGACGGACTTCGTCGTCCAGGACGTGCCCGACGCCGTGGTCAGGGACGCCCGCGAGTTCGGGGCCTACGCCCGCACCGGCGGCTGGGCGTTCGCACTGAAGGTGGCGCGCAGCGTCAGGCCCGGCGGGCAGGCGGCGGACGAGTCCGGGATCTCCGGTGCGAAGGTGTCGGCCAAGGCCTTCGCCGAGCTGGCGGAGTGCTCCCCCGAGCGCGTCATGCGGTACTACAAGGCCTGGGACATGGCCGCCGACGACGGCGTCGTCCCGCAGTTCGAGGCGCTGGTCCCGGGCGTGGACATCGAGCTTCCCGAGGCCGACGTCTGGCTGTCGTACTACTCCTCCCGCTCCGGCGCCGCCTCCGTGCGCGGTCACGCGATCACCGCCGCGGCCGAGGCCGAGGGCATCCGGCCGACGAAGGCGCTGGAGGTCGCCGAGAACCCCACCGCCCTGCGGGCGGCGATCCTCGCCGACCCCGGTACGGCCGAGGCCGCTCGCGGCGCGCTGCTCGACCGGATGAAGGAGGACCCGGCGCTGCAGACCGGGATGGCCCGCGCCATCGTGCGGACCGACGAGCTGAAGAAGGCCGTCGCCGGCGAGGCCAGGACGGCCGACCGGATCGCGTACGTGCGTCAGGTCGCGGAGAAGGGCCGGATCAGGACGCCCGCGGGGCAGACGGTCGAGGCGCCGCCCGCGCTGCGCGCCGAGGCCGAGCGGCACCTCTCCCTGATCGACGAGCTCGACGACGCCGAGGGCGCGGGCGAGTGGGCCGGCGAGGCCTACGACGCGGTGAAGGAGATGGTCGCCGAGGCCGTCGAGGCGGATCCCGAACTGCGCGTCCAGGAACGCCGTACGAAGTTCTACAACAGCCTGCAGAAGGCGACGAAGGTCTTCGAGGAGCTGACGCTCGACGAGGTGCTGGAGGAGGACGTCGTGGAGGACGACATGCTCCAGCGGCTCGAAGCCCTGCAGACGGCGATCGGCACCTGCATCGACACCCTCCGCAGGGCGACCGCCGCGTCCTGACCCTCCGGCGCCCCGCACCGGGCAGCCCCACCGGGCGACGCCCCCTCCGATCGTCCCGGAGGGGGCGTCGCCCTTGGGCCCGTGGGGTGGGCCGTCAGTCCTCGTGACCGAGCTGGAGGTCGCGCTCGGTGCGTCCGCCGCCCGCGACCTGCAGCACGGTCGCGACCGGCGGATAGCCCGCCGCGATCACCGTGTACTCACCCGAGGACAGGTCCACGAACCGGAAGGTGCCGTCCGGGCCCGTCGTCAGGGTGTCGACGACGTTCCCCGCCGCGTCGAGCAGCGTGACGCGTGCGTCACCCACGGGCTGTCCGCCCCCCGCGCGCACCGTCCCGCGCAGCACCGCACCGCCCGCCAGCTCGATGTCCTGGCGGGTCTCGCGGGAGGCCTGCACGCTCACCGGCAGGGCGGCGGGGCGGAAGGCCGGGGCGCTGGCGGCCAGCGTGTACTCCCCGGCCACCAGCTCCGTGATGACGTAGCCGCCCTCGCGTCCGCTGCGGGTCGAGGCGACGACCTCGCCGCGCACGTCGGTGAGGGTGACCGCCGCGTCCCGTACGGGGGTTCCGTCGGCGGTCACGACGGAACCGGCGAGGCGGCCCGCGCCGCCGAGCACGACATCGAGCTCCACCGGCCGCTCGCCGACGGTGACGGAGACGGCCTGCGGCTGGTGGCCGCCGGCCGCCGCGATCAGGACGTACGAGCCGGGCCCGGGGACGCTGAGGGCGTACCGCCCGTCCTCGCCGCTGCCGCCGCGGCCGATCTGCTGCCCCTGGACATCGATGAGCGTCAGGGCCGCGCGCGGGACGCGGCTGCCGTCGTGGTGCTGGACCGTGCCGCAGACCGGGAGCCCCGCGGTGTACGCGCCGGAGCCGGCGGGGGCGGCGGCCGCACGGGCGCGCGGAACGGCGGTGGGGGCCTCGGTGGCGGGGGTGTGGTGGGACACCAGCGGTTGCTCCTTGAGGAAGAAGGCGAGGACGAGGCCGAGCACCAGGACCGGCACGAGGTAGAGGAAGATGCGGGGCATCGCGTCCGCGTACGCCTGGATGTAGGCGTCGCGCAGGGCGGGCGGAAGGGTGTGCACCGCCTGGGGAGTGATCGATTCGGCGGCCGGCAGCGACGCCCCGCCCGTGCGGGGCAGCAAGTCGGCGAGCGCGTCGTCGAGGCGTGAGGCGAAGAGGGTGCCGAAGACGGCGGCTCCGACGCTGCCGCCGATCTGGCGGAAGTAGTTGTGCGCGCTGGTGGCGGTGCCGAGGTCGGTGGGGCGTACGGAGTTCTGGACGGCGAGGATCAGGACCGGCATGACCATGCCGATGCCGACGCCGAGGACGGCCTGCCA
Source organism: Streptomyces sp. NPDC013317 (assembly GCF_055563155.1). NCBI lineage: Bacteria > Bacillati > Actinomycetota > Actinomycetes > Kitasatosporales > Streptomycetaceae > Streptomyces > Streptomyces sp. NPDC013317. Next base: position 113,481 of record NZ_JBVHDX010000010.1, read on the forward strand.
GACGCTGTGGTGCAGGCGCGGGGTGTCCGCCTCCATCCTGGAGAGCAGCCACATCCCGACCACGGACACGGCGCCGCCGAGCACCGGGTAGATCCGGTAGCGGCCGGTGCGGGTGATCAGCTGGCCCGAGACGATCGAGGCGACGACGATGCCGCCCATCAGCGGCAGCATGAGGAGGCCGGACTCGGTGGCGCTGGCGCCCTCCACCATCTGCAGGAAGGTCGGCAGATAGCTGGCGGCGCCGAAGAGCGCGATGCCGATGACCGCGCCGACGAGGCTGGTGACGGTGAAGACCGAGTCGCGGAACAGCCTTAGCGGGATGAGGGGTTCGGGCGCGTGGTGCTCGACGACGAGGAAGAGCAGGGTCGTCGCGGCCGCTCCGGCGCCGAGGCCGATGATGACCCGCGAGTCCCAGGCGTACTCGGTCCCGCCCCAACTGGTGAGCAGGACCAGGCAGGTGGAGGCGGCGGCGAGCAGGACCGAGCCGAGGACGTCGAGCCTGGCCCGGGTCCGCGGCCTGGGGAGCTTGAGCACCGCGGCGACCACCGCGAGGGTGACCAGCCCGAAGGGCACGTTGAAGTAGAAGCACCAGCGCCAGGAGACGTGGTCGGTGAAGAAGCCGCCGAGCAGGGGGCCCGCGACCGAGGCGAGCCCGAAGGCGGCGCCGATGAGTCCCATGTACCGGCCGCGTTCGCGGGCCGGGACGATGTCCGCGATGATCGCCTGGACGCCGATCATCAGGCCGCCCGCGCCGACGCCCTGCACGGCGCGGAACGCGATCAGTTCGTCCATCGAGCGCGACCAGCCGGCCAGGGCCGATCCGATGACGAAGACCACGATGGCGAAGAGGAAGACGCCCTTGCGGCCGAAGAGGTCGCCGAGCTTTCCGTAGATCGGCAGGCCGATGGTGGCGGTCAGGAGATAGGCGGTGATCGCCCACGACATCCGGTCCAGGCCCTGGAGTTCACCGACGATCTTCGGCAGGGCGGTGGCGACGATCATCTGCTCCAGCGCGGCGAGCAGCAGCGCGAGCATGAGGCCGAAGAAGACGAGCCGGACGCGGCGGGGATCGAGGGCGCCGTCCTCGGCCGGGGACGCCGGCACCTGGCCGGAGGGCGGATCGTCCGCGACGTGCGGTACGTCGTCCTTCACCAGCGTGATCGCACCCACGTGCTGCTCCCCTCGTCACGGCTTCAGCGCCGCGTCATTCTTCGCATTGGGCGCGAAGCGGGAGCAAGTCGGGCGGTACGGGTGGCCAGTCACGCCCGCGGCCGCGAACGGGCCTGCGAGGCGGCGCACTTGGGGCGCTCATCAGCGCGTTTACGGAGAGCCGCGCGACCCCCGGGCGCACGGGGCGCCGGCGCGGGGGTCGCGCGAAGACCACTCGAATCGGTGAGCGCCGGAGCGTTACTTCTCCACCTCGGCGGCGAGGTTGGCCAGCACGGCGTCGTAGATGCGGGCGAGCCCCTTGGGCGCGAAGGTCTTCTCGAAGAAGCCGCCGATGCCTCCGGCGCCGTTCCAGACGGTGGTGACGACGGCCCGGGACCTGCCCTCCCCGGCCGGGGTGACGGTCCAGGTGGTGACCATGGAGGAGTTGCGGTCCTTCTCGACGAGCTGTCCGTCGGTGGGCTCGGTGACCTCCAGGAGGCAGTCACGGATCCGCTTGCTGGTGGCCTGGAGCTTCCAGTGGACGAGGGTCCCCTCGCCGTCGCCGCCCTCGCGCACCTCGTACTCGCTGAAGTGCTCCGGCAGCACCTTCGCGCGGGTGCCGCTGTAGTCGGCCAGAGCGTCGAACACCGTCTCCGCGTCCGCCGCGATGATCCGCTCCGTGGTGGCCTCGACCTGCGCCATTGCACTTCCTCCAGCACTCGGTTCCTCAGGGGTGTGGCACCAGCCAACCACCTGGGCGCGGGCCCCCCAAATCCGGGCTCCCCTACCGGCTTGCGACGATCAAGGGAACAGGTGTTCTATTCTGTGTCCAGGACCGAGGCGACAGCCACCGAGGAGGCGTCCATGCGCTGGGACAACCTGGGCGACGACAGCGCCGCCGGGACCGCTCTGTTCGGTACGGACGCGGTCACCACCCGTACGTTCGACACACCGGAGTTCCGCGGGATCACGTTCCACGAGGTGCGGGCCCGCTCGATCGTGAACCGGGTGCCGGGCGCCTCCCGCATGCCCTTCGAGTGGACGGTCAACCCGTATCGCGGGTGCACGCACGCGTGCGTGTACTGCTTCGCCCGCAAGACCCACAGCTACCTGGACCTCGACACCGGCCTCGGCTTCGACTCCCAGATCGTGGTGAAGGTCAACGCGCCGGAGCTGGTGCGCCGCCAGCTCGCCTCCCGCCGCTGGCAGGGCGCGCACATCGCGATGGGCACCAATGTCGACTGCTACCAGAGGGCCGAGGGACGCTACGGCCTGATGCCGGGGATCATCGAGGCCCTGCGGGACCACGCCAACCCGTTCTCCATCCTCACCAAGGGCACCCTGATCCTGCGCGACCTCGACCTGCTCGTGCAGGCCGCGGAGGTGACCGAGGTCGGCATCTCCGTCTCCGTCGGCTTCACCGACCGGGAGCTGTGGCGCACGGTCGAGCCCGGGACGCCCTCCCCCGAGCGGCGCCTGGACGTCGTCCGCACACTCGGCGAGCACGGCATCGGCTGCGGGGTGCTGATGGCCCCGGTGATCCCCTTCCTCGGCGACCGCCCCGAGCAGCTGCGGGAGACCGTGCGCGCCGTCGCGGAGGCGGGCGCGACCTCCGTGACCCCGCTCGTCCTCCATCTGCGGCCGGGCGCTCGCGAATGGTTCTTCACCTGGCTGCGGCAGCACCACCCGCATCTGGTGGGGCGGTACGAGCGGATGTACGCGGCCGGGGCCTACGCACCGACCTGGTACCAGCGCCGGATCACCCGTCAGGTGCACGAGCTGGCCGCGGAGTTCGGCATCGGACCGGCCCGCCGGGGCACACCACGCCGGATCCCTGCGCCGGAGGAGCCCGCGCTCGCCGGGACGCCCGAGCAGCTCAGCCTCCTCTGACGGCGCATCACGGACCCCGGAGGATCTGAACGGCTCGGACGGATCGCCTGATCGGGTCAACTCTCGCCGGAACAGGTCCTTCCGGATGCCTGCCGGGGCACGGACGCCCTATGACCACACGCGCAGGAATGCTGCTCGCCGCTGGGGCGCTGGTCGCCGGGACGGCCACCGTCCTGCCCGCGTCCGCGACCCCCCGGCCCGAGCCGTCCCCCCGTCCGATCGCGCCGCTCGTCTGGAGCGGCTGTGCCACCTCGGCGTATCCGAAGCTCCAGTGCGCCGCGCTCGAGGTGCCGCTGAACCACGACGACCCGGCCGGCCGGAGCATCACCCTTGCGCTGACCCGGATCCCGCACTCGGCGAAGGAGTCCCAGGGGCCGCTGCTGGTGAACCCGGGCGGACCGGGCGGCAGTGGACGCACCCTGGCCGGGTACGTGGCCGCCTCGCTTCCCGCGGCGGTGGCGGCGCAGTACGACGTGATCGGCTTCGATCCGCGCGGGGTCGGCAGGAGCGAGCCCGCACTCGACTGCAGGCCAGGCCACTTCGCCCCGGTACGCCCCGACTCGCTCCCGAGCGGCGCGGAGGCCGAGCAGCAGGGCGTCGAGCGCGCGCGGGCCTTCGCGGCGGCGTGCGGCGAGAAGTACGCCGACGTCCTGCCGTACATCGACACGGTCAGCGCGGCCAGGGACATGGACGCGATCCGCGAGGCGCTCGGCGCGCCCCGGCTCACCTACCTGGGGTACTCCTACGGCACCTATTTGGGCGCCGTGTACGCGCGGCTGTATCCGGAGCGGGTGCGCCGGATGGCGCTGGACTCCGTCGTCAACCCGCGGGGTGTCTGGTACGAGGACAACCTCGCGCAGGACCTCGCCTTCGACACGCGCCACAAGGACTTCATGGCCTGGGTGGCCCGCCAGAACGCGACGTACAAGCTCGGTTCGGACCCGGCGGCGGTCGAAGCCGCCTGGTACCGGATGCGGGACGCCCTGCGGGAGGCCCCTGCGGGCGGCAAGGTCGGCCCCGGCGAACTCGAGGACACCTATCTGCCCGGCGGGTACTACAACGGCTACTGGCCGTCCCTCGCCGGGGCCTTCTCGGCGTACGTCAACGACGCGGACGCGGTCCCGCTGACCCGGGCGTACGAGAGCTACGCGGCCCCGGACAAGGCGTCGGACAACGGCTACTCGGTCTACACCAGCGTCCAGTGCCGGGACGCGAAGTGGCCGCGCGACTGGAGCACCTGGCGTACGGACAACTGGGACGTGCACGCCAAGGCGCCCTTCGCCACCTGGAACAACGCCTGGTACAACGCTCCGTGCGCGTTCTGGCCGGTGGACTCGCTGACGCCCCCGGACGTCACCAACGACGAGGTGGCACCGGTCCTGATCCTCCAGGCGACGGACGACGCGGCCACCCCGTACGAGGGCGCTCTCGCGCTGCGGCGGATGGTGCGGGGCTCCAGCCTGGTGGTCGAGGAGGGCGGCGGGAACCACGGAGTGACGCTGGCCGGCAACGACTGCCTGGACGAGCACCTCGCGGAGTACCTCGCCACGGGAACCGTGCCGCGGGGCGACGGGCTGTCGGAGGCGGACGCGGTCTGCGAGGCGCTCCCCGAGCCGAAGCCGCTCAAGGCGAGCTCCACTCCTCGACACGGCGGGGCGCCGGACGGCACGGCGCCGGACGGCACGAGCGCCACGGCGGCCGACCGCCCGGCCGGCGCGGTCCTGCACGGCCTCCTCGGCCACGCGCGCTGAGGAGCCGCCGTCCGGACGGCGCGGGGCGAGGCCCTCGGCCCGGCCTCGCTCCAGGCGCGTCCGGCCCACCGGGAGCGGGGCCGCTAAGAGGCGAGCCGGGCCAGTGCCTCCGCGGCCGCCCGGCCCAGGCGGGGGTGAGGGAGGGCCGCCTCGAGGGCCGGCAGGGCGCGGGGGTCACCGAGGGTGCCGAGCCCCTCGGCGCAGGCGACGCCCACGCGCCAGTGCGGGTCGTCGGCCCCGAGGCGCCGCTCCAGGACGGTGACGAGGGCCGGCACGGACTCGGGGGCGCGCAGGTCGGCGAGCAGCCGCACCGGCAACAGGGCGTACGCGACGCGGAGTTCGTTGGTGGCGAGAGCGGCGGCCGCACGCGCGGTGCGCGGGTCGCCCAGCCGGGCCAGGGCGTACGCGGCGGAGACGCAGCGCTCGGGGTCGCGGTGGTTGAGGAACAGGACCAGGGCTTCGAAGGCGCGGGGGTCGCGGCCGAGGCCGAGCCGGAAGGCGGCGATCTCGCGGGCCCAGAGAGGGTGCCCGGACGCGGTCAGGACGCGGGCGAACACCTCGGGATCCTCGGTGGCGGCGAGTTCTTCGAATGCCTTTCGATCACCTTCCGTGCCGTCGTGGATCTCGTCCCGCAATCGATCGATCATCGAGCAGAATTCGGGGTCCTGGGCGATTTCCATGGCCGCCAGCGTATCCGCGATCCAGATCACATTTTCCGAACTCCCCGGGACTGGCGCGCTCGTTACCCGCCGGTTAATCTCAGGTGAGCGGGTAACCCCCGCAAGCTCACAACGGCCTGGTGACGCAGCCGTCGTGAGATCGAGTTTGTCGGTTCGGCAGTTTTCGATGTGACTCCGGGACAGGGTCCATCGCCTTTTCCACGCGACCTCTTCGCGCTTCCGTCGCGAACTCTCCGCGCTTTCCGTTCGCGATCCGTTCGCGCCCGCACGCGCCGCCTTCAGTCGTCACTCTTCCCTCCTGGAGTCCCCTGATGGACACCCCTCTCTCCACCATCGCCGTCGTCGGTCTCGGCACCATGGGCAAGGGCATCGCCGATGTCCTCGCCCGGGCCGGCCGCGAGGTCATCGGCATCGACATCAGCGAAGCCGCCACCACCCAGGCCGTCGCCGCCCTGGAGGCGTCCACCGCCCGTGCGGTGGCCCGCGAGCGGATCACCGAGGAGGAGCGGCAGGACGTCCTCGCCCGCTTCCGCACCTACTCCGACCTGCAGGCGGCGGCCGACGCCGACCTCGTGATCGAGGTCGTGCCCGAGTCGTACGAGGCCAAGCAGGAGGTCTTCCGGGCCCTGGACGCCGTCGTCCGGCCCGACGCGATCATCGCCACCGGCACCAACGCCCTCTCGGTGACCCGGCTGGCCGCCGACTCCGCCCACCCGGAGCGCGTGCTCGGCCTGCACTTCTTCACCCCGGTCCAGGCCATGAAGCTGGTGGAGATCGTCTCCTCCGTCCTCACCTCGCCGAAGGCCGTCGAGGCCGTCACCGCGCTCGTCCACGACCTGGGCAAGGAGCCCGTCGCGGTCGGCGATCGCCCTGGCTTCGTCGCGGACGGCCTGCTCTTCGGCTACCTCAACCAGGCCGCGGCGATGTACGAGGCGAAGTACGCCTCCCGTGAGGACATCGACGCCGCCATGCGGCTGGGCTGCGGTCTGCCGATGGGCCCGCTGGCGCTGCTCGACCTGATCGGCATCGACACCGCCCGCACCGTCCTGGAGGCGATGTACAGCGAGTCGCGCGACCGGCTCCACGCCCCCGCGCCGATCCTCAAGCAGCTCAGTGAGGCCGGTCTCACGGGCCGCAAGTCGGGCCGCGGGTTCTACACGTACGACGCGCCCGGCTCGGCCACCGTCGTCCGCGACGCGCTGACCCCGCTGGAGAGTGCCGCCGTCGGCGGCGGCCGCGAGGTCCGCTCGGTCGGCGTCGCCGGCTCCGGCACGATGGCCTCCGGGATCGCCGAGGTCTTCGCCAAGGCCGGGTACGACGTCGTCCTCTCCGCCCGCTCCCAGGAGAAGGCCGACACCGCCAAGGCGCGGATCGCGAAGTCCCTCGCGCGCTCCGTGGACAAGGGCCGGATGAGCGGCGAGGCCCGCGACGAGACGCTGGCCCGGATCACCCCGGCCGGTTCGCTCGACGCCTTCGCCGAGGTCGACCTGGCCGTGGAGGCGGTCGCCGAGGACCTGGCGGTCAAGCAGGAGCTGTTCGCCCGGCTCGACAAGATCTGCAAGCCGGGCGCGGTGCTCGCCACCACGACCTCCTCGCTGCCGGTCGTCGCCTGCGCCCGCGCCACCTCGCGCCCGCAGGACGTCATCGGGATGCACTTCTTCAACCCGGCGCCCGCGATGAAGCTGGTGGAGATCGTCCGTACGGTCCTGACCGCGGACGACGTCCACGCCACCGTCCGCGAGGTCACCGCGAAGATCCGCAAGCACCCGGTGGACTGCGGCGACCGGGCCGGGTTCATCGTGAACGCGCTGCTCTTCCCGTACCTGAACAACGCGATCAAGATGGTCGAGGAGCACTACGCGACCCTGGACGACATCGACGCCGCCATGAAGCTCGGCGGCGGCTACCCGATGGGTCCGTTCGAGCTGCTCGACGTCGTCGGCCTGGACGTCTCGCTCGCCATCGAGCAGGTCCTGCACCGCGAGTTCCGCGACCCGGGCCTGGCTCCGGCGCCTCTCCTGGAGCACCTGGTGGCGGCCGGCTGCCTCGGCCGCAAGACGGGGCGCGGCTTCCGCGAATATGCCCGACGCTGAGCCCTACGCGGGCTGGGGAGGGTTGCTGAGCCCCGGGGGTCCCAACGGCACCCCCGGCACGGGCCCGGGCGACCCTCCCCCACCTGGGCACACTCCCGCACTGATGCAGTACGTTCAGGACATGTCCAAGGCCGCGAAGTCACCCCGTGCCACGTCCACCTCCGACGGTCAGGAGAGTGCGGCGGGCACCCGTGCGGCCGCGCAGCGGCTGAAGATGCGCCGCGAGCTGGCCGCCGCGGCCATGGAGCTCTTCGCCACCAAGGGGTACGAGGCCACGACGGTCGACGAGATCGCCGCCGCCGCCGGGGTCGCCCGCCGGACCTTCTTCCGCCACTTCCGCTCCAAGGAAGAGGCGATCTTCCCCGACCACGACGACACGCTGGTGCGGGCGGAGGCGGTGCTGAACGCCGCCCCGCCCCACGAGCACCCGCTGGACACCGTCTGCCGGGGCATCAAGGAAGTCATGAAGATGTACGCGGGGTCCCCTGCGGTCTCCGTGGAGCGGTACCGGCTGACCCGCGAGGTGCCCACTCTGCGGGAGCGCGAGATCGCCTCGGTGGCCCGCTACGAGCGGCTGTTCACCCGCTATCTGCTGGGCCACTTCGACGAGCGCGACCATCACGACGGCAACGACGACCCGCTGCTGGCCGAGGTGGCCGCCTCGGCCGTCGTCACGGCCCACAACCACGTCCTGCGCCGCTGGCTGCGGGCCGGCGGCCAGGGGGACGTGGAGGCGCAGCTGGACCACGCCTTCGCCATCGTGCGGGAGACGTTCGGTACGGGCATAGGCGCCCGGCCGGCCTCGGCTCCGCAGTCGGGCCCCCAGACGGCCGCCCAGGGCTCCCAGACGGCCCCGCAGGCTCCCGCGGCCACCGCGTCCGCCGAGGGCGGGGTGCTCGTGGCGGTGGCGCGTACGGACGCTCCGCTCGACGAGGTCATGCGGACCATCCAGGACGCGCTCAACCGCGACTGAACACCGGACTCACGCACGACGAGGGCCGACCCCATCCGGGGGCGGCCCTCGTCCCGTTTTGCCCCGACGTTCGATCGATCATCGCTCATGTGTGACCAGCGGATTGCATATGAGTGAAATTGTTGGCACGCAGTGCCTTGTCAGGTGACACGCGGTGCCATACGTTGATGTTGTCCGGGCGGCCGGCGCGCCGAGGTCTCCTCGTGCGCCGGCTGTCCCCACAAGCCATCGTGGTTGTGCGCCCGGACGCCTGCGTCACAGGCAACCCACAGCGCCCACCCGGCGCCGCCACCGCACCACCCGCCGAACCGACGGCACACCTCCAGAGCAGCACTCCCAGACGTAACCCTCAGCGCGTCTCCCTCAGACGCCGCACCGCCGGAGGCACCCCGTGAAGGACATCCTGGACGCGATCCAGTCCCCGGACTCCACGTCCTCGGACTTCGCCAACCTCGAGCTCCCCGAGTCGTACCGAGCCGTGACCGTCCACAAGGACGAGGTCGAGATCTTCAGCGGTCTCGAGAGCCGCGACAAGGACCCGCGCAAGTCGCTCCACCTCGACGACGTTCCGCTGCCCGAGCTCGGGCCGGGTGAGGCCCTGGTCGCCGTCATGGCCAGCTCGGTCAACTACAACTCGGTCTGGACCTCGATCTTCGAGCCGGTCTCCACCTTCGGCTTCCTGGAGCGCTACGGCCGCCTCTCCGACCTGAGCAAGCGCCACGACCTGCCGTACCACATCATCGGCTCCGACCTCGCGGGCGTCGTGCTGCGCACCGGCCCCGGCGTGAACTCGTGGAAGCCCGGCGACGAGGTCGTCGCGCACTGCCTCTCGGTCGAGCTGGAGTCCTCGGACGGCCACAACGACACGATGCTCGACCCCGAACAGCGGATCTGGGGCTTCGAGACCAACTTCGGCGGCCTGGCCGAGATCGCTCTCGTCAAGTCCAACCAGCTGATGCCGAAGCCCGACCACCTGAGCTGGGAGGAGGCGGCCTCCCCCGGTCTCGTCAACTCCACCGCGTACCGCCAGCTCGTCTCCCGCAACGGCGCCGGCATGAAGCAGGGCGACAACGTCCTGATCTGGGGCGCGAGCGGCGGTCTCGGCTCCTACGCCACCCAGTTCGCGCTGGCCGGCGGCGCCAACCCGATCTGTGTCGTCTCCTCCCCCGAGAAGGCCGACATCTGCCGGGCCATGGGCGCCGAGGCGGTCATCGACCGCAACGCCGAGGGCTACAAGTTCTGGAAGGACGAGCACACCCAGGACCCGAAGGAGTGGAAGCGCTTCGGCAAGCGCATCCGCGAGCTCACCGGCGGTGAGGACATCGACATCGTCTTCGAGCACCCGGGCCGCGAGACCTTCGGCGCGAGCGTCTACGTCACCCGCAAGGGCGGCACCATCACCACCTGCGCCTCCACCTCGGGCTACATGCACGAGTACGACAACCGCTACCTGTGGATGTCGCTCAAGCGCATCATCGGCTCGCACTTCGCCAACTACCGCGAGGCGTGGGAGGCCAACCGCCTGATCGCCAAGGGCAAGATCCACCCGACGCTCTCCAAGGTCTACTCCCTGGAGGACACCGGCCAGGCCGCGTACGACGTCCACCGGAACCTGCACCAGGGCAAGGTCGGCGTCCTCGCGCTCGCCCCCGAGGAGGGCCTCGGCGTGCGCGACCCGGAGATGCGCGCGAAGCACATCGACGCCATCAACCGCTTCCGTAACATCTGAGCCCGGGACCGCACATGACAGAGCGTCAGAAGGACCGGCCGTGGCTCATGCGGACCTACGCCGGTCACTCGACCGCCGAGGCGTCCAACGAGCTGTACCGGCGCAACCTGGCCAAGGGACAGACCGGACTCTCGGTCGCCTTCGACCTGCCCACGCAGACCGGCTACGACCCCGACCACATCCTCGCCCGCGGCGAGGTCGGCCGGGTCGGGGTCCCGGTCTCGCACCTCGGTGACATGCGCCGGCTGTTCCAGGACATCCCCCTGGAGCAGATGAACACCTCGATGACCATCAACGCCACGGCGATGTGGCTGCTGGCGCTCTACCAGGTGGTCGCGGAGGAGCAGGGCGCGGACGTCACCCGGCTCCAGGGCACCACGCAGAACGACATCGTGAAGGAGTACCTGTCGCGCGGGACGCACGTCTTCCCGCCCGGCCCGTCGCTGCGCCTCACGACGGACATGATCACCTACACGGTGAACAACATCCCGAAGTGGAACCCCATCAACATCTGCAGCTACCACCTGCAGGAGGCGGGGGCCACTCCGGTCCAGGAGATCTCGTACGCGATGTCGACCGCGATCGCGGTGCTCGACGCGGTCCGGGACTCCGGCCAGGTCCCGGCGGACCGCTTCGGCGAAGTCGTCGCCCGCATCTCGTTCTTCGTGAACGCGGGCGTCCGCTTCATCGAGGAGATGTGCAAGATGCGCGCCTTCGGCCGCATCTGGGACAAGGTCACGCGGGAGCGGTACGGCATCGAGAACGACAAGCAGCGCCGGTTCCGTTACGGCGTCCAGGTCAACTCGCTCGGTCTGACCGAGGCACAGCCGGAGAACAACGTCCAGCGGATCGTCCTGGAGATGCTGGCCGTCACGCTCTCCAAGGACGCCCGCGCGCGCGCCGTCCAGCTGCCCGCCTGGAACGAGGCGCTCGGCCTGCCCCGGCCCTGGGACCAGCAGTGGTCGCTCCGCATCCAGCAGGTGCTCGCCCACGAGTCCGACCTGCTGGAGTACGAGGACATCTTCGCCGGGTCGCACGTGATCGAGGCGAAGGTCGAGTCGCTCGTCGAGGAGTGCCTGGCCGAGATCGACCGGATCCAGGAGATGGGCGGCGCGATGGCCGCCGTCGAGTCCGGCTACCTCAAGTCGCAGCTCGTCTCCTCGCACGCCGAGCGGCGCGCCCGGATCGAGGCCGGCGACGAGAAGATCGTCGGTGTGAACATCTTCCAGTCGACCGAGGAGAACCCGCTCACCTCGGACCTCGACACGGCGATCATGACCGTCGACCCGGCCAACGAGGCCAAGGTCGTCGCCAAGCTCCACGAGTGGCGCGACAACCGTGACGAGAACCGGGCGCAGGAGTCCCTCGCGGCCCTCAAGGCCACGGCGGCCGGGGACGGCAACCTCTTCGCCGCCACCCTGGAGTGCGCCCGTGCGGGTGTCACGACCGGCGAGTGGTCCTGGGCGCTGCGGGACGTCTTCGGCGAGTTCCGCGCCCCCACCGGCGTCTCCTCCGCCCCCGTGGCGGTGACGGCCGAGGAGGGCACCCCGCTGGCCCTCGTACGGGAGAAGGTGGCGCGGACGGCCACGGAGCTGGGCTCCGGGCGGCTGCGGCTCCTGGTCGGCAAGCCGGGCCTGGACGGGCACTCCAACGGGGCCGAGCAGATCGCCGTGCGCGCGCGTGACGCCGGTTTCGAGGTGGTCTACCAGGGGATCCGGCTGACGCCCGAGCAGATCGTCAACGCGGCCCTCGCGGAGGACGTGCACTGCGTGGGTCTGTCGATCCTCTCCGGCTCGCACGCCGAGCTGGTCCCGGACGTCCTCGACCGACTCCGCGAGGCGGGGGCGACCGACGTGCCGGTCATCGTCGGCGGGATCATCCCGAACGCCGACGCCGCAGAACTGAAGCGCGCGGGTGTGGCCGCCGTCTTCACACCGAAGGACTTCGGTATCACGGAGATCATCGGCCGTATCGTCGACGAGATCCGGAAAGCGAACAAGCTCGACCCCCTGGAGGTCCCCGCATGACCAGCCCCGTGAACCGACTCCGCCCGCGTCGCTCGTGTCTGGCGGTCCCCGGCTCCAACCCGCGCTTCCTGGAGAAGGCCCAGGGGCTCGCCGCCGACCAGGTCTTCCTCGACCTGGAGGACGCCTGCGCGCCGCTCGCCAAGCCCGAGGCCCGCCACACCATCGTCACGTTCCTCAACGAGGGCGACTGGACCGGCAAGACCCGTGTCGTGCGCGTCAACGACTGGACGACCCACTGGACGTACCGGGACGTCGTCACCGTCGTCGAGGGCGCCGGCCAGAACCTCGACTGCATCATGCTGCCGAAGGTCCAGGACGCCCAGCAGATCGTGGCGCTCGACCTGCTGCTGACGCAGATCGAGAAGACCATGGGCTTCGAGGTCGGCAAGATCGGTATCGAGGCGCAGATCGAGAACGCCCAGGGCCTCAACAACGTCAACGCGATCGCGACCGCCTCGCAGCGCGTGGAGACCATCATCTTCGGCCCGGCCGACTTCATGGCCTCCATCAACATGAAGTCCCTGGTCGTCGGCGAGCAGCCGCCCGGCTACGACGCCGACGCCTACCACTACATCCTGATGAAGATCCTGATGGCCGCCCGCGCCAACAACCTCCAGGCGATCGACGGCCCCTACCTGCAGATCCGCAACCCCGAGGGCTACCAGGCGGTCGCCCGCCGCGCCGCGGCGCTCGGCTTCGACGGCAAGTGGGTGCTGCACCCGGACCAGGTCGCCGCCGCGAACGAGATCTTCTCCCCGTCGCAGGAGGACTTCGACCACGCCGAGCTGATCCTGGACGCGTACGACTACTACACCTCCGAGGCCGGCGGCAAGAAGGGCTCGGCCATGCTCGGCGACGAGATGATCGACGAGGCCTCCCGCAAGATGGCGCTGGTCATCTCCGGCAAGGGCCGCGCCGCCGGCATGGAGCGCACCACCAAGTTCGAGATCCCGGAGGCCTGAGTCCGATGCAGTTCGGCCGCACCTACGAAGAGTTCGAAGTCGGCGCCGTCTACAAGCACTGGCCCGGAAAGACGGTCACCGAGTACGACGACCACCTCTTCTGCCTGCTGACGATGAACCACCATCCGCTGCACATGGATGTGAACTACGCCGAGAACACGACGGACTTCGGCAAGAACGTCGTCGTCGGCAACTACATCTACTCCCTGCTGCTCGGCATGTCCGTCCCGGACGTCTCGGGCAAGGCGATCGCCAACCTGGAGATCGAGTCGCTGCGCCACGTGGCCCCGACCTTCCACGGCGACACCATCTACGGCGAGACCACGGTCCTCGACAAGACCCCGTCGAAGTCGAAGAACGACCGCGGCATCGTCTACGTCGAGACCAAGGGCTACAAGCAGGACGGCACCCTGGTGTGCGTGTTCCGCCGCAAGGTGATGGTCCCCACCGAGACGTACATCAAGGAGCGCGGCGGCGAGCAGCCCGGCCGCCCCGAGCTCATCGAGCCCGCGAAGAAGACGGAGAAGTAGCCATGGCCCGACTCGCCCAGACCGCCGGGCTCACGGATGTCCAGCAGGAGATCCTCAAGACCGTCCGGGAGTTCGTCGACAAGGAGATCATCCCGGTCGCGACCGAGCTCGAGCACCGCGACGAGTACCCGCAGCAGATCGTCGACGGGCTCAAGGAGCTCGGCCTCTTCGGTCTGATGATCCCCGAGGAGTACGGGGGTCTGGGTGAGTCGCTGCTCACGTACGCGCTGTGCGTGGAGGAGATCGCCCGCGGCTGGATGTCGGTCTCCGGCATCATCAACACCCACTTCATCGTGGCGTACATGCTCAAGCAGCACGGCACGCAGGAGCAGAAGGACTACTTCCTCCCGCGGATGGCGGCCGGCGAGACCCGTGGCGCGTTCTCGATGTCGGAGCCGGGCCTCGGCTCGGATGTGTCGGCGATCACGTCGAAGGCGGTCAAGGACGGCGACGAGTACGTCCTGAACGGCCAGAAGATGTGGCTGACGAACGGCGGAACGTCAACGCTGGTCGCCGTTCTCGTCCGAAGTGACGAAGGACACCCGGAGGGCACCGCGCCCCACAAGTCGATGACGACCTTCCTCGTCGAGAAGGAGCCCGGCTTCGGAGAGGTCCGCCCCGGCCTCACCATCCCCGGGAAGATCGACAAGATGGGTTACAAGGGCGTCGACACGACCGAACTCATCATGGACGGACTGCGCATTCCGGCCAATCGGGTACTCGGCGGAGCCACCGGCCGAGGGTTTTACCAAATGATGGACGGCGTGGAGGTCGGCCGCGTGAATGTCGCGGCCCGTGGCTGCGGTGTCGCTCAGCGTGCTTTCGAACTGGGTGTCTCTTATGCCCAGCAACGTCACACTTTCGGCAAGCCGATCGCCCAGCACCAGGCGATTCAGTTCAAGCTCGCCGAGATGGCTACCAAGGTCGAGGCCGCTCATGCCATGATGGTGAACGCAGCACGCAAAAAGGACTCCGGGGAACGAAACGACCTCGAAGCAGGGATGGCGAAGTACCTCGCCTCCGAATACTGCAAGGAAGTCGTCGAGGACGCCTTCCGTATCCACGGTGGATACGGGTTCTCGAAGGAGTACGAGATCGAGCGCCTCTACCGCGAGGCTCCGATGCTGCTCATCGGTGAAGGTACCGCCGAGATCCAGAAAATGATCATTGGCCGCCGGTTGCTCGAGGAGTACCGGTTCCAGGGTTGATTGTCGCTTTTGAGTCGGTTCGGCCGCGAAGAAGATCACACCCTGTCAGCGTTCTCTGAGCGTTTCCGGCCGACCGACTCGGCTTCTGGCTTACCCAGTTGCGGCTCCCACCCGATAGCATCGATGGAAAGCCGCCGTCCCCCGTTGCCAGTGCGGCATCATCCGCTACGAAGGTCATCCATGCCCCACAGCCAAACCTCTGCACCTCGCGACAGCCTCGCCGGCGTACGCATCGCACGCGGAGCATCGCCGTGGCTTCTGCCGACCGTCGCCACCGCGGCGCTGAGCCTCGTGCGTGCGCGCCGGTCTCGGCGCGCCGCGGCCATCGCCGTGCCCACCACCGCTCTGGCGGCGGGCATGCTGTGGTTCTTCCGCGACCCCGAGCGCGAGATCGCTCAGGGCCGGGTCATCTCCCCCGCCGACGGTGTGGTGCAGAGCATCATGCCGTGGAAGGACGGACGCACCCGGGTCGCCATCTTCATGAGCCCGCTGAACGTCCACGTCAACCGCGCGCCGCTGGCCGGCACGGTGACGTCCGTGGAGCACATCCCCGGCGGGTTCGTCCCGGCGTTCAACAAGGAGAGCGAGAACAACGAGCGCGTTGTCTGGCACTTCGACACCGAGCTCGGTGACATCGAGATGGTGCAGATCGCCGGCGCCGTGGCCCGGCGCATCGTGCCGTACATCCCCCAGGGGACGAAGGTGGAGCAGGGCGAGCGCATCGGTCTGATCCGTTTCGGGTCACGCGTCGACATCTACCTTCCGGAGGGTGTGGACGTCGCCGTCGAGGTCGGTCAGACCACGACCGCGGGGGTGACTCGCATTGACCGTGATTGATCCCGACACCAGGGCCGCCGAGTGGGTCGCCGACAGCGACGCGGAGGAGGCCGAGGACGCCGAGGAGATGCCGCTGTCGCTGAGGCTGTCCATAGCGGACGCCCTCACGCTCGGTAACGCGACGTGTGGATTCATGGCGGTGTACTTCACCACCACCGGGATCCTCATCCCGCACCTCACCGGCAGCACCGAGACCGGCATGGCGCGCAACAGCGCCGCCACCGCCGTGATCCTGATGCTCGCCGCGGCGATCTTCGACCTGTTCGACGGCATCGTGGCGCGCAAGCTGCGCTCGTCGCCGATGGGCGCCGAGCTGGACAACCTCTCGGACCTGATCAGCTTCGGGCTGGCCCCGGCCTACTTCGTACTCGTGTACGGCATGGTCACGCCCGGCGCGCAGCAGAAGGTCTCGGCGGTGGCCGCGATCGTGGTGCTGCTCGCGGTGGTGCTGCGGCTGGCGAGATTCTCGTGCGTGACGATGAAGGACGGCATGTTCCAGGGCATGCCGAGCCCCTTCGGCGCGCTGACGGTCGTCTCGATCGTCCTTCTCGAGCTGCCGTTCATCCCGACGCTGCTGGCGATCATCGGTGTCGCCTGGCTGATGGTGAGCCGGGTCGAGTACCCCAAGCCGCGGGGCATCCTCGCGGTGGCGATGCTCAGCTGGATCGTGGGTGCGATGGGGATGCTGGCGGCCTGGGCGTTCGACGCGCCCGGCGGACAGCTGCTGCTCCAGACCGGCTGCGCGCTGCAGGTCGTGCTGGGCGCGGTGATCCCCCTCTTCGCCACGGCCCGGCGGGTGAACACCTTCCGCGACAACCGGCGTGAAAGCCGGGAGGCGCGGCAGGCGGAGGCGGCTCAGCTGCCGTAGGCGGTACGTGTACGACGACGAAGGGCCCGGGTGCGGGAAGCACCCGGGCCCTTCGTCGTGTCCGGATCAGGGCAGGCGCTTGTAGTAGAGCGTGGTGGGACGGAGGGTCCCGGCCGGGTCCGCGGCGAAGTCCGGGATCGTTCCGGCCGGGATCCAGCCCGCCTTGCGGTAGAGCCTCTCGGCGGGGCTGCCGGTCTCGGTGTCCAGGATCAGGAGCGTGAGGCCCTCGCGGGCGGCGTGGGCCTCCGCGGCGGCCAGCAGCCGGCCGCCCAGGCCCCGGCCCCGGGCCTCGCGGTGGACGATCAGGCGGGCGATCTCGCCGCGGTGGCGGCCGTTCGGCTTCTCGGTCCGTACGAGCGTCACCGCGCCGAGGACCTCGCCCGCTGGTCCGAGGGCCGCCCAGACGTCCCGTACGCCCCGCTCGGCCTCCTCGGCGACCGCCCGCCACCAGGAGACCGCCTCGGCCTTGTCCAGGGGCGCGAGGAAGCCGAGGGAGGCTCCGCCCCCGACGGCGTCGACGAGGAGGTCCGCGAGGCCGTCGGAGGCCCGGGCGCGGATCGTGGACGGGTCGAGCCGGACGGCCGAGGGGGCGGGCTCGGCCGTGGCGGGGGCGCCGGGGGCCGCCGGCGGGGTGACGGGTGTGCTCATGCGCCGAGCCTCACACGCCGGTGTTTCCCCGAGGTGACACGGCGGTCCGCGCCGTCCGCAGGCGCGCGGTGAGACGCGCACGACGGACGCCCCGCCGCGCGGTATGCGCGGCGGGGCGTGGGTCGTGCTCCGGCTCGGCCTCCCGGCTCAGCTGGCCTTCGGGGTGAACTCCTTCGCCGCGTCGGAGACGAAGGGCTCGCGGACCGTGCGCATGCCTCCCGGGACGGACTTGTCCGGCTGGAGGATGACGGACTCGCGCGAGGACGGGGCCTTCGGGTCGCTGAAGTCGTGCGTGCCGAATCCGGCGTCGTAGGCGTTCAGCGTCAGCAGCGCCTTGTCGATGCCCTCGCGGCTGAGGTCCTTGGCGTCACACGCCGTCTTCAGGGCCTCGCCGAAGACGCTCGCCGCCGTCCAGCCCGCGACGATGCCGTTGTCGAGGCTGTCGCTCGGGTACGCGGCCTTGTAGTCGGCGACGAGCTTCTTGGCCGCGGGGGTGTCCGCGCCGATCGGCAGGCTCGGGGAGGCGAACCAGTACATCTTCTCCAGCGCGGGGCCCGCCTGGGTGCCGAGGAGCTGCGGCGCGAAGGCCGAGTTGTTGCCGATGACCGGTACCAGGAGCTTGGTCGCCGCCGCGACGCCGACGAGGGAGGCGGCCTGGCGCGGTCCGGCGCTGATGACGATGCCCTTCACCCCTGCCTGCTTGAGCGCCGCGACCTGGGCCGACATGTCGTTGTCGGTGGGCTTGATCTTCTGCTCGACGACCGTCAGACCCGCCTTCCCGGCCGCGTACTTCGAGCCCGCCAGCGCGTTCTCGCCGTAGTCGCCCTCGAAGTAGACGTGGCCGAGCTTGTCGCCGGACTTCAGGCCCTTCTCCTTCACGAGGAAGTCGACGGCGTTGATCGTCTCGACGTCGTACGTGGAGCCGAGGACGCGGATGTACGGGGAGCCGAGCAGCGAGGCCGACCAGGCCTGGGGCAGCACCAGCCCCTTGTCCTGGCCGTCGACGCGCTGCTTGACGGCGGCGACGAACGGGGAACCGATGAACTGCATGTAGCCGGCGACCTTCGGCTCCAGCTCGGTATAGGCGGAGAGCGCCTTCTGCGGGTCGTAGCCGTGGTCGCGGACGGTCAGCTCCAGCTTCCGTCCGCAGATCCCCCCGGCCGCGTTGACCTGCTTCACGTAGAGCTGCTGCGCCTGCGTCACGCTCTTGCCGAGGGTGGCGTACACGCCCGTCATGTCCGTGAGCGCGCCGACCGCGATGGTCTTGTCGGTGACGCCCGTGCCGGCCTTCACCCCGCCCGCGCCGGTGCCCTTCTCGTCGCCGCTCTTGGCCTTGGAGCTGCAGCCGGCGGCGGTCAGTGCGACGAGGGTGGCGAGCGCGACGGCCATGGTTCTGGTCGCCTGTCGTCGGTGGATCATCGTTCCTCCCCAGAGGAGTGCGAGGGTTGGGCGGTTCGCTCGGTTGTGCGGGCGGTTGTACGGGCGGGTCTGCGGAAGCCCGGCCTGACCAGGCCTCCGGGCAGGAAGAGCACCACCGCGACGACGGCGGCGCCGTAGAGATAGCGGGCGGCCTCCCCCGGTGCGATCCCGCCCGTCCCGGGGGCGGAGACCAGGGGCAGAGCGTCGCTGTACCGGTTGAGGAGCTGCGGCAGCAGGGAGACGAAGACGCCTCCCACCACCGCGCCGGCGACCGAGCCGAGACCGCCGATGACGATCATGGCCAGATACTCGAGGGAGAGCAGCATGCCGAAGTACTCCGGCACGGTCCGCTGGAAGACCAGCGCGAGCAGGACGCCGGCCAGGCCCGCGTACATGGACGACAGGACGAAGACGGCGGCGCGGTAGCGGGCCACGGGGATGCCCATGACCCCGGCGGCGATCCGGTGGTCCCGGATCGCGTTCATGGCCCGGCCGGGGCGCCCGCGGAGGACTCCGCGGGCGAAGAGCGCGCCCGCGAGGAGGAGGACCAGGCCGAGGTACCAGAGCTTCTCCGCGGAGCCGAACGGCACCTGGGCGACGAGGAGTTCGGTGTCGTCGAAGGTGAGGCCGAAGAGGCTGAGCGGGGGGACCGCCCGGCCGTTGAATCCGCCGGTGAGGTCGTGGGCATTGAAGAGGACGTGCTGGCCGATGAAGATCAGTGCCAGGGTGGCGATACCGAGGTACGCCCCCGTGAGCCGGCCCGCGATGGGACTGAACACCCCGCCGGCCAGGCCCGCGAGGACGACGGCGAGGACGGCGGCGAGCCAGCCCGGCAGGCCGAGTCCGGTGAGCCCGTCCGTCCCGTCGCCGGCGAAGGCGCAGTAGCCGTACGCGCCGACGGCGAGGAAGAAGGCGTGGCCCATGGAGAGCTGGCCGGTTGCGCCCGTCAGCAGGTTGATGCCGATGGCGCCGATGGCGGCCGCCATCGCGAAGAGCCCGGCCTGGAGCCAGAAGCGGTCCAGGTAGAAGGGGAAGGCCGCGAGGACGAGACCGGCGGCTGCCCAGCCGTACACACGGGGGCGGGCGAGCGTGGCGACGCCACGGCGGGGAAGCGCGTCAGACACGGGCCAGCTCCTTCGTGCCGAAGAGTCCGGCCGGACGGATCAGCAGCACCGCAACCATCACCAGGTACGGGGCGAGGTCGCCGATGCCCCGGCCGAGGAAGGTCAGATCGCCCTGGTAGCCGGTGGCGAGGGACTCGGTGACGCCGACCAGGAGGCCGCCGACGAGGGCGCCGGTCGTGGAGTCGAGGCCGCCGAGGATGGCGGCCGGGAAGGCCTTCATCGCGGCGAACGAGGTGCTGCGCTCCAGGCCGGGCGTCGGGAAGACGGTGAGGAAGAGCGCGGCGACGGCGGCGAGTCCGCCGGCCACCGCCCAGGCGCCGAGGGAGACCCGGCCGAGGCGGATGCCCATCAGGGCGGCTGTCTCCTGGTTCTCGGCGGCGGCGCGCATGGCGACGCCCCAGGAGGTGTGGCGGAAGGCGAGCAGGAACGCGGTGATGAGCAGCGCCGCGGCGAGGAAGGCCGCGATCCGGGTCTGCGCCAGGCTGACCGGCCCGAAGGTGACGACGGCGTCGCCCCAGGGGTCGCCGAGCGCGAGGATGTCCGTGCCGATGCGGCGGGTCAGCTCGGTGGCGAGCAGGATGTCGACGCCGATGGTCACGATGGCGAGGACGCTGTGGTCGGAGCCGCGGTAGCGGCGCATGACGAGGAACTCGACGGCCGCGCCGACCAGCGCCGCGCCGCCGATGCCGACGAGCAGCGCGGGCCAGAAGCCGATGTCCTCGTGGAGGACGGCCGTGAAGTAGCCGCCCGCGAGCAGCAGGGAGGCGTGGGCGAAGTTGACGACCTCGGTGGCGCGGAAGATCACCACGAAGCCGAGGGCGATGAGGGCGTAGATCGAGCCCAACGAGACTCCGTTGAGCAGCAGTTCGGCGAAGGTGGTCACTCGGCGGTCTCCTCTCCGAGGTAGGCGCGGACGACCGCCGGGTCGTTCTGTACGTCGCCGGGGGCGCCGTCGGCGATCCGACGGCCGAAGTCGAGGACGGTGACGGCGTCGGCGAGCCGCATCACCACCCCCATGTCGTGTTCGACGAGGACGATGGAGATCCCGAGGCTGTCGCGGACGCCGGCGATGACGGCGGCTGTACGGCGCCGCTCGTCGGCGGTCATGCCGGCCACCGGTTCGTCGAGGAGGAGCAGCTTGGGCTCCATGCAGAGGGCGCGGGCGAGCTCGGCCAGCTTCTGCTGCCCGTACGGAAGCGAGCCGGCGGGCTGGGCGAGCTGCTTCTCCAGCCCGACGAAGGCCGCGATCTCGCGGACGCGGGCACGGTGCCGGGCGTCCTCGCGGGCGGCGGCCGGCAGCCGGAGCCCGGTGGCGAGGAAACCGCTCCGGGTCAGCCGGTGGCGGCCGAGCATCAGGCTGTCCTCGACGGTGGCGCGGGGCGGCAGCGCGAGGTTCTGGAAGATCCGGGCCACCCCGAGGTCGGCGATCCTGTGCGGGGGCAGGGCCGTGAGTTCGTGTGCGCCGAAGCGGACGCTGCCGGAGGTCGCCCTGTACACGCCGGAGAGCACGTTGAAGCAGGTGGACTTGCCGGCGCCGTTGGGGCCGATGACGGCGTGGACCGTGCCGGGGCGGACGGTGAAGGAGACGGAGTCGAGGGCGGTGAGTCCGGCGAAGCGGACCGTGACGTCGCGGACGTCGAGGGCGGGGACGGGCTCCGCGGTCGCGGTCATCGGCCCTCCCAGCGGGAGAGGACGGGGTGGGCGGTGGTGGCGGTCGCCGCGTCGGCCGCGGCGTCCTCGTCGACGACGCCCAGGTAGCGGCGGCGTACCTCGTCGGAGGCGGCCAGTTCGGCGGCCGGACCGGAGAGGGTGACCTCGCCGACCTCCAGGACGTACGCCCGGGAGGCGAGCCGCAGCGCGAGCGCCGCGTTCTGCTCGACGAGGAGGACGGCCGTGCCCTGGGCGTTGATCTCGCGGATCGTGTCGGCGATCCGGGCGGCCATGAGCGGGGCGAGGCCGAGGGAGGGCTCGTCCAGGAGCAGCAGCTTCGGCGAGGCCATCAGGGCGCGGCCGACGGCGAGCATCTGCTGCTCGCCGCCGGAGAGGAGTCCGGCGTGCTGGTGGGCGCGGTCGGCGAGGACGGGGAAGAGTTCGTGGACGCGTTTCAGGGCCGCCGCCTTCGCGGCGCGGTCGCCCCGTGCGCCGAGCGCCCCCGCCCGCAGGTTGTCCTCGACCGTCATCCGGGCGAAGACCCGCCGTCCCTCCGGCACCTGGCAGACACCGGCGGCGACGACCCGGTCGGGCGGGAGCCCGCCGATGGGGCGGTCGCCGTAGGTCACGGTGCCCGAGGTGACGGCCCCGCCGTGGAACGACAGTGTGCGCGAGACGGCCCGCAGCAGTGTGGACTTGCCCGCTCCGTTGCCGCCGAGGACGGTGACGACGTCGCCCTCCGGCACGGTGAGCGACACCTGCCTCAGAGCGCGTACCGGTCCGTACCCCGCCGACAGGTCCGCGATCTCGAGAGCGAGTGCGGTCCCTCCCATGGTTCCCCTTCCGTGGCCCGTTCAGTGGCGCTCACCCCAGCACCGGGACGGCCGCCCGTCCACGTGCAGCGGCCGAAACGCTGCCGGTGACCAGCGGGCGCCGGGGTGGGTTGTGCACGCGCACAACACCGCGTGTCAGGGGCCTGTCGGGACGGGGTCGGGGGTGGCATCCTCCGGGCATGGGACGGCGCAGACCGCGGACCGGTGACGACTGGAAGCTGCTTGCCGAGGCGTGCACGGCACTTCTGGAGCGGCTGCCGGAGCTGGTGGACGAGCATCTGAGGGACCTGCACGGGTACGAGCCGGCGTACGGCCGGATCGTGCCGTACGACCAGCACTGGCAGGAGGCCCATGAGGCGATGCGGATCGGGATCGAGATGATCTCGGCGCCGCGGGATTCGCCCCGGCGGGATCTGGAGCACGCGGACGAGATGGGCCGGCGGCGGGCCGAGCAGGGGATGCCGCTGGAGCTCGTGGTGCACGCGTACCGGCACGCCGGTCATCTGGTGTGGGACGCGCTCATCGAGGACGCCTCGGCGTTCCCCCCTCGGCTCGCGGCGCTGACGCAGTCGGCGACGATCGTCTGGTCGGCGGTGGACGCCCAGGCGGACACGGCGTCGGAGGCGTACCGGGCGACGGAGCTGGAGCTGCGGCGCCGTACGGACGAACAGCTGCAGGCGCTGCTCGACGCGCTGCTGCAGGGGCAGCGCTCGCCCGAGGTGACCTCGCAGGCGGCGGCGGGCCTGGATCTGCCCGAGCACGGGCGGTACGCGGTGGTGGTGCTGCGGCACGACCGCCGGGAGGTGCCGGAGCCGTTCCACCGGCGGGTGCAGGGGGCCGGGGTGCGGTTCCTGTGGCGGATGGGCGCGGACTGCGAGATCGGGGTGGTGTCGCTGGCGGAGGGCACGGGTCTGGACGCGCTGTCGGAGCTGCTTCAGGGGCGGTGCCCGGGGCCGGGCGGGATCAGTCCGGTGGTGACGGGGCTCGCGGAGCTCGGCCGGGCGCGGCGGCTCGCGGAGCTGGCGCTGCGGACGAGTCCGCCGGACTCCCGGCAGATCGTCCGCCTGGACCGCCGGATGGCGGGGGCGCTGGTGGTGGGGCAGCCGGAACTGGCGGGCCTGCTGGTGGCGGACGTGCTGGGCGGCCTGCTGGAACTGGATCCGGCGGACCGGGCGGTCCTGCTGGAGACGCTGGACGTCTGGCTCGACTGCGAGGGCTCGGCGGGGCGGGCGGCCTCGCGCCTGTACTGCCACCGCAACACGGTCTTCAACCGCCTGCGCCGCCTGGAACAACTCACGTCGAGGTCCCTGTCCCGTCCCCGGGACCTGACGGAGATGACCCTGGCCCTGGACGCGTTCCGGTTGACGACGACGGCGTGAGGGGCGGTCGGTCCGGGGCGGCCCCCACCCCGCTTCGCGACCGACGACGGGGCGCACCCCGGCGGGGCGGCAGGACTCGCCGGGGTGGGTGGGCCGCGGACCGCGGGGCTACGCCAGGAAGTCCCGGGCGATCTGGGAGGCCACCTGCTCCAGGAGCGGGCCCGCGTTGGCGATGGACTTGGCCGGCTCGGGTTCGAGATCGGTCAGGGGGTAGGCGCGGCGAATGCCCGCCTTGCCCAGGGCCTCGGGCGCGAGGGCCAGGCGGCCGCAGACCGCGACGACCTCCTTGCCCGCCGCACGCGCGGCCGCCGCGACGCCCGCCGGGGCCTTGCCGTGCAGGGTCTGCTCGTCGAGCGATCCCTCGCCCGTGATGACGAGCGTGGCCCGCTCGAGCGCCGGGGCGAAGCCCAGGACGTCGAGCATGAGCTCGATGCCGGGTCGGAAGCTCGCGTCCAGACCGACGAGCGCGCCGTAGCCGATACCGCCCGCACCGCCCGCACCGGGCGCGACCGCGCACTCCGACGCCTTCGGGCCGATCGCCTCCTCCAGGACCGTCACGAAGTGAGCGAGCGCCGAGTCCAGCGTCTGGACGTCCTCCGGCGTCGCGCCCTTCTGCGGACCGTAGACCGCGGGCGCGCCCTTCGGCCCGGTGAGCGGGTTGTCGACGTCGCTGGCGAGGATCAGCTCGACCGATGCGAACCGCGGGTCGAGGCCCGACAGGTCCGCGGAGGCGAGAGAGGCCAGCGCCGCCCCGCCGGGTCCGACCGGCTCGCCCTCGCCGTCCAGGAAGACCGCGCCGAGCGCGGCCAGCATCCCCGCGCCGCCGTCCGTCGTCGCGCTGCCGCCGACGCCGAAGACGATCGTCGTGGCGCCCGCGTCCAGCGCGGCGCGCAGCAGCTCGCCCGAGCCGTACGTCGTCGAGGTCAGCGGCGCGAACACACCCGCCGGCAGGAGCTGGAGGCCGGAGGCCTCCGCCATCTCCACGACGGCCGTGGTCCCGCGCAGCGCGAACGCCGCCGTCACCGGCTCGCCGAGGGGCCCGGCCACCTGCACCTCACGGCGTTCGAAACCGGCCGCCACCGCGGCCGCGACCGTACCGTCGCCGCCGTCCGCAACCGGCAGGGTCTCCACTTCCAGCTCCGGGACGACCCGTCGCAGACCTGCTGTGACGCGCTCCGCGACCTGTACGGCCGTGAGCGAGCCCTTGAACTTGTCGGCCGCGACGAGTACGCGTGCGACCTCAGTTACTGCTCCGTCCGTCACCCTTGCATCCCTTGCTTTCGAACGTGCAGTCGCGCCGAGCCGACCCTATCCGGACCTCCCGGCGCCATGCCACCCCCTGATAAGACGATATTCCGGACCATAGTGGGTCCGTATCGGCGCGCGGACGCGTCGGCGCGCGCAGGGGCCGGGGATTCGGTACACCGGACGTATGGCGCTCACGCACGGCGAACTCGCCGATCGCATCCTCGGCGGCTGGACCGGACGGATCGCGGGGAACATGCTCGGCAAGCCCGTCGAGCGGGGCGACCACTGGACGCCCGAGCACATCGACCGGTATCTGCGGCTGACGGACGCGCTGCCGCTCACCGACTACCTGCCCCCGCCGCCCGCCGACGTCGCGGGGTTCGAGCTGCGGCCCGAGTGGCCCCGGTGCGTGCGCGGGCGGATCGACGGAAGCTGCCGGGACGACGACGTCGACTACTCCGTCCTGGGCCTGCACCTCCTGGAGACGCACGGTTTCGCGTTCACCACCGAGCAGCTGGGCGAGCTCTGGCTGCTGCGCCTGCCGTACCTGCAGACCTTCACGGCCGAGCGGACCGCCTACCGCAATCTCGCGAACGGTCTGAAGCCGCCGCTCACCGCGACGTACGACAACCCGCACCAGGAGTGGATCGGCGCGCTGATCCGGGCGGACGTGTACGGCTGGACCTCCCCCGGCGACCCGCGCCGCGCCGCCTCGCTGGCCCGCCGTGACGCGGTGCTGTCGCACACGGGGAACGGTGTCTACGGCGCGATGTGGGCCGCCGCGCTCATCGCCGCCGCCTTCACGGCTCCGGACGTGCGCGCCGCCCTTGAGACGGCGCTGGAGCGGATCCCGGCGAGCAGCCGCCTCGCGCGCACGGTGCGGCACACGATCGCGCTCCACGAGTCGGGCGTGGAGTGGTCCGCCGCCCTCGCCGAACTCGCGGAGCGGACGAACGGGCTCGGCTGGATCCACACCATCCCCAACGCGGCGGTCCTGACGGCCGGACTGCTGTACGGCGGCGGGGACTTCACCACCACGATCGCGCTCACCGTCCGCGGCGGCCTGGACACGGACTCGAACGGGGCCACGGCGGGCTCGGTGGCCGGGGTGCTGTGCGGGGCGGCGGCGATCCCGCCGCAGTGGTCGGAGCCGCTGCGGGACCGGGTGCACAGCGCCGTCTTCGGCTTCGACGGGGTGCGGATCAGCGAGTTGGCCGAGCGGACGCTCCGGCTGGCTACGCTGACGGAATGACGACGACCGACTACGCCACGTACATCGCCGGCCTCCCGCGTGTCCTCGCCGGTGCCGCCGTGCTCTTCCGGGACGCGGCGGGTCGCGTCCTGATCGTCGAGCCGAACTACCGTGAGGGCTGGGTACTGCCCGGTGGCACCATCGAGTCCGACGAGGGCGAGACGCCCCGCCAGGCCGCGCGCCGGGAGACGGCGGAGGAGATCGGTCTCGACCTGGAGCCGGGGGCGCTGCTGGCGGTCGACTGGGTGCACGGCGTGGGGCGGCCGCCGATCGTCGCCTACGTGTACGACGGCGGGGTGCTGTCCGAGGAGCGGCTCGCCGCGATCCGCCTCCAGGAGGAGGAGCTGATCTCCTGGAAGCTGATCGAACCCGCCGAGGTCGCCGGCCACCTCCTGGGCACCCTGGGGCCGCGCGTCCTGGCGGCCCTCGACGCCGCCGGCTCCGGCCGTGGCCCGGCCGAGCTGGAGAACGGACGCCCCGCCGGCGGGTGACCCCGGCCTCTCAGGCCGCTCCCCCGCCGGCCTCACCACTGCCGTCACCGATCCCGTCGCCACCGCGGCCCCCGTCGGCGCCCGACGCTCCGAACCGGGCGAGCCGGTCGGCCAGGTCCGGGGGCCAGAGGGCTTCGTCGGCCGCGGCGAGCTCCCCGGGGCTCCACCAGCGCCCGAGCTGGATGCGGTCCTCCGCGTGCGCGGCCGCGAGGTCACCGGCGAGCTCGCGGCGCGGCCCGTACGCCACGTAGATGTGTTCGTGCTGGCGCACGGGGACGCCGGCGCGGGTGAAGTCGTGCTCCCAGGTGCAGAGCAGCTCGCCCGGTTCGATCCCCTCCCAGCCGGTCTCCTCCCGGAGCTCCCGTAGGGCTCCGGCGCGCGGACTCTCCCCGGGTTCGAGGCCGCCGCCGGGCATGGCCCAGTGCACGCCGACCTCCTCGTTGTCGTAACGGAAGAGGAAGACGGCGCCGTCGGGGTCCAGCACGGCGACGCGGGCGGCGCGTCGCGGGGTGCGTCGTGGTGTCCGCATCGCGTCAGCCCTGCGGGGGTTCGGTCGTGAGCGGGTTGCCGCCGCGGGGAGGGGCCTCGGCCTCACGCGTGGCCACCCGGGCCTCCGTGCGGTGTCCGCGGGCGATGTAGTCGCGGACGACGGCCTCGACCGCGTCCCGCGGGTTGTTGACGCCCGCGAGGACCATGACTTCCACGACGAGTTCGGCGTCGAGTTCGATGTTCACCTTGGCCATGGCGGGAACCTAGCACCCGCGGAAATCGGCTCGCGGCGGGTTCCCCTGGGTGCCTACGCTCGTCGTATGACTCTCGTGGCGATTCTCACCGGGGCCGGGGTGTCCACCGACTCCGGGATTCCGGACTACCGCGGCCCGCAGGGCCTCTGGCGGCGGGACCCCGAGGCCGAGAAGCTCGTGACGTACGACTTCTACATGGCCGACCCCGAGATCCGCCGCCGTGCCTGGGAGATGCGGCGGAACAGCCCCGCGCTCAAGGCCCGGCCCAACGCGGCCCATCTGGCCGTCGCCGAGCTGGAGAAGGCACCCGGGGTCGCCGTGCGCGTGCTCACGCAGAACGTGGACGGGCTCCATCAGCTCGCCGGAATGCCGGACCGCAAGGTCGTCGAACTCCACGGCACCGCACGGTCGGTGGTGTGCACCGCGTGCCACGACCGCTCCGCCATGGGCGAGGCGCTGGCACGCGTGGAGGCCGGCGAGGAGGATCCGCCGTGCCGGGTGTGCGGCGGGATCCTGAAGTCGGCGACCGTCATGTTCGGGCAGCGGCTCGATCCCCAGGTGCTCGGCCAGGCGATGTCGATCGCCAAGGCGGCGGAGGTCTTCATCGCCGCCGGGACGAGCCTGAAGGTCCAGCCGGCCGCCTCGCTCGCCGGTGTGGCCGCCGAGAACGGGGCCCGGCTGATCATCGTGAACGCCGAGCCCACGCCGTACGACGCGCTCGCCGACGAGGTGGTGCGCGAGCCGATCGGGACCTCCCTGCCCGCGCTCCTGGAGGCGCTGCGCTGAAGCCGCCCACGCCCCTTCGCTAGAAGAGCGCGTCCGGTTCCGCGCCCGACTCGAAGGCGAGCAGCCGCCGCTTGCGGCCGAGCCCGCCGCCGTACCCGGTCAGCGAGCCGCCCGCGCCGACGACGCGGTGGCAGGGTACGACGATGCTGACGGGGTTCCTGCCGTTGGCGAGGCCGACGGCCCGGGAGGCTCCGGGGCTGCCGAGGGCCTCCGCCAACTCCCCGTACGTGCGCGTCTCGCCGTACGGGATGCGGCGGAGCCGCTCCCACACCCGGAGCTGGAACGGGGTGCCGATCAGCCTCAACGGCAGGTCGAAGTCGGTCAGTTCCCCGGCGAAGTAGGCGTCGAGCTGGCGGATCACCTCGCCGAAAGGGCGCGGGTCCGGCTCGCCGAAGGTCTCCTCGGCGGGTCGGTGGCGCTGCTCGGTCATGTGGATACGGCTCAGCTCGCCGTCGACCGCGACCAGGGTCAGCGGGTCGTACGGGCTGTCGATGACGGTGTGCCGGACGTCGGTCATGGCGGGGCGACTTCCTTATGCGGGGAGGTGGTTGATCGGATGGCTGTCGGTGGCCCAGAGGTACTGGACGGCGTACGCGCGCCAGGGCCGCCACCGCGCGGCGCGGGCGGTCAGCGCGGCGGGCGTGGAGGGCAGGCCGAGTCCCGCGGCGGCGCGGCGGACACCGAGGTCGCCGGGGAGGAAGGCGTCGGGGTCGCCGAGCGCCCGCATCGCGATGACCTCCGTCGTCCAGGGGCCGAAACCGGGCAGGGCCAGGAGCCGCGCGCGTGCCTCGCCCCAGTCGGTGGCCGGGCCGAGGCCGAGCGAGCCGTCGGCGAGGGCCTCGACGAGTCTGAGGAGGGTCGCGCGGCGGCTGCGGGGCAGCGCGAGGGACTCGGGGTCCAGGCCGGCGAGCGCCTCGGGGGCCGGGAAGAGGTGGGTGAGTCCGCCCTCGGGGTCCTCCACCGGCACGCCGTGCGCGGTGACGAGCCGGGCCGCGTGGGTACGGGCGGCGGCCGTGGAGACCTGCTGGCCCAGCACGGCCCGTACGGCGAACTCGGCCGCGTCGACGGTCCTGGGCACGCGCCGGCCGGGCGCCCGCTCCACGAGCGGCGCCAGCAGCGGGTCGGTGCGCAGCTGCCCGTCGACGGCGACCGGGTCCGCGTCGAGGTCGAGCATCCAGCGGCAGCGGCTGATGGCGAGGGTCAGGTCCCGGGGGTCGGTGAGCGAGAGCCGGCAGGCGATGTGGTCGGACCGCGGGGCGAGGGACACGATGCCGTGCCCGTGCGGGAGGGTGAGGGTGCGGCGGTAGGCGCCGTCCCGCCACTCCTCCACCCCGGGGACGGCGGTCGCGGCGAGGTGGCCGAAGAGGTTGGACGGGTTGAGGGGCGAGCGGTACGGCAGCCTGAGCGCGATCACGCCCGGGGTGCGGGGAGTCCGGGCGGCCGTCCGCGACCGCGTGACCCGGGCGCGCAGCTCCCCGGGGGCGAGCGCGAAGACCTCGCGGACGGTGTCGTTGAAGGTCCGGATCGAGGAGAAGCCGGCGGCGAAGGCGATCTCGGCCATCGGCATGGGTGTCGTCTCGATGAGCAGCCGCGCGGTCTGGGCGCGCTGGGCGCGGGCCAGGGCGAGGGGCCCGGCGCCGAGTTCGGCGAGGAGCTGGCGTTCGATCTGCCGGGTGGAGTAGCCGAGCCGGGCGGCGAGGCCCGGGACGCCCTCACGGTCCACGATCCCGTCCTGGATCAGCCGCATCGCCCGGGCGACGGCGTCGGCGCGGACGTTCCATTCGGGGGAACCGGGGCTCGTGTCCGGGCGGCAGCGCTTGCAGGCGCGGAACCCGGCGCGCTGGCAGGAGGCCGCGCTCGGGTGGAAGACCATGTTCTCGGCCTTGGGCGGTACGACCGGGCAGCTGGGACGGCAGTAGATCCGGGTGGTGAGGACCGCGGTGAAGAACACGCCGTCGAAGCGGGCGTCCTTCGAACGGACGGCCCGCACGCAGCGCTCGGTGTCGGTGTGCATGCCTCCATGGTCGGGGACCGGAGGGGCCCTGGCTGGCGAGAAAACGACATGGACCTTCCGCCGACGGGGCCCGGTCCGGGTGTCGCGACTCGCCCCGTCTCGATATCCCGCCGACACTGGAGCAGCATGGAAGGAGCGGATTCCCGACGCCGCCGGCGGGCCGAGGAACCGAGGAAGTGGACGGGTGAGTGCAGAATCCCTGACGCCAGCAGCTCCGACGACAGCCGAATCAGCGAGAGACACCCCATGACCGGACGGCTTGGCCACCGGCCCAAGGGGCTGGGGCTGCGCAGCGTCGCCGGGCAGGTGTTCGCCCTCCAGGCGATCATCGTGGTGCTGCTCGTCACCGTGGGCGCGCTGGCCCTGATCTTCCAGGCCCGCTACGACACGGAGCGTGACGCCAAGAACCGCTCCCTCGCCGCCGCGGAGTCCTTCGCGCACGCCCCGGGTCTGGTCGACTCCCTGCGCGCCGACGATCCGACCGCCCTGCTCCAGACCCGGGCCGAGAACGCACGCCGGGCCTCGGGCCTCGACTTCCTCGCCGTGATGACACCCGACGGGATCCGCTACACCGACTCCCGGCCCGAGCTGATCGGGCAGCGTTCCACGGGCGACTTCGCGCGCGCCCGGGAGGGCGAGTCGTTCACGGAGATCTTCCACGGGGAGCCCTCGGACGCCGTCCGGGCGATCGTTCCGGTCCGTACGGAGGACGGCGACATCGTCGGCCTGGTCAGCACCGGTATCGAGATCGAGAACGTCGGCAACGTGGTCGAGGACCAGCTGCCGCTGCTGCTCGGCACGGCCGCGGGCGCCCTGGCGCTCGCGGTGGGCGGCGCGGCGCTGGTGAGCCGGCGGCTGCGGCGGCAGACGCACGGCCTGGGCCCGGTCGAGATGACCCGGATCAACGAGCACCACGAGGCCGTGCTGCACGCCGTTCGCGAGGGGGTGCTCATCATCGACGCGGACCTTCGGCTGCTGCTCGCCAACGACGAGGCCCGCCGGCTGCTCGACCTGGCCCCCGACGCCGAGCAGCGGCACGTGAACGAGCTGGGTCTCGATCCCCGTACCGCCGCGCTGCTCTCCTCCGGACGGGTCGTCACCGACGAGGTGCACCTGGCCGGCGACCGGCTGCTCGCCGTCAACGTACGTCCCACGGCCCCGTATCGCGGCCGGCCCACCGGCACCGTGATGACGCTGCGCGACTCGACCGAGCTCGCCACGGTGTCGGGGCGGGCCGAGGTGGCCAGGGGACGGCTGCAGCTGCTGTACGAGGCGGGGGTGCGGATCGGCACCACCCTGGACGTGGTGCGGACGGCGGAGGAGCTGTCGGAGGTCGCCGTCCCCAAGTTCGCCGACTTCGTCACGGTGGAGCTGCTCGAACCGGTGCTCCGGGGCGAGGAGCCCTCCGGCGCGTTCACCGAGATGCGCAGGACGGCGCTGACGGGCGTCCGCGCCGAGCATCCGTTCCAGCCGGTCGGCGACCTGATCCGCTGCATCGTGCCGACGACACCGATGGCGATGGCGCTGGACAGCGGCCACGCGGTCCTGGTGGAGCGGCTGAACGACGCCGACGGCTGGCGCGCACAGGACCCTCCGGGCGCGGACGAGGCGCTCGCGTACGGGCTGCATTCGCTGGTCGCCGTGCCGGTGCTGGCCCGGGGCGTGGTGCTGGGGATGGCGAACTTCTGGCGGGCCGAGACGCAGGAGCCGTTCGGGGAGGAGGATCTGACCTTCGCCGAGGAGCTGACCGCGCGCGCCGCGGTCTCCATCGACAACGCCCGCAGGTTCACCCGTGAGCACGCGATGGCGGTGACGCTCCAGCGCAGCCTGCTGCCGCGGATCCTGCCGGACCTGTCCGCCGTGGACGTCGCGTACCGGTATCTGCCAGCCAAGGCCGGGGTGGGCGGCGACTGGTTCGACGTGATCCCCCTGCCGGGCGCGCGGGTGGCGCTGGTCGTCGGCGACGTCGTCGGGCACGGGCTGCACGCGGCGGCGACGATGGGGCGGCTGCGTACGGCGGTGCACAACTTCTCCACCCTGGATCTGCCGCCGGACGAGCTGCTGGGCCACCTGGACGAGCTGATCGACCGCATCGACCGCATCGACCGCGGATCGGACGGCGAGCCGGCGGGCGGATCGGGAGGCGGCTCCGGGGCGCCGGGCGGCGCGGACCCCGGCCGTACGGCGGACGGCTCCTCGGCCGCGGACGGCTCGGCCGAGGGCGAGGAGGGGAGCGAGCGGATCACCGGCGCCACCTGCCTGTACGTGATCTACGACCCCGCCGACGGCCGCTGCCTCATGGCCGGGGCCGGCCATCCGGGGCCCGCGCTCGTCCATCCGGACGGCCGGGTGGAGTTTCCCGAGCTGCCCGCCGGGCTGCCGCTGGGCGTGGGAGGGATGCCGTTCGAGACGACGGAGCTGTACCTGCCCGAGGGGAGCCGGCTGGTCCTGTTCACGGACGGCCTGCTCGTGGACCGCGACCGGGACTTCGACACCGGTCTCGGGCTGCTGGCCGAGGCGCTGGCCACCACGGGCCGCAGCCCCCAGCAGGCCTGCGGGGACGTGCTGACGGCCCTGCTGGGGCCCGCGCCGGACGACGACATCGCCCTGCTGGTCGCCGACACCCGTCGGCTGGAGGCCGCGCGGATCGCGGAGTGGGACGTGCCGCCCGATCCGGCGGACGTCTCCCGGATCCGCAACGCGGGCGCGGCGCAGCTGGCCTCGTGGGGTCTGGACGGCATCGCGTTCACGGCCGAGCTCATCCTGAGCGAGCTGATCACCAATGCGATCCGGTACGGCGCCGAGCCCATCCGGGTCCGGCTGCTGCGGGACCGCAGGCTGATCTGCGAGATCTCCGACGGCAGCAGTACGGCTCCGCACCTGCGGTACGCGGCGACCACCGACGAGGGCGGCCGCGGTCTGTTCCTGGTGGCCCAGTTCGCCGAGCGCTGGGGCACGCGGTACACCCAGCGGGGGAAGGTGATCTGGGCCGAGCTGCCCCTGACCACCGAGGACGCGGAACTGCCGGCCCTGGCGCCGGATCTGGACGCGCTGGAGGACCTCGCCTGGTGAGCCGACGGCGCCGGTCGCGCCGGGCCGGTCGGCCCCGCGCGGGTCAGCCCAGCGCGGTGCGGGCGAGCAGGACGGCGACGTCGTCCCCCGGGGCACAGGGCAGCAGCTGTTCGAGGATGTCGTCGCAGAGCCGGCTGAGCGGCCGTTCGAGGTGGAGGAGTACCTCGGCGAGCTGGTCCATGCCCTGGTCGAGGTCGCGGTCCCTGGCCTCGATGAGGCCGTCGGTGTACAGCACCAGCAGGCTGCCGGGCGGGAGCAGGAGCTCCTCGGTCCCGAACTCCTGCCCGCCGGTGCCGAGCGGGGTGCCGGGCGGCCCCTCCAGGAAGGTGATCGCCCCGTCGGCCGTGGCGACGGCCGGTGGCGGGTGACCGGCCCGGGCGATGACGACGCGGCCGGTCTCCGGATCGTGGACGGCGTACACGCAGGTCGCCATCTCGTCCTCCCCCACGTCGGCGACGACCGCGTCGAGCGAGCTGAGGAGTTCGGCGGGCGGCACGCCGTGCCGGGCGAGGGTCCGTACCGCCGTACGGAGCTGGCCCATGACGGCCGCCGCGTGGATGCCGTGGCCCATGACGTCGCCGATGACGAGCGCCGTGCGCCCCTCGGGCAGCGGGATGACGTCGTACCAGTCGCCGCCGACGTCGTGGTCGCTCGCCGGGAGGTAGCGGCCGGCGAGTTCCAGGCCGTCGACCGTGGGCAGGGCGTCGTTGGTGAGACTGCGCTGGAGGGTGAGGGCGGCCTCGCGCTGGGTGGTGTACATGCGGGCGTTGTCGATGTTCAGGGCCGCGCGGGCGACGAGTTCGTCGATGAGGACGAAGTCCTGCTCGTCGAAGGGTTCGCGCTCGTTGAGCCGGGTGACCGTGACGGCGCCGAGCACCGTGCCGCGGGCGACGAGGGGCACGAGGCGCGCCGATCCGATGTGGGACTCGAAGTAGTCGCGCAGGGGTGCGGTGCGGGGGTCGGGGAAGAGCGCGGGCAGGTCGGAGTGGTAGAGGTTCAGGGGCAGGGCGGCGTTGATGACCCGCTCGTACACGGTGTCGAGCGGGATCTGGAAGGTCTGTCCCGGGGTGAGCAGCGCCGTGGGGGCGGTGGGGTCGGGGAAGACGGCCGCGAGGCGGCGCAGCAGGCCCTGCGTGGCTGCCGCGTCGTCGGGTTCGAGCACGGCTTCGAGCAGCTGGACGTCGGCCGAGTCGGCGAGCTGCGGCACGAGGACCTGGACGATCTCCTCGGCTGTCTGGAGCAGGTCGAGGGTGGTGCCGATCCGGGTGCCCGCCTCGGCGAGGAGGGCGAAGCGGCGCTTCGCCCGCTCGGCCTCGACGAGGGCGCGCTGGCCCTCGGTGATGTCGATGAGGGAGGCGATCAGCCCGAGCCGCCGGCCGGACCCGTCGAGGAGCGGGGCGTACGAGCAGGACCAGGTCCGGTCGTGGTCGGGGTCGGCCGGGGTCCGGCCGGTGCGGCGCACGTCGACGGAGGCCCGGCCGCTCTCCAGGACCTCGCGCATGGTGGCTTCGAGGGCGACGGCGTTGACGCCGGGCACGACCTCGGTGAGCCGCCTGCCGACGTGTTCGACGGCGGAGACCCCGTTCATCCGTGCCAGGGCGTCGTTGACGCGGATGAAGCGCAGGTCGGTGCCGAGGGTCCCGAGGCCGATCGGGGACTGGGTGAAGAGGCTCTGGAGCGCGGCGAGCGAGTCCCGCATCCGCAGGACCTCGGAGGTCTCGACCGCGATGAGCATGGCGCCCGGCCGCCCCCGGGGGTCGACGTCGGGGACGATCCACATCTCCATGGTCACTTCGTGACCGTCGCGGTGCCGAACGGGAAGGGTGCCGACCACGGTCTCGCCGGACTGGACCCGCCGTGTCAGCTGTCCGGCGAGCTCCCGATTGGCGTCCGGCACCAGGATGGGCGTCGCGACCCGCCCGAGCACGTCGTCGGGACGGTATCCGAGCAGGTCCTGGGCGGCGAGCGACCACTCGACGACCCGCCCGTCGGCGTCCTCCCGCCACAGGGCGATCGGCAGGAGTTCACGCAGGACACCGGCGTAACCGATGGCCGCCGGTGGTCGCTCCGGCGTCTCGCTCGGCGACTGCGTAGTGTCCAACGATCCGACCTGTCCCCGGGGGGTGCGTTCCTACCCGATCACCCTAGCCGAGCCCTCGACGCGGGGCCCGGCGGTACGGCTCCGGACGGTGGTGGACCCGCTTTCGGCCAGGGGGTTCCTCCCTGGGCGACCCGCCGGTAACTTGGCGCCGCCCACTCCCCCACGGCATGGCAGGTACCCGATGCAGCGCTTGTTACGTACGATCCGAGGCGCCCTTCTGGCGGGCGCCCTCCTCGTCCCTGTCCTGCCGGGTTCCGCCGCGGCGCGGCCCGCCCCGCCCGCCGACGCACAGGCCACCGCCACCGCCACCGACTGGACACCGCCGTTGTCCACCCGCGGACGGCACATCGTCGACGCGGACGGCGACCGCTTCCGGCTGCGCTCCGCCAACTGGGACGGCGCCCAGGGCTCCTGGAACGGCTCGGGAGACATCGCCGACCCGGCCAACCACCACGCCGGACAGAACGCCCACGGCATCCCGGTCGGCCTGGACCGCGCCCCGCTGCCGACGCTCCTCGCCGACTTCCGTGCCCTGGGTCTGAACAGCATCCGGCTGCCCTTCTCCAACGAGATGCTGCGGGCGACGGCCCCCGTGCCGGACGCAGCCGTCGCGGCCAATCCGGCCCTGCGGGGCCTGACACCGCTCCGGGTCTTCGACGCCGTCGTCGCCGCACTCACCGCCGACGGCTTCGCGGTGATCCTCAACAACCACACCGTGACGACCCGATGGTGCTGCGGCGTGGACGGCAACGAGCGCTGGAACAGCAGCGGGCAGTCCACCGCCCGGTGGGCCGACGACTGGGTCTTCATGGCGAAGCGCTACCGCGCCGATCCGCGCGTGGTCGGCGCCGACCTCTACAACGAGGTCCGCCGTGACGTCTGGGACGACCCCAACTGGGGACTGGGCGACAACCACGACTGGCACGCCGCCGCTCAGGAGACCGGCGACCGGATCCTGACCGAGGCCAACCCGGACCTGCTGATCGTCGTCGAGGGCATCAACTGGCAGGGCATTCCGGTGGACGGCCTCCCACACGGCCGCCCCACCCTCACCCCGGTCCGTACCCTCTCGCACACCCTGGTGGTGTCGGGCAAGCTCGTCTACTCGGCCCACTTCTACGGCTACACGGGCCCGAACCACAGCGGCGCCACGGGCATCGGCGAGACCAGCGACCCGCGCTACCAGGACCTCACCCGCGAGCAGCTCCGCCGGACCGTCCACGACCAGGCGCTCTACGTCTCCGCCGAGACCGGCCGGCACTTCACCGCCCCGGTCTGGGTCAGCGAGTTCGGCATCGGGGCCGACGAGGCGAACAGCCGCCCGCGCGACTGGTTCCGCAACCTGACCGAGCTCTTCGCCGACGCCGACGTGGACTACGCCTACTGGCCGCTGGTCGGCTGGAGCGGTGGCGGCGGCGGGGACAGCTGGGCGCTGCTGCGGTACGACTCCGAGGGCCGGCGGACCGGCGTCCTCGACGGGGGCGACTGGCGCACCCCGCTGTGGACCGGGCTGACGGACGCGCCCGGCCGCACCGGAGCCGTCCCCGTCACGCCCTCCTGGTACCAGCTGACGACCGACCACCGCGACCACAACGCCTCGCTGCGCGTCAGGGCGGGCGGGGACTGGGACAGCGGCGCCCGCAAGGCGGTCTGCCCCGACGGTTCCCGGCTGGCCGGGCTGAGCCACACCGGAGGCCGCGGGCTCTGCGCGAGTTCGGGCCTGCGGGCGGGCACCGGCGGGCACACGGTCGTCCGGGACGAGTCGTACGTCCCCGCGGGCGGCGACTGGGCAGGCGGCTACACCAAGTTCCAGTGCCCGGCGGGCGGGTTCGTGATCGGTTACAGCGTGCGCGGGGAGCGGGTCTCGGCCGCCCTGTGCGCCCCGGCCCGTACGGCGCTCCCGGCGGGCGCCGGCCGGACGGTGTGGTTCGACCGGGGTGACAACCGCCCGGCGGGGGCGCCGGGCGGGGAGTACGCGAGCGGCCACTACAAGGGCCAGTGCCTGCCCACCGAGTACGCGGCCGGCATCGCCTTCACCACCCGGTTCGGCTCCCGACCCTCCCCGGCCGCCCTGCTGTGCCGCCCGGCGCCCGCGGAGGCGTAGGGCCTGATCCGAAGGACAGGCCTCAGGGCTCAGAGCGCGGGAACTGCGAGGGGTGTCTCCAGAGCGGCGGCGATGCCCTGCGCCAGGAACGGGATGCGGTGCGCGCAGACGCCCGCGATGTTGATGCGGCCCGCGTTCGTGCCGTAGATGGCGGACTGCCGGCGCATCCGGCGCATCTGCTCCGGTGTCAGCGGCAGCATGGAGAACATGCCCTTCTGGCGCCGGAGCGAGGCCGCCGCGTCCGGGCACCCCAGGGCGTCCAGGTGCGCCACGAGGTCCGCCCGGTTGGCCGTGATCCGTCCGCGCATGGCGTCGAGCTCCTCGCGCCAGACGGCCCGCAGCCCCGGGTCGTCCAGGACGGTGGCGACGACGGCGGCGCCGTGGTCGGGCGGCATGGAGTACATGACGCGCGCGGCGTTCTGCAGGGCCGTCTCGACGTGCCGGAGCGTCTGCCGCGAGGGGCCGAGCACGATGGCGCAGCCGGTGCGGTCGCTGTAGAGACCGAAGTTCTTGGAACAGCTGACGGCGATCAGCACCTCGGGCAGCCGGTCGGCCAGCATGCGGGTGGCCCACAGGTCGGCGTCGAGGCCGTCGCCGAGCCCGTGGTAGGCGAGGTCGACGAAGGGGACCCAGCCGTGTGCCGCGGCGAGTCCGGCCAGCGCCTCCCACGTCCCGGCGTCGGGGTCGATCCCCGTGGGGTTGTGGCAGCAGCCCTGGAGCAGGACGACGTCGCCCCGCCGGGCGCCGCGCAGGTCGTCGAGCATGCCGTCGCCGCAGCCGTACGTCCGGACGGAGAGCCCCGCGCCCTCCAGGATGGGGCGGTGGTTGACGTACGCGGGGTCGCTGATCCACACCGTGGTGCCGGGCCGGGTCTGGCGTACGAGGTCGGCGAGGAGCCGCAGCGCACCGGTGCCCGCGACGGTCTGGACGGCCGTGGCGCGCGCGGTCCTGGCCTCGGTGCCGAGGACCATGGAGAGCATGGCCCGGTTGAAGGCGGTGTGGCCGGAGAGTCCGCGGTACTCCTTGGATTCGGAGCGGTCCGCGAGGCGTATCTCGGCCTCCTTGACCGCCGCCATGACCGGGGTGACGCCGTTGTGGTTGCGGTAGACGCCGAGGACGAGGTCGAGGCGCTCGGGACGGGGGTCGGCGGCGTACTCGGCCGACAGGTCCCAGAGCGGGTCGACGGGCGGGGCGGCGAGAAGCTCAAGCATCGGCGGGGACCTCGGTTCGGGTGCGGGGGCGGCGGTTGGCGAGTGCGACGCCGAGGGTGATGAGGGGGACGCCGATCAGGACGGGCAGGGTCGGCGACTCGTCGAGGAGGGGGACGGCGAGCAGGACGACGGCGACCGGGCTGAGGCTGCCGACGACCGAGCTGCGCTCCGGGCCGAGGCGGCGGATGGCGAACGCGTAGAGCAGTCCGGCGCAGAGGCCGACGCCGAGGCCCTGGACGACGAGGAACAGCGCGATGTCGGAACCGGCCGCGTGGGCGATGCCGGTGGGCAGGACGCCGGTCAGGACCAGGAGTGCGATCACGGCGAAGGAGGGCAGGCAGAGGAGTCCGATGGAGCCGACGGGGTCGAGGTCCACCTCGCGCAGGCCCACGGTGTACAGCGCCCACAGCCCGCTGGCCACGAGGAGCGTTCCCGCGCCGATCAGGACGTCCGCGTCCAGGGCGGCCGTGTAGCGCCAGACCAGGGCCGCGACTCCGGCCACGATCAGGGCGAGGCCCGCCGACTGCGTACCGCGGGGGGCGCTCCGGCCGCCGGCGACCATGAGGGCGGAGACGAAGAGGGGGACCATGCCGGGGACGATCGCCCCGACGAACGCGGCCGACGTCAGCGAACCGCCGTACATGGCGGCGAGGAAGAACGGCACACCCGCACCGCAGACGATCTTGAGGGCGGGACCGGGACGGACCGCGGCCAGCCGGCGCCTGCGCCGCCACAGGGCGGGCGCGAGGACGACGAGGGGCACACCGAAACGCAGCAGCGCGGCATCGGCGGGCAGCAGCGTGGAGGTGCTCAGGGCACGGGCGCTCAGGGCGAACGCGGCCCAGATCGCCACGGTGAGGAGCAGGGCCACCAGGCCCACGGTCTGCGGCGAGAGCGCCCTGCCGGTCGGACCGGCACGGCGTGCCGGCTCCACGGGCGGTGCCCCCGCCGTACGTATCCCGCCCACCGAAGGGTCCTCCCGCTCGTCACCACTGATCCCCGCAACGGTAGAGCTTTCGGCGGGGCAGCCGATTGCCAGTTATGCCCTCCAGCCCTAGCGTGGGAGCAGAATCTGCCAAGGATCGGCGGAGCGGTGCGGGAAACGACGAGGGAGCGACGTTGGACGCGGTGGACTTGCAGATCATCCACGAGTTGCAGCAGGACGGCCGGCTGTCCAACCAGGACCTCGCCGACCGGATCAGGCTCTCCCCCTCGCCCTGTCTGCGCCGGGTCCGCCGGCTGGAGGAGGCGGGGCTGATCCGCGGCTACACGGCCATGGTGGACCAGGTCGCCTTCGGGCTGCCGATCACCGTCTTCGTACGGATCCGGCTGGAACGCCACACCGCCGAGGCCGTCAACGTATTCGAGCGGCACGTCGGGGAGATCGAGCACATCCAGGACTGCTATCTGATGGCGGGCAGCAGCGACTACCTGCTCAGGGTCGTGATCGAGAGCCTGGAGGCGTACGAGGCGCTGGTGCGCAACCGGATCCACGCCATCCCGGGCATCGCGTCGATCGAGTCCAGCTTCGCCTTCGGCAGCGTGAAGCAGTCCCGGATCTACCCACGTCCCGGGGCGCCGGTGAAGTGAGACCCGGGCGATCCCCTCGCGTGTCCCGCGTCAGCCGGTGGCGGCCTCGAAGGCCGCGTAGGCCGCCGCGTCGAACAGGACGAAGCGCACCTCGGCCACCGACGTCACGGCGGCCCGTACGGTCTCGACGGCGATGCGGGCGCCGTCGTCCATGGGCCAGCCGTAGATCCCGGTGGATATGGCGGGGAACGCGACGGTACGGGCTCCCAGCTCGTCGGCCACCCGGAGCGACTCTCGGTAGCAGGAGGCCAGCTGCCCGGAGCGGTCCTCCTCCCGGGACCAGACCGGGCCCACGGTGTGGATGACCCATCGGGCGTCGAGCCGGCCGGCCGTCGTGGCGACCGCCCGGCCGGTGGGGAGCCCGCGGCCGTAGTGGCCCGCGCGGAGCTTGCGGCACTCCTCGAGGACGGCGGGGCCGCCCCGGCGGTGGATGGCGCCGTCGACGCCGCCTCCGCCGAGGAGCGAGGAGTTCGCCGCGTTCACGATCGCGTCGACCTGCTGCTCGGTGATGTCGCCGCGGACGAGGACGAGGGCCGGTTCCGTACTCATACGGTCATCTCTCATACGATCATCATCGCCCCGCCCGGCGCAGGCTGCGCCAGACCGCCTTGGCCGCGTTGTGGCCGGACATGCCGTGCACGCCGGGGCCCGGCGGGGTGGCGGAGGAGCAGAGGAACACGGCGGGGTGCGGGGTCGCGTACGGGAAGAGGGACAGCTTGGGACGCAGCAGCAGCTGAAGCCCCCGGGCGGCACCGCAGGCGATGTCGCCGCCCACGTAGTTGGCGTTGCGGGAGGCCAGTTCGGCCGGCCCGGCCGTCGCGCGTGCGAGCACCCGGTCGCGGAAGCCCGGGGCGAAGCGCTCGATCTGACGCTCGATCGCCTCGGTGAGGTCGCCCTCCCAGCCGTTCGGCACATGGCCGTACGCCCAGAAGACGTGCTTGCCCTCGGGCGCGCGGCTCGGGTCGACGAGGCTGGGCTGCGCGGTGATGAGGAACGGCCTTCCGGGGGCCGTACCGGAGGAGGCCTGGTCCAGGGCGGTGCCGATCTCCCGCATCCCGGCCCCGATCTGGACGGTACCGGCCTCGCGTGCCGCCTCCGCCGTCCAGGGCACGGGGCCGTCGAGCGCGTAGTCGACCTTGAACGCGGCCGCGCCGTAACGGTAGTGGTCGTACGCGCCGCCGAACCCGGCGATCCTGGCGAGGGCGGTCGGCGAGGTGTCGAAGACGTAGGCGCGGGCCGGCGGGAGGTCGTCGAGGCGCTTGACCTCGTAGTCCGTGTGGACCGCGCCCCCGAGCGCCTTCAGGTACGCGGTGAGGGCGTCCGAGATCGCCTGGGAGCCGCCGCGGGGCATCGGCCAGCCGCCCTCGTGCGCGGCCAGCGCGAAGACGAGACCGACCGCCGAGGTGGCGAACCCGCCCAGCGGGGCGATGACATGGCCGACGAGTCCGGCGAAGAGCGCACGCGCCTTGTCGTCCTGGAAGCGGCGCATGAGCCAGGTCGACGGCCGGAGTCCGTCGATGCCGAAGCGGGCGAGCGTGACGGGGTCCCGGGGCAGCGCGGTGAGCGGCAGGGACATGAAGTCCCGTGCCAGGGTGTCCCACTTGCCGAGGTACGGGGCGACGAGGCGGCGGTACGCCCCGGCGTCGCGCGGTCCGAGGGACGCGGCGGTCTCGGCGACCGACCGGGAGAGCACGGCGGCCGTGCCGTCGTCCCAGGGGTGTGCCATGGGGAGGCGCGGGTGCAGCCACTCGAGGCCGTACCGGTCGAGCGGCATCGTCTTGAAGACGGGCGAGCCGACCCCGAGCGGATGCACGGCGGAACAGGGGTCGTGGCGGAAGCCGGGGAG
This sequence comes from Streptomyces sp. NPDC013317, assembly GCF_055563155.1. Lineage (NCBI taxonomy): Bacteria > Bacillati > Actinomycetota > Actinomycetes > Kitasatosporales > Streptomycetaceae > Streptomyces > Streptomyces sp. NPDC013317. The sequence continues at coordinate 155,689 of NZ_JBVHDX010000010.1, forward strand.
GGTCAGCTCCTCCGTCCTGGCGCCGCCGCCCACGGTGGACTTGGCCTCGAACACGGCGACGGAGAGACCCCGGCGGGCCAGCTCCACAGCGGCGGTCAGTCCGTTGGGGCCCGCCCCCACGACGACGGCGTCGAGCATCGATGGCACCTTCGGACTCCTTCGTCAGCCGATGGCCAAGGCTCCCAGGATATTTCCTGGGCCCCCGCGGCCCTCATCGCCCCCGCAGCAGTGTCCGGATCCGGTCGGCGGTGGCCCGGTCGCGGGCCGCGGTGAACGGCAGCGCGTTGCCACCGGTGACACGGAACGGCTCGCCCGCGACCGTCGTGTGCGCACCGCCCGCCTCGGTCACCAGGAGCAGCCCGGCCGCGTGGTCCCATGAGTACTCCCACGAGAAGGCGATGCCGTCGAGGAGGCCCCTGGCCACGTCCAGATACTCCAGTCCGGCCGAGCCGCAGGGGCGTGGGCGCACACCTTCGGTGTCGAGACCGAGCAGGGCGCGCTTCTGGTCCGCGGTCGTGTAGTCGGGGTGGGAGGTGGCGACGTCCAGGACGGCGCCGGGCGCCGGCGAGCCGGAGCGTATCGGCTGCCCGTTGAGCGTGGCGCCGCGGCCGCGCACCGCGATCGCCATCTGGTCGAGGGCCGGTGCGAACGTCCAGGAGGCGAGCAGCTCCCCCTGGCGGGCGAGCGCGACGAGGGTGCAGAACCCGGGCTCGCCGCGCACGAACTGGCGGGTGCCGTCGACGGGGTCGACGATCCACACCGGGGCGTCGCCCTGAAGGGCGTCGTATATCGCCGGGTCGGCGTGGACGGCCTCCTCTCCGACGACGACGGAACCGGGCAACAGCTGCGTCAGGGACGCGGTCAGGTGCTCCTCCGCGGCCCGGTCGGCGATCGTCACCAGGTCGTGCGGCCCGTTCTTCTCGACGATCTCGTGCGCGGCGAGCTGACGGAAGCGGGGCGTGATCTCGGCTGCGGCCGCCTTGCGGACAGCCTCCTCCACCTCGGTCGTACCGCCGGAGAGGACGTGGTCAAGGAAGTCTTCGATCATGCGTCCAGCTAAGCACGACGCTCTGACATTCCGGGAGACCGTCCCTTAACCCTCCGTTTCCCCACGGAGTACGCTTTGGACCGGTTCACCCCTTACGGGGACATCGGGGCGAGGGAGGGTCCGTGCACGGCGAGTACAAGGTTCCGGGCGGAAAGCTGGTGGTCGTCGACCTGGAGTCGCGTGACGGTGTCCTGACGGACGTCCGGGTCGCGGGCGACTTCTTCCTGGAGCCGGACGAGGCCATCCTCGCCATCGACCGCGCGCTCGAAGGCGCCCCCGTCGACATCGACGCGTCCGGCCTCGCGGCCCGGATCGACGCGGCGCTCCCCCCGGGCACCGAGATGTACGGGCTCACCACGGAGGGAATCGGGGTGGCCGTGCGCCGGGCACTCGCGCACGCCACCGACTGGACCGACTACGACTGGCAGCTGATCCACGAGCCGCCGCAGCCCCCCGCGCTGCACATGGCCCTGGACGAGGTGCTCACCGCCGAGGTCGCGGCCGGCCGGCGCCCGCCGACCCTGCGGGTCTGGGAGTGGGGCGCGCCGGCCGTGGTGATCGGCAGCTTCCAGTCGCTGCGCAACGAGGTCGACCCGGCGGCGGCCGAGCGGCACGGCATCGAGGTGGTGCGCCGGATCAGCGGCGGCGGGGCCATGTTCATCGAGCCCGGCAATACCATCACGTACTCGCTCTCCGTCCCCGACGCGCTGATCCAGGGGCTCTCCTTCGCGGACAGCTACGCCTATCTGGACGACTGGGTCCTGGGCGCGCTCGGCGACATGGGCGTCAAGGCCTGGTACCAGCCCCTGAACGACATCGCGACGGACGCGGGCAAGATCGCGGGCGCGGCGCAGAAGCGGATGGTGGCGGGCGAGGGCGCGGTCCTGCACCACGTGACGATGGCGTACGACATCGACGCCGACAAGATGTCGGACGTGCTGCGGATCGGCCGCGAGAAGCTCTCCGACAAGGGCACCAGGAGCGCGAAGAAGCGGGTGGACCCGCTCCGCCGCCAGACGGGCCTGCCGCGCGAGGCGGTCATCGAGCGGATGATCGACTCCTTCCGGAACCGGTACGGCCTGACGGAAGGCGTGGTGACGGCCGAGGAGACGGCGCTGGCGAAGGAGTTGGCCGCGTCGAAGTTCGCGACGGAGGAGTGGACGGCCCGGGTCCCGTAGTCCCGCGGCCTGTCTCAGCCGGCCGCCGCGCACCCGGCTCCGGACCCGGCTCCGGTTCCGGGGAGCCGCGGGCGGTGGGCGAACCACTTCCGGTCGTCCTCCAGTTGGGCCGCCAGCGAGATCAGCAGCGGCTCACCGCCCGCCGGGCCGAGGAGTTGCGCCCCGACCGGCAGGCCGTCCGGCGTGAAGCCGGCTGGGACGTTGACGCCCGGCCAGCCGAGGACGTTCCAGGGCCAGGCGTAGGGGCAGGCGGACGCCATCGTCAGGTCGGTGCGCCAGGCCGGCATCGTGTCGAAGGTGCCGATCCGGGGCGGTGGCACCGCCGTCGTCGGGGCGATCAGGACGTCGTACGTGTCGAAGATCGCGCCGATCCTGCGGTGTTGGTGCGCCTCACGGCCGCGGGCGGCACGCAGGGCCCGTCCGGCGAGGCGGCGGCCGTTGCGGGCGGCGCTGCGGGTGCGCGGGTCGAGCAGCGCGGGCTGGGGATGCCGGTCGGCGTATTCGGCGATGCCCGCGGTCGCGCGCGGCAGGAAGCTCAGCCCGATGAGTCCGTAGCGCGGGCGCGCCTCCTCCACCGTGTGGCCGAGTCCGGCGAGCGCTTCGGCGAGATCGGCGACGGCCCGCCGCACACCTGCGTCGAGCGGGTTGTACGTGGCGGTGAACGGCGCGCGCCAGGCGAGCCCGATCCGCAGCCGGCCGGGCTCCCGGCGCGCCGCGGCCGAGGCGTCGACGGCGGTCGGCTGGAAGCGGTCGCCGGGATGCGGCCCGGCGACCGCGTCGAGGAGCAGGGCGGCGTCGGCGACGGTCCGGGCGAGCGGTCCGTTGACGGTGAGGCCCTGGAAGCAGTCGTCGTACGGGTGGACGGAGACCCGGCCGCGCTGCGGCTTGATGCCGACCAGATGGGTCCAGGCGGCGGGTATGCGGATGGAGCCGGCCCCGTCGGAGCCGAGGGCGGCGGGCAGGACGCCGGCGGCCACGGCCGCGGCCGAGCCTCCGGAGGAACCGCCGGGAGTGTGGGCGGTGTTCCAGGGATTGCGGGTGGCACCGAAGGCGTGGCCCTCGGTGAACGGCCACTGGCCCAGTTCGCAGGAGTTGGTCTTGCCGACGATGACGGCACCGGCGGCCCGCAGCCTCCGCACGGCCTCGCCGTCCTCGGTCGCGTCAGGGATGTCTCCGGCACAGCCGAAGCGGGTGGGCAAACCGGCCACGTCGGTGTCGTCCTTGACGGCCATCGGTACGCCGAGCAACGGCAGCCTCTCGCCCGCGGCCAGCCTGCGGTCGGCGTCGGCGGCCTCGGCGAGGGCGGCCTCCGGCCGGAGGCAGCGGAAGGCGTTGAGCGTGGGCTGCGTGGCCTCGATCCGGCCGAGCGCGGCCTGGACGAGGGCGGTCGAGGTGACGGTCCCCTCCGCCAACTGCCGTGCCTGTTCGGCCAGTCCGGTGTAGTCGCCCTCGGTCACGGCAGCCTCCTCCTCGCTTCGGCTGCCGGAACCCTACTGGAGCGTAACTTCGCTGTCACCACCCGTCTGACGTCCGGGAAGTCAGGCCGGATGGCCAGGTGCGAAGTCCACCGCGTCGCTCAGCCGGATCAGGGCAGCGTCCGGCTTCCCGGGAGGGCTCTCGGCGACGGGCGCCAGGAGGAAGCCCACATGGTCTCCCCCATCGAGCCGCGCCTCCACCCGCCCGACGAACCAGGCGAGGCAGTCGGAGAGGACGGGCACTCCCCCGTACGCGGACGGTGCGAAGGAGGCGCGCGCGAACTTGTCGACACGGTCCCCGGTCTCCTCACCGAACAGCCGGGCCGTCTCCCGCTGTCCCGGCCCCAGGGCGTGGACCGCCAGGAACTCGCCGCGGCAGGCGACCCGGTAGGTGTGGTTCTCCCGCGACAGCCAGGCGACGAAGCGGGGCGGACGGATGGAGCAGGCGGAGGCGAACCCGACGAGGCAGCCGCCGCGCTCGCCGTCCGGCGCCGCGGTCGTCACCACGCACAGAGGGTGATCGAGCAGCGCGGTGAAGGCGTCCAGGTCGGCCACGGTCACCTGTCCGTCCGTCGAGGCTCCTGCGCCAGGGGGACCCGCAGGGCCGAGCCTCCCCGGTCCCACGACTCCCGCAGAAACGCCGCCAGCCGGTCCTCCAGCATGACCGTCGCGGCGCAGCCGAAGACGACGTCGGCCTCCAGGCCGGGCTCGTCGGCGAGCAGGCCGCCGACGACCTCGCGCCGTACGACCTGTTCGTGGACGGCGTCGGCCTCGACGTGCTCGGTGTAGAACCGCTCGGCGGCCGGCCCCGCGCCGCAGCGGCGCATCGCTCGGGCCAGACGCCGCGAGCCCGGCGAGGAGGTGACCTCGACGCAGCCGAAGTGCCCGACCAGCGCTCCGCGCAGGGCGCGGTGGAGACCGAACAGGGACATCACGTTGACGGTGGCCAGCAGAGGTGCGGGCGCGTGGTCCACATACGTGCCGTAGGCCGGGTCGAGACCCAGGTCCTCCATCAGGTCGGCGAAGAGCCGCGCGTGGATGTCCGGAGCCCGCCCGGCACCGAACTCGTCGTACTCGATCGCCACCATGCCCGCCTTGGCCCGCCCGGTCAGCCGGGGGATGACCCACGCGTGCGGGTCGGCCTCCTTGAGGTGGTAGACCGAGCGCAGCGCCGCGTACTCTCGCAGGTGCTGGAGCCGGCCGTCGGTCTCGAGGAAGCGGCTGACGCTGCCGCCCAGGTCGACCGGCTCTTCCAGCAGCGGTGCGAACACCTCGTCGACCGAGCGGTCGCCGTCCGGCACCTCGGTACGGAGGGCGTGCAGGAACCGGGTCTCCAGGCCCTGCCTCAGCCGCAGCAGGTCGGGATCCCATTCGCGCGCGTCGTCCACCCCGTCGAAGCCCCGGTAGTGGAGCTCGTACAGCAGATGGAGCGCCAGCTGGAGGTCCTCCCCCCAGGGGTCGGCCGTCAGGAGGGCCCGGGGGTCGTACGAGGGCGGGGAGCCCGTACACAGGGCGTCCCGTACGGCCTCGGACAGTTCCCCCCGCGCTTGGGGGAGGACGGGGCGGCCGCTCGTCCGCCGTCCGGTGTCCGCGGGCGCCGGCTCCGGCGAAGCGCTCGAGCGCGGGCCGGCGGCCGAGCGCTCGGGCGCCGAAGGCCCGGGGCCCGGTCGCTCGGAGGGCTCCGGCCCGGAGGGCTGCCGCTCGGAGGGCGGCAGCTCGGAGGGCGGCAGCTCGGAGGGCGGCAGCTCGGAGGGCGGCAGCTCGGAATCCGGTCGCTCGGAATCCGGTCGCTCGGAATCCGTCCGCTCGGAATCCGTCCGCTCGGAGCCCGGTCGCTCGGAGCCCGGTCGCCGGCGGTGCCGATGGCTGGTGTCGCACCACGGCTGGGTCCGGCTGCGGCGACACGTGCACACGGCCACCATGAACCGGTCCGATCGCACCACGGTGCCATCGTCCCCTACGGTCTCCACCGGCCCCTCGACCAGTACCGGTCCCTGCGGGTCCACGGCCACGCGGCGGGGAGACGGGCCCGCCGGGGCACCGTGCGCCCGGTCGGGCTCCGGGGCACCGTCCGGCTCGGAAGCACGGTCCGGCCGTTCGCGTTCGGGGTCGCGCTCAGGAGCGTTGCGCACGGATGATCACCAGTTCCTCCCGGTCCTCGACAGCTCGGGCAAGTCCCTGCCGCTCCAGCCAGGCGCGCCGAGACCGGAGTACCGGCCCCCAGGGAACGACGGCGCGCCGCGTCACGCGCGCCTGAAGTCCCAGGCGCCGCAGGCGCTGCACCGTGGTCGCCGCCCCGTTCATCTCCGAGTGGACGAGCAGGAGAACGCCGCCCGGCGACAGCAGAGCCGGGGCGCGCTCGCAGATCCGGTCGATGAGCTCCCGTCCGTCCGGCCCCGCGTCCCACGCCCGCGCGGCGCCGCGCGACGGCGGCCGGGCCTGCGGGGACGGGACGTACGGCGGGTTGGCCAGGACGAGGTCGAAGCGGCGGCCTCGCGTGCGGGCCGCGAAGTCCCCGTGCAGTACGCGGAGCGTCAGCCCACGTCGCAGCGCGTTGATGCGGGCCGCGATGACCGCCTGCAGGGAGACGTCGATCGCCGTGACGTGCGCGCCGGTCGCGGCCGCGCTCAACGCGAGCGCGCCCGTGCCGGTGCCGATCTCCACGACGTGCTTCTCCGGCCCCAGCTTCTCGCGGCTGAGGGCGTCGGCGAGCAGCCGTGTGTCTGCCTGCGGGCGGTACACACCGGGCAGTGTGACGAGCCGCTCGGGCCCGCTTCTCGCAGATGAGGCGGTCAGGGACACCGGGCACCTCCGATGTAGGGGGCGATCAGCACGGCGGCTTCCCCGAAGCGGGGAACATATCCCTGACGTCAGAAGTCGACGTCCGCCGCGCGCAGCACCCTCGCCGCCATGTTCCGCTCCATCATCCGCAGCGCCGCCCGGGCGAGGTCCTCATGGATGTGGGCGACCGCGTCCTCGACCACCGTCACCGACAGGTGCCGGATGTGGGCGTCCAGGGCCGAGTAGAGGATGCACTGTTCGGTCACCTGTCCGCAGAGGACGAGGTGGTCGATGCCGAGACTGCCGAGCAGGTAGGCGAGAGGCGTCTCGTAGAACACCGAGTGGCGGGCCTTGACCACGAACAGGGAGTCCTCGTCGGGCTTGACCGGCTCGACGAGGTCGGGGCGCCGGCCCGCGAGGGCGGTATCGAGGATCTCGCCGTGGTGCGAGCGCCACTGCCCGAAGTTGTCGTTCGCGTAGATCACGGGGATGCCGTGCTCCCGAGCGTGGTGCAGCAGGTCCTCGACGACGGGGACGATCTCGGTCACGGACGGCAGAAGGAGGTCGGCGTCGGCGTGCTCGTACGGGTTGAGCATGTCGACGACGACCAGCGCGGACTTCCTCATCCCCTCAACCTCGCAGACGCCCCGGCCGCGGCCGGGGCGGCGATGCCGTGCGGTGGGCCGAGTGGCGCCCCCGGAACCGGCCGATCGGGGCGCTCCGGCACGACGGAGGATTGAAGACCCTCGCGACGGGCAGCCGACCGTTTGACCGGAGATGTCCGGTCGGAGCAGTGAAGGAGGAGACTCGTGAGCATGGTGAAGGAATCCATCGAAGTCGACGTCCCGCTGCGTCATGTCTACAACCAGTGGACGCAGTTCGAGGAGTTCCCCAACTTCATGGAGGGCGTGGAGACGGTACGACAGCTTGACGACCAGCACTGTCACTGGAGTACGAAGGTGGCCGGTGTCCAGCGAGAGTTCGACACCGAGATCGTCGACCAGCTGCCCGACGAGCGGATCTCCTGGCGCACGGTGGGCGGCGACGTACAGCAGAAGGGTGTCGTCACGTTCGAGCAGATCGACCTCGGCCACACCCGGGTCATGCTCGCCATGGACTTTCAGCCCGAGGGCATGGCGGAGAAGACCGGAGACGCGCTGGGCGTGCTCGACCGTCGGGTGAAGGGTGACCTGAAGCGGTTCAAGGGCTTCATCGAGGAGCGCGGCCGGGAGACCGGCGGATGGCGCGGCCGGATCACGCCGGCGGAACGCGACGCCATGTCCGGGCAGGGCGTCGGCGACACGCCTCCGATGCCGGGCCCCGGCCGAATGCCGGTGGACCCTGACGACATGCGGCACGGCTGACCTCGCGCGGCCTCGTGGGCCCCACGGGCCCACGCGTCGCCTTGTGTACGGAGGGTGGCCGCCGACCCCGCGGGGTCGGCGGCCACCCTCGTCCGTCGCGCCTGTCCGTCGATCGCCCTTGTCCGTCGCCTGTCCGTCGATCGCCTGCCGGTCGCGCGCCCCGCCCGGGGCTCACGTCTCGCGGTCGCGCCGGAGGGCGCCCCGCTTGGGGCTGTCGGGTGCCCCTCCTCCTGTGCCGGCCGTCGCGACACGGGCGTTCTCGGAGTCGCCGGGGGGCGGTCCGGAGTGCACGCGGGCACCCAGCAGGTCGAGGAGTCCGGCGATCTCGTGCCCCGCTTCGGCGGGGTGGCGGAACTGGGCGTTGGGGTTGATCTCGTAGCGGTTCCGACGGCCGTCCGAACCGCGCCCGCGGGTGACGTACCCGTCCGCCTCCAGGTCGGCGACGATCGCCTGCACGGTCCTCTCCGTCACCCCGCACTCGGCGGCGACATCTCTCAGCCGGATCCCTGGATCACGGGAGAGCATCAGGAGCACCCGGGCGTGGTTGGTGAGGAACGTCCAGCTCGGGTGGTGGCGGGCACCATCGGCCATGACCTACCACTGCCCGCACCGACCGCGATTCATGCTCTATACGTCCTGATTTTCAGGTAATCCTTGACGTATGTCTGGGCCACGCGCACCATGACGAGTGAAGCTTCCCCACGGAATCCGACCGGCCTCAGGCGGCACTCGCCGCCCGCCACCCTGCTGGGGGGTGTGCACGATGACCACCGAAGCCCACCGCCACACTCCGTGTGCGGTCTGCGGATGCCCGCTCGGCCCGCGTCCGCACAATGGTCGCGCACCCGATTCCTCGTACGTCGACCCCGACGATCCCCTCCACGACGGCCAGCGTCCCCTGCTGGCCTGCAGCGTCGAGCACCTCGCGCTGCTGGAGGAGGAGCTGAGGGGACGGCCGTACCACGACGCCGAACTGTGGTTCGCGAAGATCACCCGCGCGATGGGCCGGCACCATCAGGGGCTCAGCATGGCGGCCCTCAGCCAGGAGACCGGGCTCGACCAGGCACAGCTCGAAGCCGGGGCTCTCTGGATCACGCACCTCCCCCACGCCTCGCGCCAGGAGAGGCGCCACGGCGACACCTCCTGACCTGCGGCATCGGCGCGACGCCCGTTCCGCGCGTCGCGCGGCAGCGTGCGGGAACCCCGGTTTCCTCGGACAATGACTCGTTGGTGGCCTACTCCGAGCCGCCCCGTCGGGCATGGAACGTCCCGTCCAGCTGGGGCGTCGGCACAGAAGGAGACCGTCAATGCTGATCACCCACGCCATCGAGGACGGCGTCCTGCACGTGACCTTTCTGCGCGACCTCGATGTCAGCAGCCGGGCGGCCGCCTCTCTGGAGACCGAGGCGCTCGTGCACTCCCACCGCCCCCGACACGTGCGTGTGCAGCTGCCCACCCGCGACCCCTCGGCGGCCTCGCTGAGCGCGCTCACGCGCGCCCGGCGCCTCTGCGAGCACCTGGGCATCCCGCTGACCGTGGTCGGCCCCACCCGGCTCTCCACACCGGACCCGGGCCCCGCCCCCTCGGGCGCCGCCGCCTGACGCCCGGGCGCGGCTCCCCTCTCAGTCGACGACCGCAGTGGCCTCGATCTCGACGAGGTGGTCGAGCACGTCAAGCGCCGCGAGGCCCAGCAGCGTGACGGGCGGTACGGGGGTGACGCCCGACCTGGCGGCCGCCCCGGCGGCGCCGAGGTCGAGGGAGCGCTGCTCGACCGGGTCGGCGTAGTGACACACGAGACGAACCTACGCGGAGGGGGCGGGCGTCAGGTGTCGGGGCGGTCCAGGCCGAAGCGGCGGTTCAGTGGGGGTTCGACCGCCAGTACCGCACCGATGGTGAACGCGAACGTGACGGAGGCGCAGACCACGATGAGCCACGAGAACATCGTCAGGACCAGTCCCAGTGAGCCGTACTCCGCCAGTGCCCGGTTGAGCGCACCGGGGATGTAGAGGCGGGCCGTGAGCCCGAGGACCGTCGAGGCCGTCGCGGCGAGGAGGGCCCCGGGGAGGAGCGGCAGCCACGGGACCCGGCCGACCAGCAGGAGATGCTGGGTCCACAGCCACACGCCCGTGCTCACCAGGAAGAACACGGGCGTGCCCAGCCACAGCCCCACTCCGAAACCGCCCCTGATCGGCGCCTGGAGGAGCACGACCAGGATCAGGGTCAGCAGCCACACGGCCCAGCGCCAGGCGGCGATCCGGGTCCGTGCCCGGGGGAGCCGCCACGCCCGTTCGCACACCCTGGCCATGGCGCGGCTGAAGCTCGTGGCCGACACCAGGGCCAGGAGCGCGCCGACGACACCGGTGGTCTCCCGCACCGCGTCGGAGGCGGAGGGGTCGAGGACCTGCTGGAGCTCGCGGTCCGACGGCCCCGTCAGCCCGAACATCGCGCGCAGCGACTCGTGCATCTGGTCGCGCACGCTCTTGGGAGCGAACGCGGACAGGACGAACAGCAGTGGCACCGCGGCCAGGAACGCCGTGGCGGCGAGCCTGGTGCCCGAGTCCAGGAGGTTCCCGCTGACGAGCCTGCTCGTCACCTCGGTGAGAACGGGAAACCGGCTCTCGGCCCCGGCCTGGAACCTCCGTACCCGGGTCGACCACGACATCCCGCCTCCCCCGCTAGGCGCTGAGAGCCGGGATGACGTCGGAGCCGTACGCGTCGATCGTCACCTCCCGCGCGTCGTGCATGTTGTAGACGGCGAACTGGTCGACGCCGAGCTCCCGCAGCCTCCTCAGCTTCTCGACGTGCGCCTCGGCCGGGCCGAGGAGACAGAAGCGGTCCACGATCTCGTCGGGGACGAAGTCCGTGGAGGGGTTCCCGGCGCGGCCGTGGTGGCTGTAGTCGTAGCCGTGCCGGTCCTTGATGTACGCGGTGAGCGCGTCCGGAACCATGCCGGAGTGCTCGCCGTACTTGGCGACCAGGTCGGCGACGTGGTTGCCGACCATGCCGCCGAACCACCTGCACTGGTCGCGCGCGTGGGCCAGCGCCTCGGGCGAGTCGTCGGCGGTGACGTACGCGGGGGCGGCGACGCAGATCGTGAGCGCGTCGGGGTCACGGCCCGCGTCCACCGCCGCCTGACGGACCGCCTTCACCATCCACTCGGTGAGGAACGGGTCGGCGAGCTGGAGGATGAAGCCGTCCGCCTTCTGTCCGGCGAGCGCCAGCGCCTTCGGGCCGTACGCGGCCATCCAGACCGGCAGCTTCCCGCCCGCCACCCAGGGGATACGGATCGGGTTGCCGTCCACGACCGCCTCGCGGCCCTCGGCGAGGTCGCGGATGACGTCGATGGCCTCGCCCAGCCTGGCCAGGGTGTTGGGCCTGCGCCCCGCGACGCGCATGGCGGAGTCGCCGCGGCCGATGCCGCAGACGGTCCGGTTGCCGTACATGTCGTTGAGCGTGGCGAAGGTGGAGGCCGTCACCTCCCACGTCCGCGTCCCCGGATTCGTCACCATCGGGCCGACGTGGAGCTTGGTGGTGTGTTCGAGGATGCGGCTGTAGATGACGAAGGGCTCCTGCCAGAGCACGGCGGAGTCGAAGGTCCAGCCGTAGCGGAAGCCGTTGCGCTCCGCGCGGCGCATCAGGCCGACGACTTCGGAGGCGGGCGGGTCGGTCTGCAGGACGAGTCCGAAGTCCACGTCGTGGTTCTCCTAGTTCAGGTACTGGCAGGTGGATCGCGGGGTGAAGGCGCCGTGCCCGGCGCGCCCGGTGAACTTCCGCTGGTCGATGACGAGTTCGCCGCGCGACAGGACGGTCTCGACCTGGCCGGTGACCGTCTTCCCCTCGTACGCCGAGTAGTCGACGTTCATGTGGTGGGTCTCCGCCGACAGCGTCTGGACGGTGTGCGGGTCGTAGATCACCACGTCCGCGTCGGCGCCCGGCGCGATCGTGCCCTTCTGCGGGTACATGCCGAACATCCGGGCCGGCGTGGCGCAGGCGATCTCGATCCAGCGGCGGCGGCTGATGTGACCGTCGACGACGGCCTGGTGGAGCAGGTCCATCCGGTTCTCCACCCCCGGAAGGCCGTTGGGAATCTTGGAGAAGTCACCCCGGCCCAGATCCTTCTGGCCGACGAAGCAGAAGGGGCAGTGGTCGGTGGAGACGACCTGGAGGTCGTTGGTCCGCAGTCCGCGCCAGAGGGCCGCCTGGTGCTCCTTCGGCCTGAGCGGGGTCGAGCAGACGTACTTGGCGCCCTCGAAGTCCGGCTCGGCGAGGTTGTCGGTGGAGAGGAAGAGGTACTGCGGGCAGGTCTCGCCGAAGACCGGCAGCCCCTTGTCCCGGGCCGCCGCCAGCTCCGCGACCGCCTCCTCCGCCGAGACGTGGACCACGTACAGCGGCGCTCCGGCGACCCGTGCGAGCTGGATCGCCCGGTGGGTAGCCTCGGCCTCCAGGAGGACCTTGCGGACCTCGCCGTGGTAGCGGGGGTCGGTCTCGCCGCGGGCCAGGGCCTGTTCGACCAGGACGTCGATGGCGATGCCGTTCTCGGCGTGCATCATGATGAGCCCGCCGTCGTCGGCGGCCTGCTGCATCGCGCGCAGGATCTGGCCGTCGTCCGAGTAGAAGACCCCCGGATAGGCCATGAACAGCTTGAACGAGCTGACGCCCTCCTGGACGAGCCGGTCCATCTCCCTGAGCGTCGACTCGTTGACGTCCGACATGATCATGTGGAAGCCGTAGTCGATGGCGCACTTGCCGTCGGCCTTGGCGTACCAGGCGTCGAGCCCTTCACGCAGGGAGCGGCCGACGCTCTGGACGGCGAAGTCGACGATGGTGGTCGTGCCGCCCCAGGCGGCGGCCCTGGTGCCGGTCTCGAAGGTGTCGGAGGCGAAGGTGCCGCCGAACGGCAGCTCCATGTGGGTGTGCGCGTCGACGCCGCCCGGGATGACGTAGCGGTCGGTGGCGTCGATGGTGCGGTCGGCGGTCCATCCGGCGGCCGCGTCGGAGCCGTGCGCGGCGAGCGCGGCGATCCGGCCGTCCTCGATCAGGACGTCTGCGTGGATCTCGTCGGCGGCGGTGACGACGAGGCCGCCGCGGATGAGGGTGCGGGTGGTCACGTGTGTCCCCCTGGCTGGATGCGGTGAACTACAGGGAGCAGAGGGCCTGTTCGAGGATGTCCGCGCCCTCCTCTGCCTCGGCTACGGTGAGCGAGAGGGGTGGCGCGATCCGCAGCGAGCTGGTGTTGTGACCGCCGCCCTTGCCGATGAGGAGCCCGTTCTCGCGGGCGGACTCGAGGACGGCGGCGGCCGCCGCCGGGTCGGCCTCGTCGGTGCCCGGCCGGGTGAGCTCGATGCCGATCATCAGGCCGCGGCCGCGTACCTCGCGTACGGCGTCGACGGAGGCGCCGACGGCCCGCAGCCGCTCGATCAGCAGCCCTCCGACGCGCCGGGCGTTGCCCTGCAGGTCGTGTTCGAGGAGGTAGCCGAGGTTGGCGAGACCCGCGGCCATGGTGACCGGCGAACCACCGAAGGTGGAGATGGAGTTGGCGTCGAGGCAGTTCATGATCTCGGCGCGGGCGACGACCCCGCCGACCGACATGCCGTTGCCGATGCCCTTGGCGAAGGTGAGGATGTCCGGCGGTCCCGCCTGGTCGTGCGCCTGCCAGCCCCAGAAGTGGTCGCCGGTGCGGCCCCAGCCGGTCTGCACCTCGTCGGAGACCCAGAGGATGCCGTGCCGGTCGAGGACCCGCCGGAACGCGGCGTAGAGCCCGTCCGGCGGGGAGGTGAAGCCGCCGACGCCCTGGACGGGTTCGGCGATGAGCGCGGCGACGTCACGGGTGTGCCCGAGGAGGTCTTCGAGGTCGGCGACGCAGGCGTCGATGAACCGCTCGTCGCTGTACTGCGCGTACGGTCCGCGGGTGCGGACGCCGCCGTGCACGTACAGGGTCTGGAGCGGGGAGAGACCGGTGGGCGACCAGGCGCGGTTGCCGGTGATGCCGACAGTGGAGAAGGAGCGGCCGTGGTAGCTGTTGCGCATCGCCAGGATCTGGTTGGAGCGGCGGTACGCGGTGGCGAGCAGCAGGGCCGTGTCGTTGGCCTCGGTTCCGGAGGTGGTGAAGAAGACCCGGGCGTCCGGGATGCCGGAGAGGGCCGCGATGCGCTCGGCGAGCTCCACCATGGGCCGGTTGAGGTAGAGCGTGGAGGAGTGGATGATCCGGCCGGCCTGCTCGGCGACGGCCTTGGTGACCTCGGGCACGGCGTGGGCGGTCATGGTGGTGAGGATGCCGCCGAAGAAGTCGAGGTACCGGGTGCCCTCGGCGTCCCAGACGTGGCGGCCCTCGCCGTGGGTGATCTCGATGGGGTCCTTGTAGTAGAGGGCGACCCAGTCGGGGATCACCGCGCGATGGCGGTCGTAGAGGCCGGTCACGGCTGCACCAGCCCGTCGTAGGCGTCCGGGCGCCGGTCCCGGTAGAAGGCCCACTGCCGGCGGACCTCCTCGATGACCCCGAAGTCGAGGTCGCGGACGACGAGTTCCTCCGTCTTGTCCGAGGCGGTCTCTCCGACGAACTGGCCGCGGGGGTCGACGAAGTAACTGGTGCCGTAGAAGTCGTTGTCGCCGTACTCCTCGATCCCGACACGGTTGATGGCGGCGACGAAGTACTCGTTGGCGACCGCGGCGGCCGGTTGCTCGAGCTGCCAGAGGTAGGAGGAGAGCCCGCGGTGGGTGGCCGACGGGTTGTAGACCAACTGTGCTCCGTTGAGGCCGAGTTGGCGCCAGCCCTCGGGGAAGTGGCGGTCGTAGCAGATGTAGACGCCGACCTTGCCCACGGCGGTGTCGAAGACCGGCCAGCCGAGGTTGCCGGGGCGGAAGTAGTACTTCTCCCAGAACCCCTTGACCTGGGGAATGTGGTGCTTGCGGTACTTGCCGAGATAGGAGCCGTCGGCGTCGATGACGGCGGCGGTGTTGTAGTAGAAACCGGCGCCCTCGACCTCGAAGACGGGGACGACGATCACCATGCCGGTCTCGCGGGCCAGCTCCTTCATCCGCGTGACGGTCGGGCCGTCCGGCACGGGCTCGGCCCAGCGGTAGTGCTCGGGTTCCTGGACCTGGCAGAAGTAGGGGGCGTTGAAGACCTCCTGGAACCCGATGACCTTGGCGCCCTGCCGGGCCGCCTCACGGGCGTGCTCCTCATGCTTGGCGATCATGGATTCGGTGTCGCCGGTCCAGGTCGCCTGGACGAGTGCGGCGCGTACGACGTCGGTCATGAGCTGCTCCTTCGGCACGGCGTCAGAGAGCCTCTACGCACGTAGACACGGTGCGTAGGAGGAGAACGTAAGCCCCGTCACACCCCGGAGCAAGACCACCGCCGTGAACCGCCGGAGTCGATCATGTTTCATACCCGACTGGTCCATGTCGGACACGCACCGACACGATCGGGTTGAGGTACGAGCGGTTGTCACCGGTCACGCGGCGCGCACACATCGGCTCGGGCCGGGCTCGGCGCCGGGCCAGGATCCGGGCCCGGAGCCGGGTCAGGCTCCCGCGAGGCCCGCCACGCGCAGGGCGTGGGCCAGGTCGCGCCCGAGGGCCGGGGAGATCGCGGCGGCGGCGGTGCGGAGTTGGGGGATCAGCGTCTGCGGGTCGGCGGCGGCGAGGTGGGCGGCGTCCACGGGCGTACGGACCAGGAGGAAGGCGGTGAGCAGGGCCTGCGCCTCGCGATGGTGCCCTTCGGCGTGCAGCGCGGCGCACGCGCCCGCGAGTTCGCCGACCGGGCGGGCGACTCCCTGCCGCAGCAGCCGCTCGCAGTCCTCGGACCGGCCCGCGTCGGCGAGCGCCCCGGCGACGGCCGCGAGCCGCTCGGGCGGCAGCAGCGCCGCCTCCCACAGGAGCGTGGACCAGTCGGCGCCGAGGCCGGCCCGGTGCAGCTCCTCGGCGAGCGCGGGGAGCCACGCGGGCGGCCCGGAGACGGCCTCGCAGAGCAGTGCGTGCGCCTCGCCGCTTCGCCCCTGGGAGCGCAGCCGCTGGAGCGCGTAGACCGCGTTCCCGGCCGCGCGGGCCGCTTCGGCGGCGGGAACGGGGTCGGAGGCGACGGGCTCCTCGACTCCCCCGAACCTGGCCCCGCGCGGCGCCGCGCCGGCCGTCGGCAGGTCGGGCACGGGCGCGGGCACCGGTACGCCCTCCGCGCCCGACTCGACCTCACCGAGCCCCGCGTACCGCGCACCCCGCGCCCTCCGCCGTGACGCGGGGGCGGAGGCAGGGGCGGGGGCGGGGGCGGCGGCCTCAGGGGCGGTGTCAGGCGCCGGGCCCGCGCCGGAGGCAGGGCCGGATCGCCGGGCGCCGGAGGCGGATGCCGGGCCGGAAGCGTGCGCCGGACCGGAAGCGGACGGGAAGCCGGAGGCGGGCCCGGGGACGGAGCCGGACCCATGGCCCGCGCCGGGCCCGGAGACGGAGTCGGGGGCCCCCTCGGGCCTGAGCGCCGCCAGGCGGGACGTGAGGTCGGCGATGCGCGCGGTCGCGCGGGCGTGGTCGTCCCGGGTCCAGGCCAGTTCGCCGTCGATCCGGTCGGCGTCCGGGGTGCCCCGCGCCTCCCTCAGCGCGGCGCCCAGCTCCTGGGCGCGGGCCTCGGCGTACCGCCGCTCGCGCTCCATCGCCTCCAGGCGTCCGCGCAGCGCCTCCGCCCCGCCCGGGCGCCGGTCGTGGGCCGCCGCGGCCGCGCCGTGCAGGACCCGCGCCCGGGTGGCCTGCGGCCCGGACGCCGGCTCGCCCAGATCGTGGAGCAGCGACTCGACGACGTCCCAGGGCAGGATCTCCGTACCGTCGAAGCAGGCCCGCAGACCTTCCGGGTCACGGCCGGCGAAGACGCCGTACCAGCCTTCACCCGGCACCAGGCTCGCCGCAATGCCTCTGAGGTAGCGCGCGAACACGCCTACCTCCGAAGGGAGTTGATACACCGTCATATCGTCCGCACCGCCCGCGCACTCGACTGGGCCCTTCCGGTCCGGGGGTATTCGACCCCAGTCGTGTTACGGGACGGCTACGGACTGTTTTCGTCCGTCGCCCGCTCCGGTGGCGAACGGGTCAGAAACTCACCGCTATGCCGGTGTGCGGCCGCTTGCCCAGCCGGGCGATCGTCGCGGGCCAGTCGACGAGCCAGAACTGCCAGGTGTACTTGCGCGAGAGGAGCTTCCGCACCCGTCGCAGCTCCTCACCCTCCAGGAGCCGGCCGGAGCCCTCCAGGCGCACCGCACCCTCCGCGACGTTCCCGCGCACGTCGCATACGGCGACGACGGTCCGCGGGTCGTTCCGCAGCCGCTTGACCTTCCAGGAGTCGGTACGGGTCCAGGCGTACAGCTCGTCGCCCTCGACCGCGTACCAGACCGGCGTGGCGACACCGGTGCCGTTCCGGCGGAAGGTGGTCAGGCTGACGTAGCGACCGCGTCGCAGCTCCTCGGGAATCATGCCGCCGAGCCTAGTGGCGTCAGACCGGCACCAGTGCGCACCGGGTGACGAGGTCGTCCATCGAGAGTCCGAGGACTCCGGCGAGGGCCGCGACGGTGAAGAAGGCGGGGGTCGGGGCCCGCCCGGTCTCGATCTTGCGGAGGGTCTCGGCGGAGAGTCCCGCGGCCGCGGCGATCTCGACCATCGAGCGACCTCCGCGCGCCTCGCGCAGGATGCGGCCGAGCCGCTCGCCGCGTTCGCGCTCTTCGAGGGTCAGGGGTGTGCGCACCATGCCCACCATTGTAATACCGGTACAGTAATGGGGATCCCGCGAGGGACGCCCGGGCACACGGTGGCCATCACGGACGACGGCCCGCGGATCCTGACGGCGCTGTAGGGCGGGGGCGGGACCTCGTGTACCAGTCCCGCCCCCGTGGGGGCGTATGCCAGGCGGGCCCGAGGGCCCGTGCGCGGCCTACCCCGCCGGCCGCACCACCATCGCCGAGCCGCCGCCGCGCCGCGCCTTCTCCGCCGCGGCGATCCAGCGGCCGTCCGGCAGCCGCTGGACGCCGGTGGCCGCGCCGATCTCCGGGTTCTGCCGGAAGCCGTGGCCGATGGCCTCGAGCTCGGCGCGCAACGGGCTGTTCCACAGGGCCGGTTCCAGCTCCGTCGTCGTCTGGTTCCGCTGACTGGCGCGCGGGGCCGCGATGGCCTCGACGAGGGGCAGGTCCCGGTCCACGACGCCGGTCAGCGTCTGGAGCACGGTGGTGATGATGGTCGCCCCGCCCGGGGAGCCGAGCGCGAGCACCGGTCGGTCGTGGCGGTCGAGGACGATCGTCGGGGAGATCGAGGAGCGGGGGCGCTTCCCGGGACCGGGGAGGTTCGGGTCGTGGACGGCCGGGTTCGCCGGGGCGAAGGAGAAGTCGGTCAGCTCGTTGTTGAGCAGGAAGCCGCGGCCCGGGACGGTGATCCCGCTGCCGCCCGTCGACTCGATGGTCAGCGTGTACGCGACGACGTTGCCCCACTTGTCGGCCACCGTGAGGTGCGTGGTGTTCTCGCCCTCGTACGTGGTCGGCGCGGCCGTCCCCCCGCTCGCGCAGGCCGCCGGGTCGCGCGGGTCACCCGGCGCGAGGGGGCTGGCGAGCACGGCGTCGTCCCGGATCAGGCACTCCCGGGAGTCGGCGTACCGCTGCGAGAGCAGTTCTCGTGTCGGCACGTCCTCGAAGGCCGGGTCGCCGACCCAGCGGCCCCGGTCGGCGAAGGCGATCCGGCTCGCCTCGATGAAACGGTGCAGATAGGCGGCCTGCGAGGCGGCGGAGAGGTCGGTGCGCTCCAGGATGTTGAGCGCCTCGCCGACGCTCGTGCCGCCGGACGAGGAGGGGGCCATGCCGTAGACGTCGAGACCGCGGTAGGAGACCTTGGTGGGCCTGCGCCGTTCGGTCTCGTACGCCGCGAGGTCACGTTGCGTCAGATCGCCGGAGCGGACCACACGCGTGGCCCCCTCCCGTACCGGAGGCTTGCGGACGGTGTCGACGATGTCCCGGGCCAGCGGACCCCGGTAGAGGGCGCCGACGCCTTCGCGGCCCAGCTTGTCGTACGTACGGGCCAGGTCGGGGTTCTTGAAGACGGAGCCGACGGCCGGGAGTTGCCCGCCCGGCAGGAAGAGCTCGGAGGAGGCGGGGAAGTCCCGGAAGCGGGCCTCGTTCGAGGCCGTCTGGGCGCGGAAGGTCGCGTCGACGGTGAAGCCGTCGCGGGCCAGGCGCTCGGCCGGTTCGAGCAGGGTACGCAGCGGCTTGGTGCCCCAGGCGTCGAGCGCGGCCTCCCAGGTGGCGGGCGTGCCGGGGGTCCCGACGCCCCGGCCGCTGGTCATGCCCTCCTCGAAGGGGATGGGCGCGCCGTTCTCCACGAAGAGGTTCGCGTCCGCCGAGGCGGGCGCGGTCTCGCGGCCGTCGATCGTGCCGACGGTCCGGGTCCTGGCGTCGTAGTGGACGAAGAACCCGCCCCCGCCGATGCCCGCCGAGTACGGCTCGGTGACGCCGAGGGCCGCGGCCACGGCGACGGCCGCGTCGACGGCGTTGCCGCCCTTGCGGAGCACCTCGATTCCGGCGGCGGAGGCGTCGGCGTCGACACTGGCGACAGCTCCGCCGTACCCGACGGCGACGGGTTCCTTCACGGGGGGCGCCGGCGGTGTGGGGCCGCCCGGCGGCGCCGCGGCCCCCACGGAGAGCACCGTCACGGCGACGGCGAGCAGAGAGACCTTCCGAGCGGTGGAGCGTCCCACTAGTACCTCCAGTCAACGACCGTCCGCGCAGCGTAACTTCCGTCCCGCCCTCGCGTCAGGACCGCCTCGAACACCGGTGCGCCGGGCCGCTAGCATGCGCCCCCATGAATGAAGACCTGCGCAATGTCGTGCTGGGGGTCCTGGCGACCGGGGTCAGCGCCTCACTGGGCTGGCTGGCCCGGACCTATCTCTGGCGCCGCAAGCTCCGGCGCAAGCAGGCGTTCTTCGGGCTGACCGACGGTTCCGAGTGCCTGCTGGTGATGAACCGCAAGGCGGGCGGCGAGCGGACGGTGCACAACATCGACGTCTCCGCCCTGCTCGAACTCTCGGCCCTCATCAAGGACTGCGGGGCGCGGCCTGCGATCGTCCAGCACGACGAGGCACGCCAGGGTCTCGGGGACCGCGCGGAGTTCTGCGTCGGCGGACCGTCGTCGAACCGCCGGATGGCGGCGCATCTCTCGTCCCTGCTGCCGGGCTTGACGATGACCGTGGAGCCGGACCCGGTCGCGCATCGCGGGAAGGTCACGGTCGGGGGCGAGACGTACCGGCTCACGAAGGGGGTGACCGAGTACGTGGTCCTCGCGCGCCTCACCGGAGGCGACGGGGGTCGGCCGGTCTTCCTCTTCTGCGGCCAGACCGCGGTGACCAACCAGGCGGCGGCCCGTCATCTGGCACGGCATCACGAGAAGTTGGCGCGCAAGTACGGCAGCGGGCCCTTCGTGCTGCTCCTCAAGGTGGTCAACTCCGACGCGTACGGCCCCGATGTGGTGGAGCTGGTCGCCGACGTCACACGGGCGGCGCGGACAGAGCCGCCCCGGTCGGCCGAGCAGGCCGAGACCCCTGCTACCGCACCCGAACCGGCAGGGTCTTGACGCCGTTGACGAAGTTGGAGACGAGGCGCCGGGGCGGTGCGGCGAGCGTGAGGTCGTCCAGGATGTCGCGTACCTCCTCGTGCAGGACGCGGAGCTGGAGCCGGGCGAAGTGGGCGCCGAGGCAGACGTGCGGGCCCTCTCCGAAGGAGACGTGCGGGTTCGGGCTCCGGTCCAGGTCGAGGCGGTGGGGGTCGGTGAAGACGCGTTCGTCGTGGTTGGCGGATGCGTGGAAGACGACGACCTTGTCACCCGCGGCGACGGGCCGGCCGGCGAGCTCGGTGTCGCGGACGGCGGTGCGGCGGAACGAGAGCACGGGCGGGTGCCACCGCAGCAGCTCGTCGACGGCCCGCCCGACGCCGGTCTCGCCGCTCCAGAGCCGTCGCCGTTCGTCCGGGTGCTCGGCGAGGGCGAGCAGCCCGCCGGGGGCGGCGCTGCGGACCGTGTCGTTGCCGGCGACGGTCAGCAGGAAGAAGAACATCTCCAGTTCGGCGGGGAGGAGTTCGGAGGTGGCGAGCGTGGTCATGATGTCGTCGGCGGGGTTCTTCCGCTTGTGGGCGGCGAGCTCCTGGGCGTAGTCGAACATCTCGGCGAGCATGGCGGGCGACCGGGGATTGACGGGCCGGCCCCGTTCGTCGAGGACGGGCGGCTCGTCGGGGTCCTGGTAGGCGATGACCCGCTCGGTCCAGCCGAGCAGCAGACCGCGGTCGCTCGCGGGGACGCCGAGCAGGTCGGTGAGGTTGAGGAGCGCGTAGTCGTCGGTGACCGCGTGGACGAGGTCGACCTCGGGGCCGGCGTCGACGGCTGCCGTCAGCAGCTCGCGGGCGCGCGCCCGCGCGGTCGCGGCGAACCGTTCGATCCGCCGGGGCGTGAAGGCGCGGCTGACCAGCCGCCGCAGCCGGCCGTGGCGCGGGGGGTCCTGGTTGAGCATCATCCGCCGGATGAACGGCAGATCGGCCGGGTCGGGGTCGCGGATCTGGGTGGCGCCGAGGTACGAGGAGTAGGCGGCGGAGTCCTTGAGCACCCGTACGACGTCGGCGTGGCGCGTCACGGCCCAGAACCCGGTCCCGGCCGGCCAGCCGAGCACTTCGTACTCCTCCTGCCAGGCGACGGGCCACCGCTCACGCAGCGCCCGGAAGGCCTCGTGGGGGATCCCCTCGGCGTAGATCCGGGGGTCGAAGACATCGGGCATGTCACGGTCGTCGCGGTCCACGCCCCCAGCTTGCGGCGACGACCGCCGGAATTCCAGGTCCTGAGGGATCAGGTCGCCTCGGCGCGGGTCCAGAGGGTGAGGTCACTGCTGGTCGCGACGGCGAGCGTCCGCCCGGAGGGTGAGAAGCCGACCGCGCGCAGTTCCGACCAGCGGGAGTGGAAGACATGCCACCACTTCTCGCCGTGGGCGTCGCGGTGGAACATGCCTCCGGAAGCGCTCAGCAGGACCCGTTCGTTCGGCCAGTCGGGGCCGACGACCTCGACGTGCCACCCGCCGGAGGCGGTGGTGTGCAGCCCTCCTCCGTACAGCCCGGCGATCCGCACCCGCGTCCCGGCGAGCGGTCCGAGCCCCGGGCAGGTGAGGCCCGGTCCCTCGGGGATCTCGCCCTCGGGGTCCTGGTCACGAGCGATCCGCTCTCCGGTGGTGGCGTCGAACACCCCGCGCCCGGCGTGGGAGACGACCATCACGAGGTCTCCCCCATGTTCCGGATCCTCCCCGAACCCGATCCCGACAAGCCCTCCGACGGGCGCGCACGTGTCGAACACGGACCGCCAGGGCGCGGGCGCCGCGACCTGAGGTGCGGCCAGAATCCGCTCCCGGAGGGCGTGTTGGTACGGAGTGAGGCCCGGTACCGCCGAGCCGTGGGAGGAGGAGGACATGACACCGATCGCTTGGGCGAGGGGATGAGCCGGCCCATCATGGCAGGCCGTCACGGCGCCCCGGTCCCGACGCGTATCGCCCATCTCACATCCGACATCGGCGAAATAGTCCACATATTCGGAACCGATCACGGTCACCGGCCCTCTCACCCTCCGTAAGAGATCACCACCGGAGGTCGTCCTCGTGAACCGCATACCCGTGCCCGCCCTGCTCGTCACCGCCGCCCTGACCCTGGGGCTCTGTGCGTGTTCCGGCGGCCCCGGCGGAGCGGGCGGCCCAGGGGGTGACGACAAGGCTCCGCCGAAGACGCGGATCTCGGTGAACCTGACCGGTGACAAGGCCCGGCCCGGCGAGCCCGTCACCGTGACGCTGGCCGAGGGCGAGCGGCTCAAGGAGGTGAACGTCACCGACTCCAAGGGTGCCCGGCTGGAGGGCAAGGTGGCGGCGGACGGGAAGAGCTGGACGTCCGCGCGGCGGGCGGCGCCCGGGACGGCGTACGCGATCGAGGCGCGGGACACCGCCGGGGGCAGCGCGAAGGCGGACTTCACCACCGCCGCCCCGGACAAGGTCAACAAGCTGACCCTGGCCCCAGGGAAGAACACCACCGTCGGCATCGCCCAGCCGCTGTCGATCGTGTTCGACCACCCGGTGAAGAACAAGGCGGACGTCGAGAAGCACCTCAAGGTCACCACCTCGAACGACACCGAGGGCTCGTGGGGCTGGATGCAGGACTGGTCCGGCAAGGACCGGGTCGACTGGCGGCCGAAGGAGTACTGGAAGTCCGGGACGAAGGTGACGCTCGACGCCACGCTGAGCGGGATCGACTCCGGCGTCGGCGGCTGGTTCGTACGCGACTACACCACCACGTTCACGATCGGCCGGAACCAGCTGGTCTCGGTGGATCTCGACAACCACCGGCTCAGGCTGCTGCGGGACGGCCAGACCGTCAAGGACGTGCCCATGTCGGCCGGCACGCCGGGCGGCGAGAAGGCGTCCTGGCGCGGGAAGACCGTCCTGATGTCGAAGGAGGGCACCATCAACATGCGTTCCGAGACCGTCGGCCTCGGGGACGCGTACGACAAGATGGTCGACTACTCGATGCGCCTGACCTGGTCGGGGATGTACGCCCACGCGGCCCCGTGGAACGCCGCGTACTTCGGCAGCGCCAACAGGAGCTCCGGCTGCATCGGCATGAGCGACGCGAACGCGCGGAGTGTGTACGACGCGGTGCAGGTGGGTGACCCCTTCGAGATCACGGGCTCCGGCGCCAAGGGGACGCAGGCCCTGAACAACGGCTATGGCGAGTGGAACCTCTCCTGGACCGAGTGGCAGGCCAAGAGCGCGCTGCGCTGATCTCGCGTTCAACAATCGTTACCCTCGCGTAACTTACCGACCGGTTACCCCAGGTAAGTCTGGCCGGTTACCGTCGGGTCACTTTGCACTGTCCCCACCAGTGACACGAGTGAGGAGTGACCCGTGCGTACATCTCTCGTCTTCGCCGTCTCGGCCGCCCTGGTGGCCGGGACGGCCCTCGGGCTCGCCCCCGCCGCCCACGCCGCGGAGTCCGGCACGTCCGTACGCTTCGTCGACATCGCCGGCGACGGCGGCACCGTCCTCAAGGCCAACGTCGTCACCCCCGCCGGTGCCGACGGTTCGGCCCGCTACCCCGTGATCGTGCTCCCCACCAGCTGGGCCATGCCCCAGATCGAGTACCTGGCACAGGCCCAGAAGCTCGCCGACTCCGGCTACGTCGTGGTGAGTTACAACTCGCGCGGCTTCTGGCAGTCCGGTGGCCAGATCGAGACCGCGGGGCCCAAGGACGTGGCCGACGCGTCCAAGGTCATCGACTGGGCGCTGGCCCATACCCCGGCCGACCCCGCGAAGGTCGGTATGGCGGGCGTCAGTTACGGCGCCGGGATCAGCCTCCTCGCCGCCGCGCACGACGACCGGATCAAGGCCGTCACGGCCCTCAGCGGCTGGGCCGACCTCATCGAGTCCATCTACAGCGGTCGCACCCAGCACCGCCAGGCCGCCGGGCTGCTCGGCGGCGCGGGCTACCTCACCGGCCGCCCGGGACCCGAACTCCAGCAGATCCTTGGCGACTTCCTCTCCTCCAACCTCGCCAAGGAGGGGGAGATGATCGAGTGGGGCAGGAAGCGCTCCGCGGTCACCTACCTCGACCGGATCAACGCCAACGGCGCCGCGATCATGCTCGGCAACGCCTGGGGCGACACGATCTTCCCGCCCAACCAGTACGCCTCCTTCTACGAGAAGCTCCAGGGTCCCAAGCGCCTGGAGTTCCGGCCCGGCGACCACGCCACCGCCGAGGCCACCGGCCTGCTCGGGCTGCCCAACGACACGTGGACGAACGCCCACCGCTGGTTCGACCGCTATCTCAAGGGCGCCGACAACGGCATCGACCGCGAACAGCCCGTCCAGCTCAAGTCCCGTTCCACCGGGGGCTACGAGGGCTACCCGGACTGGAAGTCGGTCGGCGCGGACGAGCGGAAGTTCGCGCTCGGCTCCACCCAGCGGATCTGGGCCAACGTCGACTCCGGCGCCAACGGCGGCGTCGTGATGCTCACCAACCTCCTGGACCAGCTGTTCAGGACCCCGCCCGTGGCCTCCGTCCCCCTCCTCCCCCGCGCCTTCGCCGGCGTATGGCAGTCCGAGCGCCACCACACGTCCCAGAAGGTGCGCGGCACGGTGAAGGTACACACCACGGTCACCTCCACCAAGGAGAGCGGCACCCTCGTCGCGTACCTCTACGACGTGGGCCCGCTCGGCCTCGGCAAGCTGGTCACCAATGCCCCGTACACGTTCCACGGCAAGGCGCCGGGCGCCCCGTTCGGCGTCGACCTGGAGCTGTTCTCCACGGCCTACGACGTGCCCGCCGGACACCGTCTCGCCCTGGTCGTCGACACCGTCGACCCGCTCTACATCGAGCACAACCCGACCGGCGCACAGCTGACCTTCTCCTCCCCGGAGTCCGACCCCTCGTACGTGGCGGTTCCCCTGCGGGCGGAGTGATCACCGGCTGCTGCCGGGCGGGCATGGCTCCCTGCGCGCTGCTGCGCGGCGGCTAGGTCCCCTCGGCGGGGCCCCCACCCGGCAGCAGCGTCCCTGGTTCGGCCGGAGCGAGCTCGACGGCCTGTGTGCGCTCGCGGACCCCGGTCCGCGCCGGCGATACCTCGGCGGTGAGAGTGATCCCCCGCAGCACGTGCGACGCGCCGCGGTGTTTGTTGACGTCACGTAGCTCGATCAACAGATCGGCGACCGCCATACGCTCCCCTGCCCCCTTTTCGGCACTGTCGAGGTCAGCGCAAACTATCCACCCCAAAAGGGACTTCACGGTCGACACGCAAAAAACCGGCATAAGCCGTATTTACTGCAGGGAGGGGGTGCGCGGCCGCTGAGGGCCTGTGCGCCGGGTCAGAACTCGGCGGCTTCCCCGTACACCTGGGAGAGTTCGGGCGATCCGCTCATGGCCCAGTCGAGCCCCGCCTCGACGACGTTGATCTCACGCCCCGAGGCCAGTCGCACCACGGGCTGCCCGCCGGGCCACACCTGCCAGCTCGCGCCCGGCACGTTCCGCACGATGACGGTGCCCAGATAGAGCCCGGCGTCGTTGCCCAGCCAGGGCAGCTCCTCCGGATCGTCGCGCCAGCGCGGCGGAAGCTGGTCGAGGGCCGCGAGCGAGCGCGGAGTGTCGTCGAGCACCACCCCGGCGTCCTGGACCCTGGCGCGGAGCAGCTCGCACTCGGCGAGCAGCTCACCCACCCCCTGGGGGTCGCGGTCGAAGGCCGCGGCCAGGGAGTGCTCGGCCTCATGCCGCTTGCGCCAGTTGTCCAGGAACGGGATGTTCATCCGAACAGCGTCGCATTTCACCCTCCCGTGGCACCACCCGGCGCGCGGAGATCGTCTACGGGGGCGGGTCCCGGAAGGCTAGACGTCCAGGTCGACGACGACCGGGGCGTGGTCGGACGCACCCTTGCCCTTGCGCTCCTCGCGGTCGACGTAGCTGTCCTTGACCGCGTCGGCGAACGGCTTGTTGCCGTACACCAGGTCGATGCGCATGCCCCGGTTCTTCGGGAAGCAGAGCTGGCGGTAGTCCCAGTACGTGAAGGGGTGGTCGTACTTCAGGGGGCGCGGCACCACGTCCGTGAGGCCCGTCTCGCGGAGGCCGGCCAGGGCGGCGCGCTCCGGTTCGGTGACGTGCGTGAGGCCCTCGAAGGCCGCCCGGTCCCAGACGTCGTCGTCGGTCGGCGCGATGTTGTAGTCGCCAAGGACGGCGAAGGGCCGCTCGCCCGCCGCGTCCTCCGCGACGGCCGCCCGGAGCGCCTCCAGCCAGCGGAGCTTGTACGCGTAGTGCTCGTGGGCGACCTCGCGGCCGTTCGGCACGTACACCGACCAGACGCGGACCGGGCCGCAGGTGGCGGAGATGGCCCGCGGCTCCTGGAGCGTCTCGTAGTCGGGGCCGTCGGTCAGTCCGGTGACGACGTCCTCCAGGCCGACCTTCGAGATCAGCGCCACGCCGTTCCAGCGGCCGGTGGCGTTGACCACCGACTCGTACCCGAGCTCGCGCAGCGCCTCGGAGGGGAACTGCTCGGCGGTGCACTTGGTCTCCTGGACGCACAGCACGTCCGTGCCGGTGCTCTCCAGCCAGGCCAGGAGTCGGGGCAGGCGGGCGGTGATCGAATTGACGTTCCAGGTCGCGATGCGCATGTGCGCAAGCCTAACGGCGGGGTGTGACAGTCACCGGTCCCGCGCCCGTCCCGCGCCGCCGCTGCGTCACAGTTCGGTGGAGTCCCCCGGGGTCAGACGGCCGTGGTCCGTGCCGCCGAGCTCGCCGATCTGCCGGTCGTAGATGGGCCGGGCGAGGTCCGTGAGCAGGGCGTCGTGGATGTCGAAGGCGCGGCGCGGCCTGACCTCCCGGACGTAGTCGATGACCTCGGCGATCTTGTTCCAGGGGGCCATGACCGGGAGCATCAGCGTGTCCACCGGGTGCTCGGGCACGGTCAGCGCGTCGCCCGGGTGGAAGACGGTGCCGTCCACGAGATAGCCGACGTTGGTGATCCGGGGGATGTCGGGATGGATCACGGCGTGCAGTTCGCCGTGGACCTGGACGTCGAAACCGGCCGCGGTGAAGGTGTCACCGTGGCCGACGGTGTGGACGCGGCCGGGGAACGCGGCGGAGAGCTTCTCCGCGACGCTGCGCAGCGTCCAGATCTCGGCAGCCGGATTGGACTCCAGACCGGCGCGCAGCCGGTCCTCGGCGAAATGGTCCGGGTGTTCGTGGGTGACGAGCAGGACGTCGGCACCGACGGCGGAGTCCTGTTCGCTGAACGCGCCCGGGTCGATGACGAGCGTCCGCCCGTCCTTCTCCAGACGGACGCAGGCGTGGGACATCTTCGTCAGCTTCACAGGACTCCACCTCGCGACGGGCCGTACCGGCCCGCTCAGCCTACGCCTGGGGCGTCGTCTCCTCCTTGATCACCCTACCGATCACGCGCAGGGCGCTCTCCGCAGCGGGCAGCCCGCAGTAGACGGCGGTCTGCAGCACGACCTCGCGGAGCTCGTCGGGCGTCAGCCCGTTGCGCAGGGCGGCCCTGGTGTGGTCGGCGAGCGCGTCCAGGTGGCCGCCGGCGATCAGCGCGGTGAGGGTGACACAGCTGCGCGTGCGGCGGTCGATGCCTTCCCGGCTCCACACCTCACCCCAGGCGTACCGGGTGAGGAGGGCCTGGAGGTCGGCGCCGTACTCGTCGGTCAGCGCCTCGTCCACGTGGGCGTCGCCCAGGATCTCGCGGCGGAGCCTGAGGCCCTGGTCGTACGGGTCGGTCCGCACGGCGTACGCGGGCTCGCCCGCCAGCTCGGCGGGCGCGATCTCGGCGACGGGCACGACAGGGGCGGAGACGGGCGGCATCGCCAGGGCGGGCACGGCGCTCTGCGTGTCGTGCACGACACCGGCGAAGTGGCCGGTGAGCAGCTCCGTGACGGCGGCGGGCTGCTCGACCGGTGCGAGGTGGGAGGCGCCGGGGACGACGGCGAGCCGGGCGTCGGCGATCCCGGCGACCAGGGTGCGGGCCTCGGCGGGGCCGGTGACCTGGTCGTCGGAGCCGACGAGCACGAGCGCCGGGACGCCGATCCGGCCGAGGGCCTCGCGTACGTCGAAGACGGCGAGCGCCTCGCAGGCGCCGATGTAGCAGCCGGGGTCGGTGGTGCGGACCATCTGTACGGCCCACTCGACGATCGCCGGCTGCGCGGCGCGGAAGGCGGGCGTGAACCACTGCTCGGGTGCCGTACGGGCCATGGGTTCGAGGCCGTGGGTGCGGACGATCACTCCGCGCTGGCGGAACTCGTCGGCGCTGCCGAACCGGGGCGAGGTGGCGACCAGGGCGAGGGAGGCGACCCGGTGGGGCGCCCGCAGCGCGAGGTCCAGGCCGACGGCGCCGCCGATGGAGCAGCCGGCGTAGCCGAAGCGCTGCACGCCCAGGTCGTCGAGGGTGGCCAGCAGCCGGTCGCCGAGCTCCGCCACGGAGGTGAAGGGCCGGGAGGGTGCCCCGCCGTGTCCCGGCAGGTCGAAGCGGACGATGCGCCACTGCCGGGTGAGCTCGGGTATCTGCCGATCCCACATGTGCCAGGTGGTGCCGAGGGAGGGTCCGATCACCAGCACGGGGGCGTCGTCGGGGCCGTCGATGCGGTATTGCAGGGTGTTCGTCGGTGTCTCACTCACCCGCCAGACCCTCTCATCCCGCACCGGAACCCGCGGCGCCGGGTCGGACCTGGGGGGAGCCACCGGCGCCAGGACCGCTCCGGGCGCCGCTCGCCCGGCACGGCGACGGATGGCTGATCGAGGTCACCCCCTGTCGGGCCCTGCCGCCGCCGGCCTGTTGAGCCCGCAGCAGTACGAAGCGCTGATCAGGTCCGAGGGCTAGAACGGCGACGCACGGCCTGGTCGGTGCGTCAGGCGGCGCCGTGCAGGTTCTTGGCGGTCGGCGAGGTCTGCACGGTGGCCGGATCGGGGTAGGTCCCGAGGAGCCGGTCGGCGCTGGCGGTCGTGGTGACGGTGAACCAGTAGTGCTCGTTCTTGTAGTGGTGAAGCCGGTGGTTGCGCCAGACCGCCTTGTAGGCCCTGCTCCGAGGCCGGTAATCGCTGTGGATCAGGTAGTGCGTCCACTCGTAGACCAGACCCGTCACCGCCACGCTCAGCATGAACGTCAGAGCCTGGCCCAGCCGCGGGAAGGCGATCAGGGCGATGGCGTTGTAGCCGAGGACGACCCAGACGAGCGCCCGCCAGGGTATGAAGACCAGCGGGACGTCACGCGGGTCGACATGGTGCTCCCGGTGCTTCCTCGCAAGGAGGGTGTCGAGGACGACTCCGGCGACCTCGCGCGGCCGCCAGTGCAGCACGAAGACGTGTATCAGCCACTCCAGGAACGGAAACAGCAGCAGCAGGATCACCGGGGCGTACGCGTCGGTGGCGCGCCAGTCGCCCAGCACGGTCCGGCAGACGAGCACGGTCACCAGCGTGCCGCTGATCATCCAGGGTGAGGGGTAGCGCCAGAAGGCCCGGAACACGCTGCCCAGCGTGACATCGGTGCGGCGCGGCACCGACTGTGCGGCCTCGTCCGCCCGGACGCGGGCCCGGGCGGCCTCGTCCGAGGCTCCGTCGGCGGACGTCCGTATGCGCGTGATCGTCCTGCGCAGGTTCATGGCTACTCCTCGTCGAGCAGATCGATGACGTCGATCAGGGCCGTGGTGGCCGGGCCGAGCAGGTCCTCCGCGCGCGTGCGGGCGGCGGGCGCGTCCCCCTGGACGATGGCCTCCACGAGGGCGGCGTACGCGTCGGTACGGTCCACCTCCGCGGCCATGACGTGGGCCAGGGCGTCCAGGGCGGGTTCGTAGGCGGCTCGGAGGCTGTTGAACATCAGGCGGAAGGTCACGGACTCGGCCGCGTCCGTGACGTGCTCCCAGAAAGCCAGGGCGAGCCGTTGCCTGTTGACGGGATCGGCGTCGTCCTCGAGCGCCCGGACGGCGGCACGGAGCGGGCCGGCGAGTTCCGGCCCCTTGCGCCGTGCCGCGAGTTCGGCGATCTTCGGGCCCACGTGGAGCCGGGCCTCCAGGATGCTGCGGGCGACCCCCAGGTCGATCTCGCCGCCGGCGAACAGGAGGCGGGGCAGCAGATCGAGGCCGCCCGCCCTGCGGATGTCGCGCACGGTGGTGGCGTCGCCCTGACGGACTTCGACCAGACCTGCATGCGCGAGCCGTTGCAGGGCTTCCCGCACCGCGGGGCGTGAGACGCCGAGGACTTCGGCGAGTCGCCGCTCACTGGGGAGGCTCTCGCCCGGAGCGAGGCTGCCGCTCACGAGTTCCCCGAAGAGCTGGTCGAACACTTCGTCAGGAACCGAGCGTCGGTTGACTGGTTGCAGGGGCATGCGGAGACCATAGAGGTGACCGGACAGATGGTCTAGTGGTCAGACCAGTCGAGTTGAGCGGCTCGGGCAGGGTCAGTGGTCGGAGGGGTGGGACGTTCCGAGGGTCTGACCCGCCGTCGCGAAGCGGTGCCCGGGGGGCTGCGATACGTCGCGGAGGTGGTCGAAGTACGCCGTCTCCGCCGTGCCCGCGAGCACCGCCAGCAGGAAGTCCGAACAGCTCGTCTCGTGGTGCTCCCACAGGGGGCCGCGCCCCTCGTTGTAGAGCACGGTCCACTCGTCGGGCTGCCGCCCGGGCCTCGCCAGCCAGTAGAGGAAGGCGCCTGTCCCCTCCTCGAACGCCCACGGCAGGACGCGGGCCCCCGGCTCCAGCAGGGCTGCGGGCTTCGCTTCGGACCTCCAGAGGCCGGCCAGGATCTCGTCCCGTTCCACCGTCTGCGCGTACAGATCGCAGTCGTCATAGGCGGAGTCGGGGACGAGCAGCCAGATCGTGTCGTCGAAGATGCCGTCGCCGTACGTCTCGACGAGCCGCTTGTAGTCGCCGGGCAGGGCTGTACCCAGGGCCCGCTCGGTCCGGGCCCAGTCGACGGCGCGCGGCGGACCGGCGGGCGGAGGGCAGAGACGGGCGAGTGCATCGAGAGCGATCATGGACTGAACGCTACTGGCGGGACGCCGGGCGGCATGGGCCGCCCGGCGCTTGCCCCTCAGTGGTGGTGGCCGGCCCGACGGCCGGGCCTCACCTCAGGTGCCGGTCGTAGAAGCGGTTCCCGTCCTCCACCTCGAACCACGGCGTGCCGACGTGTCCGCCCATGTTGGCGTGCAGCGTCTTCTCCTTGCTGCCGAAGGCGTCGAAGAGGTCCAGGGCTCGCTGCCGCGGGTTCCCCTCGTCGTCCCACTGCAACAGGAACAGCAGCGGAACGGTGACCTGCCGGGCCTCCTCGCGCTGGGCGCGGGGCACGTAACCCCCCGCGAAGAGACCGGCGGCCGCGATCCGCGGCTCGACCGCCGCGAGGCGGATGCCGACGGCGGCCCACCCCGAGTACCCGACCCGGCCGCCGATCTCGGGCAGGGCGAGGAGGGCGTCCAGAGTGGTCCGCCATTCCGGGACCGCCTTCTCGACCAACGGGCCGATGAAGGCCTCGAAGATGTCGTCGACCGGCTCACCGGCCCGCATCGCCCGGCCGATGTCGGCGCGGGCCTGCTCGTCGGCGGCGGATCGGGGCCGGTCACCGCACCCGGGTGCGTCGATGGCGGCGACCGCGTATCCGCACGCCGCGGAGTGCCGTGCCCGGGCCACCAGCCGGTCGGCCGACCTGGGCAGGCCGTTGTTGTGGGCCATCAGGATCAGCGGCACAGGCGCGGCTGACGCGGGCGTCCAGAGGGTGCCGGGAATCGCGCCGAGGGTGAACTCGCGCTGGAGGACGCCGTCATCGAGGCGCCGCTCGGAAGTGAACCGCATGGTCGTGCCTTTCGGGAATGCGCTGGAACGGCGCTCCCGGACGACCTACCGCCCGACCGTGACCCCGAAGGAGAGCACCCACGTCGAAACTGCGTCCACGGGTACCACCTCCTCGGTCTCTCGCACGGCCTCCGAGAACGTAGCAGCGGCCATCGGCGGCCCGCCATCCGATTTCGCCGGGCTCGGCGGTCGACTCCCGCCCGGTGAGTACGCTCTCGGATCATGCAGCGCAGCGATGTCACGCGGAGCGACGGTACGTGGGTGGGGCTGGCGCTTGACGTGCGGCAGCGTTCTCGGCCGGGGCTGGGGGTGTGGAGTACCGGGTCGCGGCTGGTGGTCTCGCAGGAGGATCGGACCGTGCTGCTCGCCGACGTCGACGAGCATCTCCAGGGCGTGGACTTCTGGCGGAGCGACGGGTACCGCTCCTGCGTACCGCCACTCCGGGCCGATGCGGGGCGGGCGATGGCGGGCGGCCCCGAGCGGTGGGCCCATCGCTTCGCGGGGTACCTGGTCGACGCGCCGGACAGCCCGCTGCACGACGGCCGATGGCTGCTCTCGCCCGAGAGCCCGCTCCCCCGGTGGCGCCACCCCGGCACCTCGCATGCCGAGTACTGGAGCTCGATGCTCGTCGAGGGCCATCCCGACGGATACATCGACTGGCACGTCCACTCCATCGCGTGGGAGGTCTTTCCGCTGCGGCCGATGCCGGACGTCGACGACAGCCGGGTCAAGGCGTACCGCAAGCAGGTCCGTCAAGGCACGCTCCCACCCGTCCTGCTGTGGTGGGTCAGCGGTCTGGACTGCCATCTGGTCCTGGACGGTCACGCGAGGCTCGCCGCGGCGATCGCCGAGTCCGTGGAGCCCCCGCTGCTCCAGCTGCACCGCACGGTGGCGCCCGACGACCGGGCGGAGCGCGTCGACGAGGCCGTGGGCTCCTACGCGGACGAACTGGCCCGCTTCGCCGGGCTCCGCGCCGTCCACGGCCCTACCGTCCCGGACGGCGCCGCCACCGCCGGTCCCGAGCTCGTCCGCCGTCTCCACGCCCTGGACACGGCCGCGCAGCCCACCTGGGCCTGGCCCCTGCCGGGTGGAGAGGAGGAGTGGCATCGCCTCGCGCGCGAGGCGACCGCGGGGAGGGTCTGGCCCCCTGCCTGAGGCCAGGGTGAACGGCACCTGCTCCTCCGACCCGTGGCCGGACACGGCCCCGGCGCACGGTGATCTCCTCGCGGCGAAGCCACGCGTCTGCGACCCTTGCGGGTTCACCTGCTCGCAGCCGGTTCCCGAGCCCGAGAGCGCCGACTACGCCGCCCACACCTTCACCCTCGACGGGCTCTCCGTCCGGTTCCGCGCCGCCCGAACAACCCCCACCAAGGTCGGCCGGGAGGACGGGCCCGGCATCTCCACGCGCGCCCGGGAGCTCTACCGCCGCCGGTAGGAGCCGGTAGGAGTCGGCGGGAAGGGAGACAGCGGGCCGGGCGGGAGGGCCGGCGTCAACGGCGGGAGTCGCCGAGGTCCGGGTCGGCGTCGGGGGTGGTCCACGAGTCGTCGCGGGCGGCTTCGGGGTGCGCCTGCGTGGGGTCGCCGACCGGCCGCCGCCGGCGCGCGACGCGACGGCTGCCCCACCAGAACGCGCCGATGAGCAGTGCGACGACCACCACGCCGAGGACGACGGCGAAGAGCACGGCGTTGGTTCCTGCCGATGCGAGAGCGGGTGTCGCTGTGAGGGTGGTGAACGGGGTCATGATCGCCTCTCTCGAACGGGTCCAAGCGCTGCTCATCGCGCCTGTCCTCTCCTGGCGCCCGCAAACGCGGCCGTACGGGGCACGGCGTTTGTTTCGCCTGAGGGAAAGCGGAGAGTCGCTGGGGCACGAAGCGCGTGAAGGGCCCGGAACGGAGGCAGTGCCATGCGTGGGAAGCCCGAGACCCGGTCGGAACCTCTCCTCACCGTGTACTTGAACGATCACCTCACCGGCTCGGCCGCCGGCGTACGGCTGATCCACCGCATCGCCGACCGTCAGCGCCGTACGGCATCGGGTCCGGTGCTCGACGCACTGGCCCGCCAGATCGAGGAGGACCGGCGGAGCCTGCGCCGCATCATGCGCGACCTCGACGTTCCCGTGAGGCCGCTGCGCGAGATCGTGGGCCGGCTCGGGGAGAGGGCGGGACGGCTCAAGCTGAACGGCAGACTGTTCTCCCGCTCCCCGCTCAGCGACGTGCTGGAGCTCGAGGCGATGCTCATCGGCGTCGAGGGCAAGGCGGCGTGCTGGCGGGCTCTGCGCGCGCTCGCCGAGACCGGCTCCGGTCTCGACGGCGCACAGCTCGACCGGCTCCTCACCCGTGCCGAGGAACAGTCCCGCGCACTGGACGCCATCCGGCTGGAGCGCGCCGCCGAGGTGTTCGGCGCGGAACTCCCCTCATCCGGCGGCGAGGCCGGCGCCGGGCCCGGCGCCGACGCCGACGCCGACGCCGAGAAGCGTCATGCGGGCTCCGGCTCGCGGACCGGTTGACACCGTCAGGCCCAGGTACGGGAGCACAGCACCAGACGGTAGCCGTCCGGGTCGGCGATCGTGACGCCGTACTCGTCCCCGTAGGGGTTGTGCGCCGCGACACGCCCGCCGGCCGCCACCAGACGGTCGCTCCGCGAGGCGTCCACCGGCTCGCCGAGGTAGACGACGAACAGGTCGTCCACCGTCGGGGTCGGCTCCAGCGGCCGCTCGGGGTCGTGCGTCAGCTCGAAGTGCCAGGCCCGTCCGGGCGGGCCGACCATCAGGCGACCGAGCCGGGTTCCTCCCCCGCCCCGTAGCCGTGGCGGGCGTGGCGCCCCGAGCGGTCAGGGGGTCGTCGTGGACACCACGTACAGCGGTCAGGGGGTCGTCGTGGACACCACGTACACCGTGGGGGCCGCGGGGTCGCTGAGGTCGACGGTGACGGCCTCGTGGGGGCGCGGTTTGTCCCGGCTGACGGTCGTGCCCGACCAGGTGCCGTCCCCGGAGAAGTCCCAGCCGACGATGTCGGCGTCACGGTCGCTGACGGTGACCTCGCCCGGGGCCAGCGCCGAGCGGCTGGAGCCGATCTCGTTCAGGAAGGCGTCGAGCCGTCCCGCGCTCGTCGTGAACTGGACGTACAGCCGGCTCGTCTTCCAGTTGCTGGTCTCGTAGTAGGCGACACCTGTGCTGCCCTGCGGGATCGGGACCTCGAAGACGCGGCGCTTCATCAGCGACGGCCAGTTCTCGCGCAGACCGGTGGCGGAGGACTCGCGTTCTTTGTCCCGGCCGCTGTCGCGGCTCTGCCCGGCGGAGATCACGAGGTATCCGGCGGGGATGCCGACGAGCAGCACGATGATGATCGCCGTCAGCCAGCGGCGGCGGATCATGTGGCGTCGGTCCTCCGGCATCTTCGGGCTCTGTTCGGGAGAGGTGGTCGGGGAGGGGAGGGTCATGAAGGCGGGTCCTGGGTGGTGCGGGAGGAGGCGCGTGGGACGGTGCCGTTGCGCAGGGCCTGCGCGTAGCGCTCGTACCGTTCGTAGCGCTCGACCCGGCGCCGGTTGGCGCGGCGGAAGCGGCGGGCGACGAGCCGGGCCAGGTCGGCGGCGCCGACCATGCCGGCCTCGGGGCCGAGCTGGGCCTTGGCGATCCGGGCCTCGGGGCGGTAGCCGCGGCCGGTGAGATGACGCCGGAAGGCGTCCCGGGCCGGGCCGATCAGCAGGTCGTCGGCGGCGCTGACGCCTCCGCCGATGACGAAGCAGGAGGGGTCCAGGGCGGCGGCGAGATTGGCGATGCCGACGCCGAGCCACTGGCCGATGTCCTGGAGCAGCTCGACGCACATGGCGTCGCCCTCGCGGGCCAGCTCGGTGATGAGCGGGCCGGTGATCTCCGGGACGTTGCCCTTGACCCGCTCGATGATGTTGTACGCGACCGGGGAGTCGGCGGCGGCCAGCTCACGGGCCTCACGGACCAGCGCGTTGCCGGAGCTGTACTGCTCCCAGCAGCCGCGGTTGCCGCAGGGGCAGCGATGTCCGCCGGGGACGACCTGCATATGGCCGAACTCGCCGGCCACCCCGTACTTGCCCCGCTTGACCTGCCCGCCCTCCAGGATCGCGCCGCCGATGCCGGTGCCGAGCGTGATCATGACGAGGTGGTCCTCGCCGCGTCCGGCGCCGAAGCGCCACTCGGCCCACGCGGCCGTGTTGGCGTCGTTGTCGACCATGACGGGGACGGCGAGCCGGGACTGCAGCGCATCGCGCAGGGGCTCGTTGCGCCAGGCGAGGTGGGGGGCGAAGAGGACGGTGGCGCGGTCGGCGTCGACCCATCCGGCCGCGCCGATGCCGACGGCGTGCACGTCGTGCCGGTCGGAGAGGTCGAGGACCAGTTCGACGATGGTGTCCTCGACGACCTTGGGGCTCTTGGACTTGTCCGGCGTCTCGGTGCGGATCTTCTCCAGGATCACGCCGTCCGCGTCGACGACCCCGGCCATCACCTTCGTACCGCCGATGTCGATGCCGACGGTGGGCACCCGGGGCGCGGTCAGGTGCGAGCGCCGCTCCCGGGTGCCGACGGTCCGCAGCACCGTGGCCCGTGCGGAGCCCCGGTTGGCGAAGTCGCGGTAGGTACTCATCGGCTCGATTCTGCCAGGTGCGGTGTCGGGGGGCCGTTACGAAGAGGGGGGGCGCTCCAGCTCGTGGCGGAGGTCCTCCAGCTCGCTGCCGCCCGCCATCTGCCGGGTCAACTCGTCCAGGGTCACCGAATCCTTAGTGTGGCTGCCCGCCATGACCCCGCGCTTGAGCAGGACGAATCGGTCGCCGACGAGATAGGCGTGGTGCGGGTTGTGGGTGATGAGGACCACTCCGAGGCCCTGGTCACGGGCCGCGGCCACATACTTCAGGACCACTCCGGACTGTTTGACGCCGAGGGCGGCGGTCGGCTCGTCCAGGACGAGGACCTTGGCCCCGAAGTACACGGCGCGGGCGATGGCCACGCACTGGCGCTCACCGCCCGAGAGGGTGCCGATGGGCTGGTCGACGTCGCGCAGGTCGATGCCCATGCGCAGCAGCTCGGTGCGCGTGGTCTCGCGCATCAGCTCGACGTCGAGGCGCCTGAAGGGGCCGGCGCCCTTGGTGGGCTCGGAGCCGAGGAAGAAGTTCCGCCAGACCGGCATGAGGGGGACGACGGCCAGGTCCTGGTAGACGGTGGCGATGCCGAGGTCCAGGGCCTCGCGCGGATTGGCGAGGGAGACCTCCTCGCCCTCGATGCGGAACGTTCCGGCGTCGTGCCGGTGCAGCCCGGCGATGATCTTGATGAGCGTGGACTTGCCGGCTCCGTTGTCGCCGAGGACGCAGGTGATCTCTCCCGCGTGGACCTCCAGGGAGACCCCTTCGAGGGCGCGGATGTTGCCGTAGTACTTGCTGACGTCGTCGAGCTCGACGAGCGCGGTGCCCGGGGCCGGGGACGCGGCCGGTGCGGTGGTCTCGGGGGTGGTCACTTCGTTGCCTCCACACGCCGGCGGATCCAGGCGTTCAGCAGGGTCGCGAGGAGGAGCATCGCTCCCAGGAAGAACTGGAACCAGTCCGGGTTCCACTCCGCGTAGACGATCCCCTTGCTGGTCATGCCGAAGATGAACGCGCCGACCGCCGAGCCGATGGCGGAGCCGTATCCGCCGGTGATCAGGCAGCCGCCGATGACGGCCGCGATGATGTAGATCAGCTCGTTCCCGACGCCCTCCCCGGACTGAACGACGTCGAAGGAGAAGAGCAGGTGCTGGCCGGAGATCCAGGCGCAGAAGGCCACGCCCATGTAGAGGCCGATCTTCGTCCTGACGACCGGGACGCCGACCGCGCGGGCCGCGTCGGCGCCGCCGCCGACGGCGAAGATCCAGTTGCCGAATCGCGTGCGCAGCAGGATCCAGGTGGCGACGGCGACCAGGCCGATCCACCACAGGATGGTGACCTTGAGGTCGACGCCGCCGATGGTCAGCTGGGAGGCGAAGAGCTTCCTGGCGGAGGGGAAGCCCTCCATGTCGGCGATCGACTTGGTGGAGACCGTGCCGCTGATCAGCTTGGTGAAGCCGAGGTTCAGGCCGGTCAGCATCAGGAACGTGCCGAGGGTGATGATGAAGCTCGGCAGCTTCGTGCGTGTCAGCATGACGCCGTTGAAGACGCCGATGGCGAGGGTGACCAGCAGCGAGACGCCGACGCCGACCCAGACGTTGGCGGTCATCTGGTAGCTGAACATCGACGAGACCAGCGCCGAGGTGGTGACCATCACGCCGGCCGACAGGTCGAACTCGCCGCCGATCATCAGCAGCGCGACGGGTACCGCCATGATGCCGATGGTGGAGGCCGCGTAGAAGACCGTGCCGAGGCTCGAGGCGCGCAGGAACCCGTCGGCGACCAGCGAGAAGAAGACGAAGACGGCGGCGGCGCCGACGACGGAGCCGAGTTCGGGGCGGGCCAGGAGCTTCCTCAGCGGGGAGGTGCGCAGCAGCCGCTCGTCGACATGGTCGAGGCCGTCACCGGTGGGGACGGTCGCGCTCACCGGGTGCCCCGCTCCGTGTAGCCCTTCAGCGCCTCGGCGTCGTCCTTGGTGATGATCTGGGGGCCGGTCAGGACCGGCTTGCCGCCGCCCAGGACGTCGGCGTTGTACCGGTACAGCCAGAGCAGGTCGACGGCCTCGTACCCCTGGAGGTAGGGCTGCTGGTCCACGGCGAAGCCGAGGGTGTCGGCGGCGAGCGCGGAGGCGACCTTCGCGTTGAGATCGAAGGTGTCGACCTCGGCCTCGGAGCCAGCGGTCTTCTTCGCCTGGACGGCGGCGTCCGCGAAGGGCGCCCCGAGGGTGACCACGGAGTCGATGGCCGGGTCGGCCTGGAGCTTGGCCTCGATGGAGGCCTGGACGTCGGGCATGTTGGTGCCGTCGACGTAGAGGTTCTGCAGGTCCCCGCCGAACGTCTTCTTCGCTCCGGCGCAGCGCTGCTCGTGCCCGACGTTGCCCTGCTCGTGCAGGACGCACAGGGCCTTCTTCTTCCCGCGCTTGTCGAGCTCCTCGCCGACGGCCTCGCCGGCGACGGTCTCGTCCTGGCCGATGTGCGTGAGCGCGCCGAAGGCCTTGGACTGCTCGGAGCCGGAGTTGACGGTGATCACCGGGATGCCGGCCTTGACGGCCTTCTCGACGGCGGCCTTCATGGCGTCGGGCTTCGCGAGGGTG
Source organism: Streptomyces sp. NPDC013317 (assembly GCF_055563155.1). Taxonomy (NCBI): domain Bacteria; kingdom Bacillati; phylum Actinomycetota; class Actinomycetes; order Kitasatosporales; family Streptomycetaceae; genus Streptomyces; species Streptomyces sp. NPDC013317. The sequence goes on from NZ_JBVHDX010000010.1 coordinate 195,074, forward strand.
ACGATGAGTCCGTCGACGCCCTTGGCGATGTACGAGTCGACGAGCTGGGCCTGCTGCTGCGCCTCGTCGCTGTGGGCGTAGAGGAAGTTGATGTTGTCCTTGACGGCGGCCTGCTCGGCGCCGTTCTGGACGATGTCCCAGAAGGTGTCGCCGTCTCCCGAGTGGGTCACCATGGCGAAGGTCCACCGGGGGGTGTTCACGGCCGCCTTCCCCTGGGCCGCGGCCGCCTTGCGGGCGTCCTCAGCGCGCTTCCCGCCGGTGCTGCTGCACCCCGCGAGTGCGGCGGTGAGCGCCACCGCGAGCACGGCGCCGACTGCGGCGCGTACCCCTCCTGTCCGAAGCCTGGTCACGAGGCCGTGCCCTCCTTTGTGTCCTTCTGCGTGCATTGCAGTATCGGTCATGGGGATCGCGCGGACGTCAGTGGGTCAGGGGCGGACCAGCAGCTGGAACTCGAAGGAGTACCGCGAGGCCCGGTAGAGGTGGGAGCCGAACTCGACGGCCCGTCCCGTGTCGTCGAAGGTGGTGCGTTCCATCGTGAGCAGCGGTGCTCCCTCGGCCTCGGCGAGCAGCTCCGCCTCGGCGGCCGTGGCGGAGCGGGCGCCGACGGTCTGCCGGGCGCTGTGCAGAGTGATACCGGCGCCGCGCATCAGCCGGTAGAGGCCGGTCGTCGCCAGACTGCCGGCGTCCAGGTCGAGCAGTCCGGCCGGGAGGTGGTTGCGCAGGTACGCCATGGGCTCGTCGTGCGCCGTGCGGAGCCGCTCCACGTAGCGCACGTCGCTGCCCTCCGGTACGCCGAGGGCGGCGGCGACCCGGGCGGCGGCGGGCTCGACACGGTCGACGAGGACCCGGGTGGCGGGGCGCTGTCCCGCGGCCTCCAGGTCGTCGTAGAGGCTGCTGAGCTCCAGCGGACGCCGGACCTGGCTGTGCACGACCTGGGTGCCGACCCCCCGCCGGCGGACCAGGAGGCCCTTGTCGACCAGGGACTGGATGGCCTGCCGGACCGTGGGGCGGGACAGACCGAGCCGGGTGGCGAGGTCGATCTCGTTGCCGAGCAGGCTGCCGGGGGCCAGGGCTCCGTTCTCGATGGCCGCTTCCAGCTGCCGGGCGAGCTGGTAGTAGAGCGGTACCGGGCTGGTGCGGTCCACGGAGAGGGGTGGCGAGGCGGCGGACGACGACGGCTTGGACACGCTCGGGAGCGTAGCCCCAGGAGATGATGACAGGAAGTGGTGAAGTCCGATTGTCCTGACAAATCCTTGACAGGGTGACCGTCCGGCACCACCTTGGGGCCATGCGTATCGGACTGATCGGAACGGGTCGTATCGGGGCCTTCCACGCGGGCGTGCTCGCCCGACACCCGGAGGTCGAGTCGCTGGTCGTGGCGGACGCGGACACCACCCGGGCGGCCCGGGTCGGCGGGGCGCTCGGCGCCACCGTGGCACCCACCGTGGACGCGCTCCTCGGCCACGCTCTCGACGCGGTCGTCATCACCTCCGCCACCGCGGCCCACGCCGAGCTGATCGTCCGCGCGGCCGGTGCCGGGCTCCCGGCCTTCTGCGAGAAGCCCATCGCCCTGGACGTGCCGGGGACGCTCGGCGCGCTGCGGGCGGTCGAGTCCGCGGGCACGGAGCTCCAGCTGGGGTTCATGCGCCGCTTCGACGCCGGATACGGGGCGGCCCGTGAGGCCGTACGGTCCGGGCGCCTCGGCCGCCTGCACACCGTACGGGCGGCGACCTCGGACCCGGCCCCGCCGCCCGCCGCGTATCTGCCGCTCTCCGGCGGCCTCTACCGGGACTGCCTGGTGCACGACTTCGACATACTGCGCTGGGTGACCGGGCGCGAGGTCGTCGAGGTGTACGCCACCGGTTCGGACGCCGGCCCGGCGATGTTCCGCGCCGCGGACGACGTCGACACGGCGGCCGCGCTGCTCACCCTGGACGACGGCACGCTGGCGACGGCAACGGCGACCCGGTGCAACGGCGCCGGCTACGACGTACGCATGGAGCTGGCCGGCGAGCGGGACCAGATCGCCGTGGGGCTGGACGACCGGACCCCGCTGACCTCGGTGGAGGCGGCGGGGCCGCCCTCCCCGGTCAAGCCCTGGCCCGGGTTCCTCGACCGGTTCGCCCCGGCGTACGAGGCCGAGCTGGACGCGTTCGTACGGCTGGTGCGCGGCGAGGCGGCCAACCCCTGCGACGGCCGGGAGGCGCTCCAGGCCCTCCGGGTCGCCGAGGCGTGCGAGCGCTCCCGGCGCGAACACCGGCCGGTGGCGCTGGACGAGATCCCGTCGTAGGGACCGTCCGAGGGCTGTCCCAGGGCTGTCCGACGGGTCGGCGGGGTGCGGCGGGCCGTCCGGACCCGCGGTCCCGACGGCCCCGCCGGCCGTCAGCCGGTCGCGGAGAGCACCGTCCCCTGCGCCACCGCGCACAGCGTCTCGGCACCCTCCTCGTCCACGGTCAGCAGATCGCACCGCACCACCGCCTGCCGTCGGCCCGCGTGGACCACGCTCGCGCGGGCGACGAGCGTCCGTCCGCGGGCGGGACGGACGTACTGGATGGAGAAGCCGGCGGTCAGGACGGCGGGGCCGAGCGCCGTGCCGGCCGCGAAGGTGAGCGCGTTGTCTGCGGCGTACGAGAGCACACCGCCATGCGCGAAACCGTTCTGCTGCCGGAGCTCCTCGCGGAGGTCCACCTCCAGGGTGGTTCCGCCGTCGCCGAAGGCGGTGATCCGGGCGCCGACGAGCCGGCTGAACGGCTGGGCGTCCAGGACCTTTCGCGCGAGGTCGAGGTCGAGTCGGTTCGACGGATCGGTCATCGGGTCACCACCGGACGGGGAGGCGGCGGACACCGCGGACGAGGAGGCCGGGCATCCACTCCCAGGGGGCGCCCTCGGGATCGAGTTCCAGCCGCGGGAAGCGCTCCAGGAGTGTCCGGATCGCGATGCCGCCCTCCAGACGGGCGAGCGGCGCGCCGAGACAGTAGTGGATGCCGTGTCCGAAGGCCAGATGGCCGCGCGGTTCGCGGCGGATGTCGAAGCGGTCCGGTTCGGGGAAGCGCTTCGGGTCGCGGTCCGTGGCCGCGAGGGAGACGAAGACGGGCGAGAGCGCCGGGATGGCGGTGTCGCCCACGGTGACCGCCTCCCTGGCGATCCGGAAGGTGGAGGTCTCGACGGGGCCGTCGTAGCGCAGCCCCTCCTCGATCGCCCCGTCGATGAGCCCGGGATCGGCGCGGAGATCGGCGAGCTGGTCGGGGTGGGCGAACAGGGCACGCACGGTGTTGGTGATCAGACCGACGGTGGTCTCGTGACCCGCGATGAGCAACAGATAGGCCATTCCGCGCAGTTCGGGGAGGGACAGCGCGTCGCCGTCCTCGGCGCGGGTGGTGATCAGCGCGGAGAGCAGGTCGTCCGTGGGCCGCGAGGCGCGCTTGTCCTCGATGAGCTCGTCGAGGTAGGCGCCGAAGCCCTCGACGACCTCCCGCTCGGGCGTCCCCCCGGTCGGCGCCACCAGCTCGTTCGACCACCGGCGGAACGAGTCGCGGTCGGCCGCCGGGACGCCGAGGAGCTCGCAGATGACGGTGATGGGCAGCGGGAACGCGAAGGAGTCCACGAGGTCGGCCCGCCCGGCCGGCGCCATCGCGTCCGCCAGCTCGTCGGCGAGCTCCTGGACGCGGGGGCGCAGCGCCTCCACCCGCCGGCCGGTGAACTCGCGGGTCACGAGCTTGCGCAGCCGGGTGTGGTCCGGTGCGTCGACGGCGAGCAGATTGGGGCCGATGACCTCCTCGTCGACCGGAGTGACGCCGACGATGGAGGGCGACTTCACCAGGCGGGGATCGGCGAGGGCCGCGCGCCCCTCCTCGTGTCCGACGACGAGCCAGAACTCCCAGCCGTCGGGCATGCGGACGTGGTGGACGGGACCGCTCTCACGGAGCTTCGCGTAATAGGGATACGGATTCGCGGTGAAGTCCGCGCCCCACTCCCCCAGTTCGATGGTGGACATCGCCTCAGCCTAGGCGGCCCCCGTTCCGGTGCCCTAGGCCTCCCCGTCGTCGAGGAGCCCCGCGTCGTGGACCAGGAGGGCGATCTGGACACGGTTGTTGAGGTCGAGCTTGGCGAGAATGCGCGAGACGTGGGTCTTGACCGTGGGCACGCTCATGTAGAGCGCGGCGGCGATCTCCGCGTTGGACCGGCCCTGGCCGACGGCGACGGCCACCTCGCGTTCGCGCTGGGCGAGTTCGGCGATCCGGCCCGCGGCGGTCGCGCTCCGGGACTGCTCGGGCCGCTCCGCGACATGGCTCATCAGCTGGCGGGTGACAGCCGGGGAGAGGACGGGGTCACCGGACGCGACGCGGCGCACGGCGGCGACGATCTCGGCGGGAGGGGTGTCCTTGAGGACGAATCCGGCCGCGCCGGCCCGCAGGGCCCGGACGACCTGTTCGTCGGCGTGGAAGGTGGTGAGGACGACGACCTCGGGGGCCTCGGGGCGGGTCCGCAGGAGTTCGGTGGCGGTGAGGCCGTCGACGTGCGGCATCCGGATGTCCATGAGGACGACGTCCGGGGCGAGGCGGGCGACGAGTTCGGGGACGTCCCGCCCGTCGGTGCCCTCCCCCACGATCTCGATGTCCTCGGCGCCGCCGAGCATCAGGGTGAGGCCCGCGCGGACCAGGGGGTCGTCGTCGACGATGAGCAGCCGGATGGTCATGAGGGCCACGGTAGCCAGGCGTGCACGGCGAACCCGCCGTCGGGGGCCGGACCGTGGTCCAGTCGCCCGCCCGCGAGGGTGGCGCGCTCGGTGAGGCCGATGAGGCCCTGGCCGGAGCCGGGGACGTGCGGGACGGGGCCGGTGGGGGCCGGGTTGCGGACCTCGACGGTCAGCCCGTCGCCGGGACGGCCGCGCACGGTGAGGGTGACCTCGGCGCCCGGGGCGTGCTTGCGGGCGTTGGTGAGGCCCTCCTGGGCGATGCGGTAGACGGTGCGGCCGGTGGCGGCGGGGACCGCGTCCGGATCGTCGATCGTGGAGTCGAGGACGACCTTCGCCCCGGCCTCGCGGGACTCGGCGACCAGCGCGTCGAGGGTGGCGAGCGTGGGCTGGGGCCGGTCGCCGTCCGCGGCTTCGCCGGGGGTGCGCAGCACGCCGATGATCTGCCGGAGGTCCTGGAGCGCCTCGTGGGCGCTGTCGCGGATGACGCCCGCGGCGCGCGCGACCTGTTCGGGCGGGGCGTCGGGGCGGAACTCCAGCGCTCCGGCGTGCACGCTGAGCAGGGTGAGGCGGTGGGCGAGCACGTCGTGCATCTCGCGGGCGATGGCCTCGCGGGCGAGCCGCTGCGCCTGCTCGGCGCGCAGCTCTGCCTCGGCCTCGGCGCGCCGGGCGCGCTCGCGCAGCGCCTCCACGAGCTGGCGCCGGGAGCGTACGAGCATGCCCCAGGCGGTCATCAGCAGGATCAGGATGAGGCCGATGGCGATCCCGAGGAGGGTCCCGGTGGCGGGGTCCGGGCGTACGAAGACCTGGGCGACGTTGCAGGCGGCGGCCAGCGCGCCGATCCAGGCGATCTCGCGGAAGGGCCTCCGGACTGCGACGCTGAACAGGCTCACGAGGAAGGCGCCCCCGGCGACGGGCGCGACGACGCTGACGAGGGAGAGCGCGACGGCGAGGCCGACGGGCCACCGGCGGCGGAGCCACAGGGCGCAACAGGCCGCGGCGCCGACGAGCTGGTCGGCGAAGGCGACGGCCTCGCTGTTGTACTGGTCGCTGGTCTCGGCGGCGAGGAGTCCTACGAAGGCGGCGCAGAGGAAGAGGACGCTGTCGACGACCCAGTCCCGTACGGTCCGCCGCGGCCTGCGTCCGGGCTCACCGGAGGCCGCGGGATCGGCCATGGCCGAGGGCAGCAGCCAGGCGTTGGGGTCCGTACGTGTCATAAGCACCAAAGTACGCACGTCAGAGGCGCGCGGCCGGTCACGGAGGGCCGGAAGCTACCAAAGTCGCACGGTCCGAGACTTCGGTAGCACCCACTGTGTCCCACGGACCGACGCGGGCGGCGGGCGCCCCGGACCATGATCGGCCCATGAAGAAGATTCTGGAGTTCGTGGGCGGTGTGGTGCTGGTCGGCGGCATCGCGGGGGTGGTGCGCGAGCTGACGGGCTGGTTCCCGTTCATGGGGTTCACCCGGGCCCTGACGGAGAACGTGTGGTTCCTGGAGGACCGGGCGCTGTTCGCGAACGTCGTGATCGCGGTGGTCGGCTTCGTGATCGTGATGATCGCGGACACGACCCGCCGCACGTGACGAGGGTCAGCGGGAGGCCTCGTTGAGGCGGGTGACCTCGGCGAGGTGCTCGGCCATCCGGTGCGAGACGGAGCCGCTGGTGTAGAGGACGCCGCCGATCACCGCGAAGGGAATCGATCCACCGAGCACGGCGAGCAGCTCGGGCCAGTCGCGTTCCGCCACACAGCCGCTGGATCCGTTGTGGAGGTTCTCGCTGCTGAAGCGGGACACGCATTCGCGGCTGGACTCCTCGGGCGAGTACGGCGTGAAGAGCAGCACCGCGAACCAGATCCACATCAGTCCGGCGAGGGCCAGCAGCCCGAGTCCCCAGCCCTGGGTACGCCGGGCGCGGCTCCGGAACTCTATGTCGTACGGCAGTGAGCGCATGGGGCAAGAACCTACCGGGCGCTCTCGTCGGCCGCGCGACGGCCCCAACTGGTCCCGGCCAGAACCAGGATGGCGCCCGCGAGGCCGAGGACGCCGGGGCGGTCGCCGGCGATCGCGATGCCCGCGGCGGCGGCCCAGAGCGGTTCCGTTCCGAGCAGAAGGCTGACCCGGGAGGGGGAGGTGCGGCGGACGGCCCACATCTGCACGAAGAAGGCGAAGAGCGTGCAGAAGACGGAGAGGAAGAGCAGCCCGGCCCATTCGCGCGGACCGAAGTCGAGCGCCACGGACCAGGGGGACGCGCCGGTGCCGGGGAGGGTGGCGAGCAGGGCGAAGACGGCGACGGCGGAGCCGAGTTGGACGGTCGTGAGCGAGAGCGCGTCGGCGCTCCGGACGGACCTGATCCGGGACATCGCCAGGACGTGCGCGGTCCGCGCGAGCGCGGCGAGGAGCATGAGCAGATCACCGAGGGAGGGGGCGGTGAAGCCGCCGCCCTGGGTCAGGAGCACCACGCCGGCGACGGAGAGCGCTGCGGCGCCCAGGAAGGCGCGGGGCGGCCGGACTCCGGTGACGGCGGCCTCGGCGAGCGGCGTGAAGATCATGGTGAGGCTGATGATCAGGCCGGCGTTGGTGGCGGAGGTGTGGACGACGCCGTAGGTCTCCAGAAGGAAGATCCCGCTGAGGATCAGCCCGAGGAGGCCCGCGCCCCGCCACTGGGCCGCGTCCAGCGCTCGCAGCCCCCGCCATCCTGCGACGGCGAGGGCGGGCAGGACGACGGCGAACCGCAGGACGAGAACGGCGACGACCGTGTGCGTGGTGGTGATGCCCTTGGCCGCGAGGTAGCTGGCGCCCCAGACCACGGCGACGAGAAGGACCGGAAGGTCGGTGAGCCAGGCGCGGCGCGGGGCGGGGAAGGGTACGGAGGCGGCGATCGAGGACATCGTGGGCCTGCTCCAACACGTCGGACGGTGTGGAGACTTCGGCGGCTCGCACGCGGGACGATCACCGTACCCGGGAAGACGGGTGGTCGCTACACGTTTCCACGGGCCTCAGACGTAGCTGCCGTACTCGGGGCGGCCCGCCAGTTCGTACGTGGTGATCGAGACGCCCGCGCCCGTGGTCCTGGCGCCGACGTTGCGGAAGGCGGTGGGCGAGACGCCGTCGAAGAGGTTGCGGCCCGTGCCGAGGACGACGGGGAAGACGAGCAGGTGGATCGTGTCGATGAGGTCGGCGGCGAGGAGGGACTTGGCGAGGCCGCCGCTGCCGTGCATCTGCACCTCGCCGTCGACACGGCCCTTGAGGGCCGCGACCTCCTGCACCGCGTCGCCGCCGAGGACGGTGGTGCCGGCCCAGTCGGCGGTCTTGAGGGTGGTCGAGGCCACGTACTTGGGGAGCGCGTTGAGCTGCGAGGCGACGGGGTCGGCGGGGTCGGTCTGCTTCGGCCAGTAGCTCGCGAAGATCTCGTACGTACGGCGGCCGAGCAGGAAGGCGGCGGGGCGCGCGAAGACCTCGTCGATGAAGGCGCCGAAGTCCTCGTCTCCGTACGGGACGGACCAGCCCCCGTGTGCGAAGCCGCCGCTGGGGTCCTCCTCGGGACCGCCGGGCGCCTGGTACACGCCGTCGATGGTCACGAACTGGGTGAGGGAGAGCTTGCCCATGGCGCTGCCTTTCGCTCCTGCCGGGATCGGGATCCCCGGTCCATCGTGTCTCACAAGCTCCGACTCCACCGCTCGGCGGAAGTCATCGGTGTCCGATTGCCGCCAGCGGCGGAGTCCGGCCCCGAGTTTGATTGAACCCGCAACCACACGGTGCCTTTTACGGAGGTTTCGGGATGTCCACGATGAACGGCAAGGCGGTCCTGGTGACGGGCGGCAGCCGCGGGATCGGCGCGGCGACGGCACTGCGGCTGGCCCGGGAGGGCGCGGACGTGGCGTTCACGTACGTGGCGGGCGAGGACCGGGCGAAGGAGGTCGCGGCAGGGATCGAGGCGGCCGGACGCAAGGCGCTCCCCCTGCGGGCCGACGCGGCGGACGCCGGTGACGCGGCGGGCGCGGTGGAGTGGGCGGCGGACGCGCTCGGGCGGCTCGACGTGCTGGTCAACAACGCGGGGGTCGGGGTGATCGCCCCGCTGGACGCGCTGGCCCTGGCCGACGTCGACCGGGTCCTCGCGGTCAACGTCCGGGGCGCGTTCCTCGCCGCCCAGGCGGCGGCCGCTCGGATGGAGCGGGGCGGCAGGATCATCACGATCGGCTCGTGCATGACGACACGGGTGCCGGGGCCGGGCGGCACGCTCTACGCGATGAGCAAGGCGGCGCTGACCGGCCTCAACAAGGCGCTCGCGCGGGAGTTGGGCGAGCGCGGCATCACGGCGAACATCGTCCACCCGGGCCCGGTGGACACCGACATGAACCCGGCGGACGGCCCGTACACGGCGGACCAGGCGGCCCTGACGGCCCTGGGCCGCTTCGGCACGGCGGACGAGATCGCGACCGCGGTGACGTTCCTCGCGGGCCCGGGCGCGGCGTACGTGACGGGCGCGGAGTTCTCCGTGGACGGCGGCCACGCGGCCTAGACCGCGACAAGGCCCCGTACCGACAACACCACCGTCCCTGCCGTCAACCCCCGAGGGGCCCGGCGAGTGAGCCGGAGGGCGCGCCGGGGGAACGGGCCCGAGCGCGCGGAGCCAGCCGAGGAACGAGGGAGGCGAGCACGGTCGGGGCTGTGAGCCCGGCTCAGGCGCCCGGAGGCGAACCGAGCCCTGAAAAAGAAGGCGAGTGAGCCGAAGGGCGCGCCGGGGGAACAGCCGCGAGCGCGCGCAGGCCCGCGAGGAACGAGCGGGGCGAGCACGGTCGGGGTCGTGAGCCCGGCTCAGGCGCCCGGAGGCGAACCGAGCCCAAGAAAATAGGGGGTTCGCGAGGGCGCGCCGGTGCTGTCGGCCGGTGCGCCCTCGCGGGCCGGGCGGGGTGTCGTTACCCGCCCAGTTCCTGGTGGCGCGCCGTCAGGCGCGCCGCGCCCTCTTCGGTGAGCGAACCGAAGAGGCGGAGGCGGGAGATGCCGCCGTCGGGGTAGATGTCGATCCCGACCCGGGAGCCGACCGCCGGCGTGTCCAGCACGAAGCGGTGGTTGGTGTCGGGCTGGAGGCGCGTCCGGGGCAGGATCTCGGTCCAGTCCTCGGAGCCCTCGGCGGCGACGGACAGCGCCGCCCAGCCCGCGCTGTTGCCCTTGAGGTACGCGGTGTCGATCTCCACGGCGCGGATCTCGGACTCGGCGGCCAGGCTGTAGCGGATCCAGTCGTTGCCCTTGTCGCGGCGGCGCCGCGTCTCCCAGCCGTCGTCCATCTTGCGGGAGCGGCCCGGCTGGATGGTGTTGGTCGCCGGGGAGTAGAAGCGGTCGGAGGCGTCCTCGACCTGGCCGCCGTTCTCCAGCGCCGCGAGGTCGAAGGTGCCGAGGACGCCGAGCCAGCGCGGGTCCGGGGCGACCTCTCCGTACACGCGGAGGCGTGCGATGCCGCCGTCGGGGTGCTGGTTGACGCGCAGGTGCGTGAAGCGCTGCTCGACGTCGACGGCGAAGCCGTTGGCGGCGTGGCCGCCGATGGCGGTGCGCGGGACGAGGGTCGTCCACTTCACGTCGTCCGCGAGAAGCTCCTCGGGCGACGGGGAGCCGGCGACGGACGTGGCCTCGACCGAGACGGCCTGCGGGTAGTTGCCGCGGAAGTGCGCGGTGTCGACGACGATGCCGCGGACGACGCCGGGGGCGCCGAGGCGTACGAGCGCCCAGTCGTGGTCCTCGGCGGTCGGGTGGGGCTCCTGGGCCGAGACGCCACGGCGGCGGCGGGTCTCCCAGCCGTCCATGATCTTGCCCTTGTGCCCGAAGTGCTCGGGGTCGAACTCGGCGGCCTCGGGCTTGAGCATGTTCTCGCGCTCGGCGAAGAACTCGTCGTTGGCGGCGATCACACCGGCGCCGAGGCGGCGGTCGGCCAGGTCCGCGTACTGCGTGAACGGGAAGTCCGCGGTGCGGTAGTCGGCGTACGGGTCACCGCCGCCGAAGGGGCTGGCGTCGCCGGTGAAGGAGGGTATGCCGGTCACGGTTCAGTTGGTCCTTTCGAGGAGGCGGCCGGAGGGTTCGGCCAGGGTGCCGCGGTCGGCGATGCGCTCTCCGCGCAGCCAGGTGGACGTCACGACACCGTGCAGGGTCCGGCCGGCGTAGGCGGTGACCCGGTTGCGGTGCTCCAGCTCGGCCGGGTCGACGGTGAACGTCGCCTCGGGGTCGAGGACGGCGAAGTCGGCGTCGCGGCCGGCCTCGATGGCGCCCTTGCGCTCCAGGCCGGCGAGCCGGGCGGGGCCCTCGGACATCCAGCGGGCGACGTCGGTCAGGTCGTGGCCGCGGCGGCGGGCCTCGGTCCAGATGGCGGGCAGGCCGAGCTGGAGGGAGGAGATGCCGCCCCAGGCGGAGGCGAAGTCCGGGGTCTTGAGGTCGGCGGTGGAGGGCGAGTGGTCGGAGACGATGCAGTCGATCGTCCCGTCCGCGAGCCCCTCCCACAGCGCGTCCTGGTTGGCGGCCTCGCGGATCGGCGGGCAGCACTTGAACTCGGTCGCCCCGTCCGGGACCTCCTCGGCGGTGAGCGTGAGGAAGTGCGGGCAGGACTCGACCGTGACCTTGACGCCCTCGGCCTTCGCCGCGCGGATCAGCGGGAGCGCGTCGGAGGAGGAGAGGTGCAGGACGTGGACGCGGGCGTTGAGCCGGCGGGCCTGGTCGACCAGGTTCTGGATCGCCGTGTTCTCGGCGTCGCGCGGCCGGGAGGCGAGGAAGTCGGCGTACTTGCCGCCGGCCCTCTGCGGCGCCGCGGCCAGGTGGTGCGGGTCCTCGGCGTGCACGATCATCAGGCCGTCGAAGCCGGCGATCTCCGCGAGCGAGTTCGCCAGCTGTTCCTGGTCGAGCTCGGGGAACTCCTCCACGCCCGAGGGCGACAGGAAGCACTTGAAGCCGAAGACACCGGCGTCGTGCAGCGGGCGGAGGTCCTTGACGTTGTCGGGCAGCGCGCCGCCCCAGAAGCCGACGTCGATGTGCGCCTTGGCGCGGGCGACGTCCTGCTTGACGCGCAGGTGGTCGACCGTGGTGGTCGGCGGGAGCGAGTTCAGCGGCATGTCGATGAGCGTGGTGATGCCACCGGCGGCCGCGGCGCGGGTGGCGGTCCAGAAGCCCTCCCACTCGGTGCGGCCGGGGTCGTTCACATGGACGTGGGTGTCGACGAGCCCGGGGAGCACGACGTCGTCGCCGACGTCCTCCAGCCGGGCACCGGCCGGTACCTCGGCGTCGTACGGCAGTACCGCGGCGATGGTCCCGCCGGAGACGGCGATCGACGCGGGCCGCGTCCCCTCGGGGGTGATGACGCGAGTCGAGCGCAGTACCAGGTTGACGTCCACCCGTACCCCTTTCCAGCAGAATTTCAACGAACTGTTGAAGGAGTCTTCACTCGGGACGACATGGCGTCAAGGGTGCACTTCCAGCATGACCCCGTCGCCCCGACTCGCGCCGCCCGCTACTTGGATGTTTCCATGAAGTGGAATGAGAATTTCGTACAGTAGAACGTAGCTCCGTACAGGCGGAGTGGAGGCGGACGCCGCCGGGCAGCCGCCGACACCGGACAAACACCCCCCTGACCGGCCCGTACACCGGGACCGGGACCGTGTGTCCGACCGGACGGCCCGGTAGGCTGCTGCCTTGCCCGCCTGCCCCGAAAGGACCTTGACGTGCCGACGTCCAGCGCCAGCACCACCGACGCCGCCAAGCCCGCCGCCGCGAGCGGTGGCGTCCAGTCCCTCGAGCGTGCCTTCGATCTCCTTGAGCGGATGGCCGACGCCGGGGGCGAGGTCGGGCTGAGCGAGCTCTCCGCCAGCAGCGGACTGCCGCTGCCGACCATCCACCGACTGATGCGCACGCTGGTGGCCTGCGGCTACGTACGCCAGCAGCCCAACCGCCGGTACGCGCTCGGCCCCCGTCTCATCCGCCTCGGCGAGTCGGCCTCCCGGCTGCTCGGCACCTGGGCGCGGCCGTACCTCGCGCGGCTCGTCGAGGAGACGGGCGAGACAGCGAACATGGCGCTGCTCGACGGCGACGAGATCGTGTACGTCGCGCAGGTGCCGTCCAAGCACTCGATGCGCATGTTCACCGAGGTCGGCAGGCGCGTGCTGCCGCATTCCACGGGTGTGGGCAAGGCGCTGCTGGCGTACACGCCGGCGGACGAGGTGCGGGCGCTGCTGGCCCGTACGGGAATGCCGGCGGCCACGGAGAAGACGATCACCACGCCCGAGGGCTTCCTCGACGCGCTCGCCGTGGTGCGGGACGCGGGGTACGCGGTCGACGACAACGAACAGGAGATAGGGGTCCGCTGCCTCGCGGTCTCGGTCCCCGACTCCCCGACCGCGGCGGCGATCTCGATCTCGGGACCGGCGGGACGGGTGACGGAGGCGGCCACGGAGAAGATCGTGCCGATCCTCCAGGAGGTGGCGCAGGAACTCTCGACGGCGCTCGCGAACACGGCGGGCAACGGCACCGCGTAACTCCGCCCCCGTGGGGGCATTCGTTCCGCCGGGGCGGAGCCGATGCCCACCACTACACGCGGCCGTCCTCCACCCGCACCACGTCGTCCGCCCGCCCCGCGTGCCCCTCGTCGTGCGTCACCAGGACCGTCGCCGTCCCCCGCTCCCGCGTCAGCGCGACCAGCAGGTCCATCACCGCTCCGCCCCGCTCGTGGTCCAGCGCGCTCGTCGGCTCGTCCACCAGCAGCACCGACGGCTCGTTCATCAGCGCCCGTGCGATGTTGACCCGCTGCCGCTGCCCTCCGGACAGCTGGTGCGGACGGCGGGCCGCCAGGTCCGGGAGGCCGACGGCGTCCAGGAGTGCCAGGGCCCGCTCCCGTGCCGCCTGCGGCTTCGCTCCCGACAGGTGAGCCATCACCTGCAGCTGCTCCAGGGCCGTCAGCGACGGCAGCAGGTTCGGCTGCTGGAACACGATCCCGATCCGCTCCCGCCGTAGCGCCGCCCGCTCCGACCGGTCCAGCGCCCCCGTCTCCGTACCGGCCACGACGACCCGTCCCCGGTCCGGGGTCACGAGCGTCGCGGCGACCGCCAGCAGGCTGGACTTGCCGGAACCGGAGGGTCCGACGACCGCCGTCACGCGGCCCGCCGGGACCGCCAGGGAGACCGCGTCGAGAGCCGTCAGGCGCCCGTCGCCGTCGGGGTACGTCAGGGTCACGTCGTCCAGCAGCAGAGTCATCGGGCGCTCCCGAGCGCGGTCAGAGGGTCGACGGCGGTGATCCGCCGGATGGACAGGGCGGCGCCGAGGACACCGAGGACGATGATCACGGCCGCCGGCCCGAGCACGGTCAGCGGTTCGAGCACGAAGGGCACGTTCCCGCCGCTGATCAGCACACCCGCTCCCACCGCCAGTGCGGTGCCGAGCAGGGTGCCCGCCGTCAGCATCAGGACCGCCTGCCCGAGCGCGTCCCTCAGCAGGTACGGAGTCGAGGCGCCGAGCGCCTTCAGCACGGCGACGTCACCGCTCCGCTGGATCGTCCAGACGGTGAAGAAGGCCCCTATGACGAGCGCCGAGATGGCGAAGAGGAAGCCGCGCATCAGCTGCAGCGAGCCGTTCTCGGCCTGGTACGACCCTATGGCGGTGAGCGCCTCGTCGATCGTCCGCGACTCGGTGCCGAGCGCCGCGTCGCCCGCTCCGAGGCCGGCGTCGTCCGCCACGTCCAGCGCGACGACCGTCGCCTGCTCCTGCGGGGTCGTGCCGTCGTGCCCGAGCTCCTGCCAGTCGTCGAGAGAGGTCCAGACGACGGGCGTGTGACTGTACGAGGCGTCGCCCGCGACGGCCGCCACCGTGGCCTCCAGCGGACCGAGGCGTACCGCCCCGCCCACGCCGACGCCCAGTTCCCCGGCCGCGGAGGACGAGAGGACGACCCGGCCGGGCCCGAGCCGCCCGCTCTCCGGCGCCAGGCCCGCCGACGGCTCCGTGCCGAACGCGGAGACGGCGGCCGTGCGGTCCCCGGCGGCGCCGTTGAGCGTACGGATGCCCAGCGGCCGCGCGCTCGAGACGCCGGGCCGCTCCGCCCACCGCCGCCACTGGCTCTCGGTCACCGTCGAGTTGGTGAAGGACACCGACTGGCCGGCGGGCGGCGCGGCGAAGGCGAGCCGGTCGGCCGGGAGGCCGGTGATCGCCGAGATGTTCTCGCGCGCGAGTCCGGCGGTCAGCCCGGACAGCAGCCCGACGAGCAGGGTGATGAGCACGATCACCGTGCCCATCAGGGTGAATCGCCCCTTGGCGAATCTCAGGTCTCTCCATGCCACGAACATGCGGCCCAGCCTTCCGGCCTCCGGCACCTCGCGGCATCGCGCCACGGATGGCTCCGCAATCAAACTTTCGGTTGAGTCCGGATTGTCTGCCCCCGCCTACGCTGGACAGACCATGGATCCGCGTTCCCTCACCCCCGCCCTGCGCGCGCTGCGCCTCTGTCTGCATCTGCTGGTGGCAGGGCTGCTGGCCCTCGCGGCCGTCCGGGCGGACTCCGTCACCGGTGTCGCGCTCGCGGTGCTGACGGGCGCGGTCTACGCGACCGGGTCCGTCCTCCCCGCCGTACGGGACTCCCCGCGCGCGGCGGCGCTCTGGCTGGCCCTCCTCTGCGCGTCCTGGCTGGCGCTGCTCTGGGCCAACCCCGACGGGCTGTGGGTGGCGTTCCCGCTCTACTTCCTCCAGCTGCACCTGCTGCCCGTGCGCTGGGCGCTGCCGGCCGTGGCCCTGACCGCGGGCGCGGCGATCCTGTCGTACGTACGCCATGGCGCGACGCTCAACCCCGGGGTCTTCATCGGGCCGCTGCTCGGCGGGGCGGTGGCCGTGGCGACGGTCCTCGGCTATCAGGCGCTCTACCGGGAGAGCGAGCGGCGCAGGCGGATGGTCGAGGAGCTGATCGCGACCCGGGCGGAGCTGGCGGCGGCCGAGCGGCACGCCGGAACGCTGGCGGAGCGCGAGCGCCTGGCGCGGGAGATCCACGACACGCTGGCGCAGGGGCTCTCCTCGATCCAGCTGCTGTTGCGGGCCGCCGAGCGGACGCTGCCGGAGGGCTCGCCGGCGGCCGGGCACATCGAGGCGGCGCGGCGGGCCGCGCAGGACAATCTGGCGGAGGCGCGGCGCTTCGTACGCGCGCTGTCGCCCGCGGACCTGGAGCACGGTTCACTGGCCGCCGCCCTGGAGCGGCTCTGCGAACCGGGCCCCGGTCCGGAGGGGGCGTTGCGGGCACGCTTCACGGTGAGCGGGACGCCGGTGGAGCTGCCGACGCCCTACGAGGTGGCGCTGCTCCGGATCGCGCAGTCGGCGTTCGCGAACGCGGTGCGGCACGCCTCGGCGGCCCGGGCGGAGGTCACGCTGTCGTACATGGACGCCTCGGTGACGCTGGACGTCGTCGACGACGGCGAGGGCTTCGACCCCGCGCTGCTCTCGTCCTCACCGGAGGGCGGCTTCGGGCTGCCGGCGATGCGCTCGCGGGCGGAGTCGCTGGGCGGGGTGTTCACGGTGGAGTCCGCGCCCGGTCAGGGCACGGCCGTCGCCGTGTCCCTCCCCCTTCCCACCGGAGTGTCGACATGACGATCCGACTCCTGCTCGCCGACGACCATCCGGTGGTACGGGCCGGGCTGCGCGCCGTGCTGGACACGGAGCCCGACTTCGCCGTGGTCGGCGAGGCGGCGACGGCCGAGCGCGCGGTGGAGCTGGCGACGGAGCTGGCCGGGGCGGGTGGGGTGGACGTGGTCCTGATGGACCTGCAGTTCGGGCCCGGGATGCACGGCTCGGAGGCCACGGCGGCGATCACCGCGCGCACGGGCGGGCCGAGGGTGCTGGTCCTCACCACGTACGACACGGACGCGGACATCCTGGCGGCGGTCGAGGCGGGGGCCTCGGGCTATCTGCTGAAGGACGCCCCGCCGGAGGAGCTGGCGGCGGCGGTCCGTACGGCGGCGGCCGGCCAGTCGGCGCTGGCCCCGGCGGTGGCGCACCGGCTGATGGACCGGATGCGGACCCCGGCGGAGGCGCTGACGAAGCGGGAACTGGAGGTGCTGCAGCTGGTGGGCGAGGGTCTGTCCAACCAGCAGGTCAGCAAGGCCCTGTTCCTGAGCCAGGCGACGGTGAAGTCCCACCTGGTGCACATCTTCGCGAAACTGGGCGTGGACTCCCGTACGGCGGCGGTGGCCACGGCGACGACGCGTCGCCTGATCCGCCGGTAGCGGGCCGGCCCCGCGCGCCTGAAACCTCAGGCGTCAGTCCTCGGTCGTCAGGCCTCAGACGCCCTCGGCGGCGCGCCGGATCGCGTCGAGCGCGCGCGTCACGTCGTCCTCGGTGGTGGCCCAGTTGCTGACCGAGATGCGCATGACGCGCCGGCCGCGCCAGGTCGAGCCGCTGATCCACGTCGTGCCGTCGTCGAGGAGCCGGGCGAGCACCCGCTCCGTACGGGCGTCGTCGCCGAACTCGGCGCAGACCTGGGTGAACACCACGTCGTTGAGGACGGTGGCGCCGTCGATCCCCGCGATGCCGTCGGCGAAGGCGGTGGCGTGCCGGCAGAGCCGCTCGACGAGGTCGGCCACGCCGGACCGGCCGAGGGACCTGAGGGCCGCCCACACGGGGAAGGCCCTGCCGCGGCGGGAGAGTTCGGGGACCTTGTCGATGGGGTCGCCGAGTTCGTGCTGGATGAGGTAGTCGCCCCGCAGGCCCATGGCCGCCCGGAGTGCGGACGGGTCGCGGACGATGGCGAGGCCGCAGTCGTAGGGGACGTTCAGGGTCTTGTGGGCGTCGGTCGCCCAGGAGTCGGCCTGCTCGCAGCCGGCCGACAGCCGCGCGTACGGCGGTGCGGCGGCGGCCCAGAGGCCGAAGGCGCCGTCGACGTGCACCCAGGCGTCCGCCTCGCGCGCGGCTCGGATCGTCTCGGGGAAGGGGTCGAAGGCGCCGGAGTGGATGTCCCCGGCCTGCAGGATCACCAGGGTGGGGGTCCGCCCGCCGCCCGCCAGGGCGGCCCGGAGGGCCTCGGGGCGCATGCGTCCCTGGTCGTCCGCCGCCACCAGTTCGGGCCGCCCCAGGCCCAGATAGCGCAGGGCCAGGTCGATGGCCATGTGGCGGTGCTCCCCGGCGACGACGCGGACGGCGGGCCCGCCCGCGAGTCCTTCGCGGGCGACGTCGCCGCCGACCCGCCGCACCACCTCGTCGCGCGCGGCGGCCAGGCAGGTGAAGTTCGCCATCGTGGCGCCGGTGGTGAAGCCGACGGCGCTGCCGTCGGGCAGCCCGAGCAGGTCGAGCAGCCAGACGCCCGCGATCTCCTCCACCGCCGCGTAGGCGGGGGTGACGGTGCGCATCACGCAGTTCTGGTCCCAGGCGCTGACCAGCCAGTCCGCCGCCAGCGCGGCCGGTTCGCCGCCCCCGACGACGAAACCGTAGAAGCGCCCGCTGGGGAAGGCGGTGAGCCCGGGTTCGCAGGCCGCGGCCAGCAGGTCGACGACGTCGGCGGGCGGGCTGGGGTCGTCGGGCAGTGCGGTGCCGAGCGCGCGTACGATCTCGTCGACCGTAGCGCGGGCGGGGACCGGGCGGTCGGACAGGCTGGCCAGCCAGCGGACGGCATGGTCGTACGCCTGGCGGAGCGCCGCCTCGCGCGCGTCCATACCTCGGACTATGGGACAGTCGCCGCCGGCCCGCAAGCCGCCGCCCGCCGACCCGCGCGCCGTCACGCATCGGGGCGACCGACACCTACGGCTGGTCGCCCGGAGGCTCCCCGAACAGTTCGACGGCCTGGCGGACACTCGTCAGTCCGTTCGACAGCGCGCTGACCGAGCCGATCGATCCGGCGATCAGGAGCAGGGAGCGGCGCAGCCGCCGGACCTCGGGGACTCCGCTGACGGCCATCGCGTCCAGTGCGGCCAGCTCGTCCTCGGCGATGCCCCGGTCGGTGAACTCGGCCGGGTGGCCCGCCAGTTCGCGGCGGAGTCGGGACACGGCAGCACGCAGCTCCACCACCCTCGGGTCCACGCCGCTGCCGGTTGTCACACGCCTCTGCCCAACGCTACGCAACAAGTCTCTCCCCCTCGCACGACACTGTGCGCCGGACTCCGCCGCCCCCCTTCGTGCCCTGGGGGATCACCGGCCCGAGCCGTGGATCGGTGGTCGGGCGCCCGGAGTCGCGAGCAAGTTAACGCCATCGCGCGCCCGGCGCGCCACTGTGCGGACACAATTCAGGCGTCCGTGTCATGCGGTATGCAGTGAGCATGACGAACACACGGCAATCCCCTCCGCTCGTGGCCGGTCTGCTCCTCGCCGCGGGCGGCGGGCGACGGCTCGGCGGCCGCCCGAAGGCCCTCCTGACCCACCGCGGGCGCCCGCTGGTCGAGCACGCGGTGCGGGTGCTGCGCGAGGGCGGCTGCGAGGTGATCCACGTCGTTCTGGGCGCCTCGGCCGAGGTCGTACGGGAGCGGGCCCAGCTGCCCGGCTGCGTCCTGGTAGACAACCCGGAGTGGGCGGAGGGCATGGGGTCGTCGCTGCGGGCCGGGCTCGCCTCGCTGTCCGCCGAGGCGCTGCCGGTGGACGCGGCGGTCGTCTCGCTGGTCGACCAGCCGGGGATCGGCGCGGAGGCGGTGGCGCGGGTCCTGTCCGCGTACGGCTCGCGCGACTCGCTGGCGGCGGCCTCGTACGACGGGAAGCGCGGCCATCCGGTGCTGTTCGGCGCGGACCGCTGGGCCGGGATCGCGGCGGGGGCGCTCGGCGACCAGGGAGCGCGCGACTACCTGAAGACCCACCGGGATGCGATCACCCTGGTGGACTGTTCGGATGTGGCCGAGCCCTACGACATCGACACGGAGGCCGATCTGGCGCACCTTGAGTAAAGGGTGTGGCACTGAGCGCCATGTTCTGTCGATCCGGAGAATCTCGACATCAACAAACCATTGAACTTCCACCATGAGGAAACTAGTATCCACTGTTCAGAAGCGCCTGATTCCTGACGGCGCTCCGCGGCCGTATCTCGGCGCCTGCGGCACTCCGTGCCGACCCCTGACGCCCGGCGGCCGCAAGGCACCGCCCGTGAAGTCCGCTGAAGGAAGTGACCGTTCATGTCCGCACCAGCGCCGTCCCCCCTGGCCGTCGTCGAAGCCGAGCCCCTGCCGAGGCAGGAGGAGGTGCTGACCGACGCGGCCCTCGCATTCGTGGCTGAGCTGCACCGGCGGTTCACGCCACGCCGGGACGAGCTCCTTGCCCGCCGGGCGGAGCGCCGCGCCGAGATCGCCCGAACCTCGACCCTCGACTTCCTGCCGGAGACCGCCGCGATCCGCGCGGACGACTCGTGGCGTGTCGCGCCGGCCCCGGCGGCCCTGAACGACCGCCGGGTGGAGATCACCGGTCCGACCGACCGCAAGATGACGATCAACGCCCTGAACTCGGGCGCCAAGGTCTGGCTCGCGGACTTCGAGGACGCCTCCGCCCCGACCTGGGAGAACGTGATCCTGGGTCAGGTCAACCTGATCGACGCGTACACGCGGAACATCGACTTCACGGACCCGAAGTCGGGCAAGTCCTACGCCCTCAAGCCGGCCGCCGAGCTGGCCACGGTCGTGATGCGGCCGCGCGGCTGGCACCTGGAGGAGCGCCACCTCACCTTCGAGGGCCGTCCGGTCCCCGGCGCGCTCGTCGACTTCGGCCTGTACTTCTTCCACAACGCCAAGCGCCTCATCGAGCTCGGCAAGGGCCCGTACTTCTACCTGCCGAAGACGGAGTCGCACCTGGAGGCCCGCCTCTGGAACGACATCTTCGTCTACGCCCAGGAGTACGTCGGCATCCCGCAGGGCACCGTCCGCGCCACCGTCCTGATCGAGACGATCACGGCCGCGTACGAGATGGAGGAGATCCTCTACGAGCTCCGCGACCACGCGGCGGGCCTCAACGCGGGCCGCTGGGACTACCTCTTCTCCATCGTCAAGAACTTCCGTGACGGCGGGCAGAAGTTCGTCCTCCCGGACCGCAACGCGGTCACGATGACGGCCCCGTTCATGCGGGCGTACACCGAACTCCTCGTCCGCACCTGCCACAAGCGCGGCGCGCACGCGATCGGCGGCATGGCGGCCTTCATCCCGTCCCGCAAGGACGCCGAGGTCAACAAGGTCGCGTTCGAGAAGGTCAAGGCGGACAAGGACCGCGAGGCGGGAGACGGCTTCGACGGCTCCTGGGTCGCCCACCCGGACCTGGTCCCGATCGCCATGGCCTCCTTCGACGCCGTCCTCGGCGACCGGCCGAACCAGAAGGACCGGCTGCGCGAGGACGTCTCGGTGGCCCCGGGCGACCTGATCGCGATCGACTCGCTCGACGCGAAGCCGACGTACGAGGGCCTGCGCAACGCCGTCCAGGTCGGCACCCGTTACATCGAGGCCTGGCTCCGCGGCCTCGGCGCGGTCGCCATCTTCAACCTGATGGAGGACGCGGCCACGGCCGAGATCTCGCGCTCGCAGATCTGGCAGTGGATCAACGCCGGCGTCGTGTTCGAGCACGACGGCAAGACGGTGAAGGCCACCCCCGAGCTGGCCCGCGAGGTCGCCGCGGAGGAACTGGCGGCGATCCGCGAGGAGATCGGCGAGGAGGCCTTCACGGCCGGAAAGTGGCAGCAGGCGCACGACCTCCTGCTCCACGTCTCCCTCGACGCCGACTACGCCGACTTCCTGACGCTCCCGGCGTACGACCAGCTGATCGGCTGAGTCCCCCCGCTTCGGCCGACCCGCACAGCGGCCGGACAACACGCGGCGCAGCCGCGGAAACAACGGCTCCGCCCCCGGTGAACGCACAGCGCCGGGGGCGGAGCCGTGCTCGCTTCGGAGATTCGCCGCCCGGCGAGCCCCTGCTCCGGAGATTTTCGCTCCGGTGTGTTTCACAGGGCACGTGACGCAACCGAAACACGCACCTACCTAGCGGTAACAAGCCACGGCGTGCCAGATTCCGCATGCCACCGGCCGGCGGCTGTCCC
Source organism: Streptomyces sp. NPDC013317 (assembly GCF_055563155.1). Taxonomy (NCBI): domain Bacteria; kingdom Bacillati; phylum Actinomycetota; class Actinomycetes; order Kitasatosporales; family Streptomycetaceae; genus Streptomyces; species Streptomyces sp. NPDC013317. The sequence continues at coordinate 216,749 of NZ_JBVHDX010000010.1, forward strand.
CCACTCCTCTGCACCGACGCAGGAGAACACAGCCATGCCCAGAACCCCCCACCGCACGGTCCGAAGATCCCTCGCCGCCGCCGTGTCGCTGATCGGCCTGCTCGCCGCCGGAGTGACCCCCGCCGGCGCCGCCCAGGGCTCGGGCCCGACCGCCGTCGTGTCGATGGGCGACAGCTACATCTCCGGGGAGGCCGGGCGCTGGCAGGGCAACAGCCTGACCACCACGGGCAGCCGGAACGGCACCGACCGGGCGTGGACGGGGAGCGCGTACGACCCCTCCCGCGTGTACGGCGCGACGGCGGCCAACGGCTGCCACCGGTCCGACTCGGCCGAGGTGAGGAGCGCGGGCGGGATCGCCTCGGCCCTGATCAACCTGGCCTGTTCGGGCGCGACGACCCGGAACGTCTTCCGCGCGTCGAACGGCGGCGTCGCGTACAAGGGCGAGGCCCCGCAGGCCGACCAGCTGGCGGCCGTCGCCGCCTCCCACGACGTCGAGGCGATCGTGCTCTCGATCGGCGGCAACGACCTGGGCTTCGCCGACATCATCACGAGCTGCGCGACCGACTACATCGTCTGGTACTCGTACTGCCACGACGACCAGCAGGCCGAGGTCGACGCGAAGATCGACACGGTGATGGCCAACGTCGGCAAGTCCGTCGACGAGATCCGCGCGGTGATGGCGGGCGCCGGCTACGCGGCCTCCGACTACCGGATCGTGCTCCAGTCGTACCCCTCCCCCATCCCCCGCGCGTCCGAGAACCGGTACGGGGAGAGCGGCTGGAGCCGCACCAACACGGGTGGCTGCCCCTTCTGGAACCTGGACTCCGACTGGGCGCGGGACACCCTGGTCCCCCAGGTCGCCCAGCGGCTGAAGGGCGTCGCGGCGAGCAAGGGCGTGCAGTTCATGGATCTGCGCGACATGCTGCAGGGGCGTGAGGTGTGCGCGAAGACCAGCAAGCTGGTCAGCGCGACGGTGCCGGCCTCGGCCTCGACGAGCGAGTGGGCGAGGTGGATCGACCCGAACGAGACCCAGGGGCCGATCCAGGAGAACGTCCATCCCAACCACTACGGCCAGTTGGCGCTCGGCCGCTGTCTCGCTCTCATCCACGCGCGGCCGAGCGGCAACTTCTCCTGCCGCAACACGGCGGGGACCGGCGCCTCCGGCATGTACCTGACGGCCGTCTCCTGACGGTCGCGCAAGCCCCCCACGGGGATCAGCGGGCGTGGCGTCCGCGCCGACCGCGACGCCGCGCCCGCTCGCTCGTCCTCCTGGTGCCGATACCGATCCGTCCGCGCGTACGGGGCAGCGCGACGCCCAGCGCTCCGAGGGTCCGCTCCGCGCGGTACGGGTCCGCGGCGGCCATCTCCTTGACGAGGGCGTCGACTCCGCCCGGCCAGCCCTCGGCGGCGGAGTCGAGGAGCGCCCGCCCGGCGGCGGTGCGGCGGTGGAGCCGGTCCAGGATCAGCACGGCGCGGGCGGAGAGCGGCACGCGGGCCTCGTCCGCCGGCTCGCCCCGGGCCCGCAGGACCCCGCAGGCGTACGCGCCCATCACCGGGTCGTCCAGGGCCTCGCGCAGCGCCTCGACGGGGGCTGCTTCGGGGTCGAGGAAGCCGAACAGGGCGCGGGTGTAGGCCGCCTCGAACGTGCCCGCGTTGACCGTGCCGAGGGCGTCGATCAGCGCGGACCAGGCCTCGACGGTGTCGCCGTGCGCGTGCAGCCATTCGGCGAGGACGCGGGTGGCGGCGGAGGCCGACCAGCCTTCGGCGGCGGCGATCACGGTCGGGGCGTCCCAGGCCGCGGCCTCCTTGGCGTCGGGCGCCGCGACCCAGCGCACCCGCAGCAGGTAGTGCAGGACCTCGACGCCCCAGGGGGTGAGGCCGAAGGCGTCACCGGTACGGAAGACCATGCCGGTGCCGGTCAGCCGGTCGACGGCCTCGGCCATGGAACGCGCGGCCGGTTCGAGGCGGGTCCGGTCCTCGTCGGTGACCGGCGATCCGAAGAGCCGGGTGAGCTCGTCGGCGGGCGGGACCCGGTACTCCTCGGGGGCCGTCGCCGGTACGAGGACGGGCGCGTCCTCCAGCCGGGGATCGACCGGCCAGTCCTCGAACTCGGCGGCGCGGCGGGCCACCGACTCTGCGCAGGAGCCGCGCTGGTAGAGCGCGTAGAGCAGATGCGCGGCCTCACCGTCGTACAGACCGCCGTCCTCGCTCTTCATCTCCTCGACGGCCGCGGCGAGCAGATCCGCGCCGGCCTCGACGGACCGCTGCGGCTCGTGGGCCTCCATGGGCGGGGGCGGCAGCGGGACGGAGGAGTCGCCGTAGTAGTTCAGGTGCTCGTCGAGGAGCGTGTCGGCGAGGACGAGGTGCGGGAAGGCGTCCGGGCCCGGGGCGAGATGGGCGTACGGGCCCGTGAGCGCGCCCGCGAGCCCCGCGGCGGTCCACCGGTCGACCAGCCGGCCGCCGAGTTCGGCCACGCCGTGCGATACGTCAGCGTCGGTCAGCAGCGGTCCGGCGGGGGAGGGCCGCTCCGCCTCCCGTACGTACGCCCCGGTGAGGGCGTCCGCGAGGAGCATGTCCGCGAAGTCGCTCCGGTTCATCAGGTCCGCCCGGTTGAGCCCGTCGGGCGGACGTACCCCGTCGTGTCCGGCGAGCCAGGCCCGTACTGCGGCGGGGTCGCCGGGGTCGGCGCCGTCGGCCCGCAGCAGCGAGGCGTACCAGCGCTGCCAGGTGTAGTTGGCGGGGTCCGTCATCGCCCGTTCGAAGTCGGGCACGATGTCCTCGACCGCGGCCACGATCCGCGCCTGCCGCTTGGCGTTCAGCCGCCCGGCCTCCCGCACCCGTTCGGTGAGCGCGACGAGCACGGCGGGGTAGGCAGGCAGCTCCTCGGGCGTCGCGTAGACGAACGCCGGCGCGTCCTCGACGAGCAGCCGCCGCACCAGCTCCACGCTGGGCTCGGGCAGCCCGCTGCGCCGGTCGGCCCCGCGCAGGGCCAGCAGCGCGAGCACCGCGTCGGCGGCGCGTACGGACGATGGATCACGGAGCTGCGGTGTTCCGTCGAGGAACGCGTCGAGCCCGGTGTTGGTGAGCACGGTCCCTGCCACCTTTCCCAGGGTAGTTCCGGCACGCGCCGGACGACGAGGCGCGTGGCGGCGCCGTCATGGGACGACAACGGTGCGTTGGGCCGAGAAGTCACCCCAGGTGCCGTCGGGGAGGCGGGCGCGGAGTTTGACGCTGTAGCGGGTGCCCTGGGCGGTGGGGACCGTGAAGGTGTAGGTGGCCTCGGCGGGCGGGGGGTCGGTGCCCCAGATGATCGTGGTGGCGAAGGCCTCGTTCAGGTAGAGCTGGTGTTCCGTGACCGGGGCGCCGGTGCGGGGCGGGGTCCAGGTCAGGGTGATCTCGCCCTTCACGGCCTCGGCCCTCAGGTCTGTGGGGGCGGTGTTGGGGGCCGCTCCGGGGGCCGGGGCGGTGGTGAGGTCGGCGGGGGCGCTGTCCGGGGAGGAGTTCTCGGCGGCGTCGCGGGCGCGGACCGTGAAGGAGTAGACCGTTCCGGGGCGCAGGCCGGTGAGCCGGGCGGTGGTGTCCGTGCCGGGGACGGTGTGGACGCGGGCGTCGGCCTGGTAGACGTCGTACGCGGTGACCTTGGTGTCGTCGCGGGCCGCGGTCCAGGTCAGGGTGGCCGCGTGGCTGCCGTCGGGGGTCGCGCGCAGGGCCCGGGGCGTCGTGGGCGCGGTACGGTCCCGGGCGGTTGCGGCGAGGGTGGTGGCGGGGACGGCGGCACTGTGCGGGGAGCGGTTTCCGGCGGCGTCGCGGGCGCGGACGGTGAAGGCGTACGGGGTCGAGGGCGTGAGGTTCACGATGTCGGTCATGAGGGTCGTCGCGGGGAGGTCCTTGACCTTGCGGCCCTGCTGGTAGACCTCGTACCCGGTGACGGCCCGGTCGTCGCCGGCCGCGCTCCACATGACGTGGACGGTGCTCGCGCTGCCGGCGGACGCGGTGACTCCGGTGGGGGCGCCGGGGGCGTGGGTGTCCTTATCGGGGCCGCCGGAGCAGGCCGCCGCGGCGAGGAGGGCGACGGTCAACACGGTTGCGGCGAGCGGGCGTTGCACAGGAATGCCTCCGTCCGTCGAAAAGGTCCAGACCTGTATCCCACGCCGTGGAGGCGCCCGGCAAGGGGTCGTTGTCAGTGGGGTGCGCTTCACTGGGTTCGTCACTCTCCGTGACGGAACGAGGGGGAATCATGACGGACCGTACGATCTACACGACACTGGCCGGGCTGCGCGGGCGGGGCTGGAGCGACGCGATGGTGCGCGACCTGCTGGGCGCGCCCGATGTGCAGGGACGGGATCCGCGGCGGTGGTCCGTCGCGCCCGTGCGGCTGTATCTGATGGCGCGGGTGGAAGCGGTGGAGAGGACGCCGGAGTTCACTCGGTGCGCGGCGGTCTCGGGCAGTCGCTCCTCGGCGGCGGAGGCGGGGGCGGAGCGGCGACGGCGCGCGGTCCTCGCCGCGATCCGGGCACAGCCGATCGAGGTGCCCCGGCTTCCGGCGGTGGAGCTGGAGCGGCGCGCGGTGCGGCACCGGCATCTCCTCGGGGCGCGCAGCCCCGGCGGGGCGGGGGCCGGGGCGCTGGTGCGGTGGCAGGTGAACTACCTCCGGCACGCCCTGTCGCGGTACGAGTACCTGCTCGACGGGCTGTACGGCTCGACGGGCCGGGCCGAGGCCGAGCGGCTGCTGCGGCGAAGGGTCTACGAGGCGATCGCGGCGGCCTATCCCGCGCTGGCGCAGGAGTGCGGGCGTCGCATCGGGACCGAGCGATGAGTTCCGGCGCCCCCGGCGGTCTGCATCTGTATGGAGAACACGGAGCACATCGATCTGGGATCGGCCGCGGCGCGGGTGGCACGACTCGCCGAGGGCATCGGGGACGAACGGCTCGGGGACCCGACGCCGTGTCCCGAGTACGCGGTGCGGGAGATCCTCGCGCATCTCACGGGGCTGAGCGTGGCCTTCCGCGACGCCGCCCGCAAGCACGTCGGGGAGACGACCGGGACGCCGCCCGGCTCCGTCCGCCCGGTCCTGGCCGAGGACTGGCGCACGGCGCTGCCGAAGGCCCTGGACGAGCTGGCGGCGGCCTGGCGCGAGCCGGGGGCGTGGGAGGGCGACACCCAGGCGGGCGGCGTCGAGATGCCGGCGGCGGTCATGGGGCAGGTCGCGCTGAACGAACTGGTGATCCACGGCTGGGACCTCGCGCGGGCGACGGGCCAGCCGTACGAGGTGACGGCGGAGGACCTGGCCGTGTCCGAGGCGCTGTTGACCCCGGCGGACGACGCCCCGCCCGAGGACGGCTTCTTCGGCCCCGTCGTCACGGTCCCGGACGACGCGCCCCTGCTCGACCGCGTGGTGGGCCTGAGCGGCCGCCGTCCGGACTGGACCCCGGAACGCCCGGAGTAGGACGGCCGGGCCGTGTCGGGGCGATCCTGGCGCGAGCGCCGCGGCGAGGCCGCCTGAGCGGGGCGGCCTGGGCGGGGCGGCCCCTGTGAGAGCGCCGGACAACGCGAAGTCGCCTGACCTGCGTCGCCCGACCGGCGAGGCCGCGTGGCCGGAGCCGCGAGCCGTCGTGCCGCTCCCGGCTCCAGCGAGGCGGCCTCGCCACACTGTGGCAGTCCGCGCGGAACCGGGCCTTGACCCGTGCGGCGGCGTGGGTCCCGTCGCCGACACGCCGGAGCACTCCCTCCCGCGCCTCGCCTACAGCAGCCTCGTCACGCGGTGGCAGGCCGCGCGGATCGGGGCGATCACCGGGACGGTGAAGCGGGGGCGCAGGGCCTCCGCGGCTTCGCCGAGGGGGCCGCCGCCGATGACCACGGCCCGGGCGCCGTCCCGTACGACGCACTCACGGACCGCGCGGGCCAGGGCTTCGGTGAGCGCGGCCGGGTCGGCGGACAGGGCGTGGGGGTCTTCTCCGGCGAGGCGGAGGCCGGTGAAGCGGTCGCGGAGGCCCAGCGCCGTCACCGCGTCTGCGATCGGACCCGCCAGGCCCGGGGTCGTCGTCGCGATGCCGAAGCGAGCGCCCCCGGCGGACGCCTCCAGGATCGCGGCCTCCCCGATGCCCACGACCGGGACCGGGGCGAAGGCCCGCAGCTCCGCCACGCCCGGGTCGCCGAACGCCGCCACCAGCAGCGCCGCGCAGTCACCGGAGGCGAGGGCCAGGCGGCCGGCGGCGACGACCTCGGGGGCCGCGGCACGCAGGGCCGCCGGGTCCGTGAGCATCCGCGGACCGCGCGCCACGGTCACCCCGCGGACGCGGACCGCCGGCCCGAGGGCCCGGCGGGCGATCCCCGTCATCATCGCGGTCGTCGCCGCCGCGGTGTTGGGGTTGACGAGGACGACCGCCGGTACGGCGGGTTCGGCTGACGGGGCCGCCTCCGAACGGGGGCCGGAGCCGCCCGCCCCACGCACGACGCCGGCTCCCGCGTCACACGCGGGAACCGGCTCGTCGGGCGGGGTGGAGGCGCTCAGTGGACGTGCGCCGCCTTGGCCGTGCGGGTCTCGGAGATCTCCTCGCCCGGCTCCATGGGCGCGGTGACCGTGTCCTCGTCGCCGCGCCTGCCCAGGTGGTTGAAGACGAGGTTCAGCAGGACCGCCGCGACACAGCCGGTCGAGATGCCCGAGTCCAGGATGATCTTCGCCGTCTCCGGGAAGGCGTGGTAGAACTCCGGCTCCGTGATCGGGATGATGCCGACGGCCAGCGAGACCGCGACGATCAGCACGTTGTTGTCCTTCTCCAGACCGGCCTTGACCAGCGTCTGGATACCGCTCGCCGCGACCGATCCGAAGAGGACGACGCCCGCGCCGCCGAGCACCGGCCGCGGGACGACCGAGATCAGCGAGGCGGCGACGGGCGAGAGACCCATCAGGACCAGGAAGCCGCCGCCGCAGGCGACCACGAACCGGCTGCGGATCTTCGTCATCGCCACGAGCCCGATGTTCTGGGCGAAGGCGCTGCACATGAACCCGTTGAAGAACGGGCTGATGGCCGAGCCCAGGGTGTCGGCGCGCAGTCCGGCCGCGATGGTCTTCTCGTCGGCCGGCCGCTCGACGATCTCACCGAGCGCCAGCATGTCGGCGGTCGACTCGGTCATCGAGACCAGCATGACCACACACATCGAGATGATCGCGGCGACCGCGAACTGCGGGGCGCCGAAGTGGAACGGCGACGGGAAGCCGACGACGGACGCCTCCGCCACCGGGCTGAAGTCCGTGACCCCGAACGGGATCGCGATGACCGTGCCGATGACCAGGCCGACCAGGACCGCGATCTGCTTCAGGAAGCCGCGGGTGAAGCGGCGCAGGACGAGGACGACCACGAGCGTGATCGCGGCGAGCGTGAGGTAGGTCGTCGAACCGTAGTCCTTCGCCGCCGGGTTGGGCCCTTGGGCCCAGCCGAAGGCGACCGGCAGCAGCGAGACACCGATGAGGGTGATCACGGTGCCGGTGACGACCGGCGGGAAGAAGCGGACGAGCTTGGAGAAGTACGGGGCGGCTATGAAGCCGAGCACGCCGGCGACGATGATCGCGCCGAAGATGATCGGGAGCGCGTCGGCCTTGTCGTCCGTGGTGTCGACGATCGCCAGCATGGGCGCGACACCGGCGAAGGTGACGCCGTTGACGAACGGCAGCCGGGCGCCGATCTTCCAGATGCCGAGCGTCTGGAGGAAGGTGGCGAGCCCCGCGGTGAAGAGGCTGGCTCCGGTGAGGAAGGTCAGCTCGGTGCCGGAGAGTCCGACGGCCGCGCCGACGATCAGGGGCGGGGCCACGACCCCGGCGTACATGGCGGCCACGTGTTGGAGGCCGCTGGTGAACATTCTCAGGGGCGGCAACGTCTCGTCGACCGGATGCTTCTGGTCTTCGGTGTCGGCGCTGGCGTCGTGTGCATCATTGCGAAACCTGGGCTTGGCGGCCACGGCGGTTCCTCCGGTCGGTTACACGTCGGCGGTGACGCGGATGTCAGGGAGGTGGTGCAAAGTGGTGCAGTCGTGCGCCTCACGGTGTGCGGCTCATGAGGATGTGGCGGGGTGCCACGGGGTCTTCGGGTGCTGCGGTCTTCGGGTGCTGCGGGGACATACGGTCGAGCGGCTGTGGGGGTACCGTCCGGTCGTGCCCCGGGAGGGGGGACACGTCGACCGTCCGAGGGGTGCCGTACCTCTTTTCGTACGGGCACCCCCCGTCCAGCCGGCCACGGACCCCGCTCGGGTCCGCGGCGACCGACCGAGGGCCGTCCCCCTCGGTCGGACTCCTTGGGGAGGTCAGCCCTGGGCCGTGATCCGGGCCAGGCGCTGCGCCTCCGCGCGCGCGTCGCGCGCGATCGCCTCTTCGTCCGCGAAGAGCAGGCGGTTGTTCTCGACGATCTGCTTGCCGTTGACGAACGAGGCCGTCACCGGGGCCGCGGCGCCGAACACGATCGCGGTGACCGGGTCGGCGATCGAGGAGTGGCCGAGGCCGTCGATCTTCCAGAGGACGAAGTCGGCGAGCTTGCCGGCCTCCAGCGAGCCGATCGAGTCGGCGCGACCGAGGACCTGGGCGCCGCCGAACGTACCGAGGCGCAGGGCCTGGCGGGCGTTGAGCGCGGCCTCGCGGTGGGCGCCGAGGCGGTTGATGAGAAGCGCGTTGCGCAGCTCGGTGTGGAGCTCGCCCGACTCGTTGGAGGCGGTGCCGTCGACACCGAGGCCGACCGGGACGCCGGCCCGCAGCATGTCCGGTACCCGGGCGATGCCGGCGGCCAGCCGCGCGTTGGAGGACGGGCAGTGGGCGACACCGGTCTTCGTACGGGCGAAGGCCTCGATGTCGGAGTCGTTCATGTGGACGCAGTGCGCCATCCACACGTCCTCGCCGAGGAAGCCGGTGGACTCGAAGTAGTCCGTCGGGCCCATGCCGAAGAGCTCGTGGCAGAACTTCTCCTCCTCCACGGTCTCCGAGCCGTGCGTGTGCATGCGCACGCCGAGGCGGCGGCCGAGCGCGGCGCCCTCGCGGAGCAGTTCGGTGGAGATGGAGAAGGGGGAGCAGGGGGCGACGGCGACCTGGGTCATCGCGTCGAAGGAGGCGTCGTGGTACTTCTTCACCGTCTCCTCGGTCGCCGCGAGGGCGCCCTCGGTGGTCTCGACGGCGAAGTCCGGCGGCAGGCCGCCGTCCTTCTCGCTGCGGTCCATCGAACCGCGGGCGAGGGTGAAGCGGACGCCCATGTCCTGGGCGGCACCGATGATGGCGCCGGACAGGTCGCCGGAGCCCTTCGGGTAGACGTAGTGGTGGTCCATGGCGGTGGTGACACCGCCGCGGGCCATCATGGCCAGCGAGCCCTGGGCGGCGACGCGGACCATGGCCTCGTCGATGCGGGCCCAGGTCGGGTAGAGCGCGACCAGCCAGTTGAAGAGGTTGTGGTCGGTGGCCAGGCCCCGGGTGATCCACTGGTAGAAGTGGTGGTGCGTGTTGACCAGACCGGGCGTCACCAGATGACCGGTGGCGTCGATCCGGCGGACCACGTTCTCCAGGCCCTCGGGTGCCTTGCCGGCGCCGATGGACTCGATCTTGTTGCCGGCGACGACGAGGTGGCCGGTGGCGTACTCGGTGTCGTTGGCGTCCACGGTCGCGATCGCACAGTTCTCGATGACGATGCGCTCGACTGCTGCCGAAGGTGCTGCCATGGCGGTGCTTCCTTCATTCCTCGGGGGTTGGGATTCCCTCCACGAAGGAGTCGTGGGGGAGGGCACGGCAGGACCCTAGGAGGATTTGAGTGCCGGAGCCGCGTGACGGGTCCGGGTGCCGAGATGGTGGAAGAACAGATTGAGCGTGACCGCGACGAGCGCTCCGGCGCTGATGCCGGAGCCGAGCACGGTCTGTGCCCAGGCCGGGAAGTCGGCGTAGAAGGTGGGCGCGGCGAGCGGGATGATGCCCGCTCCGAGCGCGACGGCCACCAGGATGATGTTGGAGCTGTCGTCGAGTCCGGCTTCCGACAGGGTACGGATTCCGGAGACGGCGATCGAGCCGAAGAGGACGATGCCGGCACCCCCGAGGACGGGCATCGGGACCATCGACACGACCGCTCCGAGGACCGGGAAGGCGCCGAGGACGAGCAGGGCGCCACCGGCGACGGCGACGACGTAGCGGGAGCGGACCCGGGTCAGGGAGACCACTCCGACGTTCTGGGCGAAGGCCGAGGTGGGGAATCCGCCGAAGACGGGGCCGAGGAGCGTGGCGATGCCGTCGGTCCGCAGTCCCCGGGTGATCGTGCCTCCGTCGCTCCTGCGCCCGCAGATCTCGCCGAGGGCGAGCATCCCGGCGCTGGACTCGGTCATGAGGACCAGCATCACGATGCACAGGGAGAGGATCGCGGCGGGCTGGAACTCCGGTGCGCCGAAGGCGAAGGGGGCGGGCAGCGCGGCGACGGGCGCCTCGCGCAGCGCGGTGAAGTCGGCCATCCCGAACGGGATCGCGACCACGGTGCCGATGAAGAGGCCGAGCAGCAGGGCGATCTGCTTGACGAAGCCCTTGCCGAAGCGCTGGAAGAGCAGGATCACGACGAGCGTGAATCCGGCGAGCGCCAGGTACTTCATGGCGCCGAAGTCGGCGGCCTCCTTGTTCCCGCCCTGGGCCCAGGTCACGGGCACGGGCATCAGGGTGACGCCGATCAGGGTGATCACGACGCCGGTGACGAGCGGCGGGAAGAAGCGGAGCAGTCGCCCGAAGAAGGGGCCGACGGCGAGGCAGAAGACTCCGGCGACCATCACCGCGCCGTAGATGGGTGGGAGTTGGTGACCGGGGGCGCTGGTCTCGGCGATCGCGAGCATCGGGGCGATGCCGGCCGAGGAGGCGGCGTTGACGAAGGGGAGCCGGTTTCCGGCGAAGCGGCCGGCTCCGAGGGTCTGGAGGACGGTGGCGCAGCCGGCGATGAGCAGACTCGCGGCGATGAGCCGGGTCATTCCCGCGGCGTCGAGGCCGACCGCCTGGCCGATGATCAGCGGAGGGGTGACCACGCCCGCGTACATCGCGGCGATGTGCTGGAGCGCGGCGGGAACGAGCCGCGAGGCGGGGAGCTTCTCGTCCACCGGGTGGACCTCGACCGCGGTGAGCGCCGTGGCGACCGGCGAGGTGACCGCCGGGCCGACGGGCGGAGTGACCGCCGAGCCGACCTGTGAGGTGTCCGATGGGGTGGAACAAGGGCCTTCGGCAGGTGCCGGCCCCGTTGCGGGCTGTGCCATGGGTACGTCCCTCCGGTGGTGGCTGCCCCCGCCCGACTGCGGGCGGGCGGGGGCGGCCACGCGGTGCCGCCTAGAGGTTGGTCATGTCGACCGGGATCTGCGCCGTGGCTCCGTCACGCAGCACCGTGGCCTCGATGAGGCCGTAGGGGCGGTCGGCGGCGTAGTAGACCTCGTTGTCGTTCTTGAGCCCGAAGGGCTCCAGGTCCACCAGGAAGTGGTGCTTGTTCGGGAGCGAGAAGCGGACCTCGTCGATCTCCGAACGGTGGTTGATGATGCGCGTGGCCATCTGGTACAGCGTCTGCTGCAGCGAGTACGAGTACGTCTCCGAGAAGGCCTCGAGCATGTGGCGCCTGGTCTGCGCGTAGGACTTCTCCCAGTTGGGCATCCGCTGGTCGTCGTCGGTCCAGTTGAACCGCCAGCGACCGGACACCTGCGTGGCCAGGATGCGGTCGTACGCCTCCTGGAGCGTCGTGTACTTGTCCTTGATGTAGCCCCAGAACTCCGAGTTGGTGGAGTTCATGACGATGAGGTCCTTGAGGCCGGAGATGACCTCCCACTTCTCACCGTCGTACGTGATCTGGGTGACGCGGGTCTCCTGGCCCTTGCGGGCGAAGGAGTGGTTCACCTCGTCCGAGCCGATGAACTTGGAGTTGGCGTCGGAGCTGGCGATCCGCTCCCACGAGTACTCCTCGATCCGGATGCGCGCCCGCTTGATCGGCTCCTGGCTCGTCACGAAGTGGCGGGCCAGGTGGATGCCGAACTGCTCGGCCGACTCGATCCCGTACTCCTTGGCGAAGGCGTACACGGTGTTCTTGGTCGTGTCGGTGGGCAGGCAGTGGGCGTTGGAGCCCGTGAGGTGGACGTCGTCGAGGTCGCCGGAGAGGGCGACGGAGACGTTCAGGTCCTTGATGTGGTGGGTGGCGCCATCCCGCGTGATCTTGACGACGCGGTTCTCTGCTTTGCCGTACTGGTTCTGGCCGAGAATCGTGGGCATGTCTGCTAGCTCCCTCGGTAAACGGAGTAGCCGAACGGGTTGAGCAGCAGCGGTACGTGGTAGTGCTCGCCCGGAGTCACCGCGAAGGTGATGGTCACTTCCGGGAAGAACGCGCCGCTGTCCCTTACGCGGGGGGCGTCCTGCTGCGCCTCGGCTTGCTTCTTTGCGAAGTACGCCTCGGTCTCGAAGTCGAGACGTACGTGGGTGGTGCCCTCCGGCAGGGCCGGCAGGTCCTTGCAGCGCCCGTCCGCGTCGGTGGCGGAGCCACCGAGCGTGATCCACTGCGCGTCGGAGCCGCTGCGGGCCTCGAGCGTGATGGCCACGCCCTCGGCGGGGCGGCCGATGCTGGTGTCCAGGATGTGGGTGGACACCGAAGCGGTGGTGTCGGTGCTCATGCGTTCTCTTCCTCGTTCTCTGCGCGCTCTACGAGACGGGTCAGCCTGATGCGGTTGATCTTGCCCAGTTCGGCGCGGACGATCTCCCGCTCCTGCTCGGGCGAGTTCTCGATCCGCTCGCGGACCGCGTCGCGCATCTGCTCACCGGTCTTGCCGGTCGCGCAGATCAGAAAGACATGACCGAACCTGTCCTGGTACGCCAGGTTGAGTTCGAGCATCTCGGCCTTGAGCTCCTCGGAGGCACCGGCCATCCCGCTCTGTTCACGGGAGGAGGTCGGGTCCCCTGCCTTCGGACGACCGATCGGCGGGTGGCCCGCCATCGCCTCGGCCAGATCCTCCGCGGTCAGTTCGGCCATGGCGGCGTCGCTGGCGAGGAAGAGGGCTTCGACGGTGGCGTACGGGCGCTGGGCGAGAAGCTTGCTCCCCCACGCCGAGCTGGAGCACACCTCGTGGAGCGCGGCGACAGCGTCGCTGTCCGCCGAGGTGTTGAACCGGGTCAGACCCGGTGTCGTACCTGAAGTCACGGGAAGCCTCCGTGGCTGTTTTTCGCTGTGCGTCGGACGGGCTGCGGATAGCTAACGCCCTCCCGCAACACCACGTCAACACTTTGTTGAAAACTCGGTGACACAAAGGCCGCCGTCCCGACATCTGGACGACGGCCTCCGGCCACACATGATCAACTAACCGTTCCCGGCGGCCTTTTCCCTGTTCAGGGCGGTCTCCCGGTTCAGGTAGTTGTACACGGTGAAGCGACTGACACCCAGTGCCCCGGCCACCGTCTCCACCCCATGACGGACGGAGAAGGCGCCACGCGCTTCCAGCATCCGAACCGCCTCCTGCTTCGCCTTGCGGTCGAGCGAGGCGAGTGGCATCCCGTGCCGGCGCTCCATGGCCGCCAGGATGTGGTCCAGGGAGTCCGAGAGCTGGGGAAGCCGTACGGCGATCACGTCCTCACCCTCCCAGGCGAGCACCACGTCGTCGGTACCGGCCTGCTCGGGACCGAGTATCTCGGCACCCATCGCGTCGACCAGCGGCTTGACCGCCGCCACCAGGGGGTGCTCGGTCACGACTCCTCCCCGATCACGTTGACCTGGAGGGAGACGCGGGTCGCGCCGGCCGCCAGGGATTTGCGCAGCAGCGCGTCGACGGCGGTCAGGACCTCGTCGGAGCCGCCTTCCGCGGTGTTGCCGAACGGACCGACGTCCACCGCGTCCAGGTCGGCGGCCTGGATGACCTCACGGGCCACGACCGCGTGCTCCGGCGCCTCGTCCAGGTCGAAGGGCTCGGTCGTGAACTCCACTCTCAAACGCACCATGGCCCCACGCTACTGGCCGGAACGGCACCGACGGCAGCCCTGAGCTGCCGGACCCTCTTGACAAGTGCGCGGCTCCCCTTGCAACATTCCGTCAGACAGAAAGTTACTTCCGCAATACGGAAGGAGCGCCGCCCCTCATGGGATACACGGACCAGCGCTTCGATGTGAACCTGTCGATCCTCTTCACGGAACTCCCGCTCCTGGAGCGCCCCGCGGCCGCCGCCGCGGCGGGCTTCACGGCGGTCGAGCTGTGGTGGCCCTGGATCGACACCGCCACCCCCGCCCAGAGTGAGCTCGACGCTCTCAAGAAGGCTCTGGACGACGCCGGCACCCAGCTGGTGGGCCTCAACTTCTACGCCGGGCAGCTGCCGGGTCCCGACCGCGGCGCGCTCTCCGTGCCCGGTGAGGAGTCGGACCGCTTCCGCGCCAACATCGAGGTGGCGGCCGACTTCGCCGCCTCGGTCGGCTGCAAGGCGCTCAACGCGCTCTACGGCAACCGCGTCGAAGGCGTCGACCCGCAGGTCCAGGACGCCCTCGCCCTGGAGAACCTGGTCCTGGCGGCCCGCGCGGCCGACCGGATCGGCGCGATCCTGCTGGTCGAGACCCTCAACAAGCCGGAGTCGCCGCTCTACCCGCTGGTGAGCGCCCCCGCCGCCATCGAGGTCGTCGACAAGGTCAACGAGGCCACCGGGCTCGGCAACGCCAAGTTCCTCCTCGACATCTACCACCTGTCGATGAACGGCGAGAACGTCAGCCAGGTCATCGCGGAGTACGCCGACAAGACCGGCCACGTCCAGATCGCCGACAACCCGGGCCGCGGCGCGCCGGGCACCGGCGAGCTCCCCCTGGAGCAGCTGCTCGACGAGCTCAAGAAGGCCGGTTACGACGGCTGGGTCGGCCTGGAGTACAAGGCCGCCGAGGCCGCCGCGTCCTTCGCGTGGCTCCCCGCCGAGGCCCGCGCGGCCCGCTGACGCCGGACGGGGGCCGACACCCCCGTCCGCACGAGCCCCCCGTGGCTCCGGCCCGGCCTCACCGGCCGGCGACCGGCGCCACGACGCGGGCGTCAGCTCCCCCTGACATCGCACAACCCCGAGAGGTACCCCAATGAGCAACCTCCCCAAGATCGCGTGGATCGGTCTCGGCATCATGGGCTCCCCCATGTCCGAGAACCTGATCAAGGCCGGCTACTCCGTCACCGGCTACACCCTCGAGCAGGACAAGCTGGACCGCCTCGCCGCGGCCGGCGGCACGGTCGCCGCGTCGATCGCCGAGGCCGTCAAGGACGCCGACGTCATCGTCACGATGGTGCCCGCCTCCCCGCAGGTCGAGGCCATCTCCTACGGCCCCGAGGGCATCCTGGAGAACGCCAAGTCGGGCGCGCTGATCGTCGACATGTCGTCGATCACCCCGCAGACCTCCGTGGACCTGGCCAAGAACGCCAAGGAGAAGGGCATCCGCGTCATCGACGCCCCCGTCTCCGGCGGCGAGGCCGGCGCGATCGAGGCCGTGCTCTCGATCATGGTGGGCGGCGAGCAGGCCGACTTCGACGAGGCCCTGCCGATCCTGGAGGCCCTCGGCAAGGTCATCGTGCTCTGCGGTCCGCACGGCTCCGGCCAGACCGTGAAGGCGGCCAACCAGCTCATCGTCGCCGTCAACATCCAGGCGTGCGCCGAGGCCGTGGTCTTCCTTGAGAAGTCCGGCGTGGACCTCCAGGCCGCCCTGGACGTCCTCAACGGCGGCCTGGCCGGCTCCACGGTCCTGACCCGCAAGAAGGACAACTTCCTGAACCGGGACTTCAAGCCCGGCTTCCGGATCGACCTGCACCACAAGGACATGGGCATCGTCACCGACGCCGCCCGCAACGTCGGTGCGGCCCTCCCGGTCGGTGCCGTCGTCGCCCAGCTCGTCGCCTCCCTGCGCGCGCAGGGTGACGGCGGCCTGGACCACTCGGCCCTGCTGCGCGCCGTCGAGCGCCTCTCCGGCCAGCAGGTCTGACCGAGCGCCCCGGTCACGGGGCCCCAGACTTCCGGTCGGCGGCGGCGCTGACAACCTGTCCTGTCGCGCCCAGGCGCCGCCGCCGCCCGGAACACCCTCCTTCGTTTTCAACAAACTGTTGACGTTCGCTTCAGCTGCTCCTTACGCTCCTGACACCGTCACCAGTGCAGCTCCCGTACGGAAGGTCACGATGTCGAAGCGCGTGCTTACGACCGAGTCCGGCGCCCCCGTCGCCGACAACCAGAACTCCGCCACCGCCGGCGTCGGTGGCCCCATCCTCCTCCAGGACCAGCACCTCCTGGAGAAGCTCGCGCGCTTCAACCGTGAGCGGATCCCGGAGCGCGTGGTCCACGCCCGCGGCTCCGGCGCGTACGGGTACTTCGAGGTCACCGACGACGTCACCGGCTTCACCAAGGCCGCCTTCCTCTCCGAGGTCGGCAAGCGGACCGAGACGTTCATCCGCTTCTCCACCGTGGCCGACTCGCTCGGCGGCGCGGACGCCGTCCGTGACCCGCGCGGCTTCGCCCTGAAGTTCTACACCGAAGAGGGCAACTACGACCTCGTCGGCAACAACACCCCGGTGTTCTTCATCAAGGACCCGATCAAGTTCCCCGACTTCATCCACTCCCAGAAGCGCGACCCCTTCACGGGCAAGCAGGAGCCGGACAACGTCTGGGACTTCTGGGCGCACGCCCCCGAGGCGACGCACCAGATCACCTGGCTCATGGGCGACCGCGGCATCCCGGCCTCGTACCGTCACATGAACGGCTACGGCTCGCACACGTACCAGTGGACGAACGAGAAGGGTGAGGCCTTCTTCGTCAAGTACCACTTCAAGACGAACCAGGGCATCCGCTCGCTCTCCGCCGAGCAGGCCGCCGAGACCGTCGGCAAGGACGCGAACTCGCACCAGACCGACCTGCTGCAGGCCATCGAGCGCGGTGTGAACCCCTCGTGGACCCTGTACGTCCAGGTCATGCCGGCCGCCGAGGCCGCCGAGTACCGCTTCAACCCGTTCGACCTCACCAAGGTGTGGCCGCACGCCGACTACCCGCTGCAGCGCGTGGGCCGACTGGTCCTCGACCGCAACCCGGACAACGTCTTCGCCGAGGTCGAGCAGGCCGCGTTCTCCCCGAACAACTTCGTCCCGGGCATCGGTCCCTCGCCGGACAAGATGCTCCAGGGCCGCCTCTTCGCCTACGCGGACGCCCACCGCTACCGCCTCGGTGTCAACCACACCCAGCTGCCGGTGAACGCCCCGAAGGCGACCGTCGCCGACAACTACGGCCGCGACGGCCTCATGGCCACCCGCCAGGGCTCGCGCCACGACAAGAACTACGAGCCCAACTCGTACTCCGGCCCCGCGCAGACCGACGAGGCGCTCGCCGCACCGCTGGCGATCCACGGCTGGACCGGCACCCACGCAGCGCCCGAGCACGCCAAGGACGACCACTTCTTCCAGGCCGGCGAGCTCTACCGCCTGATGTCCGAGGCCGAGAAGGGCCGTCTGATCGCCAACATCGCCGGCGGTCTGTCCCAGGTGTCCCGCGAGGACGTCATCGAGAAGAACATCGCGCACTTCGCCGCCGCCGACGCGGACTACGGCAAGCGCGTGGCCGAGGCGGTCCGCGCCCTGCGCGAGGACTGATCCCCGGCGGTATCCAGACCGCGTACGGCAGATGACGGGAGGTCAGATGTCGTACGCCGTCCGGACCGACGGCCCGGATGAGGGGTGGCCGGCGGTACGGACAGCGTGAGGACCGCGGCGACGACGAGCCAGTGCGGTGGTAAGGGCGGACCAGGCCCCTTCTTGACCTGAAGGAAGGGTTCCCGGTCCATCCGTCGCCGTCGCCGCGGTCCCAACGCCCCACCTCCCCCCAAGACTCCGCCCGGCGGCGCGAACGTCCTGTCGCGCCAGCCTCGCACCGTCGGGCGGGCACAACGAGAGCGCGGAACCAGGTTTACGGTCCCTGGTTCCGCGCTCTTTCGCGTCCCTGCCGGGACCTGCGCCCAGCGCATCGTTTCTGCGGTGAAGATCCACACCCGCTCGGGCGAGCGCACCGCGATTCGCCCTCCGTGCGCCCCTCCCCCGCCGCTATCCAGTCGCACATGATCAAGAACCTGGTGCGGGGCCTGGCCCCGCTGGCGCTCATCCTGTCCCCGCTCGCCGTCCCCTCCCCGGCGCTCTCGGCGAACGTCGTCCTCTTCCCCGACGCCCTCGCCGACCTCACCGAGGCCGTCGAGGACCCCGCCGGCTACAAGGTCTCCGCCTTCCCGCACTGGAACGCCGGCCTCGACCCGGCGGACGGCTGCGACACCCGCGCGGAGGTCCTCCTGGAGGAGGCCGTCGACGCCCCGAAGGCCGGCACCGGCTGCGTCCTGACGGGCGGCAGGTGGACCTCGTACTACGACGGCCAGACCGTCACCGACCCCGCCGCGCTCCGTGTCGACCACGTCGTCTCGCTCGACGAGGCCTGGGAGTCGGGCGCCTCGGCCTGGACCGCGGCCCGGCGCGAGAAGTACGCCAACGACCAGGGCGCCCCCGGCACGCTCGTCGCCGTCACCGCCCGCAGCCAGAAGGACAAGGCGGGCCGTGACCCGGCCGGCTGGGTGCCGTCGGCCTCCACCCAGTACTGCCGCTACGTCGCCGAGTGGGTCGGTACCAAGCTGCGCTGGGGCCTGAGCGCCGACAAGGACGAGGTGGATGCCCTCAAGCTGTTCGCTGACGGGCCCTGCGAGGAGACCGTCGTGGTCCGCTCGAAGGCCCCTCGGTGAGGACGAGCGTCAGCGTGACCGCGAGCGAGGCCAGGGCGAGCACGACCATCGCCGTCCGCGGCGAGGTGACCTGGGCGACGGCGCCGGCCAGCGCCGCGCTCAGCCCCTGGAGGGCGAGCATGCCCGAGGAGTGCAGCCCGAGGGCGTGACCGCTCAGCTCGTCCGGGACAAGGGCCGTCAACCGCTCCTGGTACAGCAGGCTCGCGCCGTATCCGATCGCGGAGACGGTCACCGCCGCGAGCGCCCAGGGCAGGCCCGGGTCCAGCGCGAAGCACAGGAACGGGGCGGCGAGGAGCGCCTGGAGCGGGGCCGCGAGCCGGGTGCGGAGGCCCTTCGGGACGAACCGGCCGACGATCGTGTCCCCCGCGAGCATCCCGAGCGCGCCGCAGGCGAAGAGCAGACCGGCGCGCTCGGGGTCGTACGGCACGAAGAGCGACTCACAGCCCACGATCAGCCCGTTGGGCACCCACAGCGCGAGGTACAACCGGCGGCGGGCCCGCGAGGACCACAGCCGTCGGTTGTTCCGCCAGGTCTGGGCCGGCGAGGGGCGGCCGCCGGCGCGCGGGGCGCGCCGGGAGAGGCCGAGGCGGGCGAGGAGGGCCGCGGCGAGGTGGAGGGCGGCGCCGGTGAGGACGGTTCCGGGCGGCGAGAGGACCGCGACGAGCAGGCCGCCGGCCGCGAACCCGGTGATCTGGCAGGCTCCGGCCGCCATGTTCAGCACGGAGCGGCCCAGCAGGTAGCCCCCGCGGGGCAGGACCTCGCCGAGGAGCCCGTACCGCACACCCCCGCCGACGGAGCCGACGAGACCCTGCGCGAGCAGGATCGCGAAGACCGCCGCGACCGGCAGTCCCGGGACGGCCGTCGCCGCGCCGGCCACGGCGTGGAAGAGCGCCGTCCCGGCGAGCGCGGCGCGCGGCGGGAGCCGGTCGGCGGCGGAGAGGAGCGTGGCGGCGCCGAGGAGCTGGGCGAGCGCCGGGCCGAAGAGGGCGAGGGAGGAGAGGAGCGGGGAGCCGGTCCGGCCGTAGACGAGTGTGGCCAGTCCGAGGCCGGCCACCGTCTGGGCGGCGACCTGGACGGAGCCGGTGAGGAAGAGCGGGGTGAACTCGGGGACACGGAAGAGTTCGCGGTAGCTGCGCATGCGGCGGAGTCTGCGGGGGTCGGCGGGAGGGCCGTTATTGTTTCGCGGAGGGGCGAAACTAGGGGGCGGAGCATGGGCTGGTGGCAGATCGACGCGGACGCGATCGCGGGGAGCAGGTTCCTGCTCTCACCGCTGGCCGAGACGACCGCCGCGCTCCAGACGCTGGATCTCAGGTCGGCCGCCCATCCCGGCGAGCGGGCGTGGCTGGAGGCCCATCTGCCCGCCTACCGGGCCCGGTTGGCCGCCGACCCGGTCGACACGCTGCTCGTCCCGGCGGCGCTCGGCACCTCGTGGAACGCCGACTTCGTGACTCCGACACCGGTGGGCGACGGCGAGCGGAGCTTCGAGGAGGAGCTGACCCGGATCCGCGGGACACCGCCCGCGGCAGCCGTGGCGGACCTGGCGGTGTCGCTCGGCGGGCCGGTCCCCGAGCCGCTGGCCTCGGCGACCGATCTCCCGCACCGGATGGCGGAGTTGCTCGCCTGGGTGTGGCGGGAGACGGTCCTGCCGACCTGGCCCCGGCGCCGGCGGATCCTGGAGGCCGATGTGCTGGCGCGCACGGCACGGCTGACCAGGGAGGGCTGGGCGGCCGCCCTGGACGAGCTGAACCCGGGCCGGACGCGCTGGCTGGGTGACGGCCGCCTCCAGGTCAACTCCCGCGACTTTCCGCCACGTTCGGTCGCGGGCGGGCAGCTGGTGCTCGTACCGGTCACGCCGAGCCGGGGATGGGTGTCCTGGGAGGGTGCGGAGCGGTTCGCGATCGTCTACCCGTGCGCCGGGGCCCTGGCCGGGACGGACGGCCCTGCCGTGCCCGAGGCGCTCGGCGCGCTGCTCGGGAGTGCACGGGCCGGGGTGCTCGTCCGCTTGGAATCCCCTCTGTCCACCAGCCAGTTGGTGGCGCTGACGGGACAGGGGCTGGGGTCGGTGGGGCGGCATCTGAAGGTGCTGCTCGACGCCCGGCTGGTACGGCGGAGGAGGGCGGGCCGCTCGGTCCTCTACGACTGGACGGAGGCCGGGGCGACGCTGGTCCGGGCGCAGGGCGCACGGAACGGCCCCCGCTCCGGTGCTCGCGGGGCGGGGGCCGTTCGGTGACGGGGTGGATCAGACCTTCAGGGCCTTGATCGCGGTCGGCGCGTGGCCGGGCTCCGTCGCGAGCTCCTCGAACTCGGTGACGTCGCTCATGTCGACCGTCTTGGACATCGCGATGTTGGTGATGCGCTCCAGGATCGCCTCGACGACGACCGGGACCTGGAACTCGACGGCCATCTTCTTGGCCTGCTCCAGCGCCTCGCCCAGCTTGCTCGGGTCCTCGACGCGGATCGCCTTGACGCCCAGGCCCTCGGCGACCTTGACGTGGTCGACGCCGTAGACGCCGATCTCCGGGGTGTTGATGTTCTCGAACTCGAGGTTGACCTCGAAGTTGATCCCCAGGCCGCCCTGCGCCTGACGGATCAGGCCCAGGTAGGCGTTGTTCACGAGGACGTGGACGTAGGGGACCTTGTGCTGGGCGGCGACCGCCAGCTCCTCGATCATGAACTGGAAGTCGTAGTCGCCGGAGAGGGCGACGACCGGGGTCTCCGGGTCCGCGGTGGCGGCACCGATGGCGGCCGGGATGGTCCAGCCGAGCGGGCCGGCCTGGCCGCAGTTGATCCAGTGGCGCGGCTTGTAGACGTGCAGGAACTGCGCGGCCGCGATCTGCGAGAGACCGATGGTGGTGACGTAGCGCGTGTCCGGGCCGAAGGCCTTGTTCATCTCCTCGTAGACGCGCTGCGGCTTCATCGGGATGTTGTCGAAGTGCGTACGGCGCTGCAGGGTGGCCTTGCGCTCCTGCGCGGAGTCGGCCCAGGCGGAGAAGTCGGGGAGCTTGCCCGCGGCCTTCCACTCCTTGGCGATCGCGACGAAGAGCTCCAGGGCGGCCTTGGCGTCGGAGGCGATGCCGTAGTCCGGGGCGAAGATCTTGCCGAGCTGGGTCGGCTCGACGTCGACGTGGACGAACTTCCGGCCCTTGGTGTAGGCCTCCATGTTGTAACCGGTGTGACGGTTGGCCCAGCGGTTGCCGATGCCCAGGACGAAGTCCGACTCCAGGAACGTGGCGTTGCCGTAGCGGTGCGCGGTCTGGACGCCGACCATGCCGGCGGCCAGCGCGTGGTCGTCCGGGATGGTGCCCCAGCCCATGAGGGTGGAGATGACGGGGATGTTCGTCAGCTCGGCGAACTCGACCAGCAGGTCGGAGGCGTCGGCGTTGATGATGCCGCCACCGGCGACGATCAGGGGGCGCTCGGACTCCAGGAGGAAGTTCAGGGCCTTCTCGGCCTGCGCACGAGTGGCCTGCGGCTTGTAGACCGGCAGCGGCTCGTACGTCTCCGGGTCGAACTCGATCTCGGTCAGCTGGACGTCGATCGGCAGGTCGATGAGGACCGGGCCGGGACGGCCGGAGCGCATCAGGTGGAACGCCTGCTGGAAGACGCCGGGGACCTGCGCGGCCTCCAGGACCGTGGTGGCGGCCTTGGTGACGGGCTTGGCGATCGTGGCGATGTCGACGGCCTGGAAGTCCTCCTTGTGGAGCTTCGAGACCGGGGCCTGGCCGGTGATGCACAGGATCGGGATCGAGTCCGCGATCGCGGAGTACAGGCCGGTGATCATGTCGGTTCCGGCGGGGCCGGAGGTACCGATGCAGACACCGATGTTGCCCGCCTTGGCACGGGTGTAGCCCTCGGCCATGTGGGAGGCGCCCTCGACGTGGCGGGCGAGGGTGTGGGCGATGCCGCCCACGTTCTTGAGCTCGCGGTAGAAGGGGTTGATCGCCGCGCCGGGCACGCCGAACGCGTTGGTGACGCCTTCGCGCTTGAGGATCTCAACGGCCGCTGCGGCGGCGGTCATACGAGGCATGGAGGGCTCCTGCTTCGGCCAGGCGGAAACGGGTGCGCCACCGGCTCGTGGCTCGTTTCCGTATTGCGGAAGTATTGTTCTACTATGTGGAAGCAATGTAGGTCGGGGGGCCGAGAGTCGTCAAGGGAGTGAGGTCGGACGTTGGCCGAACTCACTCCCCTCGCGTGGCGGATTGGTGGACGATGGGGTCGGGAAGACAGGGGGTTCGGCGTGGGGTTCGGTGTGGGTGACTCGGTTCCGGTGCGGTGCCCGGAATGCCTCCGTACACAGCCGTACGCGGCTCCCGTCTTCCCCTGCGCGTGCGGCACCCCGGTCGTGCCGCCGCTGCTCACGGGGGCGACGGGCGAGCCGGTCACGCACCGCAACTGGACGGACGAGTGGGTCACGGTCCGCTGCGCCGCCTGCGGCCGTGAGGACGAATGGCCCCACCCGGAGCTCGGCTGCAGCTGCGGCACGGTCCTGCGGGTTCCTGTGAGTCCGCCGGACGGCGGCCACGCGGCGGGCGGCGGTACGGGCCCGGGACCGGGCGCGACGGCGGGTACGGCGACGGGCGGCGCCACGAGCCAGGGCGCGGGCGCCGACACGGGCGCCTGGCCGCGCGGCCGGGTCGCGGGCCCGGCCACGGACGCGGCCGCCCTGGACGGGTGGCCGGAGACCGACCACGGAACCGATCACGAGCCCGGCCACGAGACGGGCGCCGAGCCGCGCGGCGACGCGGAACCGGCGCCGGGCGGCTGGTTCACGCCGAGGGGCACGACAGGCGAGACGGGCGGTACCGGCAGCGGCACGGGCGGTACCGGCGGGATCGGAGACGTCGGCGGCGCCGGGCGCACGCCGCCGGGCCGCGCGGGCGGCGAGGACGCCGGCCTCGGGGGCGACCCGCATCCGCCGGCCGGACCCTCCGAGAGCCGCGCCCACGCCACACCCGGAACGAGCGGGCACCGCTCCTTCGCCGAGCGCTACCCCGCCCACATACCGCTGCCGCCCACCGCCGCGCACCCGGCACCGCCGAGGCCGTCGTTCCGGCCGATGACCATCCGTACGGCCCGGGACGCGGTCGCCACCTCGGCCGGGTATCTGCGCTGGCTGGGGTTCCGGGACGTCGTCCAGCCCGAGGAGCGGTCCGCGTCCGGCGTCGACCTCCGGGCCCCCGGGCTCGTCGCCCAGGTCGACCCGAGCACCCGCCCCGCCGCCCTGCGCGCCGTCGAGTGCCTCTGGCTCAACGGTCTCAGCAACGCGGCCGTGAGCGTGTTCTTCTCCCTCGCCGGCTACACCCCGGAAGCCCGCTCCCGCGCCGACGAGCTGGGCATACCGCTCTTCGTCCTGGACCTCACCGGCACGCCCCAGCCCGTCAACACCCCGGCCGACGAACTGATCGCCACCGGCGCGTAGGCTCCGGGCGCCCGGAGCCTGATCCGCGCCGAGGATCCCCCCGAACGCTGTCGGTGGGACCCACTACGGTCGCGGGCATGGGAAACCACTTCCAGACCGTCGTCGATCTCGACGCCACCGCCGCGGAGGCCCCCACGCTCGCCCTGCGCGCCCTGGACTGGCTCGTCACGGAGGGGATCGTCCTGGCCGAGCCGGCCGACTGCGTGCTCGGCGCGCCCCTCGGGCATCCGCCCGGGCCGCGCTGGGCGGCGGCCGTGGCGATCGAGGACTGGGATCCGGGCGGCGGCCTGCGGATCGAGGTCGGGCGCACGGCCTTCCACGGCGGCCAGGGCGACGCCCAGTACGCCACCTGCCCGCACTGCGCCGCGCGGACCACGCTCTACACCGACGACTGGGACCAGGTGGAGGGTGCGTCGGAGCCCTTCGACCGGGCCATGGCGACCTGGCACGCGACGGGATCGGCCGCGGTCGACTGCGTCCACTGCGGCCGGGCCGGTGAACTGACCGCCTGGACCTGGGCCGACGACTTCTACGCCTTCGGGTACCTCGGTTTCGAGTTCTGGGACTGGAGCGAGTTCGACCCGCGCTTCCTCGACGCCTTCGCCGCCGCGCTCGGCGGCCATCGGGTCGTCCGGGTGTGGGGGAAGCTCTGAGGCCGGCCCTCAGCTCAAATTAACCTCAGATTTCGGCCATTCACGCGTGATGATCACCCTACGCCGGGCACAACACCCTCGGGGGGTGTTGCGTCATGGGGGCGGACACGTGGTGGTTCATCGGCGCGTCCTGCGCGCAACTGCTCTGCGCGCTCTTCCTGTTGCGAACGCGCAGCCCGCAGCGGACCGAACTCGCCCCGCAGGCACTGGCGTTGCTCAGGGGCGGACGGCGGGCGGTGGTCGTCGTGGCCCTCGTCGCGCTGCACCAGCGCGGGGCGGTCGCGGCCGGCCGCAAGGGAACGATTCGGGCCAACGGCGGCCCCGGCCGCACTCGTGATCCCGTGCAGCTGGGCGTGCACGGTTCGCTGCGCCGTGCCCTGGGGTTGCGTGTCCTGGTCTCGCAGCCGCGGGCCCGGCGCGCCGTGGACGCTCTACGGGCCGAACTCGGCCGGGACGGGCTGCTCCGCCCGCCGGGGCGCCTGCTCGTCGCGCGCACGCTGCTCGTGGGCGCGGTGGTCACAGTGGTGGCGGGCCTGGTCGTCACCGGCCCGTCCGGCTCGGGGCTCGCGCTCGCGCTCACCCTCGGTGCCGGACCGGCCGGTGCCGCGCTCGCCCTGCTCTTCCTGCCGCCGACGACCCGCGCCGCCCGCCGGCTCCTCGCCGGGCTCCGCGAGCGGCACCCGCTGCCCGCGCATCGGCGCGAGGTGACGGACGGCAACCTGGTGCTGCTGTACGTCGCCCTCTACGGTGACCCCGCGCTCGCCCTGTTCCTCCCCCGGTTCTCCCGCGACGGCGGGCTGCTCGGCCGGGGCGGCGGCTCGGACGGCTACGCGACCGGCCGCAGCTGGTTCGGCGGCGGGGACACGGTCGGCGGCACCGGCGGCGAGCCCGGCGGCGGGAGCGGAGCAGGCGGCGCAGGAGGGGGCTCGGACTGAGGTCGCGCGCCATACTCGTCGTATGCGCATCAGAGCGGCCGCACCGGCCGAACTCCCGCTGCTCCAGGACATCGAGCGCGCCGCGGGCGAACCCTTCCGTTCCCTGGGCATGGCGGTCATCGCAGACGACGAGCCCCTGCCGCTGGACGTCCTGGACGCCTACCGCCTGGCCGGCCGCGCCTGGGTGGCCGCCGACGAGGCCGACCACCCGGTCGCCTACCTGCTGGCCGACACCGTCGACGGCGCCGCCCACATCGAGCAGGTCTCCGTGCACCCGGACGCCGCCCACCGGGGCATCGGGCGCGCCCTCATCGAGCACCTCGCCGTGGAGGCGGCCGGGTGGGGTCTCACGGCGCTGACCCTGACGACCTTCACCGAGGTCCCCTGGAACGCCCCGTACTACACCCGTCTCGGCTTCCGTCCGCTCGCCGAGTCCGACCCGGAGCTCACCGCCGGCCTGCGCGCCATCCAGCTGGCCGAGGCCGCCCACGGTCTGGCGACCTGGCCCCGGGTCTGCATGCGCCGCGAGCTGGCGGCGGCGCCCGCACCCCACGCCGTCCCGCCGCCGCAGCGGGCGCCGGCCCCGGAGCGGGCGCCGGCCCCGGAGCGAGCGCAGGGGCGAGCCCCGGACCGGGCACCCTCCCCGTGACACCGGGGGAAGGCCGCAGGGGGCCACTCCGGCCCGGGGCACGCCCCGCGCGGGGGCTCCGCCCTCACCCGTACCGCTGCCGCAGCTCCACCTTCCGCACCTTCCCGCTCACCGTCATCGGGAACTCGGCGAGGACCTCCACCCGGCGCGGGATCTTGTAGTGCGCCAGCCGGTCACGGCAGTACGCGGCGATGTCGTCCAGGCTGGGCGGATCCGTGGGGTCGCGCGGGATCACGCAGGCCAGGATCTCCTCGCCGTAGCGAGAGTCGGGGACGCCGACGACCTGGACGTCGGCGATCTTGTCGTACCCGTGGAGGAACTCCTCGATCTCCCTCGGGTACACGTTCTCACCGCCGCGGATGATCATGTCCTTGATCCGGCCGACGATCTGGACGTAGCCGTCCTCGCGCATCACCGCGAGGTCGCCGGTGTGCATCCAGCGGCCCGGGTCGATCGCCTCGGAGGTCTTGTCCGGCTCGTTCCAGTAGCCGAGCATCACGCCGTAGCCGCGGGTGCACAGCTCGCCCGCCTCCCCGCGCTCCACGGTGAGGCCGGTGGACGGATCGACGATCTTCACCTCCACGTGCGGCAGGACGCGGCCGACCGTGCCCGTCCGGCGCTCCAGGTCGTCGTCGCGGCGCGTCTGGGTGGAGACGGGCGAGGTCTCCGTCATGCCGTAGCAGATGGACACCTCCGCCATGTTCATCTCGGCGACGACCCGCTTCATCACCTCCACCGGGCACGGCGAGCCCGCCATGATGCCCGTGCGCAGGGAGGAGAGGTCGTACGAGGCGAAGTCGGGGAGGCCCAGCTCGGCGATGAACATCGTCGGTACGCCGTACAGCGAGGTGCACCGCTCCTCCTGGACCGCGCGGAGCGTGGCCGCGGGGTCGAAGGACGGGGCGGGGATCACCATGCAGGCGCCGTGCGAGGTCGCCGCCAGGTTTCCCATCACCATGCCGAAGCAGTGGTAGAAGGGCACCGGGATGCAGATCCGGTCCTGCTCCGAGTAGGCGATCATCTCGCCCACGAAGTAACCGTTGTTGAGGATGTTGTGGTGGGAGAGGGTCGCTCCCTTGGGGAACCCCGTCGTGCCCGAGGTGTACTGGATGTTGACGGGCTCGTCGCAGGAGAGCGCGGCCGGGCGCAGCTCTCCGGCCGTACGGCTGAGCAGGTCGTCCCATCCGGCGTCGCCGAAGTAGACGGTCTCCCGCAGCTCCGGGCAGTCGCCCTCGACCTGCTCGACCATCGCCCGGTAGTCACTGGACTTGTGTGTGAGCGAGGCGAAGAGCATCGAGATCCCCGCCTGCCGGAGCACGTACTCCAACTCATGGGCTCGGTATGCGGGGTTGATGGTGACCATGACGGCGCCGATGCGGGCGGTGGCGTACTGGACGAGCACCCACTCGGCGCAGTTCACCGCCCAGATCCCCACCCGGTCGCCCTTGGCCACCCCGCTGCCGAGCAGCGCGTCCGCCAGCCGCTCGACGTCCGCGCCGAACCGTGCGTACGTCCAGCGGCGTCCGGTGGCCACGTCGACGAGCGCCTCGCGCTCCGGCCAGGTCGCGACCGCCCGGTCGAGGTTCGCGCCGATCGTGTCGCCGAGGAGCGGGGTGGGGCTCGCGCCGTGCGCGTAGGAGAGGCTCATGCGAGGTCCCCTTCCGCGTACTCCGTGCCCTCGCCCTTCGCCGTACGCTCGCGCAGTTCGATCCGCCGGATCTTGCCCGATACCGTCTTCGGCAGCTCGGCGAACTCGATGCGCCGCAGCCGCTTGTACGGGGCGAGCACGGCGCGCGAGTGGGCGAAGAGGGCCCGTGCCGTCTCCTCCCCCGGCTCCCAGCCCTCCGCGAGGACGACGTACGCCTTCGGGACGGCGAGCCGCAGCGGATCGGGGGCCGGGACGACGGCCGCCTCGGCCACCGCCTCGTGTTCCAGGAGCGCGCTCTCCAGCTCGAAGGGGCTGATCTTGTAGTCGCTGGCCTTGAAGACGTCGTCGGCCCGCCCGACGTAGGTGATGTACCCCTCGGCGTCGCGGGAGCCGATGTCACCGGTGCGGTAGTAGCCGCCCGCCATCGCCTCGGCCGTGCGCTCGGGGTCGCCGTGGTACCCGGTCATCAGGCCCACCGGGTCGTTCGACAGGTCGAGGCAGATCTCACCCTCCTCGACGTCCGCCTTCCCGCTCACCGGGTCGACGAGCGTGACCCGGAAGCCGGGGCTCGGACGCCCCATCGAGCCCTCCTTCAGGCGCTGGCCGGGGCTGTTGGAGACCTGGACGGCGGTCTCCGTCTGACCGAAGCCGTCGCGGATCGTGACGCCCCACGCCCGGCGCACGGTCTCGATGACCTCGGGGTTGAGCGGCTCGCCGGCCGCGACGACCTCGCGCGGCGGCTGCCTCAGCTGCGTGAGGTCGGCCTGGATGAGCATGCGCCATACGGTCGGCGGCGCACAGAAGCTGGTGACGCCGTTCCGCTCCATCTCGGCCATGAGGCGGGCCGGGTCGAAGCGCGTGTAGTTGTGGATGAAGACGGTCGCCTCGGCGTTCCACGGCGCGAACAGGTTGGACCAGGCGTGCTTGGCCCATCCCGGCGAGGAGATGTTCAGGTGCACGTCGCCGGGCTTGAGGCCGATCCAGTACATGGTCGCCAGATGGCCGACGGGGTACGAGGTGTGGGTGTGCTCGACCAGCTTGGGGCGAGCGGTGGTGCCGGAGGTGAAGTACAGCATCAGCGGGTCGTCGGCGCGTGTGACGCCCTCGGGTTCGAAGCTCCCGGACTCGTCGTACGCGCCCTCGTACGGAGCCCAGCCCGCGCGCTCGCCCCCGACGACGATCCGGGTGTAGTCCCCCGGTACGTCGTCGAACTTGGCGGTGTCCTCGGCGCGCACGATCACATGCCGGGCCCGCCCGCGTTCGACGCGGTCGCGCAGATCGGCGGGGCCGAGGAGCGGGGTGGCGGGGATGACGACGGCCCGTAGCTTCATCGCGGCGAGCGCGGTCTCCCACAGCTCGGCCTGGTTGCCGAGCATGACGATGATCCGGTCACCGGCCCGTACCCCCTGTGCGCGCAGCCAGTTGGCGGCCCGGTGGGAGCGTACGGACATCTCCGCGAAGCTCAGCCGCGTCTCGGTGCCGTCCTCCTCGACGATGTGCAGCGCGGTCCCGTCGTTACCCGCGGCGATGACGTCGAACCAGTCGAGGGCCCAGTTGAACCGGTCGGGGCGGGGCCAGGCGAAGCCCTCGTACGCCGTCTCGTAGTCCTCCCGGTGCTGGAGCAGGAAGTCGCGGGCTGCCCGGAACCTCTCCGTCGCGGTGGTGGCCGTCATGTGTCCTCCTCGTTGCGGTTCCGGTCACGGACATCGTGTAATCAGTGACCCAGGTCTCACTACCCCCGTTCGGGGGTGAAGGAGTGGTCGCGTGACCGAGCGGATCGAATCGGTGGAGTTGCGGGCGGCGCTGGCGCGGATGCGCCGCACCACCGGCCTCGCCGTCGTCTTCGGCGGTCTGCTGCACGACGGCCGCCGGCTGCGGATCGCGGAGCTGAACGGAGCCCTGACGCCCGCCCTGCGGGGGCTCGCGATCTCGACGGGCAGCGGGCTCGGCGGGAAGTGCCTGGCGCTGTCGCGGCCCTGCGCGGTCGTCGACTATCCGTCGGCGCGGCACATCACGCACGAGTACGACGGTCCGGTCTCGACCGAGGGGCTCCGCTCGGTGATCGCCGTGCCCGTGGTCGTACGGCGGAAGGTGCGGGGAGTGCTGTACGGCGCGCTGCGGGACGCGCTGCCGCTGGGTGAGCGCGTCCTCGACGCGGCGGTGTCGGCGGCCAGGGACGTGGAGCAGGCGCTGGCGGTCCGGGACGGGCTGCGGGAGCGGGCGGCGGGCCCCGGGCTCGGCGGTCACGCCGCGAGGCGTGGTCCCGGGCCGGGGGCGGGGCCGGGGTCGCAGCCGGGGCTGGAGCCGGGGCCGGGCGGGGCCTCGTCGCCGTCGTGGGAAGAGGTCCGCCAGGCGCACGGCGAGCTGCGCGAACTGGCCCCACGGATCACGGACCCGGAGCTGCGGGCCCGGCTCCTGGCGGTGTGCGGCCGCCTGGAGACGGCCTCGGCGGGCCCGGAGCGTCCGGCGGGCGTGTCGCTGACGCCCCGCGAGCTGGACGTCCTCGCGGCGGTGGCGACGGGGGCGACGAACGCGGTGGCGGCGGAGCGGCTGGGGCTGCGCGCGGAGACGGTGAAGGGCTATCTGCGCTCGACGATGCGGAAGCTGGGGGCGCACACGCGCCTGGAGGCGGTGGTGGCGGCGAGGAGGGCGGGGCTGCTGCCGTAGCGGCTGATCGTGGTGGGGGGATCCGGGCGTCCTCGGCACCCGGCGGGGCTGCTGCCCTAGCGCGCGACGGTCGTCGGGGCGTCTGCGCTACGCGTCCACGACACCGAACTCGACGGCGAACGGAACGCCCTCCACGCCCGACACTCCGGCTCCCGCCATGCGCTCGGCCTCCTCCGTCAGGGCGGCTCGCTGGGCCTTGGTCGTGCGGCCGAAGGGCTGGATGGTCGTCGTCGTGCGCTCCTTGGTCTCCTCCAGGCGCCACAGCCCGGCGACGAGGCCGTCGAGGAGGAACACGGAGAAGGCCTGGTTCCCCTTCCAGGTGCGGCTCCTGGCCTCGGCGGAGACGAAGCGCGTCCGGTCGGCGTGGGAGAGGAGGAGGTTGTCGTACTCGGGGAGGAAGCGCGGCGGGGCCGGGATGTCGGCGTCGGGGCGGGGGGCGTCGGGGAGGTCGAAGAGCTCGACGCCGTGCTCGTCCCGGAAGGTGAGGAGCTCGGGGCGCAGGCGCTCGAAGGCGTCGCGGAGGCGGGTGAGGCCACACCAGGTCTGCATGTCCTTGACGGAGGCGGGTCCGAAGGCGGCGAGGTAGCGCAGGACCGTCGCGTCGGGGGCGGGGGTGGGTTCGGAGGGGCGGCCGAACCAGTTCTCGGCGGTGGTGAGGCGGACCTGCCCGCTGCGGCGCCAGAGTCCGCGCGGGGTGACCTGGACGAGCGGCAGGAGGCAGCGGGCGGCGACCGAGAGCGACTGGGGGTCGGCGTCGGGCCAGTGGGCGAGGAGCGCCTCGCGGATCTCCTTCGGCGTACGGGGCGCCTCCTCGACGAGCTCGCGGGAGAGGGTGGCGAGCCGGTCGAGGTCGACGCCGTCGAGGCCCTTGCGGAACATGGTCAGCTCGCGGTCGCGGGCGGCCTGGACGAGGGGCCGCAGCGTGAGCACGTCGTGGGCGGTGTGGGTGTGGATGGTGGAGCGCATGGTGACGATCCGGGCGACCGCGCGGGACTCCATGAGGTCGGAGAGGTGCTCGGGCCGGAAGCCGGCGAGACGGGCGGCGAGGGCGTGGTACGGCGGCTTGGTGTTCTGCGCCTGGAGGCCGACGAGGTGGGAGACGGCGTCCTCGGCGGAGAGTGCGGCGGGCTCCAGGAGGAGCTGGCGGGCCAGCGTGGCACGGCCCAGGGCGCGGGTGGAGAGGACCGGGTTCGTGGAGGTGGAGGCCATACGGGCACGCTACCCGGACTTGCGGACAGCTATGGTCCGCAATACGGATGTCCGGCTCGGCGGTTGCGGACCACCGCCGCCGAGCCGCTCGAATTCGCCCCGTATATCCTTCCTGGGAGCCACCGGCCCCGATCATGCATACGGAGATGGACCCCACGATGTCGGATCGTCGCCCCCGCGCAGCCTGGCGCCGCCAACCGGAACCGCCGGCGGCGCAGCGCCCGGAGCCGCAGCCGTCCGGACCCGGCTCCGAGCAGGCGGACCGGCCGAGCGTGGTGCAGGCGACGCTGTACCGTGA
This sequence comes from Streptomyces sp. NPDC013317, assembly GCF_055563155.1. NCBI lineage: Bacteria > Bacillati > Actinomycetota > Actinomycetes > Kitasatosporales > Streptomycetaceae > Streptomyces > Streptomyces sp. NPDC013317. The sequence goes on from NZ_JBVHDX010000010.1 coordinate 248,945, forward strand.
CGGCCGCAAGGTCGCCTCCCCCGCGACGCTGGCCGAGACGTTCCGCCAGCTGCGCGAGCACCCGGACGGCATGGCGTGGATCGGCCTGCACCGCCCGACGGAGTCCGAACTGCACTCGCTGGCGGGCGAGTTCGACCTCCATGAGCTGGCGGTCGAGGACGCGCTCGAGGCGCATCAGCGGCCGAAGCTGGAGCGCTACGGGGACACGCTCTTCGTGGTGCTGCGCGCGGCCCGCTACCTGGACGCCCAGGAGGAGGTCGACTTCGGCGAGCTGCACGTCTTCGTGGGCCGGGACTTCGTGATCACGGTCCGCCACGGGGCCGCCCCGGACCTGTCGGCCGTCCGCCACCGCATGGAGGAGGACCCGGATCTGCTGGCCCTCGGCCCGGAGGCGGTCCTGTACGCGATCCTCGACGCGGTCGTGGACGGCTACGCGCCGGTGGTGGCGGGGGTCCAGAACGACATCGACGAGATCGAGACCGAGGTCTTCGGCGGCGACCCGGCGGTCTCGCGCCGCATCTACGAACTCTCCCGGGAGATGGTCGAGTTCCAGCGCGCGACCCGCCCGTTGGTGGGCATGCTGCACGGCCTGATGGCGGGCTTCGCCAAATACGGCACGGACGAGGAACTCCAGCGCTACCTCCGCGACGTGGCCGACCACGTCACCCACACCAGCGAACGCGTGGACGGCTTCCGCCAGGCCCTGACGGAGATCCTGACGGTGAACGCGACGCTGGTGACACAGCAGCAGAACGCGGAGATGCGGGCGTTGGCGGAGGCGGGCTTCGAGCAGAACGAGGAGATCAAGAAGATCTCCTCGTGGGCCGCCATCCTCTTCGCCCCCACCCTGGTCGGCACGATCTACGGGATGAACTTCGACAACATGCCGGAGCTGCACTGGGCGGGCGGGTATCCGTTCGCGGTGGTGCTGATGGCGGTGGTGTGTACGAGTCTGTACGTGGTCTTCAAGAAGAAGGACTGGCTGTAGGCCGCACCTCGAAACGCTTGATCGACTCAGCGGTCGCCGACCGAGAGCCGTGTATCACCCATCTCACCACCGGGAGAACCCGTGACCGACAGCAAGAACATCAACAACCCCGTGGGCCAGGGCGGCGGCCAGCGCAAGAGGCAGTCCCGCGCCGAGCGGCAGAACAACGGTCCGCACCGCAACCTCGACCGGCAGGGCGCCGCCGACAGGAAGGCGGAGCTGGTGCGCAAGATGCGCGAGAAGGCCCGCGCGACCGAGCCCGCCGCCGGGCAGGCGGGCGAGGACGCCACGCAGAGCTGACGCACCGCCGCCGCAGGGCGGCACCGCACGGGACAGGGCCCGGACCGCGACGCAGCGGTCCGGGCCCTGCCGTCAGCCCTGACGGGCAGGGCGCAGTTCGCGTTCGAGGGCGGCGAGGGCGAACGCGTGTGCCGAGGTGTGCTGCCAGCGGGAGCGGCCGAACATCACGTCCTCGGCGAGCCCGCTCAGCATGGCCACGGCCCGGATGGTGAACTCGGGGAGGTCCACGTCGGCGAAGTGCCCCAGGTCCCGCCCCTCGCGAAGGATCGCCTCCAGGCGCTCGTCCCAGCCGTCCAGCAGCTCGGTGAGGACGCGTCGGCCCGCTTCGTCGTGGCGCTGGGCGAGCACCTGCGTCCACAGCGCGTAGCGTTCGTCGCCCTGGTGGCGGGGGAGGTAGAAGCGGACGAACAGGTCCAGCTTCTCGGCGGGGGACGCGGCCTGGTCGGTGGCCTGCCGGAACCGGGTCCAGAGGTCCGCCTGGCTCCAGGCGAGGACTTCGAGCAGGAGCCGGTCCTTCTTGCCGAAGTGGTAGAGGATGTGCCCGGTGCTCATGCCGGCCCTCTCGGCGATGTCCGACATCCGCAGGGCCGCCGTGCCCTTCTCGGCGATGACGCTGATGGCGGCCTGCATGGCCCTCCCCCGCGCCTCGTCCCCGCTGGACTGACGTTTCCGGTCGATCGGGACCCGGGCCTCGGGCCGCGAGACGGCGCCGCTCCCGGCGCCCGCCGGCCCGGTCACGCCTTTCGGCCGGAGGAGGCGGTCGGGCAGCCCGGGTCCGGTCTCTGACGTTGCCATGAGCTCGCTTTCGGTTCCGGAAATCCAGGCCCCAAGTCTAGGTTCCGAAAATCTAGACTCTTAGTCTAGACTGAAAATCTAGTTAATGTGATGGGGAGTGTGACGGCCGGCTGTACCCGGCCGCCCCGACGGCCAGCGGCCCACCTGCCCTGCTCACCACCCGGGAGAAACCCACATGACGCGCGGATTCGATGTCGTGGAGACCTGTATCGCCGACCTGCGCGCAGCGCTGGAGAAGGGCGAGACGACCGCGGTCGGACTGCTCGACGCCTACCTCGCGCGGATCGACGCGTACGACCGGCCCGGTACGGCCACCGCTCTGAACGCGATGGTCGTGATGAACCCGCGCGCCCGGGCGGAGGCGGAGGCCTCCGACGCCCGCCGCGCGCGCGGCGAGACCCTGGGCCCGCTGGACGGCATCCCGTACACCGCCAAGGACAGCTACCTCGCCGAAGGACTCACGGCCGCGTCCGGCTCCCCGGCGTTCGAGCACCTCGTCGCCCAGCACGACGCCTTCGCCATCGAGCGCCTGCGCGCCGGCGGCGCGGTCCTGATCGGCCTGACCAACATGCCGCCGATGGCGAACGGCGGCATGCAGCGCGGCGTGTACGGCCGCGCGGAGAGCCCGTACAGCGCCGACTGGCTCACCAGCGCCTACGGCTCCGGCTCCTCCAACGGCTCCGGCACGGCGACGGCGGCCTCCTTCGGCGCGTTCGGCCTCGGCGAGGAGACCTGGTCCTCGGGCCGTGCCCCCGCCTCCAACAACGCGCTGTGCGCCTACACCCCCAGCCGCGGCGTGATCTCGGTCCGTGGCAACTGGCCGCTCGTACCGACCATGGACGTCGTGGTCCCGCACACCCGCACCATGGCCGACCTGCTCGAACTGCTCGACGTCGTCGTCGCCGACGACCCGCACACCCGCGGGGACCTCTGGCGCGCACAGCCGTGGGTGGCACTGCCCTCGCCGTCCCAGGTACGCCCCGCCTCCTACCCGGCCCTCGCCCCCGCCGACGCCGCGGCCGCATCCGAAGCGCTCGCCGGCAAGCGGGTCGGCGTGCCCCGGATGTACATCAACGCCGACCCCGACGCCGGAACGAACCCCGACGGAGGCATCGGCGGCCAGACCGGACAGCGCATCGACACCCGCCCCTCGGTGATCACCCTGTGGGAAGCCGCCCGCCGCGACCTCGAGGCCGCCGGCGCCGAGGTCGTCGAGGTCGACTTCCCCGTGGTGTCCCGCTACGAGTCCGACCGCCCCGGGGCGCCCTCGCTGCTCACCCGCGGACTGGTCAGCCGCGAGTACCTCACCTTCGAGATCGAGGACCTCTCCGCCTGGGCCTGGGACGACTTCCTGCGCGCCAACGGCGACCCCGCGCTCTCCACCCTGGCCGACGTCGACGGCGACCGCATCTGGCCCAAGCAGGAGGGCGAACTGCCCGACCGGTACGACGGCTTCGACGACACGATCGGCGACTACCCCCGCTTCGTGCGCGAGCGCCCGTACGCGTCCCTCGCCGACATGCCGCTCCTCGAGCAGGGACTGCGCGGACTGGAGGAGACGCGCCGCGTCGACCTGGAGCTGTGGATGGACGGACTGGGCCTGGACGCGGTGGTCTTCCCCGCGGTGGCCGACGTGGGCCCCGCGGACATGGACGTCGACGTGGCGTCCGCCGACCTCGGCTGGCGCAACGGCGTCTGGGTCGCCAACGGCAACCTGGTCCCCCGCCACCTGGGCATCCCGACCGTCACCGTGCCCATGGGCACCATGACGGACACCGGCATGCCCGTCGGGCTGACCTTCGCGGGCCGCGCCTACGACGACAACGCCCTGCTGGCCCTCGCTGCGGCCTTCGAGAAGACCGGCAGCCGACGCACGGCGCCGCCGCGCACGCCGCGCCTGACCGCGCGGTGACCTGACGCGCGGAGGAGGGGGCGTGGCCGCAGGCCACGCCCCCTCCTCCGCGTGCGCGGACAGCCTGGCGGTCGCGTACACGCCCCGTACGCCCCCCGCGTGCGCGACGGGTTGGTGCCCGCGTTCTCGTCCACGGCGGGTGGCGCCGGTCGGGCGCCGGGTTCACGTCGGCCGGAGTCGCGCTACGGGAGCAGTTCGAGCGTGACGTGCGGGGCGAGGGCGCGCAGGAAGTCGGCGGCGTCGAAGATCTCGCCCGCGGCGGCGACGCCGACGGTGCGGGTGCGGCCGGTGAGCACGCGTTCGAGGGCTTCGACGACGAGGGGCGCCGTGACGGCGTAGATGTCCTGTCCGTGGGCCACCGCGCGGCGCTCGGCGCCGCCGAGCCGTACGACCGCGTCGACGACGAAGGTCTGGTCCGACCGCCCGCTCTCGTCGGCGGCGGCCGGCGCCGGTGTGCCGGGGGCCGCGATGTCCTGGACGGCGTCGACCGTCATGTAGGTCGTGACCTCCGGGACGGAGAGGTGGCTGGGCACGGTCACGACGTCGGCCATGGTGAACTCCCCGATCACGGGCCGGGGGCCCATCGGCCGCGGGAAGGGCCAGGTGAGGGTGGGCGGGGCGTCGGTGCGGTACTCCCACTGTCCGCCGGTGTAGCGCATGCGTCGCTCACCGCGCCGCTCCCGGGAGACCGCGCCCGAGCGCCGCGTCCCCGCGGTGGGGTGCCAGCTGCTCAGGCCGTAGGCGATGTGCACCTCGTCGGCCTCGGTCCAGTCGCTCATGGCGGCGGTGGCGAGCAGGTCTCCGAGGCCGCCGAAGAAGGCCATCGCGGGAACGACCACCGCGCCGGCGTCGCGCGCCCGGTCGGCGTAGTGGGCGAAGGTGTCGATGTTGGCCTCCAGCTCGGCGGCCACGTCCAGGTACGGGATCCCGGCCCGGAGGGCCGCCTCGATCACGGGGGCGGTCGTCGAGGCGAAGGGCCCGGCGCAGTTGACGACGGCGGCCGTACCGGCCAGCGCACGGTCGAGCGATGCCGGGTCGTCCACCGTCGCGGGGCGGGCGTCCAGACCGGACTCGTCCGCCAGCGTCTCGAGCCTGCCCGTGTCGCGGCCGGACAGCACGGGGACGAAGCCCCGCTCCACCAGCTCCGCCACCACGAAACGACCTGTGTGCCCGTACGCGCCGAACACCGCCACCAGCTGCCCCGATCCCATGAACCCGCTCCTCCGCGCCGAGTGCCGTGCCGCGGATCCGTGTGATCCGCCGCGCTCCGTCATGAGAATCCTGGCGCGGGCCAGGCCTTCACACGAGTGTCCGGAACGACATGACCCGTACACTTCCGGACGTGACCACCGTTGCCCTGGCCCTCACCGACGGCATGCTCCACTTCGAACTGTCCCTGGCGATCGAGGTCTTCGGATCCGATCTGACCCACATCGTCGACCCCTGGTACGACGTCGCGCTCTGCGGCCCGAGCGCCGTCCGGGTCGGCCGGTTCCGGCTGGATCCCGACCACGGGCTCGACCACCTCCGGCGAGCCGACACCGTGATCGTCCCCGGCTGGGCCGACGTCGACCAGGAGCCGCCGGCCGAGCTGGTCGACGCCGTGCGAGCGGCCCACGAGGCGGGCGCCCGTGTGGCCTCGCTGTGCACGGGTGCCTTCGTCCTCGCCGCCGCCGGCCTCCTGGACGACCGGGTCGCGACCACGCACTGGGCGCACACCGAGGAGCTGATCAGACGCCACCCCCGGGTCACGGTGGATCCCGACGTCCTCTACGTGGACGACGGCAGCGTGCTCACCTCCGCGGGCAAGGCCGCCGCCATGGACCTGTGTCTGCACCTGGTACGCCTCGACCACGGCTCGGCCGTCGCCAACACGATCGCCCGGCGCCTGGTCGTCCCTCCGCACCGCGACGGGGGCCAGGCCCAGTTCGTGACCACTCCCGTGCCCGCCCCCGGCAACCACCCGCTGGCCGACCTGCTCCCCTGGGTGCTGCAGCGTCTCGACCAGGCGCTCACCGTGGAGGACCTGGCCCGTCAGGCCGGGATGAGCTCGCGCCACCTGGGGCGCCACTTCAGAGCGGTCACCGGCACCACTCCACTGCAGCGGCTGCTCACGCAACGCATCCGGCATGCGCAGGAGTTGCTGGAGACCACCGACGGCACCGTCGACACGGTCGCGACGGCGACCGGCATGGGCACCGCCACCACCCTGCGCCGACACTTCGCCCGGACGGTCGGCGTCCCGCCGGACACCTACCGCCGCACGTTCCGCACCCGGACCCGCGACGCCCGACAGGAGATCCGAACCCCCTAGGGCGTGTTGCGAAAGTCCCGCCTGCCCCGCGACGCCTGGCACGCACGCTCGCTGCGTTGTCGGGATCGTCCGAGTACACCCGGTACGAGGACGACCCTCCGCCTTGCGATCGCACGCACCAGACGCCGCGGGGCCCGCCCTTCGGGCGGACGGCGCTACTCTCGCAACACGCCCTAGCCCGGAGTGAGCCCCGCCATCGGCACGGTGACGTGCCGTCAGTACTCTTCGCGGACAGCCACGCCGTACCGAACCCAGCCACGGAGACAGCTTGTCCGTCCGGATCACCGCCCTGACCGACCCCGAAGAGTCCTCCTCCAGCCGCCGTCTGGCCTGGCTGGCCTCGGAGGCCGACGGCCGCCCCGTCGGGTCCGCCTTCCTCCGCCTGTTCACCAGGGAGGGCCAGCGCCACCTCGCCGAACTGGACCTTCAGATCCATCCCGCCGAGCGGCGCAGGCAGGCCGGCTCCCAACTGCTCGCGGCGGCCGTGGCGGCAGCCCGTGCGGACGGCCGGCGGAGCGTCGTCGCCCAGGCCGAGGAGGGCACTTCCGGCCAGGCCTTCCTGGCTGCCCGCGGGTTCCGGGTCGCCCTGACCCTGACCTACGCCCGGCTCGCCCTGGCCGACGCGGACCTCCCCGCCCTGACCTCGATCGCCGAAGCCCCGTACGAGGGCTACCGGTTGACGGCCTGGGAGGGGATGGTGCCGGACGAGCTCGCCGACACCTACGTGGCGTCGCGCCGGGCGATGGACGACATGCCGATGGGCGCCGTCGACTACGGCACGGTGGTCTGGGACGCCGAACGGATGCGGGCCGCTGCGGCGGCCGTCGCGGCGCGCGGGGAGATCCTGCACACCGTCGCCGCCGTCGACCGGTCGGACGGCTCCGTCGTCGGTTTCACCGAACTCGTGGTGCCCGGCAGCGGAACCGGCGACGCCCAGCACTACGGCACGGCCGTCCTGCCCGGCCACCGGGGCCACGGCCTGGCCCGCTGGATGAAGGCCGCCGCGATCCTCGGGGCCCGCGAGCGCCACCCCGGACTCGGCGGCCTGCTCACCGACACCGCCGACAACAACCCGTACATGCGGCACGTCAACGACGGGCTCGGCTACCTGCCGACGCACGTGGCGTACGAGTTCCAGCTCGATCTGTAGCGGTCGTCGTCGGGTCGGCTCCGGGCCGAAGGGGGGCGCCGCACCGCTCCGGCCCGGGCAGCTCAGCGTGCGGACGCTCCGACCGCCCTGCGGTGCCTGATGTTCACGGCCGAGGCCTTGGCCACCGCCAAGGGATTCAGGAACCGCAGAGGGCCGATCAGGCGGTTGGCGAACAGGTGCATGTGGCGCGCCACCGACTCGTCGCGCGCCGCCGCCGCGAACATCAGCCGCTCCACGGGGTTGAACGGCCGGGCCTTGGCGAAGTCGGCGCCGAGGTACTGGTGACCGCGGAGCCGGCGTCCGTGCCGGCGGGCGTACACGGCGAGCGCCTTGTCGAGTTCCGCCCGGCCGGCGACGGCCGGGGCGGCCGCCTCGGCCAGCCACTGCGCGGACTGCAGGGCCCAGCCGCATCCCACTCCCCAGAGCGGATCGCCGGTCAGGGCGGCGTCGCCGATGAGCGCGAGGCCCGGTGCGGTCGGCTTCCGGCTGTGGAGGGGGTAGTCGACCAGGCCGATGAATTTCGAGACACGCTCGGCGGAGTCGATGGGCGGTGCCTCGGGCAGGGCGCGTACGAAGTCGAGGAAGCTGCCCTCCAGGTCCTCCCGGAAGGCCGGCAGCCGCTTCTTGTCCGGGAGCACGGCGAGGACCGTCACCCCGTCGTCGTTCGGGAACGCGTACGCCATGTCGGGTTCGAGGAACCACGTCTGACCGATCCCGTCGTGCAGCGGAAGGTCACGGAAGTGCGCGAGGTAGCCGAAGCGCGCGTTCTCGTGCTCCCGCTCGGGCACACCGGCGAACTTCGCCACGGCCGAGTCCTTGCCGTCGGCGCCGACGACGAGGCGGGCCCTGATCTCGCGCTCGCCCTCCGTCGTCGTCGCGCGCACCCCCACGGTCCGCCCGGCCTCCATGACGACCCCGGTCACGCGGTGGCCGAGGAGCAGGTCGACGCCAGGGGTCTCGGCGGCGTTCGACCTGATCAGCGGATCGAGGACGCTGCGCCGGATGTTGTACGCGTACGGCAGCTCGGGTCCCGCGGGCGCGGCCCTCGGCCGGATCCAGCCCCAGCGGGTGTACCAGCGGGCCTCGTTGCGGACGGCTCCCGCCTTCTCCAGGGCGGGGACCAGGCCGAGTTCGTCCAGTACCGGGTAGGCACAGGCGGTGACGGAGTGGGTGCACAGCACCTTGTACGCCTCGGGGTCCGAGCGGCGTTCCAGCAGCGCGACGCGGGCGCCGCGCCGCGCCAGCAGGGTCGCCGCCGCGCTGCCGGCGAGGCTGGCTCCGCTGATGACGACGTCGTAGTCGTGTGCCGCGCTCTCAGGCCTGGTCATGCGCCGATCGCCCCCTTCGGGTATGTCCGTTCGTGGGAGTGGTGCAGCGCCTCCGCTGTCAGGCGCATGACCAAGTGTAGGGAACCGCCCCTCGGCCGAGGCGTCTTCAGGCCGCGGCCGCACACGGCGCCGATCGGCTCTCAGGATGCGCCCAGAAGGGAGTCGCAGGCCGCGGACAGTCCTCTCCAGGCCTCGCGGCCCGACTCGTACCGCGTCCGTCAGCAGGCAGGAGTCGAGAAGTCGCTCCAGCCCGTCACGGTCGAGGCCGGGTGAGGTGAAGACAAGGTGCTGGCAGCGGTCTCCGGCGGGACTCTTCCGCCGGGCCGTCGCGCAGAGTGCGCAGGGCACCTTCTTCTCGACGGAGCTCGCCGCGGACATCGCAGCCGCCTGCGCCGCAGAACTGGGGCTGCGGCCCACGGCGACCGACCTGTCCGCTGTTCCGCCGCACCGGCTGCCCGCCGCGAGTGACGCGCTCGGCGCCACGATGGGCCGCCGGACGGAGCGCTGGGGGCAGCCCGCGTACCGGACGATCCCCTTCTCGCCCGTCGTCGACGGCGACATCCTCCCCGTCACGCCGTGGCAGGCCCTCTCCGGCGGCGCCGCCCGCGACATCGAACTCCTCGTCGGCCACACTCGCGACGAGCAGCGTCTGTTCACGGCGATCGACGGGCTGCTCGGCGAGGTGGGCGAGGAGCGGGCCGCCGCCGCCCTCCGCGTCCTCGCCCCGGGCCCGGACGGCCCTCGCAGGTATCGCGACGCCTTTCCGGCGGCGGACGCCGAGGCGCTGTACGAACGGGTCCATTCCGACTGGCTGTTCCGCATGCCGTCGCTCCACCTCGCCCAGGCGCACACGGCCGCCGGCGGCCGCGCCCACGTCTACGAGCTGACCTGGTCCGCCCCGGGCATGGGCGGCGCCCTCGGCGCCTGCCACGGACTCGACGTACCTCTCGTCTTCGGCAACCTGGACCGCGGTCGACCCGCCCTGCTGATCGGTGAGGCGCCCTCGCCTGAGGCCGAAGCCCTGTCCGCCCGCATGCGCGCCGCGTGGACCGCGTTCGCCGCCCACGGCGACCCCGGGTGGCCCGCGTACGACACCGAGCGGCGACTCGTCCGGCTCTTCGACACGAGCCCCGCCGTCACCGCCTACCCGGAGGAGTCCTCCCGCCTGATCTGGCAGGACCACACCTTTCCCGTACTGTCCCTGACCGGCCGCTAGGCGTCGGCCGGGCCTCGAACGGATCGCCTACGATCGGCCGCGTGTGCGCTGACGTGATGGTTGCAGAGGACGACGAGAAGCAGGCCGAGCTGGTCAGGCGCTATCTCGAACGCGAAGGGCACTCGGTCACCGTCGTGGCCGACGGGCGGGCGGCGTTGGACCTGGTCCGGGAGCGGGAGCCCGACCTGCTGGTCCTCGACGTGATGATGCCGCGCACCGACGGCCTCGACGTCGTACGGGTGCTGCGCGGCGAGGCCAGGGAGCTGCCCGTGCTGATGCTCACGGCCCGCTCCACCGAGGACGACCTGCTGCTCGGGCTCGACCTCGGCGCGGACGACTACATGACCAAGCCGTACAGCCCGCGCGAGCTGATGGCGCGGGTACGGACCCTGCTGCGCCGCACCGGCCGGGCCGGGGCGCCCGTCGCCGACGACGGGCGGGTGCTGTCCGTGGGCGCGCTGCGGGTCGACCCCGACCGGCACGAGGTGACCGTCGGCGGTTCGCCCGTGGAGTGCACGCCCGGTGAGTTCCGGATCATCGCCGCCATGGCCGCCGAGCCCGACCGGGTCTTCACACGGCCGCGGCTCCTGGAGGAGCTGCACGGCTTCGACCGGTACGTCAGCGAACGCACCGTGGACATGCACATCATGAACCTGCGCAGGAAGCTGGAGACCGAGCCTCGCACGCCGGCCCGTCTGCTCACCGTCTTCGGCGTCGGCTACAAGCTGACCGACCCCGCGAAGGGCGCACCGCGTGCGTCGTCGTGACCGCGGGGCGCGTGCACGGCTGCCGCTGCGCAAGAGCCTGCTCGGGCGCTTCCTCGGGGTCTTCGCCCTGGTCGCGGCGTGTTCGGTCGCGGCGACGGCGTGGCTGGCCTCCCAGACCACCTCGGGGGCGCTGAAGCAGGAGCAGGGCCAGGCCCTGGCCGACGACGCCCGGATCTACGACGCGCTGCTCGGGTACGCGGCGACCCACCCCCGTTGGGACGGGGTGGACCGGGAGGTGGAGGAACTGGCGGCGCGGTTCGGGCGCCGTATCGCCCTCACCACCCACGACCGCGGGCCCCTCGCCGACTCGGCCGGGGGCGCGGGAGCGCAGCTGCCCGCCCGGCCGTCGGCCGTCGTCGATCCGCTCTCCGTGGACAGCGCCCTCTCCGGCGCCGTGAAGGCGGGCCAGGGCGATGCCACGTCGTCGACCGACCGGATCGACGCGCGGGCCGTCGGCCCCTTCCGGCTGCCGTCCTCGGAACGCCGTGAGCTGCGCGCCAGGGCGGATCGCCTCGTGGCCTGTCTGCACCGGGCCGGTGAGAACGCCGTCGTGACGGACGGCCCGTCAGGGCGCCCCCGCGTCACCCGTTCCGCCGCCACCAGCGGCCTCCTGGCACCGGACGAGTGCCCCACCACCGGCTTCGACACCCCCACGGCGACCGAGGCCAAGGCCCTCGAGGCCCTGACCAAGCTCGCCAACGCCTGCCTGAGCCGCCAGGACCGTCCGGCCGTCATCCTGAACGCGGATCTGACCTGGCAGGACCGACCACGCCGGCCGGCCGCCCCCTCGGAGGTGCCGATGCCGGTTCCCGCGCCGAGCGCGGTCGACCGGTCGGCCGACGAGGCGATCGGCTCGTGCGTGAACACGGCACGACGGGAGCAGCTGAGTTCGCACGTGGCCCGGCCCGCGCTGCTCTTCATCGGCGATCCCGACAGGGGCAGCGTTCCCGGCTTCGACCTCTCCGCCGCGAGCACGGCCCGCATCGCGGGCGCCGCGGCGCTCGTCCTCGCGCTCACCATCGGCGTCTCGGTCGTCATGGGCCGTCGGCTCGCCCGCCCGCTGCGCGCGCTGACCGGCGCGGCCCAGCGGTTGAAGGAGGGCGGCGAGGCCACCCCCATCACGGTCCCCGCCGACCACGAGATCGGACAACTCGCCGCCGCTTTCAACGAACTGACGGAACATCGGGCCCGGCTCGAAGCCCAGCGCAAGGCGATGGTGAGCGACGTCGCCCATGAGCTGCGTACGCCGCTGAGCAACATCCGGGGCTGGCTGGAAGCCGCGCAGGACGGGGTGGCCGACACCGATCCGGCCCTGATCGCCTCGCTCCTGGAGGAGGCCGTCCAGCTTCAGCACATCATCGACGACCTGCAGGACCTCGCGCAGGCGGACGCCGGTGCGCTACGGCTGCACCGGGAGCCGGTCGACGTGGCGGAGCTCCTCGGCCAGGTCGCCGCCGCGCACCAGGCCGAGGCCGAGCGCGCGGGTGTCAGCCTGGCCGTCGAGGTGCCCGGGCCGACGCCCGCGCTGACCGCGGACCCCGTACGGCTGCGGCAGGTCGTCGGCAACCTGGTCTCGAACGCGGTCCGCCACACCCCGCGCGGCGGTCGCGTCGATCTGCGCGCGTACGGAGCGGTCCGTGGTGCGCGCGACGGGGCCGTGGCGGAGGTCGTCGTGGAGGTCGCCGACACGGGCGGTGGGATCGCGGCCGACGATCTGCCGTACGTGTTCGACCGGTTCTGGCGTGCGGAGCGGTCCCGCAGCCGGCGCACCGGCGGAAGCGGTCTGGGCCTGGCGATCGTCCGCAAACTCACCGAGGCCCACGGCGGTTCGGCGACCGCCGCGTCGACGGAGGGCGTCGGCTCGACGTTCACGCTGCGTCTTCCGCCGGGGGTGCGGGAGGAAGCGGGCCGCGCCGCGAAGGTCTGACGGCAAAGCCACAGGCGTCTGACAGCTTTCTGACATGTTCCGGTGAGCATGGCGATCACCGGGCGCCCGAGCGGATCGAGGCGAGGGCGCCGGCCGTTTCCGTACCGATAGGGAGCCACAGCCATGCCGTCCCACCGCAGCCCGTCCCGGCGCCGTCGCAGTCTGCGCGCCGCAGCTCTCACCACCGCCGTGATCGGCGGGGTGCTCCTGCCCTCGACGTCGGCGTTCGCCGACGACAGGCCGTCCGCGGCGCCGTCGGAGCCGGGCGCCGTCCCGTCGGCGAGCGCCTCGGAGACCCCCCGCGACTCCGGCTCCGCCACTCCGCGCCCCGTACCGGACCGCACCTCGGGCGAGGTGGCGGCGCCGCGCGGTGGTGTGGCCGCAGGTGAGCGCGCGGACGGACGGACCCGCCCCGTCGCGGAGCGCGCCCCCGGCGAGGTGGCGGCGCCGCGCGGTGGTGTCGCCGCAGGTGAGCGCCCCGTCGGCCAGGAGGCCGGGAACCCGGCCACCGCCGTCGCCGGTGCGGCCGTCGGTGCGGTGCTCCTCGCGGGCGCCGGTGCCACTCTCGTACTGCGCCGCCGGGACACCGCCCACCGCAACGACTGACGACCGACGCCTCGTGGTGCCGTCGGCGACGGCGGCACCACGGCTCGGCGCCACGGGAGCCCCCATGATCCGCACCACCGGCCGACGAGCACGGGCCTGGCGGACGTACGTCCGGCCGCTGCTGCTCTGCGCCGTCCTGAGCACGACCGTCGGAGCCTGCGCGACCGACGGCGCCCGGAGCGCTTCCCCGGCGGCGACGGCCTCACAGGCCCCCGACCGTGAGGCCGGGCCCCGGGAGCCGGCGGACCCACCCCCGTCGACCGCGACGAAGGCCGTCCCGGTCCGCGTGTCCGTCCCGTCGCTCGGCATCGACAGCGAGCTGATGGGGCTCGGCCTCAATCAGGACGGCATGGTCCAAGTACCCCCGCCGGACAAGGGGATGACGGCCGGTTGGTACACCGGGAACGTCCGACCGGGAGAGGCAGGCGCCGCGGTGATCATCGGCCACAACGACACCCGCTTCGGCCGGGCCGTCTTCCACGACCTCAAGCGGATACGCGAAGGCGCGACCGTCGACGTACGCGACAGCCGGGGCGGCACCGTCCGCTTCACCGTCACGGGGACCGAGACCGTCGACAAGGACGCCTTTCCCACGAGGAAGGTCTACGGCACCACCCGCGAGCGAGCGCTGCGGCTGATCACGTGCGACGGCGCGTTCGACGCGGCCGGCCACCCCGTGGACAACCTGATCGTCTACGCCGTCGCACCCTGACCCGACGCGGGGCTACGCGACCGGCTGCTGCTGGGTGACGCAGTGGATGCCCCCGCCTCCCGCCCCGAGCCGGTCGATGTTCAGCTGCTCGATCACACGGTCCGGGTAGAGGCGTGCCAGGGTCGCCCGGGCCGCCTGGTCCGCGCGGGTGTCGCCGAAGTGGGCGCTGATGACGGCGCCGTTGCAGAGGTAGTAGTTGGCGTACGAGGCGAGGAAGTCCCGGTTCCTGGAGCGGATCTTGTCGTAGTCCGGACCTTGGAGGCGCAGCACTTCCATCGGGTCGCCGGTGGACGTCGTCGAGGCGGACAGGATGCTGAACTGCTGCCGCGCGTCACGGGCGTAGGCGTCGGTGTCGGAGGCGAGGGGCATCTGGACGAGGGCCTCGCCCGGCGCGAGGAAGCGGGACGTGGCGTCGACGTGGTCGTCGGTGATGTCCTGGCCTCGTACGCCGTCGAACCAGATGACCTTGGAGGCTCCGTAGGCCTCGCACATCGCGGTCGCGAGGGCGCGCTCCGACATCCCGGGGTTGCGGTTGCGGTTCACCAGGCTGCTGCGGGTGGCCATCAGCGTTCCGGCGCCGTCCTGTTCGATCGCGCCGCCCTCCCCGACGAGGTCGGCGGAGGTGAACGGGACGCCCGCGTAGGCGGCGATCCGTTCGGCGACGAGGGCGTCCCTGGCATGGGTCTGCTTGTTGCCCCAGCCGTTGAAGTTGAGCCCGACGGCGTCCAGGGCGCCGGCCCCGTCCGTACGGAAGACGGGGCCGCTGTCGCGGGTCCAGCAGTCGTCGACGGGGATCGAGCCGATGACGGTCACCGTGGAGCCGCACATCGAGCGCGCCCTGGCGGCGCTGCCGGAGTTGGCGCACATGACGACCGGTTCGTACTTCGCGATCGTGCGGGCGATCAGGGCGATGTCCGCCTGGACGCCGCTCAGGGTGCCGCCCCAGACGGAGGTGCTGTCCGGCCAGCACATCCAGGTGCGGGTGTGGCGGACGTCCTCGGCGGGGACCCGGAAGGTGCCCGCCGAGGCGCGTGCCGTGCCCTGGGTCGTGGTGGCGAGGGCGGCGCCGGCCGCTGTCGCTCCGGCGGCGACGAGGAATCCTCGCCGGTTCAGGCCTCTGGTCATTTCTGCCTCCTGGGTGGGGGTGCCTGCGGGGACGGGAGGGACGCGAGCTCCTGGCGGGCCGCCGCGATCCGGTGCGGGTTCCAGCCGGGGTGCGGGACGGAGTCCAGGAGCAGCCGGGTGTACGGGTGGTGCGGCGCGGCGAGCACGTCGGACGTGGCGCCGGCCTCGACGACGCTGCCGTGGCGCATGACGAGGACCTCGTCGGTGACGCACCGGACCACGCCGAGGTCGTGGGTGATGAAGAGGTAGCCGACGGGGGTCTGTGCGCGGATGTCCGCGAGCAGGTTGAGGATCTGGGCCTGGACGGACACGTCGAGCGCGGCGACCGCCTCGTCGAGGACGAGGACGGCCGGTTCCACGGCGAGCGCGCGGGCGATGGCGACACGCTGGCGCTGACCGCCGGAGAGCTGCCGCGGCAGGGCGTCGGCGGCGCGGGTGGAGAGGCCGACCTGGTCGAGGAGTTCGCGGATGCGGGGCTCGGGGTTCCGGTCGGGGAAGTGCAGGCGCAGTGTCTCGCGGAGGACCCGTTCGACGCTGGTCCTGGGGTCGAGGGACAGATAGGGGTCCTGGAAGACCATCTGCACCTCGCGGGCTCTGGCCAGGCGCTGTTCCCGGCCGCGGGCCCGGGCGGGGCGGGCCCGGCCCCGTATCCGTACCTCTCCGGCGTCGGCCCGCTCCAGACCGACGACGATGCGGGCGGTGGTGGTCTTGCCCGAGCCGGAGCCGCCCACGATGCCGAGCGAGCGTCCCTCGGGCAGGGTGAACGACACACCGTCCACGGCCCGTACGGCGCCGAAGGCGCGGCTCAGGCCGGCGGCCTGGAGCAGGGGTTCAGCCATCGATGACCGCTCCTTCCGGTGCGAGGCGTTCGCTGTGGTGGCAGGCGGCGAGGTGTCCGGGCAGGCCGGGAGCGGGCAGCGGCTCGGGGACCGTCCGCTCGCAGACCTCGGTGGCGAGGGGACAGCGGGCGGCGAACGCGCAGCCGGTCGTCGCGGTCCGCAGGTCGGGCGGCTGCCCGGGGATGGCGGAGAGCCTGCCGCCCGGGGTGGTGAGACGGGGCGTGGAGGCGAGCAGCGCCGCGGTGTACGGGTGGCGGGGGCGTTCGAAGAGGGCGGCCGCGGGGGCGGTCTCGGCGATCCGGCCGGCGTACATGACGTACACGCGGTCGCTGATCGCCGCCGCGAGGTCGAGATCGTGGGTGACGAAGAGCAGACCGGTGCGGAAGGACCGGCGGAGCCGGGCCAGCAGGGCGATCACCTCGGCCTGGGTGGTGACGTCGAGCGCGGTGGTGGGTTCGTCGGCGAGGAGGAGCACGGGCTCGCCCATGAGCGCCGCGGCGATCACGACGCGCTGCAGCATGCCGCCGGACACCTGGCCCGGGTAGGCGCGCAGTACGGTGTCGTCGAGGCCGACGGCGTGCAGGAGTTCGGTGGCGCGGGCGGTGGCGGCGGCCTGGTCCAGGGTTCCGGCGGCGCGGACGCCCTCGGTGAGGAAGTCGCCGATGCGGCGCAGCGGGTTGAGCGTGGCCCGCGGGTCCTGGAAGATCATCGCCACGGTGCCCGTGCGCAGGGCGCGCAGTCGGTCGGCGTTCATGGCGAGGACGTCCCGGCCCTCGACGAGGACGGTGCCCTCGGTGGTCGCGCCGGGCGGCAGCAGGCCGAGTGCGCTGCGTGACGTGAGGGACTTCCCGGAACCGGACTCGCCGACGAGTGCGACGGTCTCGCCGGGTCCGACGGTGAGGCGCACGCCGTCGAGGACGGGGCGGGCGGTGCCGGGGAGCGTGAGGCGCAGATCCCGGACGTCGAGCGTGGGAGTCGGTGCGGTGGACTGCTCGGGGTGCGGCGGTGTGGTCATCGGTCTCTCCTGGCCACGCGGTCGGCCCAGCGCTCGCCGACCACGTTGAACGCGACGACGGTCAGGACCACGAGGACGCACGGCAGGATCGCGGAGAGCGGGTAGCCGTGCTGGATGGCGGTCTGGCCGTCGAAGACCATGCGGCCCCAGTCGGGCGTGAGCGGTGGCACGCCGAGACCGAGGAAGGACAGCCCTGCCAGGTCCATGAGGGCGTAGCCGAAGTTGACGGTCGACTGGGCGAGGACGACCGGGGCGATGTTGGGCAGGACGTGACGCAGACAGATCTGGAGCCCGGAGTGGCCCTGGACGCGGTAGGCGCTGACGTACGGGCGGGCACGTTCGGCGAGGACGAGGGAGCGCGTGAGCCGGCAGACGTACGGCAGGTACGCGACTCCCAGCGCCACGACCGGGGCGAGCAGGCCCTCGCCGTACACCGACACCACCAGGATCGCCAGCAGCATCCCGGGGAAGGCGAAGACGAGTTCGGTGGAGCGGGACAGGAGGGAGTCGAGCCGGCCTCCGCGCCAGGCCGCCACGGTGCCGACGGCGACCCCGACGAGGGTGGAGACGGCGACCACGCCGAGCGGGCCGAGCAGGGAGGTACGGGCTCCGAGGAGGAGCCGGGACAGCGTGTCGCGGCCGGCGGTGTCGGCGCCGAGCGGATGGCCGGCCGAGGGTCCGGCGAGCGCCGCGCCCAGGTCGACGGCGTTGGGGTCGTGGGGCGCCAGCCAGGGCGCGAGCAGCGCGGCGGCGACGACGAGTCCGACGACGGTCAGGCATGCGAGGTGGAGCGGTGAACGGCCGGACGGGGCACGGAGTTTCGCGAGGCCGGGACGCCGGGTGAGGACGGCGGTCATACGGCGGCCCCTCTCGTTCCGAGGGCGATGCGTGGGTCGACCAGCGGCAGCAGGAGGTCGACGATCAGGTTCACGGCCATGAACAGGCCGACGATGATCAGGGAGACGGCCTGGACGGTCGGGAAGTCCTTCGTCGTGGTGGCCAGTTCGAGGAGCTGTCCGATGCCGCCGATACTGAAGGCCGTCTCCACGAGGATCGTGCAGACCAGGAGCGTGGAGACGATGAGGCCGCCGGTGGTGAGGACGGTCCCGAGCGCGTTGCGCAGCACATGGCGGCGGATGACCAGGCGTTCGGGGACGCCCCGGCTGCGGGCGACGGTGACGTGTTCGCCGTCGAGGGCTTCGAGCATGGCGGCGCGGGTGACCCGGGCGAGCATCCCGATCAGGTAGAGCGCGAGGGCGACGGCCGGCAGGGTCAGGTGCCACACCATGTCGAGGAGGCCGTCGCCGGAACCGCTGCTCGGGAACCAGCCGAGGTTGACGGCGAAGAGGCCCTGGAGCAGGACGGCGGCGACGAAGGACGGGGTCCCGATCGCGAAGGCGGTGGTGACGAGGACGGCCGAGTCGGTGGTGCCGCCGCGCACCGCGGCGATCCGGCCGAGCACGAGGCCCACGATGACGACGACGACCAGCGCCATGGTGATCAGCAGCAGCGAGGTGGGCAGCCGGTCGGCGAGGAGCCGGGAGACGTCCGTACGGTAGGTGAGGGAGCGGCCGAAGTCGCCCTGGACCATGTCGCCGAGCCAGCGCAGGTAGCGCAGGGCGAAGGGGTCGTCGAGGTGGTAGCGGGCGTTGACGGCGGCGAGCGCCTCGGGCGAGGCGGAGCGGCCGGAGAGCAGGAAGCCGGCCGGGCTGCCGGGCGCCAGGTAGAGGGCGCCGAAGACGACGAACGAGGCGACGAGGAGGGTGGCCGCCATCCCGGCGACCCGGCGCGCGGCGAATCTGGCGAAGTCGGCGGGGGTCACGGTGCGGCCCCCGGGTCCGTGGCGCCGATGTCGGCGGCCCACGGGTGGTACATGTACGCGATGGTGGTGGGGGCGCCGGTGATCCGCTTGTTGAGGAAGAGGGCGGTGGGCCACTCGGCGACGGGTATCCAGGGCAGCTGCTCGGCGGCGTGCTTCTGCAGCTCGGTCTCGACGCGCAGCCGGCTGTCCTTGTCGTAGGTGCCGGTGGCCTGCTCGACCAGGGTGTCGTACCGCTTGTCGCTGTATCCGGCGAAGTTGAGGTAGGCGCCGGTCCTGAAGTTCGTCAGCAGGTCGAGCGGGTCGGTGATCGAGTCGTAGTAGGTGAGCGGGAACAGGTCGATGCCCTCGCGCGCCCCGGGGTCCGTGAAGAGGGCCGTGAAGGCGTTGGGCGCGACGGACTTGAGGGTGACCTTCAGCCCGATCTCACTGCCCGCGGCCTGGACGGCGGTGGCGAGGAGGGAGACGTCCTGGCCGATGGAGCTGGTGGCGACGGTCAGCGACCTGCCCTCGGCTCCGGCCTCCTTGACGAGCGCTCGCGCCCGCTCGACGTCCCGGTCCGTGGGCGGCAGTCCGTCGAAGGCCGCCGCGCGCACCTCCGGCGAGGCCTGCGCCCACGCGGCGCGGCTGGTGAGCGAGGTGGTGGCGGTTCCCGCGCCGCCGAGACCGGCCTTCACGAACCCGGAGCGGTCGAGGGCGAGGGAGAGGGCCCGGCGTACGCGTACGTCGCCGAGCGCGCCCTTCATGTCGGTGATGCCGAGGTTGACGGTGCTCAGGCCCTCGCCGAAGTGAAGGGTGCCGACCCCGCTGTCCCTGAGGCGGCCGTAGCTCTCGGTGGGGATGAGATAGCCGCCGTCGGCCTCACCGCTGAGCAGGGCGTTCGTACGGGCCGAGGCGTCGGTGAGGAAGCGGAAGACCACCTTGCCGGCTTTGGCACGCGTGCCCCAGTAGCCGTCGAAGCGGTTCAGTTCGAGCGACTGGCCCTTCTGCCAGGCGCCGAGCGTGAACGGACCCGTGCAGGCGAGGCCTCCGGACGTGCCGTAGTCGGCG
Organism: Streptomyces sp. NPDC013317; assembly: GCF_055563155.1. Lineage (NCBI taxonomy): Bacteria > Bacillati > Actinomycetota > Actinomycetes > Kitasatosporales > Streptomycetaceae > Streptomyces > Streptomyces sp. NPDC013317. The sequence continues at coordinate 268,808 of NZ_JBVHDX010000010.1, forward strand.
CCGGCCGCGGTTACCCCGGACCGCGAGGCGACGACACCGGCGGCGGTCGCCATGTACTGCGGGAACTGCGAGTCGGGCTTCTTCAGGGTGACGGTCACCTGGAGCGGACCGGTCTTGCGCACGGAGGCGACGTTCTGGAAGTTCTGCGCCCAGGCGGCGGCGTTCTTCGGGTCCGTCTGCCGGCCGAGGCTGAAGACGACGTCGTCCGCCGTCATGGTCCCGCCGTCGTGGAACCGCACGCCGCGCCGCAGGTCGTACACCCAGGTGGTCGGGTCGGGGTTGGACGCCTTCTCCGCGAGCCCGGGTTCGAGCGTGAGCCCGGGCGTCCAACGCATCAGGCTCTCGCAGACGTTGGAGAGGATGGTGTTCTGCGGGTAGTCGAACGCCATCGTGTAGTCGAGCGTGGGCGGCTCCGCGTAGACGGCCCAGGTGAACGCGTCGATGTCGCCCCTGGGCTTGGGGGTGCCGGCGGAGAGCGCGAACGAGGCACCTGTTCCGTCCGCACCGCCGGCGGGCGGGCCGGCGCACGCGGTGAGGGCGGTGAGGGCGGCGGCCGAGGCCAGTGCCGCGAGCGCGGTCTTCGACGGTCGAGGTCTCGGGAGGCGGGGCGGAGGTGGTGCGGTGCTCATCGTCGCGCTCTCTTTCGGTACGGCGAGGGGAGGAGGGAGGACGTGGGGTCGTGTGCCGGGGTTACGCGCCGGGGCGGACGGCTGCCGGGATCTGCTGGGTGATGCAGTGGACGCCTCCTCCGCCGTACGCGATGACCGGGGCCCGTACGCCGACGACATTGCGGTCGGGGTACGCGGCGCCGATCACCTCCAGGGCGGCCATGTCCTGCGGCACCCCGGCCACCGGGACGACGACTCCGCCGTTGGCGACGTAGTAGTTCAGGTACGACACCTCGACCCGGCCGCCCGCGACTTCGGCGAACGCGGTCTGGGGTACGTCGACGATCTCCAGGGCGCGGCCCCGGGCGTCTGTGGAGACCTCGAGGACGGCGCGGTTGGCGCGCATCCGGGCGTGATCGGGGTGCCCGGGGTCGTCGGGCGTCGAGACCACGACCTTGCCGGGGGCGGCGAACGCGCAGACACCGTCGACGTGACCGTCGGTCTCGGTGTCGAGGAGTCCGCCGTACGGAAGCCAGATGATCTTCTCGACGCCGAGCCGCGCCTTCAGCTCCGCCTCGATCTCCTCCCGGGTCATCTCCGGGTTGCGGTTGGGATGGAGGAGGCACTGCTCGGTGGTGATGAGGGTGCCTTCGCCGTCGACCGTGATCGCGCCGCCCTCCAGGATCATGCCGGAGGCGATCCGGTCGACCCCGAGGTGGTCCAGCAGCAGGGCGCTGATCCGGTCGTCGGAGTCGTACGGATGGTGCTTTCGGCCCCAGGCGTTGAAGCGGAAGTCGACACCGGCGCGGCGGCCGTCGCCGTCCAGGACGAAGATCGGGGCCGAGTCCCGGAACCAGGAGTCGTCGAGGGGCAGTTCGACAACGGTGACGGTGTCGCCGCAGTGGGCGCGGGCGTCGGTGGCGAAGCCTGGAGGGGCGACCATCGTGACGGGTTCGAAGCGCGCGATCGTGCGGGCGACATCGGCGTACTCCTCCTTCACGGCGTCCAGGACGTCGTGCCACAGGTCCTCACGAGTGGGCCAGGCCATCAGGCAGCCCTCGTGCTCGGACCACTCGGCGGGCATACGAAAAGCGGTCATCGGGGCTCTTTCGAGGAGTAGTCGGCTGGATCGCCCTACCTGAAATTTCAGTCAATGCAGCTGAGAAGGTAGGCGCCGGAAAGAGGCTCCGGAGGCTCTCCTCACCCAAGCGTCCCCGGCGATGCGCACACTGTGGCACTGACTGAAAATTCAGTCAAGAGAGCGGACGGGCGTACACCACCGATGGCACAGAGAGGGTTCGCCGACCGTTCACATCGGCGCGACGCGGGGCTTTAGCGTCGCCCCAGCCGGGTCAGTTCGACCTCCACGGCCTCCGCCATGAGGGTGCGTGCGTGGTCGAGCGCGAGTCCGCCGCTCAGCCAGCGCATGCTCAGGCCTTCGAGCAGGGCCGTGAGCCGCTCGGCTGCCGCGGCGAGCGTCGCCGCCGGCGTCAGGGGCTGGACCTGGCCCAGAAGCGCGGCAACCTCCTGCACCCACATCAGCGTCGCGCGGGCCAGGTCCTCGCGGAGGACGGGGTCGAACACGGCACTCGCCCGCAGCTCGCCCCACGCCGTGCTGTTCTCCCGCACCTCGGGGGTGTCCTGCAGCTCCAGGAGCAGGACCTCGTCGAGCTCCTCGCGGGGCGTCAGCGGCTCCGCGTCCGGGTCCTGGGCCGTGGTGTACCGCTCGGCGCGGTCGTTGATGAACTCCAGCGTGTGGCGCAGGATTCCGGTGCGGTCCTTGAAGTGGTAGTAGATCAGGCCGGTGGAGACACCGGCCTCTTCGGCCAGCTCCTCCACACGGAGCCCGCGGACCCCGCGCCGGGCGATGACCCGGGCGGCCGCTTCCAGGATCTGAGTACTGCGAGACGCCATGTCACGAACCCTATCCGGCGCACGGGGCGCCCCGTCCACGGCCGTCACCCCGGCTGAACGACGCCCGCGTGCCGGCTCCGCCCACCTGTCCCTCCGGTACTGGCTCAGCACGACCGTCACCGGCCCGCCGCCGGAGTCCGCCTCCACCAGCCGCGCCAGGACGAGCCGCTCTCGAGTCCGGTGGCGTCGGCCGCGCGCGATCCCGAAGTCGATGACGCGGGGGCCGTCACCGGCGACGAGGACGTCGGCGGGCTTGAGGTCGCGGTGGACCACGCCCGCGCCGTGGATGGCCTGGAGAGCCTCCGCGATTCCCGCGACGAGGAGCAGCACGGTGCGCGCCGGGGGCGGACCGTGCCGTTCGACCACCTGCTGGAGCGAGGGCCCGGCGACGTACGCGGTTGGCGAGCCAGGGCACGGCGGCCTCGACGCCGGCGTCCACGACCTGGGCGGTGAACAGGCCGTGGATGCGGCGGGCGCTCTCGACCTCCTGCGCGAACCGCCGGCGGAAGTCGGGGTCGGCGGCGAAGTCCGCGCGGACGGCCTTGAGGGCGATGGGCCGGCCACCCCAAGTGTGGGCGAGGTAGACGACACCCATGCCTCCGGAGCCGAGCCGGACGTGGATCCGGTAGAGGCCGATCTCGTGGGGGTCGTCGGACGACAGGGGCAGGTGGTGGACCGGCTGCACCCGGGCCGGCTGGGTGGAGGACATGGGCGGTTGTTTCGGCGGTAGGGACAGCGGCAGAGAACGGCGGCAGTAAACGGGAGCAGATGCGCGTACACCCCCGCGCACGATCGTGCTCGTTGACTAAAGTTTCAGTCAACAAGAGGTGGACCTCATCGAATGAGGCCCGCGAGAAGGAGCAGAGGGTGAAGGACCGGAAGAGGGTGATCCTCGAAGCCGCCGCCCGGGTCATCGCCCGCCGCGGGGTGCGCGGGCTGCGGATGGAGGAGCTGGCCGCCGAGGCGCACGTCTCCAAGGCGCTCGTCTACTACCACTTCGGCGATCGCGCGGGCCTGCTGCACCACACCCTGCGGTTCATCGGCGACCGGGCGCAGCGGTACACCCGGCACCGACCGCCCTGGTCCGGTGAACCCGGCGGCTCGCTGCGGGAGCTCGAACGCAGGCTGGCACAGGAGCTCCAGGAGACCCCCGAGGTGCGCGAGAACAGCACCGCCTGGGCGGAGCTGCGGGCCGGCGCAGTCTTCGATCCGGACCTGCGGGAGGGACTGCGCGAGGCGAGCGCCGAGTGGCTGCGCGAGATCGCGGAACTGCTCGGGCAGGTCACGCCGACCGCTCCCGGTACCGCCCTCGTCGCCGCGGCAGAACGGCTGACCGTCCTGCTGGAGGGCCTGAGCACCCGGTGGCTGACCGGGGCGCTGCCGGTCGCTCACGCCCGGGAGCTGATGCGGGTGGCGGTCGCGGTGGAGGTCGAGGGCCTGCGAGTGGCGCGGCCGAGGGCCGTCTGCCCGGTCGGCAGACGCGGTCGTTCGATCCCTTCGCGGGTGCCGATGCGGCGTGGAGTTTGACTGAAAATTCAGTCAATGCCAGAGTGGAGTCAACGGCCACCCCCACGCACGCCCCGCGCAGCCGTCTCCCTCGGACGCCGCAGGTGTGCAGCCAGGCCCGCGATCCCCGCCGCCGCGCGCGTCACCGCGATCCGCCGTCCGCCGCCGGATAGTCTCGCCAGCCCACGATCGGAGCACAGCGTGTCCCACCTTCTCCCCTCCCGCCGCACCGCCCTGCGCGCCTTCGCCGGGACCGGGGGCGCGCTCGCCCTCGGCGCCGCCGCCTGCGGCCCTGGTGAGCAGCCTCGGAGCGGAGCGACCAGCGCCTCCCGCAGCAACCCCGCCCCCGCGGGCGAGCGCCGGTTCGGCGCCGAGTGGGACAGCCACACCCGTACGTTCATGTCCTGGCCCGCCCTCGCCTCGGTCTGGGAGGACGACCTGCCCTACGTACGGGAGGACATCGCCCGCATCGCCCGGGCGGTCGGGGAGTACGAGGCGGTCGTGATGATGGCCCGCCCGGAGCAGGTGGCGGCGGCCCAGCGTGCCTGCGGTTCGCAGGTCGAGGTCATCCCGCTCGCCGTCGACGACCTGTGGGCGCGCGACACCGTTCCCGTGTTCGTGGAGGACGGGGGCGAGCTCGTCGGCGTCGACTTCAACTTCAACGGCTGGGGGAACAAGCAGGAGCACACCAACGACGCCCAGGTGGGACGCGAGCTGCTCGCCCGGTACGGCATCCCGCGCGAGCAGGCACCGCTCGTGGCCGAGGGCGGCTCGTTCGAGACCGACGGCGAGGGCACGCTGCTCCTCACCGAGAGCTCGATCGTCAACGACAACCGCAATCGCGGGAAGAGCCGGGACCAGATCGAGGACGAGCTGATCGAGACCCTCGGGGTGGAGAAGGTCGTCTGGCTGGCGGGTGTGCGGGGCGAGGACATCACCGACGCGCACGTGGACAGCCTGGTGCGGTTCACCGCACCAGGCGTCGTTCTTCTCGACCAGGCGTTCCCCGGCACTCCCCCGGACTCCTGGTCCCGCTCGGCCGACCAGGCCCGCTCCGTGCTCGACAAGGCGACCGACGCCCGGGGCCGGCGCTTCGAGATCGTCGACCTGCCGCAGCCCGACCTCGACAGGATCACCGGCGAGGGCGACGACTTCGTCTCCACCTACGCCAACTTCTACGTCGCGAACGACTCGGTCTTCATGCCCAGGTTCGGCGACCGGAAGGCCGACGCGCGTGCCAAGGCCATTCTCCAGGAGCAGTTCCCCGACCGGGACGTCGTCATGGTGCAGATCGACACCATCGCCTCCGGCGGTGGCGGCATCCACTGCGCCACCCACGACCAGCCCGGAAAGCCCGCCGCCTGACCGGGGCGCCGCCCGACCGGCTTGTCACCGCCCGACCGGGGCGCCGGGGAGCGCCGCCTTCCGCGCTCCCCGGCGCCTGAACGCCCCGGGACCCGGACCCGGCCCCTCGTGTCAGTGGCCCGCGAGTTCGCCGGTCAGTCGGTTGTGGAGGTCCGCGCTCGGGGCGTTCAGGCCCGTGATCTCCACGGTCTTGCCCCGCTGTGCGTACTTCGCCTCGATCGTGTCGAGCACGGCGACGGACGAGGCGTCCCAGACGTGGGCCGCGGAGAGGTCGACGACGATCCTGTCCGGGTCGCCGGCGTAGTCGAACCGCCCGACGAGCTCGTTGGCGGAGGCGAAGAACAGCTCTCCCGCCACCCGGTAGACCACCGTCGTGCCGTCGGGGTCCTTCACGGCGGTGACGTCGGCGTGGTGGGCCACCCGCCTGGCGAAGATCACCATCGCGGTGACCGAGCCGGCGACCACTCCGACGGCGAGGTTGTGGGTGACGACGACGCACACCACGGTGATCACCATGACGGCGATCTCCCCGAGCGGCATCCGCCTGAGGGTCTTCGGCGCCACGGAGTGCCAGTCGAAGGTCGCGAAGCAGACCATGATCATGACGGCGACCAGCGCCGCCATCGGGATGTCGGAGACGACCGGCCCGAAGACGATGCACAGCACCATCAGGAACACACCGGCGAGGAACGTGGAGAGCCGGGTACGGGCACCCGAGACCTTCACGTTGATCATCGTCTGGCCGATCATGGCGCAGCCGCCCATGCCGCCGAAGAAACCGGTGACGATGTTGGCGATGCCCTGGCCGATCGACTCGCGCTTCTTGCTGGAGTGGGTGTCGGTGATGTCGTCGACGAGCTTGGCCGTCATCAGCGACTCCATCAGGCCGACGAGTGCCATGGCGAAGGCGTACGGAGCGACGAGGACGAGGGTGTCCGTCGTGAACGGCACGTCGGGAAGGCCCGGGACCGGCAGCGAGGACGGCAGGGCTCCCTTGTCGCCGACGGTCGGCACGGCGATCCCGGCGGCGATCGTGACGGCCGTCAGGACGGCGATGGAGACGAGCGGGGCCGGGACCACCTTCGTGATCCTCGGGAAGAACACCATCATGAGCAGACCGGCGGCGACGAGCGGGTAGACGGCCCAGGGGACGTCACGCATCTCGGGCACCTGGGCCATGAAGACCAGGATGGAGAGCGAGTTGACGAAGCCGACCATCACCGAACGCGGGATGAACCGCATCAGCTTCGCCACGCCGAGCAGGCCGAGGACCACTTGGAACACCCCGGCGAGGATGACGGCGGCGATCAGGTAGCCGAGGCCGTGCTCGCGGTTGAGCGGGGCGATGACGAGCGCGACGGCGCCGGTCGCCGCGGAGATCATCGCCCTGCGGCCGCCGAAGATCGCGATGGTCACGGCCATCGTGAAGGAGGCGAAGAGGCCGATGGCCGGGTCGACGCCGGCGATGATCGAGAAGGCGATCGCCTCGGGGATGAGCGCGAGGCCGACGACCAGACCGGCCAGCACCTCCGTACGCCAGACCTTCGGGTCGGTCAGCCATGTCGGACGCAGGGCGCGCGACCACCTGGCCGGGGACACAGCGGATGAGGACAACGGAACAGACACCTGTCGTGCTCGGGCACGCCCACGCGACGGGGGCGGAACGTGCGTGACGTGTGGGGGGACGCGGAAAGACCGGGGCGGCACCCCCGCGATCGGGCCGCGCGGTGGCGGACCGGAAGTCGGTGAGAGGGGTACGGAGCCGGCGTGGCGGCGAGGCCGGACGGCTCAGATCCCGGGGCGGAGCGTCACGGCGGGCAGAGGGCGGCGGTCGGCGTCAGTGGCTCGCGCACGCTCTCTCCAGCGGGAAGTCGGACTCGGCGGGGACGGCTCGGTACGCCGTCACGACCGGCGATTCTACCGTGCGGCGCACGGCTGCCCCGGACGACCACGTGGACGGGACCCGAGACAGGGACCCGCCGTCAGGGGCGGAGGGACCCGAGACAGGGACCCGCCGTCAGGGGCGGAGGGACCCGAGACAGGGACCCGCCGTCAGGGGCCGGGCGGGCGTGTCCACGGGGTCAGCCGGCGATGCGCCGCGCGGGCGTGGACGAGCCGGGCGATGACGGTCCCGGTGCTCGCCGCGACGAGGAGGCAGGCCATGCGCCCGAGGTCGTAGGCGGCCTCCCAGGTGAGCTGCCCGACGGGAGCGGTGGCGAAGACGTTGAGGATGAGCCAGCAGAGCAGGGCGGTGCCCGGGGCGGCGGCGAGCCGCGCTCCCGTGCTGACGGCGGCCACGGCGACGGACAGCGCCACGAGGTCGAGAATCGGGTCCCCGTGTCCGTCGAGGAAGTTGAGGGCGATGACCAGGCCGAAGGCCAGTACCGCCGACACGGCCCAGATCGAGGAGGTCGCGGCCGGGTCCGGCACAGGGCGCGTACGGGAGCGGATCCGCATCCATTCGATCATGCAGCGCCTCCTTCACGCACCGCCCCTCCGTCGGGGCCCTGAAGAATGATGCACCACGTCGGGGGGTACGCGGCATGCCGGTTCGTCCCGGGCCCCGCTCGCGCAACTGAGCACCCACGGCGCCCCCTTCGCGACCGGACCGGGCGGAACCCGTGTCGATAAGGTGACTTCCGGAGGCGGATCGTGTTCGCTCCCATTTCCGGCGACCGCGAACAAAAGGGAGATTTTCCATGCCCGTTCCCCGTATGAGCAACACCCCGCTCCCCGGAATCGGGGTCCGCTACGACCTCACCACCCGCGAACACCGTCGACTTTCGGTCATCGCCCACCGTGACGGCAGCCGGACGCTGAACGCCTACCGCAGGGACGACCCGGACGAGTGCGCGCTCTCGGCCAGGCTGACCGCCGGGGAGGCCGAGGCGCTGATCGACGCGCTGATGCCGTCCCACCACAGTCCCAATCTGCTCTCCACCACGGATCTGGGGCTGGTCGCCGAGCGAATAGAACTGTCGGCGCACTCCCAGTGGAACGGGCGCGTCCTGGGCGAGACCCGGATGCGCACCGAGACCGGGGCGTCCATCGTCGCCGTCCTGCGCCGGGCGGGTGCGATCCCCTCCCCCGCGCCGGACTTCCGTCTCGCGGGCGGGGACACGCTCATCGTGATCGGCACCCGCGAGGGTGTCGAGGCGGCCGCCGCGATCCTCGGCCAGGAGTGAACGCCGTGCACTCCTCCGCCGTCTTCCTGATCGAGTTCGGCGCGATCATTCTCGCGCTCGGTCTCCTGGGCCGGTTCGCCGGACGCTTCCGGTTCTCCCCGATACCCCTCTACCTCCTGGCCGGCCTCGCCTTCGGCGAGGGCGGTCTGCTGCCGCTCGGCACCAGCGAGGAGTTCGTCGCGATCGGCGCCGAGATCGGTGTGATCCTCCTGCTCCTGATGCTGGGACTCGAGTACACCGCCAGCGATCTGGTCACCAACCTCAAGACGCAGTACCCGGCGGGCCTGGTGGACTTCGCGCTCAACGCCCTGCCGGGCGCGGGGACGGCCCTCCTCCTCGGGTGGGGCCCGGTCGCCGCCGTCGTGCTCGCGGGCGTCACCTGGATCTCGTCCTCCGGAGTCATCGCCAAGGTCATGGGCGATCTGGGCCGCCTCGGCAACCGGGAGACCCCGGCCGTCCTGAGCATCCTGGTCCTGGAGGACCTGGCCATGGCCGTCTACCTGCCGATCCTCACCGCCCTGCTCGCCGGGGTGAGCTTCGCCGCCGGAAGCCTCACCCTCGCCATCGCCCTCGGTGTCGCCGGTACGGTCCTCTTCCTCGCCGTCCGCTTCGGACGGGTCATCTCGCGGTTCGTCTCCAGCGACGACCCCGAGAAGCTCCTCCTCGTCGTCCTCGGTCTGACCCTGCTGGTCGCCGGGATCGCCCAGCAGCTCCAGGTCTCCGCCGCCGTCGGCGCCTTCCTCGTCGGCATCGCCCTCTCCGAGGAGGTGGCGGAGGGCGCGCACAACCTGCTCAGCCCGCTGCGGGACCTGTTCGCGGCGGTGTTCTTCGTCTTCTTCGGTCTCCACACCGACCCGGCGAGCATCCCGCCGGTGATCCTGCCCGCGCTCGCCCTGGCCCTGGTCACGGCGGCGACGAAGATCGCCACCGGCTACTGGGCCGCACGGCGGGCCGGGATCTCGGTGAAGGGCCGCTGGCGGGCCGGCGGGACCCTGGTCGCGCGCGGCGAGTTCTCCATCGTCATCGCCGGTCTCGCGGTGACCGCGGGCATCGAGCCGGGCCTCGGCCCCCTCGCGACCGCGTACGTCCTCGTCCTGGTCGTCCTCGGTCCGCTCACCGCCCGCTACACCGAGCCCGTCGCCACGTACCTCACCGGGCGGCTCCGCGGGCGTCCGGCGTCGAGGCCGGTCCTCGTCGATTCCGCCGACTCCGCCGACTCCGGCGACACCCCGCCGCGGGAGACGCTGGAGCCGGTGGACGACGGCACCAGGTGATTGACTGCGCCGTATGGACCTCACACCAGAGCGCCCCGAGGCGGGAGCTCCCCCGTTCGACCCCGAACTGAGTGCGGTGCTGGCGGCTTTGGGGGAAGGTGCGTACGCCCCTCTCACTCCGGATGACCTCGCCGCCGCGCAGGAACGGGACGTCGCGACGAGGCCCAGGCCGACGGCCTCGGAGCTCCGGGCCGACGGCCGCTTCGAGGTGGAGGAGCTGCGCGTCCCGGGGCCGCCGGGCGGACCGGAGGTCACGCTCGTGAGCGCGCGGCCCGCCGGGATCACGCGACCGCTGCCCCTGCTGTACTACATGCACGGCGGCGGAATGGTCATGGGCAACGCCCCGTCCGTGCTCCCCGGGGTGCTGGACTCGTGGGCGGTCACGCTGGAGCTGGCCGTCATCTCCGTCGAGTACCGGCTGGCACCGCGGACGCCGTACCCCGGACCGGTGGAGGACTGCTACGCCGGCTTCGTGTGGGCTGCCGAGCACGCGGCCGAGCTGGGCGTCGATCCGGACCGTCTCCTCGTCGGGGGCAGGAGCGCCGGAGCCGGGCTGGCCGCCGCGCTCGCCCTGCTCAACCGCGACCGGGGCGGGCCCCGGATGATCGGGCAGCTGCTGCAGTCGCCGATGCTCGACGACCGCGGCGGTACGTTCTCCAGCCGCCAGATGGCCGGCGTCGACACCTGGGACCGGATCTCGAACGCCACCGGGTGGCAGGCGCTGCTCGGCGAGCTGTACGGCACCGCCGACGTTCCGCCGTACGCGGCGCCCGCCCGCGCCACGGATCTGTCCGGGCTGCCGCCCGCCTACATCGACGTCGGCTCGACCGAGACGTTCAGGGACGAGGCCGTGGCCTACGCCGACGCGATCTGGCGCGCCGGGGGCCGGGCCGAACTGCACGTGTGGCCGGGCGCCTTCCACGGATTCGACAGCTGGGCGCCGGACGCGGCGCTCAGCCGGGACGCGGGCGAGGCCCGTCTCCGCTGGCTCCGGCGCGTCCTCGCGCAGGAAGGCCGGTAGCCCCCGCCACTCCCCCGATGATCGCCGTTCGGCGAAGATGGTGGGGTCACCCGTCCTCATCACGCGAGGAGCGCATCCGCACATGCCCCCTTCCGGCGCCGGTCCGAGGCCGCCGACGATCGCCGACGTCGCGCGGGTCGCCGGGGTGTCGCGTACGACGGTCTCGCACGCCCTCAACGGGATCGGCAAGGTCGACCCGCGGACCCGGGAGCGCATCAAGCAGGTCGCCGCGGAGCTCGGTTACCGTCCGAACCTGCGGGCGCAGAGGCTGAGGCGGGGCGAGGCCAAGGCCATCGCGCTCGCCTCGTCCATGCCGTTCGCGGTGGCCGGAGGCCCGTCCAGGCTCGGCTTCTACATGGAGGTCGCGGCGGCCGCCGCCGAGAGCGCCCTCGTCCACGACTACGCGCTCGTGCTCGTCCCCCCCGTGCAGTCCGGTTCCGCCCTCTACTCCGTCGACATCGACGGGGCGATCGTCGTGGAGCCCGACGTGGACGACGTGGCGGTGGCGACCCTCAAGGAGCGCGGCCTGCCGTACGTGGCGCTCGGCCGGCCGGTCTCCCCCGACCAGGACGTGCCGTACGTCGATCTGCGCGGCGGGCTCGTCGCCGAACTGCTCCTCGCCCATCTGCGCGATCAGGGCGCGCGGCAGCCCGCCCTGATCGTCGGCGCCGGCTCGCGGCACTCGGCGGTCGACGCCCGCGCCGCCTTCGCGCGGGTCGCCGAGCAGGAGGGCTGGGCGCCGATCGTGGCGACGGCGCCCGAGTCCGGCGGCGAACAGGCCGGGTACGACCGGTGCGCGGCCCTGCTCGCCGAGCATCCCGGGATCGACGCGGTCTGCGCGCTGGTGGACGCCTTCGCGGTGGGCGCGGTGCGGGCCGTGCGGGACAGCGGGCGCGCCATCCCGGACGACGTCATGGTCGTCACCCGGTACGACGGTCTGCGCGCCCGCACCTGCGAACCGCCGCTGACCGCCGTCGATCTGCACCTGGACCGGGCGGCGGCGGGGGCCGTCGAGCTGCTCCTCGCCCGGCTGCGCGGCGACCCGATCGGGGCGGCGGGAACGGCCGGGACAGCTGGGACGGCGGGGGCGGCGACGGTGCCTGAGCCGCGGGTGATCGCCAGGGCCTCGTCCCTGCGGAACACGTAGGGGCGCCTACTCGAAGGGCGGTGCGGGCGCAGGCTCGAAGGGCGGTGCGGGCGACGGCTCAGATGCCGAGGATCAGGACCACCCCCGAGACCAGGGCGAAGACCAGCACGAAGAGTCGCATCCGCCGTGCGTCCAGGCGGTGGTGCACCAGCTTGCTCAGCCACGCCCCCACCGCGATCGCGGGCAGCAGCGCCGCCGCCCGCGCGAGGTCGGCGGGGTCCCCCTCCCCCGTCGCGAACAGCAGGATCAGCGAGGCGACTTCACCCACGAGGAAGCACGCGGCGACGGTGGAGCGCAGCTCGGCCGGGGGCCGGTGCTGGTAGACCAGCGCAAGCGGCGGACCGCCGACCCCCGTCGCGGTCTCCGTCAGACCGGTCACCGCACCCGCGCCCACGTAGGCGGCCCTGCCGGGGGTGAACGCCGGCGCGGCCAGGCTGGCCACGGCGGCGAGCACGGTGGCGACGCCCACGAAGAGGCCGAGGCTCCGGTCCGGGATCAGCCAGAGCAGCGCCAGTCCGCCGGGGGTGGCGGCGAGCCGCGCGCCCGTGATCCAGCGGGCGCCCCGCAGGTCGAGCGAGGCCCGTTCGCGCCAGACGACGTACGCGTTGAGCGGGATCATCGTCGCCAGGACGAACACCGGGAGGAGACCGGGGTCGAGGATGCCCGCCACCGGAGCGACGATCAGGGCGAAGCCGAGCCCGCTGCCGCCCTGGACGAACGCGGCGACGGCGACGGTGACGGCGAGCACCGCCAGGGTCTCCGCGCTCACCGCGCGGTGCTCCGTTCCCGTGCCGTCGTGGAGGTGGGGTGTACGCGGGTGATGGCGGCCTTTCCCACGGCGGCGCGGGCCAGTTCGACCGCCCGGCTCACGAGGGCGGGGCCGTCCCAGTCGACGGGCCGGCCGCACCACAGGCGCAGTCGGCCCGCGACGAACACGGCGCTGATCTGGTCGCGATTGCCGCGTCGTACGAGCTCCCAGGGCAGGTCCCAGGAGAGCGCGAGCTCGGGGTTGGTGACGTCGACGAGGAGGAAGTCGGCGGCGAGGCCCTCGGCGATCGCGCCGGTCCGCGCGCCGAGCCCGACGGCGTCGGCGCCCCGGCGCGTGGCGTGCTCCAGCCAGGTCCAGCCGGCGCCGCAGGACGAGTCGCCGGTGACCAGGCCGTACGCGAGTCGCTGGGCGAACTCGGCAGCCTCGGCGAGGCGGAAGCCGTCGCCCCGCGTGCCGTCCGTGCCCAGTCCGAAGCGGACCCCGCGTTCGGCCATGGCGGTGGCGGGAGCGACTGCGTTGCCCTTCCAGGCGCTGGCGACGGGGTTGTAGCTGACCGCCGTACCGGTGTCGGCGAGCAGGGTGAGCTCGCGCGGGGTGAGGAGGGTGGCGTGCGCGGCGAGCAACTGGGGTCCCAGAGCGCCGATGTGGTGGAGGTGTTCGAGGGGGCGCAGTCCGTGTCGCACGAGAGAGCGCTCGACGCCTGCGAGGTGCTCGTTGACGTGGATCTGGACGACGGCCCCGGCCTCGGCGGCGAGGCGGGCCGTGCCGCGGAGGGTCTCCTCGGTGGCGGCCTCGGGGATGGAGACGGCGAGGGAGGGGTGGACGAGCGGATCGCCCTCGTAGCGCGCGAGATGCTTCTCGGCACCGTCCAGGACGGACGGGTTCCCGGTGTCGGCGTCGTTGCAGACGAGCCCGAGCACGCAGCGGATGCCGGCGTCGCGGGCGGCGGACGCGATCACCTCGACGTCGACGTCGGCGCGGGTCCCGGCGTCGGCGACGGTGGTGAAGCCGCCGCGGAGGGCCTCGTACGCGGCCAACTTGGCTGCCACGTAGGCCGATTCCTCGTCGAGGGAGCCTTCGAGCGGTACCCACACCCGGCGGAAGATCTCCGACGGTTCGCCGAAGGCGAGCGCGGAACCGAAGCTCTGCGTGAGGTGGTGGTGGGCGTCGACGAAGCCGGGCATGAGGACGTGGCCGGAGAGGCGCACGGGGTCGAGGTGCGGGTGCGTGCGTACCAGATCCTCCGTGGGCCCCACGGCCCGGAAGACACCGTCGGCGACGACGGCCGCGTGGCCCTCGGCCGGGCCTTCGGGCAGCAGGACGGCGTCCGGTACGAGGAGGAGCGGGCCGGGGCCGTGGAGGAGGTCGCGCGTGAGCGGGTTCATCGGTCGCTTTCCGTACGGGAGGTGTCGCTCGGGTGGGCGGTGGTCGGGGTGGCGGGGGCCATGCGGGCCGTGACGCTCGGCCGGACGTGGTGGAAGAGGATGTTGAGGACGGCGGCCACGAACGCGCCGACGGCGACGCCGCTTTCGAGGAGGATGCGGACGTTCGGCGGGAAGCCGCCGTACACACCCGGGACGAGGATCGGCAGCAGGCCGAGCGCCAGGGCCACGGCGCAGACGAAGGTGCTCGTGTGCCTGTCGAGGTCGGAACGGCCGAGCATCTGGACGCCCAGCACGGTGATCACGGCGAACACGACCATCGCGGTGCCGCCGACGACCGCGGACGGGATGACACTGATCGCACGGGTCACGGGCGCCAGGAAGCCGATGACGACGAGGACGGCGCCGGCCGCGGCGGTCACGTAACGGCTGCGGACCCCGGTGACGCGGACGATCCCGATGTTCTCGCCGCTGGTGACCATGAGCGGGAGCCCGAAGAAGCCGCCGAAGAGCGAGGTGAGCGCGTCGCCGCGGACGGTCTTGGGGACGTCGGTGCGCTTGTCGATCTCCTTGCCGACGGCCTCGGCGTTGATCACCGTCTGTCCGGTCGCCTCCGCCATGGAGGCGAGGCTGTAGAGCATCAGGGGCAGGGCGGCGACCAGGTTGAACTGGGGTGAGCCGAAGGGCATCAGCTGCGGCAGGGTGAACAGACCGCCGTCGGCGGCGCGGCCGAGGTCGACGGCGCCGAGAGCCGCGGCGAGAGCGGTGCCGGCGAGCAGTCCGAGCATGACGGCGAGTTGGCGCAGGATGCCGCTGAAGAGCAGGTAGAAGGCGACGGTGAAGCCGATGGTGGCCATGCCGAGGCCGAGGTTGAGCGGGTCGGCGAAGCCGGGCTGGCCCGGTCGTCCGGTGACGAGGACCGCACCGACCTTCACCAGGTTGACGCCGACGATGACGATCATCGTGCCGATGACGAGGGCCGGGAAGAACGCCAGCAGCCGCGAGAAGACCGGCAGCACGACGAAGTAGAAGGCCGCGGTGAGGATCACGGCTCCGGTGGCCGTGCGCAGCCCGTGCTGTTCGGCGATGGCGAGGAAGAGGATGAGCGGCGCCCCGCCCGGAAGCATCACGAACGGCAGCCGGGGGCCGAACTTCCAGGGGCCGAGCGACTGGATCAGCGATCCCACTCCGGAGAGCACGAAGGCCGCGGAGAGCAGATTGACGGTCAGACCGGGGTCGAGGCGGAGGGTCGCGCTCATCAGGAAGATCGCCGAGATGGGGGTGGCTGCCATGACGAGGACGTGCTGGATCCCGAAGAGCAGAATCCGGCCGAGGGGGCGGGACTCGTCCACGGGATGGGGCCGGGGCTCGGTCTGGGACGGGGGCTGGGCATGGGGCTGGAACTGGTCGTGCGTCTGGGTCTGGGGTTGCGGTGGGTTCGTGCGGGGACTGGACACGTTCGGGCTCCGTTCGGGCGTCGTTGCACGCTCGGATTTCAGCCGCGATCCGGCCCTGGACGGAGAGCCAAATCGATTTGGCCAAATCGATTTGGCCGCCAGTATCGAAGGGCTGTGGAGGAGCGTCAAGGGGTACGACGAGAGAGCGCCGCCCGCCCCGACCCCGGGCGAGCGGCGCTCCTCGGTACGGCGACCGTGTCAGTGCGTAGGCGCCGCAGGCGGTGCGGCCTCCACCGGAACGGCCGAACCCGCCTTGATTCGAAGGTGGTTGAAGTTGAGCTTCAGCGCGACGGCGACGATGCGGCCGGTGGAGATGCCGGAGCCGAGCACGGTCGGATGCCCGCCATCGGCAGGCTGCCGCCGCCACCAGCATCCGGCCCGGTTCAGCGGCGGTGCCACTCCTCCGCGAGGAGGCGGTAGGAGCGGACCCGGTCGGCATGGGAGTGGGTGATGGTGGTGATGATCAGCTCGTCCGCGCCCGTCGCCTCCTGAAGCTGTTCGAGCTGGTCGGCGACCCGCCCCGGGGAGCCGGTGAACTGGGTGTCGACACGGTCGGCGACCAGCGTCAGGTCCTCCTCCGTCCAGGCGTGGTCGAGGGCTTCGTCCGGGGTCGGGAAGGGGATGGCGCCCTCCCCCGTTCGGATGCTGCGGACCCACAGGCCGTAGCCGGTGGCCAGCTCGCGGGCGGTCTCGTCGTCCTCGGCGACGACGACGTCCGCGGAGACGCTGACGTACGGCTTCTCCAGGTCGTCGGAGGGCTGGAACGCGGCGCGGTAGCCCTCGGCGGCCTCCAGTACGGTCGCCGGGCTGACGTGGTAATTGGTCGCGAAGCGGAGGCCGTTGCGGCCCGCGACGTCGGCGCTCGGGCCGCCGCTGCTGCCGAGGATCCACACCTGCACCTCGGCGCCCTCACCGGGGACGGCGTGCGCTTCGAGTCCGTCCGCCGAGCGGTAGTCGCCGCGCAGGAGCGCGAGGATGTCCTCCACCTGCTCGCCGTACTCCTGGGGGCGGGCACCGGGCTGGTGCAGCAGCTGGTGCTGGAGGAGGAGGCGCGGCGAGGCGACCAGGTTCTCGAAGGAGAACCGCGGAGGAATCCTGAGCCCGTTGGGGGTCCGCCCGTCGACGACCGGCGTGGTGGTCGGCCGGGGCTCCTGCGCCGGTCCCGGGGGCCTGCCGCCCGAGCGGCCGAGGCCCAGGTCCAGGCGCCCGGGGTGCAGGGCGTCGATCAGCCCGAACTCCTCGACGGTGGACAGGGCGGTGCGGTGACCGAGCTGTACGGCCCCCGATCCGATCCTGATCGTGGAGGTCGCGGAGGCGGTCAGGGCCAGGACGACCGCCGGAGAGGCCCCGGCCACACCGGGGTTGAGGTGGTGCTCGGCGAACCAGTACCGGCTGTAGCCGAACCGCTCGGCCTGCCGCGCGAGGTCGACGGTGTTGCGGAGCGCCTCGGCCGCGGTCGAGCCGGACGAGATCGGGACGAGGTCGAGGACCCCGAGCGGGATGCGGGACATGGTCGGGTGCTCCTCAGCGGTCGGTCGGGGTTGCCTGCGTCGAAGGGTTCGGAGGCGTGGAACCTCGGGGCGTGGCGCGGGCCCGCGGTCGTGGGACCTGGGGGCGTGAGCCTGCGGTCGTGGGGCCCGGGGGCGTGGGCCTGCGGTCGTGGGGCCCGGGGGCGTGGGCCTGCGGTCGTGGGGCCCGGGGGCGTGGGCCTGCGGTCGTGGGACCTGGGGGCGTGAGCCTGCGGTCGTGGGACCTGGGGGGCGTAGGACCCGAGGTCGAGTGGCCTGGGGTCGTGGAACCTGGGGTCGCGGGCCCGTGGCAGTGGGCCCCGTGGTCGCGGGCCCGCGGTCGCGGGACCTCGGGCCAAGTGGCTCTGCCCGGAAGGGCGTTGTGGTGGCGATCGGCTCCGCGCTGTGCCGTTCACCTTCGTGCCGCTCCCGCGAGTCGGGCGGTGGCACGGCGGCCGGCGGGGCTGCCGAGCCCGAGCAGCCCGCGCAGGGTGTCCGCCTCGTAGGCGCGCCGGAAGGCGTCGCGGCGCTGGAGTTCCGGCACCACGTCCCGGGTGATCCGCTCCAGGTCGTGGGTGACCTCCCCGGGGCGCAGCCGGAAGCCGGTCAGGCCGGCCGCGCGCCACTCCAGGAGCAGATCCGCCAGTCGGCCGGGGGTGCCCGTGAAGACCGTGGCGTCGCCGGTGTACGCCTCACCCGCGCCGCCTTCGAGGCGGGCCCGGCGGTCCTCGGCCTCCTCGGGGTCGCCGTCCAGGAACACGACAAGGTCGCCGAAGACGTGCAGCGGCTCCGCCGCGCGCCCGGCCGCCGCCTGGGCCGTACGTATCCCGGCGACAGCGCCGCGCATATGGTCGGTGTCGCGCGGGGTGACGTACCCGATGTCGGCGGCGCGGCCCACGAGCCGGTACGCCACACCGCCGTGGGCCGGCGTGCTCACGACGGGCTGTCCTTGCGGCGGCCGGGGCGTGACCGACGCGTCCACCACGCCGAAGCGCCTGCCCACGAGGCCGAGATGGTGGGGTCGGGGGCGACCTCCGGAACTCCCGGTGCGAACGTCCCGCGCGTCCGCGGCCTCCGCCCCGCTGTCCCACGTCCGGCGTACGACCTCCACGTGGTGGGCGGCCTCGTCGAAGAGCTCGGCCGTCAGCACCCGGCCCCCCGGGGTGTCGCGGTCCACGGCCCGCAGCCCGGAGAACGTACGGCGGCCGACCTGCGCCGTCTCGATCCGCCGTGCCGACACCTGGACGCGCAGGCCCGCGCGACCGCCGCTCACGTGGTCGAGGGTGGCGATCGCCCTGGCCACGTGGAACGCCTCGGTGTGGGTGGCGACCACCGTCGGCACCAGGCCGATGTGCCGGGTCTGCCGGGCGACCCGGGCGGCGACGAGCACCGCGTCCAGGCGGCCCCGCGGGTCGATCGTGACGAAGTCGAGCAGGCCGCGCTCGGCCTCGGCCACGAGGTCGGCCCAGCGGCCGGGCTCGCGCCACGCGGGGTGCCGACCCGCACCGTCGAGCGCGACGGCGAGGTGGAGGTGCGGCGGCGGGGCCGGGGAGGACGCGGGTGTGGGGGCGGAGGGTGCGGACACGGAGTCGGTGCCTTCCTGGTCGACGGTACGAGGCGGGGGTGCGGGCCGCACGGCGCGGACGGGCCGCACGGCTGAAGGCGGGCCGACGGCCGCTCAGCCGGTGGCCGCCAGAAGGGCCGTTCGGCGGTGGGCGAGGGCGTCGGAGAAGCGGTCGACGACCTGGCCGAGGCCCTCGGCCGCGCCCGGAGCGACGGTCAGGACGCCGTCGCCGCCGACCGTGAGGTCCTTGTCGAGCGTGAACCAGCCCTGGACGATGTGCGCGGCGCCCATGGAGCTGAGGACCGGGCGGAGCGCGTAGTCGATCGCCAGGACGTGCGCCGTGGTTCCGCCGGTCGCCAGCGGGAGGACGACCTTGCCCGCGAGCGCGTACTGGGGAAGCAGGTCGAGCAGGGACTTCAGCAGCCCCGAGTAGGCCGCCTTGTAGACGGGCGTGCCGATGACGACCCCGTCGGCCCGGTCGAAGAGCGCGGCCGCCTCGACGATCGCCGGGTGCGCGAAGTCGGCACCGAGCAGCGCGTCGGCGGGAAGGGTACGGACGTCCAGCGGGACGACCTCGTGCCCCTGGGCGGCGAGGCGCGCGTCCAGGTGGCGCAGGAGTCGGGCGGTACGGGAGGTGGCGGAGGGACTTCCGGAGACGGAGAGGACGGTGGCCATGTCGGATCCTTCGGGAGCGTGAGCAGGCGTCGGTCGGCGGTCGTGCGGGCGTCGGTCGGCGGTCGTGCGGGCGTCAGCCGGCGGTCCTGGGGAGGCCGGGCGGGTTGATCTCGGAGGTGGGCACGGCCTCGTCGGAGAGGCCCCAGCGCTTCAGCACCTCGGCGTACGTGCCGTTCTCGATGACCTCGTCGAGCGCGGCGGCGAGCGGCTCGACGAGGCCGCTGTCCTTCTTGGTGGTGGCGGCGATGAGGCCCTGGAGGGTGGCCCCCGCCCCGGAGTAGGTGCCGACGACCTCGGTCTTCCCTGTGGTGGCCGCGTGGTAGGCGGCGGTGGGGTTCGGCCCGAGGTAGAGGTCGATCCGGCCGGACTGGAGGGCGAGATAGGTGTCGCTGTCGTTCTGGTAGTACGCGATGTCGACCGGCTTCCGGCCGGCCCTCTCGTTCTCCCTGCTCCACTCCACGAGCAGCTTCTCCTGGTTGGTGCCGCTGCTCACGGCGACCTTCCTGCCCGCCACGTCCTCGGGCCCGGCGACCTTCAGACCGCTGCCCTTCTTCGCCTCGAAGCCCAGGTTGTCCTCGCGGTAGGTGGCGAAGTCGTACTTCTCCTTGCGCTCCTCGGTGACGGTGATGTTGCTGAAGCCGACGTCGTACTTGGCGCTGTCGAGGCCGACGAAGATGTTCTCCCAGGAGACGGTGTTGATGTGGAGTTCGAGGCCGAGGACGTCGGCGACGAGAGAGGCGAGGTCGGTCTCGACGCCGATGACGGTCTTGTTGTCGGTGGCGTAGAAGGTCAGCGGCGCGGCGGAGCCGGAGGAGTCGACGATCTCCAGGGTGCCTCTCTCGCGGATCTTCTCCGGGACCTTCGCCGCTATCGAGTCGACCTTGGGCGTGGTCACGCGGTTCTGGTCCGGGCTCAGGTTGATCTTCGTCGTGGCGCCCGACGCGGCCGCGACCTCGGTCGTACCGCCGTCGGTGGGGTTTCCGCAGCCCGCGAGGGCGAGGGTGAGGGCCAGTCCGAGGGCCGCGGCGGCCGTCGTGGTGGTGCGGCGCGTGAGCGGGGTGGGCATGGGTGCTCCTTGCGTGCCGGAGAGGCGAGTGAGGAAGGGGGCGGAGGAGGGAGAGGCGGGGGAAGAACGGGGCAGGGGAAGGACGGATCAGAGGACCTTGGAAAGAAAGGCTCGGGTGCGTTCGTGCCGAGGGGCGTCGAGTACGGCCCCGGGCGGGCCCTGCTCCACCACGGCGCCGTCGTCCATGAAGACCACGGTGTCGGCGACCTCGCGGGCGAAGCCGATCTCGTGGGTCACGACGATCATGGTGGTGCCGGAGCGGGCCAAGTCCTTGATGACGTCCAGGACTTCGCCGACGAGCTCGGGGTCGAGCGCCGAGGTGGGCTCGTCGAAGAGCAGCACCTTCGGTTCGAGGGCGAGCGCGCGGGCGATGGCCACGCGCTGCTGCTGGCCGCCGGAGAGCTGCCGCGGAAAGGCGTCGGCCCTGTCCCCGAGACCGACCCGGGCGAGCAGTCGCCGTGCGGTCTCCTCGGCCTCCTCGCGGGGCCGGCGCAGCGCGGAGACCGGCGCCTCGACGAGGTTGCCCAGCACGGTCAGATGCGGGAAGAGGTTGAAGTTCTGGAAGACGAACCCGATGTGGGTGCGCTGCTTCAGTACGTCCCGCTCCCTCAGCTCGTACAGCTTCCCGCCCGAGCGGCGGTAGCCGATGAGCTCGCCGTCGACGGCGATCCACCCCCGGTCGGCCTTCTCCAGCTGATTGACGGTCCGCAGCAGCGTGGACTTCCCCGAGCCGGACGGGCCGAGGACGACCGTGACCTCACCGGCTCGCACCCGCAGGTCGATACCGCGCAGCACCTCCTGCGAACCGAAGCTCTTGTGGACGCCGCGGACGTCCACCATCACCTGACCGACGCCGTTCCCCTCAGGCCGTTCGCGCACGCCGCTCATCGGCCGCCTCGCAAAGGCTCCAGGGGGACGACGGCCCGGTCGCGCCGGGCCGCGCGGGCGGGAAGATCGCGCACATCGCGGACGAGTCGACGTGCGCGCTGGAACGGTGTCGGCGGCGGGGTGCGGTCGCTCCCCCGGGCGAAGCGGCGCTCCACCCAGTACTGGGCGACCGACAGCAGCGAGGTGAGGAGCACGTACCAGGCGGTGGCGACCAGCAGCAGCGGGATCACACGGCCGTTGCGGCCGTAGATCACCTGCACCTGGTAGAACAGCTCGCCGATCGCCATCACGTAGACCACCGAGGTGCCCTTCAGCATGCCGATGATCTCGTTGCCGGCGGTGGGGAGGATGGCGCGCATGGCCTGGGGGAGCACGATGCGCCGGATCTGCCGCGACCGCGGGATGCCCAGCGCGGCGGCGGCCTCCAGCTGCCCGTGGTCGACGGCGATGACGCCGCCCCTCACGATCTCGGCGGCGTAAGCGGCCTGATGCAGTGTCAGTCCGATGATCGCGGCGCCCATGGTGCCGATCAGGCTGTTGCTGTCGACGGACCAGAGCACCGGGCCGAACGGGATCCCGACGCCCAGCCTCTCGTAGAGGGCGCTGAGATTGAACCAGAACACCAGCTGGACGATCATCGGGATGGACCGGAAGATCCAGATGTAGGTCCAGGCGACGGTCCGGAGCACCGGGCTGCGCGAGAGCCGCATGAAGGCGAGGGCGGTGCCCAGGAGGAAGCCGAGGGCGGTGGCATAGGCGGTGAGCTGGAGGGTGACCCACACGGCCCGGACGATGGTCTCGGACAGGAAGTAGGCACGGAAGACGTCCCATTCCCAGACCGGGTTGGTCGCGAGGCCGTGGCCGAACTGGGCGACCAGTACGGCGACGGCGACGGCCGCGGCCCAGCGGGCGTAGTGGCGGACGGGGACGACCTGGAGGCCGTCCGTGTCCCGGCCGTCGTCCGGCAGGTGCTTCTCGAACGGCAGGCGCTTCTCGAACGGCAGCAGGCGCAGGGTCGCCGGATCGGCGGCGGTGTCGAAGAGCGGGGTGTAGCCGGCGGCCAGGTAGAGCCCATGGGCCTCGGGCTGGCGCGGACCGGTGGTCAGGAAGATCCGCCGGTATCCGCGGGCGCCCGCCTCCCGCTCCAGCTCCGCGACCACCCGGCGGCCCAGTCCGCGCCGCCGGTGGGCGGAGTGCGTCCAGATCCTCTTGAGCTCCGCGGTGTCGGGGTCGTACCGGCGGAAGGCACCGCCCGCGACGGGCTCACCGCCCTCCAGGAGGAGGAGCAGGGTCCCGCCGTACGGCTCGGTGAACTCCTCGTCCGGGTAGGCGGCGAGTTCGGTGTGGGCGTCCGTCCCGTAGCGGGCGGCGTACTCGTCGCCGAGTTCCCGCAGCAGCGGCTCGACGCGCGGGTCGGTCACGGGGACGCGGACGACCGTCAACGGCTCTCGGGAGGCGCGTGGTCGGGTGACGGAGCTCATCCGCTCACCGTCGCGAGGGTCTGGCGGTCACCTCGGGGCGCGCGCTCCGCGTCGCGCCTGGCGACCTCCTCGCGCACGATCGGGATCACGTACCGGCCGAAGTCGATCGCGTCGTCCAACAGGTCGTAGCCGCGGGCGGAGAGGATGTCGACGCCGAGGTCGTAGTAGTCGAGCAGGGCCTGGGCGACCGTCTCCGGCGTGCCGACCAGGGCGTTCGAGTTGCCCGCGCCGCCGGTCGCCGCGGCCGTCGGGGTCCACAGGGCACGGTCGTAGCGCTCGCCCGCCTCGGCGATGGCGATCAGCCGCTGCGAGCCGGTGTTCTGCGGGGCGTCCCCGCGGTGGTGCCGTACGAGCCCCTCCGCGCGCCGCGCCCTGATGGCCCCGACCGTGCGCCGGGCCTTCTCCCAGGCCAGTTCCTCGGTCGGCGCGATGATCGGGCGGAACGCCACCTGGATGCGCGGTACGTCGGTCCGACCGGCGGCCTTGGCGGCGGCCTTCACCGCCTCGATCTGGGCGGCGGTCTCCGCCAGGGGCTCGCCCCAGAGGCAGTAGATGTCCGCCTCGGCGCCGCCGGCGGCGTACGCGGCGGGCGAGGAACCGCCGAACGACACGTCGGGGCGCGGCTGCCGGAACGGGAAGACGTCGCTGACGAAGTCGTGGAAGCGGTAGTGCTCGCCCTCGTGGTCGAAGGGCTCGTGGGTGGTCCAGATCCTCTTGACGATCCCGATGTACTCACGGGTGCGGGCGTAGCGCTCGTCCTTGGTGAGGGTGTCTCCCTCGCGGCCCTGCTCGTGGTCGCTGCCGCCGGTGATGAAGTGGACGGTCAGCCGGCCCCCGCTGATCTGGTCGAGGGTGGCGAAGGTCTTCGCGGCGAAGGTCGGGTACGAGACGTTGGGGCGGTGGGCCAGCAGGATCTGGAGCCGGTCCAGGCGGCTCGCGATGTACGCGGCGGCCGGCGCGGGGTCCGGTGATCCGGAACCGTAGGCGAACAGCACCCGGTCCCAGCCGTGCTCCTCGTGTGCCCGGGCGAGCCGGAGCGTGTACTCCTTGTCGAAGGCGGCACCGGAGCGCGCGGTGGTCTCGGAGCCGTCGTGGGTGGCGGCGATGCCAAGGAATTCCACTGGCATGGGAGTTGGCCTTTCCTCAGGTCCTGGGGGTCCGGGGGCCCTGGGACGTCAGGGCCTCGTGGGCGGGCGCGGGGCGGCGTGCGGGCGCGCCGGAGCGGCCCGGGGCGCGGCCGGCCGCGCCGGCGCTTCAGGGTGTGCGGAGGGTGAGCAGCGGTGAGGGCGGTGGGGTGCGGGCCCCGGCCCGGATGGTGCGGCGACGGCGCGTCACGTCATGCGGGACTCTCCGTACACGAACGCGCGACGGTCGGCACGGCGCGCCTGTGCGACGGTGCTACGAGGAGAGGGAACGGCCCGCGACGGGGGCACCGGTGGAGGGAGGGGCCGTTCGGGCGGCCCGCTGCCGCGTCAGCCGCGACACGCCGCGGACCACACACGACAGAAGTCGATGTGGTGGCGGGTGGACAGGCGCTGATCGGCATCCATGCGACCCATTGAGCAGTACATCGCGCCGCCCGTCAACCATCGCCCGGCCTACGGGGCCGAGTTGGTCGGATCGTTAGCGTGGCCGACACAAACGGGCGCCGGCGGACGGCGGTCCGGGCCACCCGCCCCACCCGCGTCCGCGGGACGGTGCGGGATACTGCCCCCATGCGGATCTCAGCCAGGGCGGACTACGCGGTACGCGCCGCACTGCAACTCGCCGTGTCGCGGTCGGACGAGCCTCTGAAGACGGAGGCGATCGCCGAGGCGCAGGACATCCCGCACAAGTTTCTCGAAGGCATCCTGAACGACATGCGCCGGGGCGGTCTCGTCCTCAGCCGGCGGGGCGGCAACGGCGGCTACCGGCTCGCCAAGCCCGCCGAGTCCATCAGCATCGCGGACGTCATACGGGTCGTGGACGGCCCGCTCGTCTCGGTACGCGGGGTCCGGCCACCGGATCTGTCCTACACGGGCTCCGCCGAGTCGCTGCTCCCGCTCTGGGTGGCACTGCGCTCCAATGTGCGCGAGATCCTCGAAGGGGTGTCGCTCGCCGACGTCGCGTCAGCCGAACTGCCTGCGGAGATCTCGGCGTTGGCCACGGCACCGGACGCCTGGGTCAACCCCTGACCAAGCCGGTCACCCGCCACCCAGTTCCACATTCCGAGACATCCCCGTCCGGAATATGAAATCCCTCTTGGGGTACCGGCGACCTTCTGCCACGATCCCTATCAACCAGGTAGGAGAACTAGGGATCAGGAGGGTGGCACATGACGGCCCTGCACACGTTCGATCGCGACGACCGCCGCTCGCCCCTGCTGACCTCCCGTCGCCACATCGATCTCGGCCGTACGTCCAGCGCTCTCTGTCGGCCCGCCTGAGGCGTGAACCGCCCGCCTCAGGCCGCCGCCCGCCCGAGGCGTGAACCATCCGTCTCAGGCCGTCCGTCCGCACCTTCCTGATCACCCAGCCCCTGAGAGGACACCTCCGTGTCTGCCGCCAGACCGCTCACCACCACCCTGCGCAACGTCGCCGCCATCACCGCGCTCCCCCTGCTGATCGCCTCGTGCGGCTACGGCTCCGACGCCAAGAGCGACGAGAAGAAGGTGGCCGCCGAGGGCGCGAAGCTCTCGGCCGACACGGTCCGGCTCGGCTACTTCCCGAACCTGACCCACGCCACCGCCCTGGTGGGCGACGAGGAAGGCATCATCCAGAAGGAGCTGGGCGGAACCCAGCTGAAGGTCGCCACCTTCAACGCCGGCCCCTCCGAGATCGAGGCCCTCAACGCCGGCTCCATCGACATCGGCTTCATCGGCCCCTCCCCCTCCATCAACGGCTACACCAAGTCGAAGGGGAAGAACCTCCGCATCATCTCCGGATCCGCCTCCGGCGGCGTGAAGCTCGTCGTGAACCCGGAGAAGAT
>NZ_JBVHDX010000011.1:0-278844 GCF_055563155.1 Streptomyces sp. NPDC013317
TCGTACCGGGTGTACTCGGACGATCCCGACAACGCAGCGAGCGTGCGTGCCAGGCGTCGCGGGGCAGGCGGGACTTTCGCAACACGCCCTAGCCCTGCCCGGCGGGGCCCGGGCCCCGCGGGGCCCGGGCGTTCGCCTCAGCCGACGGGGACGCCGGCCTCCAGGTTGAGTACCGTGCCTCTCTCCCGGGCGCGGAGGGCCCAGCGGAGGCGGCGGTAGCGGACGGGCGGCAGCAGTTCGGCGGCCTCGTCCTCCGTCACGAACCGCCAGCCGCGCAGTTCGGCACCGGGCAGCAGGAGCCGGTCCGCTTCGGCCGTGGGCAGCAGACCGCCGTCGAAGAGGAGACGCAGGCCGCCGTAGCCGGGCGGCTGCGGGCGTTCCCAGTCGACGAGCAAGAGCCGTGGTACGACGTCGAGTTCTATCCCTATCTCCTCCGCGACCTCGCGCATCCCCGCGCGGGCGGGCGGCTCGCCGGGTTCGACGACGCCGCCCGGGAACTCCCAGCCGGGCTTGTAGGTGGGGTCGACGAGCAGGAACCGGTCGTGTTCGTCGAAGAGGAGGACGCCCGCGGCCAGCGTCTCGCCGGTGGGTTCGGGGGTCTGCACGATGCCGCAGGGAGCGGCGAGGCCGGCGCGCATGGCCTCGACGACGGCGGCCGCGGTCCGGGCGGGCGTCAGCGTCGTGTTGTCGACGGTGAAGGCGTCGGCGGAGAGCCAGTCGAGGGCGGTACGGAAGGGTTCGACGTGGTCGTGGCACCACTGGCGGGCGCGCTCGGCCCCCTCCGTGTCCTCGTCGCGGGCAGCGCGATCGTCGATCCGGGTCCGCAGGATCGTTTCATCTTGGACGAGCACCACATGGCGCACCTCGATACGCCGCGCCGCGAGACCGCCGAAGATCTCGTCGCGGTACTCCTGCCGCGTCAGCGTCATCGGGACGACGAGGACGCCGCCGACCTCGGCGAGCAGGGCGGCGGCCGTGTCGACCACCAGGCGGCGCCAGATCGGCAGGTCCTGGAAGTCGTCGACCTCGTCGAGCCGCTTCCGCGGCAGCAGGCGGTTGAGCCCCCCGCCGGTGAGCTCGGGGTCGTACAGCGTGCTGTTCGGGATCAGCTCGACCAGCTCGCGCGCGGTGCTGGACTTGCCCGCGCCGAACGCACCGTTGATCCAGACGATCACGATTCCCCCTCTTCGGTAGCCCACAGTGGCTTGCCCGCAACACCCTGCCATGGAAACCCCCGCGCGAACGGGCGTGCGGACGTCTGCGTAACACTTCGGCACGGACTCTCGTTGGACCGGCGAGGCAAGGGGGTGCGGAGATGAGCCGTACGGTATTGCGGAGGTTTCCCGCGGGAGGACCGCGGGGCAGCTGGCCCGCCGAGGAGTTCGCGAGCGCGCGCCGCGACGAGGGGCTCCCGGCGGAGGTCGTGATGGACCTCGACTCGGACGCGTTCCTGGTCATCGTGGAGCAGAGGACCGCGGAGAGGGTGAGGGCGGCGCACTCTGAGGAGGCCGTGGTCAGGGCGGGGACGCCGACCAGGGCCGTACCGCGGCCGGCGCCGCCCGCGGCTGCGGCGGCCGCCGGGAGTGCGGCGAGAACGGCGGCGGCGGCGAACATCTGACGGTGCGTGGAGGGACGCGGCCACCGGCCGCACGCCGGACACGGACGCGCCGTCTGCCAGGCGAGAACCCACCCTTGGGCACGTGAAACGCCGCCGCCCCGCGGAACCCGGCGCGGCCCGCCGGACCGCGGGCGGTCGGCCCGGTGCGCCGCGAACCCACCCTGCGGCTCACGACTCTGCCGCGACCCGCAGCCCCGGCGCAGCAGGCGCGGCCCGCGAACCCGCCCGCCTCGAGGCCGCCCGCCGTCGGGGCCGGTTGTCAGGCCACCTTGCGTGCCGCCGCGGCCGCGCCGAGCAGGCCTGCGTCCGTTCCCGTGAGCGCGGGGACGACGGCGAGGTCGCGGACGAAGGACAGCGTCGCGTACTCCCGCAGGCTGCGCCTCAGCGGGGTGAAGAGCACATCGCCCGCGCCGGCCACACCGCCGCCCACGACGGCGATGTCGATCTCGACCAGGGTCGCCGTGGCGGCGATCCCCGCGGCCAGCGCCCGCGCGGCGCGCTCGAACGACGCGACGGCGACCGGCTCCCCCGCCTGCGCCGCCGCCGCCACCGCCGCGGCCGAGGTGTCGCCGTCCGGGCCCGGCCGCCAGCCGTTCTCCAGGGCGCGGCGGGCGATCTGCGGCCCGCTGGCGATGCGTTCGACGCAGCCGCGGCCGCCGCAGGCGCACGGGTCGCCGTCCAGGTCGACGCTGATGTGCCCGATGTGACCCGCGTTGCCGGTGGGTCCGGGGTGCACCCGGCCGTCGAGCACCAGACCACCGCCGACGCCCGTCGAGACGACCAGGCAGAGCGCGTTGTCGTGGCCGCGGGCGGCGCCCTGCCAGTGCTCGGCGGCCGTCATCGCGACGCCGTCGCCGACGAGTGTCACGGGCCGCCCACCCGTCGCCCGGTGAACGCGCTCGACCAGCGGAAAGCCGCGCCAGCCGGGGACGTTGACCGGGCTGACCGTGCCCGCCGAGGCGTCCACGGGGCCCGCGCTGCCGATGCCGACCGTGTGCGCCGCGTGCCACAGGGGCGAGGCCGCCAGGTCCGCGAGCACCGCCTCGACCGCCCGCATCACCGTCTCGCCGTCCTCCCGCGCGGGCGTGGGCCGCTGCGCCCGTACGAGAATGCCGCCGGCGCCGTCCACCAGCGCACCGGCGATCTTGGTACCGCCGAAGTCAAGGGCGGCAACGAGGTCAGTCTGCATGTGCGCGGTGTCTCCAGAGGGGCGAGAGCGTGTAGATCGCTGTGACGTACAGTCTCTCCCGCCCTGACAACGTTGTCCAGGGCCTATGCTCGGACGAGACAGAGACGAGACCCGAGGAGATTCGCGCACAGTGGCCGACACCGCCCGCCGCCCCGAGCACCGTTACGGCAATCGGCCCACGATGAAGGACGTCGCCGCGCTGGCCGGCGTCGGGCTCAAGACGGTCTCCCGCGTCGTCAACGGCGAACCGGGAGTCACTCCCGACACCGAGCACCGGGTGCAGGAGGCCATCGACTCGCTCGGCTTCCGCCGCAACGACAGT
Organism: Streptomyces sp. NPDC013317; assembly: GCF_055563155.1. Taxonomy (NCBI): domain Bacteria; kingdom Bacillati; phylum Actinomycetota; class Actinomycetes; order Kitasatosporales; family Streptomycetaceae; genus Streptomyces; species Streptomyces sp. NPDC013317. The sequence goes on from NZ_JBVHDX010000011.1 coordinate 3,130, forward strand.
GCGCGCGTGCTGCGCAAGGGGCGTACGGCATCCGTGGGTCTGGTCCTCGAAGACCTCGCCGACCCCTTCTACGGTCCGCTCAGCCGCGCCGTCGAGGAGGTCGCCCGCGCCCACGGGGCCCTGCTCATCAACGGTTCCAGCGCGGAGGATCCGGAGCGCGAGCAGGAGCTGGCCCTCGCGCTGTGCGCGCGGCGCGTGGACGGACTGATCGTCATCCCCGCCGGAACGGACCACCGTTACCTCGAACCCGAGATCAAGGCGGGCGTCGCCACGGTCTTCGTGGACCGCCCCGCGGGCAGCATCGACGCCGACGTCGTCCTGTCGGACAGCTTCGGCGGCTCGCGCGACGGTGTGGCGCATCTGATCGCGCACGGGCACCGCCGGATCGGTTTCATCGGCGACCAGCCCCGCATCCACACGGCGACGGAGCGCCTGCGCGGATACCGGGCGGCGATGGAGGACGCGGGGCTGGACGTCGACTCCTCGTGGGTCTCGCTGGGGCCGACGGCCCCCGACCGGGTCCGGGAGGCGGTGACCGCCATGGTCTCCGGCCCGGAGCCGGTGACGGCGCTCTTCGCGGGCAACAACCGGGTCACGGTCACGGCGGTCCGCACCCTGGCCGGCCACGACCGTCCGGTGGCTCTCGTGGGCTTCGACGACATCGAGCTGGCCGATCTCCTCGGCATCACCGTGATCGCGCAGGACGCGGCGGCCATGGGCCGCACGGCGGCCGAGCGGCTCTTCCGCCGTCTGGACGGCTTCGACGACGAACCGGCCCGGGTCGTCCTGGACACCCGTCTGATCCCGCGCGGCTCGGGCGAGATCCCGCCGCCGCCCGCGTAGCGGGAGCCCGCGGCCGGGGGCGGGGCGCCATGGAATGTCCCCGCCCTCCGTACGCGTACGGAGGGCGGGGCGGTGTGTCATGCGTCGGCGGGTGGGTGCGCGTCGGGGCCGTGCAGCCGGGGTGGGTGCGCGTAGGGGCCCAGGGGCCCGCCCGCTACTGCGCCGTCGCCGGCTGGGTGCGCGAACGGGCCGGGGGCCGTTACTGCGCCGTCGCCGTGAGGTCGCCGCGGCGCGGGGCCGCGAAGCGGTCCAGGTCGGCGCGGGAGAGGCCGGTGAGGGCGTCGACCTCGGCGGTGTCCAGGGCGCCGCAGTCGATGCCGCGCAGGAGGTAGGAGCTGAGCGCCTTGGCCGTGGCGGGCTCGTCCATGACGTCGCCGCCCGCGTGGTTGGCGTAGGCCGAGAGGCGCTTGGCGGCGGCCTCGAAGCCCTCGCGGTAGAAGGCGAAGACGGCGGCGTACCGCGTCGGGATGTGGCCCGGGTGCATGTCCCAGCCCTGGTAGTAGGCGCGGGCGAGCGCCCGGCGGGTGAGGCCGTAGTGCAGGCGCCAGGCCTCGTGCACGTGCTCGGTGGAGCCGACCGGGAGGACGTTGGTGGAGCCGTCGGAGACCCGTACGCCCGTACCGGCGGCGGCGACCTGCATGATCGCCTTGGCGTGGTCGGCCGCCGGGTGGTCGCTGGCCTGGTAGGCGGCGGAGACGCCGAGGCAGGCGCTGTAGTCGAAGGTGCCGTAGTGCAGGCCGGTCGCGCGGCCCTCGGCGGCGCCGATCATGCGGGCGACGGCGGCGGTGCCGTCGGCGGCGAGGATGGACTGGCTGGTCTCGATCTGGATCTCGAAGCCGAGGCGGCCCTCGTCCAGGCCGTGAGCCTTCTCGAAGGCCTCCAGGAGGCGGACGAAGGCGGAGACCTGCTCGGGGTAGGTCACCTTGGGAAGCGTGAGGACGAGGCCGTCGGGCAGGCCGCCGTTCTCGAGGAGACCGGTGAGGAAGACGTCGGTGGTGCGGATGCCGCGGTCGCGTACGGCGGCCTCCATGCACTTCATCCGGATGCCCATGTACGGGGCGGCGGTCCCCTTCGCGTACGCCTCGGAGATCAGACGGGCTGCGCGGGCGGCGTCGGCGTCCTCGTCCTGGCCCGCGTATCCGTCCTCGAAGTCGACCCTGAGGTCCTCGATCGGCTCGCGCTCCAGCTTGGCGCGCACGCGGCCGTAGACGTCCTCGGCGAGCTCGTGGGAGAGGCCGAGGACCTCGGCGAAGGAGTGGGCGTCCCGGGCGTGCTCGTCGAGGGCGGCGAGTGCCTGGTCGCCCCAGGAGCGGATGGTTCCGGCGTCGAAGACGTTGCCGGGGACGTAGACGGTGTGGACGGGCTGGCGGGTGCCCGGGTCGCCCGGGTAGCGCCGGTCGAGCTCGGCGTCCACCGCTGCGAGGGAGGCGCTGATGCCCTCGCTGACCGCTCCGGCGAGGCTCGTCGACACCTTCTCCTGCTGACCCATCTCCCACATCCTCCTATTTTCCGCTTCACGGAATCAACAATCCGTATAGCGAAGTTAGTAGTCGGTCGGGACCTGCGTCAATGGGTGTCCGAAACGGCCGGGGGCCGCGCGGTGATCATCACCACGCGGCCCCCGGACCGAACAGAACCGCAGGTCAGCCCTTACGGGTCTGAATCTCCTCGGTCAGCTGCGGGACGACGTCGAAGAGGTCACCGACCACGCCGTAGTCGACGAGCTCGAAGATCGGGGCCTCGGCGTCCTTGTTGATGGCCACGATGGTCTTCGAGGTCTGCATACCCGCGCGGTGCTGGATCGCACCGGAGATGCCGGAGGCGATGTACAGCTGCGGCGAGACCGACTTGCCGGTCTGGCCCACCTGGTTGGAGTGCGGGTACCAGCCGGCGTCGACGGCGGCACGCGAGGCGCCGACGGCGGCACCGAGCGAGTCGGCGAGCTTCTCGATGACCGCGAAGTTCTCGGCGCCGTTGACGCCACGGCCGCCGGAGACCACGATCGCGGCCTCGGTCAGCTCCGGACGGCCGGTCGACTCGCGCGGGGTGCGCGCGGTGACCTTGGTGCCGGTGGCCAGCTCGCCGAAGGAGACCGCGAGGGCCTCGACGGCACCGGCGGCCGGGGCGGCCTCGACGGGAGCCGAGTTCGGCTTGACCGTGATGACCGGGGTGCCCTTGGAGACACGGGACTTGGTGGTGAAGGAGGCGGCGAACGCGGACTGCGTCGCGACCGGGCCCTCGTCACCGGCCTCCAGGTCGACGGCGTCGGTGATGATGCCGGAGCCGATGCGGACCGCGAGGCGGGCCGCGATCTCCTTGCCCTCGGCGGAGGACGGGACGAGCACGGCGGCCGGGGACACCGCGTCGTACGCGGCCTGCAGCGCGTCGACCTTCGGGACGACGAGGTACTCGGCGAACTCCGGGGCGTCGGCGGTCAGGACCTTCACGGCACCGTGCTCGGCGAGCACGGCGGCGGTGTCGGCCGCACCGGCGCCGAGGGCGACGGCGACGGGCTCGCCCAGACGGCGGGCGAGCGTCAGCAGCTCCAGGGTGGGCTTGCGGACGGCTCCGTCGACGTGGTCGACGTAGACGAGAATCTCAGCCATGGGGATTCAATCTCCTGCGAACGAAAAGGGGGCGGGTCAGGTGGCTCGCGCGAGCCCTAGATGAACTTCTGGCTCGCGAGGTACTCGGCCAGCTGCTTGCCGCCCTCGCCCTCGTCCTTGACGATCGTGCCGGCCGTGCGGGCCGGACGCTCGGAGGCGGAGTCGACCGCGGTCCACGCGCCCTCCAGGCCGACCTCGTCGGCCTCGAGCTCGAGGTCCTCCAGGTCCAGGGACTCCACCGGCTTCTTCTTGGCGGCCATGATGCCCTTGAAGGACGGGTAGCGGGCCTCGCCCGACTGGTCGGTCACCGACACGACGGCCGGGAGCGACGCCTCGAGCTGCTCCGACGCGGTGTCGCCGTCACGGCGGCCGGTCACCTTGCCGTCCTCGATCTTCACCTCGGAGAGCAGCGTGACCTGCGGAACGCCCAGGCGCTCGGCCAGGATCGCCGGGAGAACGCCCATGGTGCCGTCGGTGGAGGCCATACCGGCGATGACGACGTCGTAGCCGGTCTTCTCGATCGCCTTCGCCAGGACCAGCGAGGTGCCCATGACGTCGGAGCCGTGCAGGTCGTCGTCCTCGACGTGGACGGCCTTGTCGGCGCCCATCGACAGCGCCTTGCGCAGCGCGTCCTTCGCGTCCTCGGGGCCGACGGTGAGGACGGTGACCTCGGCGTCGTCGGCCTCCTCGGCGATCTGGAGCGCCTGCTCGACCGCGTACTCGTCGAGCTCCGACAGCAGGCCGTCGACGTCGTCGCGGTCGACGGTCAGGTCATCGGCGAAGTGCCGGTCGCCGGTGGCGTCGGGCACGTACTTCACACAGACAACGATCCTCAAGCTCACGCCGGCTCTCCTACTGCATCGTCATAACTGGGCTGCCTTGTTGCTCGCAGCATAGGCGCCTGAAGGGCGGGTTTCCGGTCGGGGCGTCCGACCGCTCCCACCGGAATATTACTCGCCAGTACACCCAGTCCGTTACCAGTAAGCAAGCGCTCAGCCGTGTGACCTTGCCAACGCCGAGGGAAGGGAACACTCAGTCACGCAGAGCGTTGAAGCGGCCCTGGTGGTAGAGCAGCGGCCGGCCCGCTCCGGCCGGGTCTCCGGCGACGGCCTGGGCGATCACGATCCGATGGTCCCCGGCCGGGACACGGGCCACGACGCGGCACACCAGCCAGGCGAGGACGCCGTCCAGGACGGGGACCCCCTCGGGGCCCTCGCTCCAGCGCGTCGGGTGACCGAACCGGTCGGCCCCGCTGCGGGCGAAGGTGTCCGCCAGCTCACGCTGGTGCTCGCCGAGTATGTGGACGCCGACGTGCTCCGCCTCGGCGAGCACCGGCCAGCTGGACGAGGAGGTGCCGACACCGAAGGAGAGGAGCGGGGGGTCGGCGGCGACGGAGCTGAGGGAGGTGGCGGTGAACCCGGCCGGGCGGTCGCCCCGGGCGGTGATGACCGCGACACCCGCCGCGTGCTGCCGGAAGACGGAGCGGAGGAGGTCGGGAGAGGCCGGGTGAGGGGCGCCGACGGTGCGGAGTTCAGGCGTAACCGTCATCGGGTCGTCCTTCTGCGAGGGGAGCGTACGAGGGGTCCGGGGGTTCTCAGACACCCGGACAGCGCGCGCTCGCGTGACGGGCCAGGTCGATGTGGGCCCGCCCGTGGAGAAGGAGTTCTGAAGGCACACCGTCAGATTGGCGATCGATGGCAGGTGCAGTCAAGCGGGTACCGGGATGTGGGAGATGTGTCACCGCGTCAGACCGCCGCCCGGAGCGTCCCGTCAGACCGCCCGCCCCAGCGCGGCGATCACGTCCGCGCGGCGGGGCTGTCCGGAGGCGCGGACGACGACCCGTCCGGCACGGTCGAGGACGAGCACGGTGGGGGTGCGGACGATGTCGTACTTCCGTACGAGATCGAGCCGTTCCTCGGCGTCTATCTCGACGTGGCCCACGCCCTCGACCATCCGGGCGACCTCGGCGAGGGTGCGGCGCGTGGCGCGGCAGGGCTGGCAGAAGGCGGTGGAGAACTGGACGAGCGTGGCGCGCTCGCCCAGCTCGACGCCGTCCTCGCCGCCCCACCTCTCGGACTGTGCCGCCATGTCTCCGTCTTCCTCTCGCCCGCCACTCCCCGGTGCAGCGCCTCACGCCGCCGATCGATTCCCGTCACGGCCACCGGGCGTGACGATTATCTCTCCGTACGAAGCCGTCAGGACTGGTCACGGGGGCCCACATGGGGCACGATCTGCCCAAAGCCGAAAACCTACGGCTGCGTAACTTCCGCCGGGAGAACCCTCCCCAGGCACAGAAGAAGGGGTTCCTCTCAGATGGCAGAACTCGTGTATCGGCCGGTCATCGGTGCCGCACTGACCATGTTCAAGGCACTGGACCTCAAGATCGACACGCAGGGTTCGGAGCACATCCCGCGCACGGGTGGCGCGGTGCTCGTCAGCAACCACATCAGCTATCTGGACTTCATCTTCACGGGCCTGGCCGCGCTGCCGCAGAAGCGTCTCGTGCGCTTCATGGCCAAGGACTCGGTCTTCCGGCACAAGGTCTCGGGCCCGCTGATGCGCGGCATGAAGCACATCCCGGTGGACCGCTCCCAGGGCGAGCACGCCTACAAGCACGCACTGGAGTCGCTGAAGGCCGGGGAGATCATCGGCGTCTTCCCCGAGGCGACCATCTCGCAGTCCTTCACGCTGAAGAGCTTCAAGTCGGGTGCGGCGCGGCTGGCGCAGGAGGCCGGGGTGCCGCTGATCCCGATGGCCCTCTGGGGCACGCAGCGGATCTGGACCAAGGGCCGGCCGCGGAACTTCAAGCGCAGCCACATCCCGGTGACGATCCGGGTGGGCGAGCCGGTGGAGGCTCCCACCGACCAGTACGCGGGCGCCATCACCCGCCGTCTGCGCGAGCGCTGCCAGGAGCTCCTGGAGGCCGCGCAGCGCGCGTATCCCGTACGCCCCAAGGACGCGAGCGACACCTGGTGGGTCCCCGCGCACCTCGGGGGCACGGCGCCGACCCCGGCCGAGGTGAAGGACGCCGGCTGACGCCGGTGGACCGGCCGCGACGCGGCGCCCTCGCGCGCGGTCCGCGGTACGCCCCCGGTACGTCCTCCGCGGTACGCCGACCCGAACCGTGACGGGGTCTACTCCGGGTCGCGGACGGTGATCCGCGCCCCGGGGCTCAGCTTCTCCAGCGACTCGGCGAGCTCCGAGCCGGCGGCGAGGAGCTCGTCGCGCGTCATGGGCGTCAGCGACTCCAGCAGGAAGACCGCGTCGACGGTGTCGTCGTCGATCCGCGTGCGCGGCCCCTGGCGCCAGTTCCAGCGGCGGCAGGTGACGCCCGCCTCGTCACGCCAGACGATCTCGCCCGGCTCCGGGTGCTCCACCGTCTCCTCGCCGCCCGCCATGGTCACGAAGGGCTCGTCGCCGGTGGCCCGCACGAGGCTCATGCCGCCCTGGATGCGGTCGAGGTCCTCGCCGCCGGCCGGGACGAGGTACGCGACGCTGATCGCGTTGTAGGCGTCGACCAGCCGGTTGATCCGGGGGAGCCCGCCGTCGGCGAGGGCCCGCCTGGCCAGCGCCTCCGCGGAGTTGCGCGTACGGGAGGGCTTGGCGCCGAACGCGGAGTACGCCGCGCGCCAGGCCGCGATGTGCGGGTCCTGGTCCGGGGTCCGGCCCGCGAGCCGCTCGGCGAGGCGGCGGGCCGCGTCGTCGAGCAGGGCCGAACTGGCTTCGTCGCTGGGGCCGTTGACGAGTCCGTGGGCCTCGACGGCGAGGTGGGTGAAGCCGGGCACGAGGGCACGCACCTCGTCGGAGACCGTCAGGGTGAGGGGCATCGTCGTCCTTGCGTCAGAGGTCGGTGCGGCAGCGGCCGGTGTGTCGGAGGCCGGTGCGTCGGCTGCGGCGTCAGAGGTCGGCCGGGAGGGTCCGCAGGAGTTCCAGACTGTCCGGCGCGGACCGCATGGCGCTCAGCACTCCCGCATGCGGTACAGAATACAGCACCGGATAGTCCACCTCATTGAACTCCGGGTCGGGCAGGAAGGCCAGCCGCTCTCTCTCCAGCGAGAACTCCGCCTCCTGACCCGGCAGACCCCCGCGCGGATCCTGCCGGTGCCACGTCTCCGTACCGGGCAGCCTGATCGCGACCAGCCCGTGCAGCACGTCGAACTTCTGGTAGCACAGCGCCGCCGGAATCGACTCGGCACGCAGCAGCGCGACGAGCGCGTGCGCCTTGGCGTGGCAGATTCCGGTGCGCTGCGCGAGGACGTCGGAGGCGCGCCAGGTGACGCGCGGGTCGCCGGTGTCGCTCGAGTGCGGGATCTCGTCCCGCACGTGCGCGAAGGCGGCTCGGGCGTATGCGTGTACGTCAGGGTTCCGGGCCCGCAGCGCGGCGGCCGTCTCGCGCACGACGGGGTGCTCATGGTCGACGACCTCGTCCGCGACGAGGTACGAGGAGAGTTCGGGGTGCTCCTGGATCAGCTCCATAGCCGGGGACCCTAGGAAGAGGACCGGCCGGAAGTCAATGACTTTCCGGCCGGTCGCATACCTATGCTATTCGAGAGAGAGCACTACCGCGCCATCTCCTCCTTCAGCGCCTGGAGAAAGGCGTCGACGTCGTCCTCCGTGGTGTCGAAGGAGCACATCCAGCGCACGTCACCCGCGGCCTCGTCCCAGAAGTAGAAGCGGAACCGCTTCTGCAGACGGGTGCTCACCTCGTGCGGGAGCCGCGCGAAGACCGCGTTGGCCTGCACGGGGTAGAGGATCTCGACCCCGTCCACCTCGCGCACGCCGGCCGCGAGGCGCTGCGCCATCGCGTTGGCGTGCGAGGCGTTCCGCAGCCACAGGTCCTTGGCGAGCAGCGCCTCCAGTTGCACCGACACGAAACGCATCTTGGACGCGAGCTGCATGGACAGCTTGCGCAGATGCTTCATGTGGCTGACCGCGTCCGGGTTCAGGACGACGACCGCCTCGCCGAACAGCATGCCGTTCTTGGTCCCGCCGTACGAGATCACGTCCACGCCCGCCGCGTTGGTGAACGCCCGCATCGGGACGTCCAGGGAGGCGGCGGCGTTGGCTATCCGGGCGCCGTCGAGGTGCACCTTCATGCCCTTGGCGTGGGCGTGCTCCACGATGGCCCGGATCTCGTCCACGGTGTAGACGGTGCCCAGCTCGGTGTTCTGGGTGATCGAGACGACCTGCGGCATGGCGCGGTGCTCGTCCTCCCAGCCCCAGGCCTGCCGGTCGATCAGCTCGGGGGTGAGCTTGCCGTCCGGGGTGGGCACGGTGAGCAGCTTGAGGCCGCCCATCCGCTCGGGGGCGCCGCCCTCGTCCACGTTGATGTGCGCGGACTCGGCGCAGATCACGGCGCCCCAGCGGTCGGTCAGCGCCTGGAGGGCGGTGACGTTCGCGCCGGTGCCGTTGAACACCGGGAAGGCCTCGGCGCTCGGGCCGAAGTGGCTGTGCATGATGCGCTGGAGGTGCTCGGTGTAGTCGTCCTCGCCGTAGGCGATCTGATGACCGTCGTTGGCGAGCGCGATGGCCGCGAGCACCTCCGGGTGGGCGCCGGCGTAGTTGTCGCTGGCGAAGCCCCGGACCGACGGGTCGTGGTGACGACGGGCGTCGGTCCTGGGGGGCAGGGCCGGGGTCACGGCTTGGGGGTCAGCCACAGACGCTGTCCATTCACTTCCTGTGCGGGCCGGTCCCAGACGGCGACGATCTCGGCGGCCAGATCGTCGACGTCGGTGAAGCCCGCGAACTTCGCATTCGGGCGCTCGGCGCGCATGGCGTCGTGCACCAGTGCCTTGATCACCAGGATGGCAGCCGCGGCCTGGGGGCCCTCGTCGCCCCCCGCCTTGCGGAAGTCGTCGGCCATGGCGAGCGTCCACGCCTCGGCCGCCGCCTTGGCCGCGGCGTAGGCCGCGTTCCCGGCGGTGGGCTTCGAGGCGCCCGCGGCGCTGATCAGCAGGTAGCGGCCGCGGTCGCTGCGGCCGAGCGCGTCACGGAAGGCGAGGGAGGTGGACTGGACCGTGCGGATGAGGAGCTTCTCGAGGAAGTTCCAGTCGGCGAGGTCGGTCTCACCGAAGGTGGCGCTGCCGCGCCAGCCGCCGACGAGGTGGACGAGCCCGTCGATCCGGCCGAACTCCTTCTCGGTCTTGTCGGCCCACTCCCGGGCCGCGCCGAGGTCGAAGAGGTCGACCGTGTCGCCGATGACCGTGGCGCCTCCGTGGGCGTACCGTGCGGCGTCGACCGCCTCGGCCAGGCGGGCCGGGTCGGCGTCGGCTCCGACGACGATGGCGCCGGCGTCGGCGAGGCGCATCAGCGTCGCCCGCCCGGCAGGTCCGGCCGCTCCCGCGACCGCGATGACGGCACCCTCCAGCGGCCCGCCGTTCCCGTTGCCGTTCATGGTCGTCCCCTCCTCCTCCGTGACTGGGTTCACGCGGCAGCCTGCTCGGTCCGCGAAGCGTTCGCGGCGGTGATGCCCTTGGTGGAGGCGATCACGTCCTTCAGCTTCTTGGACAGGGCCTCATAGAACATGCTGAGCGGAAACTCGTCCGGAAGCACGTCGTCGACGAGCTTGCGGGGCGGGAGGGTCAGGTCCAGGGCGTCGGGGCCCTTGGCCCACTTCGATCCGGGGTGCGGGGCGAGGTAGGTGGAGACCAGGTCGTACGCCTTGAACCAGTGGACCAGCTTCGGGCGGTCGATGCCGTCGCGGTACAGCTTCTCGATCTCGGCGCAGAGCTGGTTGGTGACCTCGGGGGCCCGGTTCCAGTCGATCTTGAGCTTGTTGTCGGTCCAGCGCACGACCTCGTGCTTGTGGAGGTACGCGAAGAGGAGCTGACCGCCCAGGCCGTCGTAGTTCCGGTTGCGGTCACCGGTGACCGGGAAACGGAACATCCGGTCGAAGAGGACGGCGTACTGCACGTCACGACCGTGGGCGTTGCCCTCGGCCTCCAGCTTCACGGCCTCCTTGAAGGCGGTGAGGTCGCAGCGCAGCTCCTCCAGGCCGTACATCCAGAACGGCTGGCGCTGCTTGATCATGAACGGGTCGAACGGCAGGTCGCCGTGGCTGTGGGTGCGGTCGTGGACCATGTCCCAGAGCACGAACGCGGCCTCGCAGCGCTGCTGGTCCTCGACCATGGCCGCGATGTCCTCGGGCAGCTCGATGCCCAGGATGTCGACGGAGGCCTCGGTGACCTTGCGGAAGCGGGCGGCCTCGCGGTCGCAGAAGATGCCGCCCCAGCTGAAGCGCTCGGGGGCCTCGCGCACGGCGATGGTCTCGGGGAAGAGGACGGCCGAGTTGGTGTCGTAGCCCGGCGTGAAGTCCTCGAAGGTGATGCCGCAGAAGAGCGGGTTGTCGTAGCGGGTGCGCTCCAGCTCGGAGAGCCACTCCGGCCACACCATGCGGAGCACGACCGCTTCGAGGTTGCGGTCCGGGTTGCCGTTCTGGGTGTACATCGGGAAGAGCGCCAGGTGCTGGAGCCCGTCCTGACGGTCCGCAGCGGGCTGGAACGCCAGCAGGGAGTCGAGGAAGTCAGGGACCTCGAAGCCGCCGTCGGCCCACGTGCGCAGGTCGGCGACGAGCGCGCGGTGGTAGGCGGCGTCGTGCGGGAGCAGCGGAGAGAGCCGCTCGACCGCGTCCACGATCCGCTCGACCACACTCTCGGCCTGGGCGCGGGACGGTGCGCCCTCGGCCTCGAAGTCGATGGAGCCGTCCTTGCTCTGCCAGGGGCGGATCTCCTCCACGGCATTCTTGAGCTCGGGCCAGGCAGGGTGCTCGATCACCGGGGCAGCGGTGAGTATCCCCCCACCGGTCACGTCCTGCACAAGAATTTCCGTCATGTCACTTCCTCCACAGGAGAACCTCGCGTCAAGCCACCGTATCCGGCGGCGCTTCCTCCGGACAAGAGGGGGAAGAGAAATTATCCTGTGCGACCCCCATGGTCACCGCTGATTTTCCTGCCGGACGAGGTTTGAGCGCTCGCATCCCCCGCCATGACGGTCGAGCGCAGGGCCCCGACGCACCGGACGCCCGCATGGTCGCGCAAGGGCGGCGATCGGGGAACCGATCCGCCGGAGGAGGGCCTTCCGACGGCACGCGCGCATGCGCTTCCTTCTTGCGGTGAAGTCATTAGGCTGCGCCCCGAGCCGCACCGGGAGCCCGGAGGGACCCGGGCCCGGACATCGACGGAAGCGAGAAGATCTTGAGTTTCCTCACCATCGGTCACCGCGGTGTCATGGGCGTCGAGCCCGAGAACACCCTGCGTTCCTTCGTCCGCGCCGAACGGTCCGGTATGGACGTCATCGAGCTGGACCTCCACCTCAGCAAGGACGGCGCCCTCGTCGTCATGCACGACGCCGACGTCGGCCGTACCACCGACGGCAGCGGCCCGATCGCCGAGAAGACCCTGGCGGAGCTGCGCGAGCTCGACGCGGGGCACGGGGAACGCGTCCCCGTCTTCGAAGAGGTCCTGGACGCGGTGCGGTCCCCGCTCCAGGCGGAGATCAAGGACGTGGCGGCGGCCAGGACGCTCGCCGAGGTGATGAACCGGCGCGACCTGGTCGGCCGTGTGGAGGTCCTCTCCTTCCACGACGAGGCCCTCGCCGAGATCGCCCGGCTGGTCCCCGGAGCCCGTACCGCGCTGGTCGCCGAGGAGTGGGACGCGGACATCGTGGACCGGGCGAAGGCCGTCGGGGCCGGCGCGCTCGTCCTGAGCATCCAGCACCTGACCCTGGAGACGGTCGAGCACGCCCACCGTGAGGGGCTGCGGGTGATCGGCTGGGTAGTGAACACGCAGGACCATCTGCGGCTGGTCCGCGCCCTGGAGCTGGACGGAGCGACGACCGACTATCCGGAGATCCGCCGCACCGGCCGCTTCACGGCCTGAGCCGCGGGCCGAGGCCCGCGAGCCGGAGGCCCGCAGGCGGAGGCCCGAGAGCCGGGCCCCGGCCTCAGGCCAGCGGCTTCACCAGGAGCTCGAACTGCAGGTCGTCCCGCTGCGGGACGCCGAAGCGCTCGTCGCCGTACGGGAACGGCGTCATCCGTCCCGTACGGCGGTAGCCGCGCCGCTCGTACCAGGCGATGAGCTCCTCGCGCACCGAGATCACGGTCATGTGCATCTCGCTCACGCCCCAGATCTCCCGCACCCGGCGCTCGGCCTCTTCGATGATGCGCCGGCCGAGGCCCGCGCCCTGGAGCTCGGGGCGGACGGCGAACATGCCGAAGTAGGCTGCCTCGCCCCGGTGTTCGAGCTGGCAGCAGGCGACGATCCCGCCGTCCCGCTCCACCACCATCAGCCGGCTGCCCGGGGTGGTGATGACGGCCCGTACGCCCTCGGCGTCGGTCCGCTGCCCCTGCAGGATGTCCGCCTCGGTGGTCCAGCCGGCCCGGCTGGAGTCGCCGCGGTACGCCGATTCGACGAGCGGCACGAGGGCCTCGACGTCGTCCTCCACCGCGTCGCGGTAGGTGATCCGGCCGGTGTCCTGCGGCGTGGCGGTGTCCATGCTGTTCGGGGCTCCCCTCGGAGGCGCTGGCGATCCCCCCGAGCGTAGCGCCCCGGTGTGTGCTCCCCACGTACGCCTGTGCGCTCGCGTGCGCCCGGCCGGGCGTGGGCATCGACGGGGAGGGAGACCTGGGGAGGTGTGCCGTGCACGGACCGGCCTTGTCGGCCTGGCTGATGCTGACGCTGTGCGGGGCGAGCGGGGCGTACTGCCTGCTGCGCGCGCGCCGCTGCGCGGGTGAGGAGCGCAGGACGGCGGCGGGCGAGGCGGTGATGGGATTCGGGATGGCCGCGATGGCACTGCCCGCCGCGGTCGTGACGCCGCCTGTGTGGTGGTGGTCGGTGTACGCGTCGGTGTTCGGGGCGGCGGCGGTGCACGCGCTGATGTCGGTCCGGCGCGGGGGTCACCACCTGCACCATCTGGTGGGGTCGCTGGCGATGGTCTACATGGCGTGGCCCGTCCAGGGGGCCGCGCACGGGGCACACGGCAGCGGCGGAGGTGGCGGGAGCGCCCCTGCGGTGACGGCGGTGCTGCTCCTCTACTACGTCGCGTACGTGCTCCGCACGGGCGCCCGACTGGTACCGGTGGCGGCCTCGACGGGGACGCCGGCGGTGGCCTCGGCGACGGCCTCGACGGCTCTGTCCACGGGCGGACCCGCGCCGGCGTGGGTCGTGCGGCCCGAGTTCACGCTCGTGTGCCGGCTGTCCATGGCCCTCGCGATGCTGGCGATGCTCGTCGCGCTGTGAGCCGGCGTGCCGGGCCGGGCCGTGGCGTACGTCACTTGGCGCGCCCGGCCGTACCCGGGGGTAGCACGGCCTCATAGTCTTGCGTCATGTTGGTCTCCCTCGCGTTGCTCGCGCTCGGCGTCCTGACGGCCGCCGTGGCCCCGCGACTGCTGTCGCCGTCCGACTGGGCGGAACGCGAGCCCGTGGTGGCGTTGTGGATGTGGCAGTGCGTGGTGGCGGCGGTGCTGCTGTGTTTCGCGCTGTCGATGACGTTCAGCGCGGCGGCGGCCTGGCAGGGGGTTCGGGGCCACGTCTTCGTCGGCGCGCCGAGCCGTGTGGTCGAGGCGTACGAACTGGGCACCCACCAGCCGTGGTCGGGGGCGCTCGCCGTGATCCTCGCCTGTGGCGGACTGTGGACCGGCGCGATGCTGACCCGGGAGATCCGCGGGGCCCGGGCCCGCCGCCGGCAGCGGCGTTGCGAACTACTCGTCCGCTCCCCGCTGTTGCCCGGCGAGGAGCCGGGAAGCGGGCGGCTGGTCGTCCTGGAGGGCGAGCGCCCGGACGCCTGGTGGCTGCCGGGCACCACGCCGCAGTTGGTCATCACGACGGCGGCGCTGCGCCGGCTGAAGGGGCGCCAGCTCGACGCCGTCCTCGCCCACGAGCAGGGACACGCCCGGGCGCGCCACGACTGGCTGCTGCACTGCTCGGGCGCGCTCGCGGGCGGTTTCCCGGGGATTCCCGTCTTCGCGGCCTTCCGTGACCAGATGCACCGGCTCGTGGAGCTGGCGGCCGACGATGTCGCCTCACGTCGGTTCGGACGGCTCACGATCGCGCTGGCACTGGTCGAACTCAACGAGGAGCGTGGGGTGTTCGGACCCGGCTCGACCTCCGGCGCGGACCTCCCAGGACGGGTGAACCGTCTCCTGACGGCCGCGCCCCGGCTCACCGCCGGGCGGCGGCTGCGGCTGACGGCCGCCGCGGCACTGGTGCCGGTGGTGCCGGTCCTGGTGGCGTTCGTCCCCGCCCTGAAGGCGCTCGGGTAGCGCGGACGGCGCGGACGCGGGTGTGCCGGCGCGAACGTCGGGGAAGATCGGCCCATGCGCTCCTCCGCCCTGGTCTCCGGTGCCCTCGCCGTGCTGCTGCTCGTCCTTGTGGTGGTGGGCTGGCCCCCGCTTCTCTCCCTGGACCGGTCGGTCGCCGACGCGCTGCACCGCAGCGCGCTGGCCGAGCCCGGGTTCACGCATGCCAACCGGATCATGACGGACTGGGTGTGGGACCCGTGGACGATGCGCGCGCTGATCACCGTCACCGTCCTCGCGCTGTGGTGGCGCCGCGAGCGGTGGCTGGCCCTGTGGGTGGCGGCCGCGACACTCCTCGCGTCGGGGGTGCAGCAGGGACTGAAGGCGGCGGTCGGCAGGCCGCGGCCCGGCTGGCCCGACCCGGTGGACTCGGCGCAGTACGCGGCCTTTCCATCCGGGCACGCGATGACCGAGACGGTGGGCTGGGGCCTGCTGCTCTGGGTCTTCGCCCTGCACTGGCGGGAGACCTGGCGTGGCTGGAGCCTGCTCGCCGTGGCCGCGCCGGTGTCGGTGCTCGGGGTGGGGTGGACCCGGATCTACCTAGGCGTGCACTGGCTGTCGGACGTCGTGGCCGGCTGGCTCCTGGGCTGGTGCTTCGTCGCCGGGGCGATCGTCACGTACCGCCGCCACGGCGCCGTGTGGCAGGAGAGGGCCGCGAGGAGCGCCGACCGGGCGGATCCTCCGGGAACGGACGGGGGCAGAATGGGAGAAACAACGTGAAGCCGCCTGTTCTGGACGATCCCCCGCGTCGCCCAGAACAGACGGCAAACCCACTGACCAGCCATGAAGGCGCGGCAGCGGACTGCGCTGAGTATATTGGCTGCGAGCCAGTCAACGCAGGAGTCCAGCATGTCCCCGCGTAGCCCAGAGGTCAATGAAGAGCTTCGGCGACGCTCACGTGAGCGACTTCTCCAGGCCACGGTCGAGCTTGTGTCGGAGCGCGGGTACGAGGCGACGACCCTGGGCGACATCGCCGAGCGGGCCGGTTCGGCGCGCGGTCTGATCTCGTACTACTTCCCCGGCAAGCGCCATCTGCTGCAGTCGGCGGTGCACCGGCTGATGGCCCTGACCCTGGAGGAGGCGCTGGAGCGCGAGCCGCGCACGGAGGACGGGCGTGAGCGGATGGCGCGCGCCATCGACGCCGTACTCGGCCTGGCCGTGGATCATCCGGTGCTGATGCGGACGCACATGGCGGGCATCCTTCAGGCCGAGGGTTTCGTGCAGTGCCCGGAACAGCAGCGGCTGGCGTTCCTGCTGCGGGACACGATGACGCGGTACGGCTCCGCGAACGTGGACGCGGACTATCCGCTGCTGCGGGCGCTGCTGATGGGCGCGGTCGTGGCGGTGCTGCTGCCGGGGGCGCCGATGCCGGTGACGCGGCTGCGCGGGGAGCTGTTCCAGCGGTACGGACTGGACTGGGAGCAGGGCATGCCGCCGGACGGGGGTCCGCCCGACGGCATGCCGTTCACGGCATCGGTGTTACCGGTCCGTGTGCCGCGTCAGTCCTCGAAGTCGTCGAAGTAGTCCGGCTGGGTCTGGACGTTGAGGGCGTCCATCCGGACCCGCTTCGCCGGGTCCGTACGACGGTCGTCGAGCTTCAGGACGTCGAAGCCCTTGGCGATGTCGTTCGAGTAGATGTAGCCGTTGTAGTAGTACGCGGACCACGAACCGCCCGTGCTGATGGTGGTGGCGGAGAGCGGACCGCGCTCGAAGTAGGCGATCTCCTTCGGCTTGCTGGAGTCGGTGAAGTCCCAGACGGAGACGCCGCCCTGGTACCACGCCTGGACCATGAGGTCCTTGCCCTTGACCGGGATGAGCGAGCCGTTGTGGGCGACGCAGTTCTCGGTGTCGGCCTGGTGGCGCGGGATCTTGAAGTAGCTGCGGAAGACGAGTTCGCGGTGCTTGCCCTTGCCGACGATGTCGTAGATGCCGTCCGCGCCGCGGTTCGGGCCCACGGCCTCGTTGCAGGTCGCGCCGGAGCCGCCGCCGAGCTCGTCGGTGAAGACGACCTTGTTCGCCTTCTGGTTGAACGTCGCCGAGTGCCAGAACGCGAAGTTGACGTTGTCCTGGACGCGGTCGATGACCTTCGGACGCTCAGGGTCCTCGATGTCGAAGAGGATGCCGTCGCCCATGCAGGCGCCGGCCGCGAGGTCCTTGCCCGGCAGCACGGTGATGTCGTGGCAGCCGGTGGTCTTGGAGACGCCCGGGTTGGTCGGGCCACCGGGGTTGCCGCCGCCGTCCGGGCCCTCACCGGGGAAGAGGACGGGGAAGGAGACGATCGCGGCCTTCTCCGGGGCCTTGCGCGGCACCTTGATGACCGAGATGCCGTCGTGCGGCGGCTGGCAGTCCGGGAACGCCGCGTTGGGCGAGTACGACGAGACGTAGACGTACACGTCCCGCTTCTCGGGCACCAGCGTGTGGGTGTGCGAACCGCAGGCGGTCTCGACGGCGGCGACGTACCTCGGGTTACTGATGTCGCTGATGTCGAAGATCTTCATGCCCTCCCATGAGGACTTCTCCGTGGCCGGCTGGCTGACGCTGGCACAGGAGTTGTCGCTGCGGGAGGAGTCGGTGGAGAGGAAGACGAGGTTGCCGGAGACGGAGATGTCGTTCTGCGAACCGGGGCACAGCACCTGGGCGACCGTCTTCGGCGCGCCCGGGTTGCTGATGTCGAAGATCCGGAAGCCGTCGTAGTTGCCCGCGAACGCGTACTTGCCCTGGAAGGCCAGGTCGGAGTTGGTGCCCGCGAGAGCGTCCTTGGGGATGTTCACGAGGTGCTGGATGTTGTCGCTGTGCACGATCTCGTCCACGCCGGGTATCTCGCCGCTCCGGATGGCGGACCGGGCTTCGGCCGCCTGTTCCGCGGAGACGGTGCCCTGCGACGCGGTGGCGTCACCCGGGTCGGGCGTGGCGGCCGCGGGACCTGCGGCGAGCAGGCTGACCAGCAGTCCGGCCGCGGCGGTCGCCACACCCAGGCCTCTGATCCGAGCACGCGGGGTGCGCGTGATGCGGGTGGTTCGCAACGAAGTCACTCCGTCCTCCCTTGTATCCGTTCGTAGTTGAACGGTTGATGGACCCCGGCAGTATCGTCCTTAGCGTGCACATCTCAACAGATGGCAACACACATGTCATGAAGGTTTTTGATCGACTTCTCGTGGAAGCGTGCTAGGAACAGTCCCCCCGGCCATGTTTCGGCCCCTGCCCCCGGAACCATCCCTGGAGGTCGCCTTGTTGAACCGCCGTAACCGCGGAGCCGTCGCCGTGGCGCTCACCGCCGTCGCCGTGCTGGCGCTCGCCGCCTGCGACTCGGGCTCCGGCTCGGGCTCGGGAGGCGAGCCGCAGAGCCAGGGCTCCACCGGGCCCGCGGTCGTGGCACCGGGGAAGCCGGGCGAGCCGGCGCGGAGGATATCCCCCGCCGAGGCGTCCAAGCTGCTGCCCGACGGCAAGCCCAACGCGGCAGACTTCACCTACGCCCAGATGATGGTCGTCCATCACCGGCAGGCGCTCACGATGACCGCTCTCGTACCGGACCGGGCCGGGTCCGAGCCGATCAAGAAGCTGGCGGAGCGGATCACGGCGGCGCAGAAGCCGGAGATCGGCGCGATGGAGGGTTGGCTGAAAACCAACGGCGGTCCGCGCGAGCAGACCGGGCACGACCACCACACGATGCCGGGGATGGCGACCGAGGCTCAGCTCGCGGCCCTCAGGAACGCCAGGGGCAGGGCCTTCGACGAGCTGTTCCTGAAGCTGATGATCACGCACCACGACGGCGCGGTGACGATGGCGGCGGAGGTGCTGGGGAACGGGAACAACGTGCTCGTGGAGGAGATGGCGAACGACGTGATCGCGCAGCAGACGGCGGAGATCAACCGGATGCGGTCGATGTAGGCCCGGGCCTCGGGTGGCGGCCGGGGTGGCGGCCCGGGCCTCGGGTGACGACCCGGGCCCGGGTCGTGTCGCGCATCTCCCCTCCGGGGGCTTCCGGTGGGATGCTGGAAGCCTCTCGGCGGGCTTCCCCGCGGCGGGAAGGAGTACGGACGTGCTTCGTGTCGCTGTCGTCGGTTCCGGGCCCAGCGGGGTCTACACGGCCCAGTCGCTGGTCCAGCAGTCGGCGGTGCCCGGGATCCGGGTCGACGTCCTGGACCGGCTGCCGTGCCCCTACGGCCTGGTCCGCTACGGCGTCGCGCCCGACCACGAGAAGATCAAGTCACTGCAGCAGAACCTTCGCGCGGTCCTGGAGGACGAGCGGATCGCCTTCGTCGGCGACGTCGAGATCGGCACGCGAGGGCTGACCCCGGCCCGCCTCCTGGAGCTGTACCACGCGGTCGTGTACTGCGTGGGCGCGGCACGGGACCGGCGCCTCGGAGTGCCGGGCGAGGACCTGGCGGGCAGCTGCTCGGCCACGGACTTCGTCTCCTGGTACAGCGCCCACCCCGACGCCTCGGCCAACGGTTTCACCGGCTCCGGGACCGGCCTGGACGGCCGTTCCGCGGTCGTCATCGGCGTGGGCAACGTGGCGGTGGACGTCACCAGGATCCTGGCGCGGGGCGTCGACGAGCTGCGGCCGACGGACGTGCCCGAGGGCGCGCTCAGGGCGCTGGAGGCCAGCCGGGTGCGTGAGGTGCACATGGTGGGGCGGCGCGGGCCCGGGCAGGCGAAGTTCACGACGAAGGAGCTGCGGGAGCTGGGCGGACTGCCGGGTGTGCGGGTGGGGGTGGAGGCGGGCGACCTGGCCCTGGATCCGTCGTTCGCCGATCCTTCGGGCCTGCCCGCGGTGAACCGGCGGAACCTGGAGGTCGTCCGGGGCTGGGCGGCCGGCGACGCCGACGGGGACGACGCGGCGCGCGGGATCCGGTTGCGGTTCTTCCTGCGCCCCGTGGAGCTGCTCGGCGAGAACGGCCGTGTGACCGCGGTCCGTTTCGAGCGGACCGAGCCGGACGGCGCCGGGGGTGTGCGGGGCACCGGCCGCTTCGAGGAGATCGAGGCCCAACTGGTCCTGCGGGCCGTCGGGTACAAGGGGGTTCCGCTGCCCGGGCTGCCCTTCGACGATGCCCGGGGCACGGTTCCGAACGAGGCGGGACGGGTGCTGCGGGACGGCTCCCCGTCGCTCGGAGAGTACGTGGCCGGCTGGATCAAGCGCGGCCCGACGGGCGTCATCGGCACGAACCGCCCGTGCGCGAAGGAGACGGTGGCGTCGCTGCTGGCCGACGCGGCGGAGCTGGCGGGCCGCGAGGTGGCGGGAGACCCGCTCGGCGCGCTGCGCGACCTGGGTCACGAG
Source organism: Streptomyces sp. NPDC013317 (assembly GCF_055563155.1). Lineage (NCBI taxonomy): Bacteria > Bacillati > Actinomycetota > Actinomycetes > Kitasatosporales > Streptomycetaceae > Streptomyces > Streptomyces sp. NPDC013317. The sequence continues at coordinate 23,150 of NZ_JBVHDX010000011.1, forward strand.
CCGGTGGCCTGGCGGGGCTGGCTGTCGATCGAGGAGGCGGAGTCGGCACTCGGGCACGCGCTGGGCCGTGGGCGGGTGAAGATCCCCGACTGGGCGGGGCTGCGGGCCGCCGCCCGCGACGACGCGGCCGGGCACGACTGAGACCCGGCACGCACCGCCTCCGCCCTCCGCGCTCGCCCTCCCTTCCGTGCCCCACGCCGGGCTCCGCCCTCCGCGCTCGCCCTCCATCCCGTGCTCCCACGCCGGTCTCCGCCCCTCCGCGCTCGCCTCTCCTCACAGCCGGAACACGCCGTTGACCTGGGGGGACGCCTGTTCCGGGAGCCACTGTCAGTGGTCGGGTGCAGACTGGCCCGTATCCGCGACAACGGCGTCCTGGAGGTGTCGGCCATGCCCGACGTAGTACTGACCGTAGGTACCCGCAAGGGTCTGTTCGTCGGCCGACGGCGCGACGGCCGGTGGGAGTTCGACGAACCCCACTTCAACGCGCAGGCGATCTACTCGGTCGCCATCGACACGCGCCGCGCGACCCCGCGGCTGCTCGTCGGCGGGGACAGTTCGCACTGGGGTCCGTCCGTCTTCCGCTCCGACGACTTCGGCGCCACGTGGACGGAGCCCACGAAGCCGGCCGTCAAGTTCCCCCAGGACACGGGCGCTTCGCTGGAGCGCGTCTGGCAGCTGCACCCGGCGCCCGCGCACTCCCCCGACGTCGTGTACGCCGGGACGGAGCCGGCCGCCCTGTTCAGATCCGAGGACGGCGGGGAGTCGTTCGAGCTGGTCCGTCCGCTCTGGGAGCACCCCACCCGCTCCCAGTGGGTGCCGGGTGGGGGCGGTGAGGCCGTGCACACGATCGTCACCGACCGGCGCGACCCCGACGCCGTGACGGTGGCCGTCTCGACGGCCGGAGTCTTCCGCTCCCGGGACGGCGGGGCGAGCTGGGCCCCCTCCAATCAGGGTGTGTCGGCGGTCTTCCTGCCCGACCCCGACCCCGAGTTCGGCCAGTGCGTGCACAAGATCGCGCAGGACGCCGGCGATCTGGACCGGCTCTACCTGCAGAACCACTGGGGGGTGTACCGCAGCGACGACGCGGGCGGGAAGTGGACCGACATCGGCGCGGGTCTGCCCTCCGACTTCGGCTTCACGGTGGCCGCGCATCCCCATCGGGCCGATGTGGCCTACGTGTTCCCCATCAACGCCGACGCCGACCGGGTGCCCGCCGGCCACCGCTGCCGGGTCTACCGTACGAGTGACGCCGGGGAGCACTGGGAGCCGCTGAGCGCCGGGCTCCCCGAGGGCGACCACTACGGCACGGTGCTGCGGGACGCGATGTGCACGGACGACGGGGACCCCGCCGGCGTCTACTTCGGCAACCGCAACGGCGAGGTGTACGCGAGTGCCGACGACGGGGACAGCTGGCGGCTCCTCGCCGAGCATCTGCCCGACGTCCTCTGTGTACGGGCGGCGGTGATCGGGTGAGAGGACCCGGCACTGCGCCAGTAGAGTGACGGCCGTGGCAGCACGACCGTTGAATGAGATCGTCGAGCCGGGCTGGGCGCACGCGCTCGCGCCGGTGGCCGACAACATCGCCGCGATGGGCGACTTCCTGCGCCGGGAGATCGCCTCCGGGCGTACCTACCTGCCCGCCGGAGCGAACGTCCTGCGCGCCTTCCAGCAGCCCTTCGACGAGGTGCGGGTCCTGATCGTCGGACAGGACCCCTACCCGACGCCGGGACACGCGGTGGGACTGAGCTTCTCCGTGGCGCCGGAGGTGAGTCCGCTGCCACCGAGCCTGGAGAACATCTTCCGGGAGATGCACACCGATCTGGGGCTTCCTCGGCCCTCGAACGGTGATCTGACCCCGTGGACCCGCCAGGGGGTGCTGCTGCTCAACAGGGCGCTCACCACGGCGCCGAGGAAGCCCGGGGCGCACCGCGACAAGGGCTGGGAGGCGGTGACCGAGCAGGCCATTCGCGCGCTGGCCTCGCGGGGCAAGCCGCTGGTGTCGGTGCTGTGGGGGCGTGACGCGCGCAATCTGCGTCCGCTGCTCGGCGACCTGCCGGCGATCGAGTCCTCGCACCCCTCCCCCATGTCCGCGGACCGCGGCTTCTTCGGGTCGCGGCCCTTCAGCCGCACCAACGAACTGCTTCTGCGTCAGGGGGCGCAGGAGGTGGACTGGCGGCTGCCGTGACGGCCGGGGGCGAGGGCTGGGTCGTCGGGGTCGACTCGGGCGGTTCGGGGCTGCGGATCGCCCTGGCGCGTGCCCCGGACGGGCGGGCGGTGGAGACCGTGGAGTCCCGTGAGCCGGTGCGGACGGGCCCGGGCGGGATCGATGCGGCCCATCTGCTCGGGCAGTTGCTGCCCGTCGTGGAGTCGCTGCGGGGCCGCGCGGGGGCCGGACGCGTGGTCGCCCTCGCCGTCGGCGCCGCCGGCATGGCGACGCTCGGCGAGGAGCTGCGGGCGGTCCTGCCCGCTGCGTTGGAGCAGGCCCTCGGTGTACGGCGTCTGGCTCTGGCGGCCGACGCCGTCACGGCGTACGCGGGAGCTCTGGGGCAGCGCCCCGGTGCCGTCGTCGCGGGAGGCACGGGCCTCATCGCGCTCGGTACGGACCTGAGGGCCTGGCGACGTGCCGACGGCTGGGGTCATCTGCTGGGCGACTGCGGTGGCGGTGCCTGGATCGGCCGCGCCGGTCTGGAGGCCGCGATGCGGGCGTACGACGGCCGGCGTGGCGGTTCGGCCGCGCTGCTCGCCCGCGCCGAGGCGCGGTTCGGCCCGGCGGCCGGTCTGCCGGGCGCGCTGTACCCCCGGACCGACCGTCCTGCCGTGCTCGCGTCGTTCGCACCCGACGTGGCCGGCTGCGCGGCGGGCGGCGACCGGGTGGCGACGGGGATCCTGCGGCTCGCGGCCGGGCACGTCGCCGAGGCCGCGGCAGCCGTGTGCCCGGCTCCGGGTGCGTACGAAGTCGCTCTGACGGGTGGCCTGTTCAAACTGGGCGAGCCGCTGCTCGCACCGCTGCGCGACGAGCTGGCGGAGCAACTGCCGCACGCCCGGCAGACGTCGGCGGCCGGGGATCCGCTGTCCGGAGCGCTCGCCCTCGCGACCGCGCTGGCGACGGATTCACTTCGGCTGCCGGTGGAGCCGAAGTTGTTGCATGTAACCGCGTAAGCCGTGGTTCGGACAAAGAGGGGCAGATAACGCTCTGCTGCACCTCACCGCAGTGCTCGGCGGTCAAAACCAGTAGCATGCGGCGCCATGAGCTCCCCCACTGGGCCTGCTTCCGGCCTGCCTGTACGAATGCCGCGACCCCGCCAGCCCGGACGACACCGTCGCCCCGAACCCGTGGCGGCGCCCGAGGGCGCTCCCGCGCTGGTTCTCGCTGTTCCCGGTGTGCCGTCGGCCGCCATACGCTCGCTGGCCGAAGAGGTCGTGAGCATCGCCCGTTCCGAGCTGCCCGGCCTGGAGGCCGCGATCGGCTACCTCGACGGGGACGACGCCGAGTACCCCACCCTCGGAAGCGTGCTGGCGCGCGCCGAGGCGCTCCGCACCGAGCGGTACCAGCTGGCCCTGGCGGCCGGCCGCGAGGCCAGCGCTCCGGAGGGTCCCGCCGCGGTCGTCGTTCCGCTGCTCGCCGGCCCGGACAGCGCGCTGATGCGCCAGATCCGGCAGGCCGTGATGGACAGCGGCAACGTTGCCGAGCTGACCGACGTCCTCGGTCCGCACCCGCTGCTCGCCGAGGCACTGCATGTGCGCCTGTCGGAGGCCGGTCTGGCCCGCGCGGACCGCGCGCGGCTCTTCACGGTCGCCACGGCCGCCGACGGCATCGTCCTCGCGACGGTCGGCGGCGAGGAGGCCGTGCAGGCCGCCGGCATCACCGGCATGCTGCTGGCCGCGCGCCTGGCCGTCCCGGTGATGGCCGCCGCGCTCGACCAGGAGGGTTCGATCACCGCGATCGCCGAGCAGCTGCGCGGCTCCGGCTCGGAGCAGCTGGCGCTGGCCCCGTACCTCATCGGCCCCGAGCTGGCCGACGGCCTGCTCGACGCCGCCGCCAAGGAGGCCGGCTGCGCCGCCGCCGAGCCGCTGGGCGCGTACCCGGCGATCGGCAAGCTGGTGCTGTCGCAGTACACGGCGGCGCTGGGCATCGCGCCGCAGCAGCCGCAGGGTGCTCAGGCTCACTGAGCGGACACGGCGAAGGGCCCGCACCGGACACGTCCGGTGGCGGGCCCTTCGCCGTGTCGTCGCGGTGTCGCCGTGTCGCGTTGCACCCCGGCGCCGGTCAGGCGTGACGGCGGAAGACAACGCAGGAGGCCGCCGGGGCGTCGATGGAGCCGGCGCGGTTCGGGATGCCGGTCTCCGGGTCGAGGTCGAACCAGGTCACGTCGCCGGAACGCTCGTTCGCCGCGTACAGCCGCCGGCCGGCGGGGTCGAGGGCCAGGTCGCGCGGCCAGCGGCCCCCGCAGGGCACGGTGGTGCGGAGTTCGGCCTTCTCGCCGCCCGGGTCGAGGGCGAGGACCGCGATGAGGTCGCCACCTCGGACGGCCGCCCACAGGAAGCGGCCGTCGGGGGAGACCACGATCGCGGAGGGGTAGTCCGGCCCCGCGCCTTCCCCGGCGACCACGGGGGTCTCCCCGAGCGGGTCCAGGGTGCCCGTCACGGCGTCCCAGCGGCAGACCGTCAGGGTGGTCTCCAGCTCGTTCAGGACGTACGCGTGCGTCCCTGCGGGGTGGAAGGCCAGGTGGCGCGGGCCCGTGCCGGGGCGGAGCGTGGCCTCGCCGTGCGGCTCGGGCGCCCCTGAGACGGCGTCGAGGGCGTAGATCCGTACGGAGTCGGTACCGAGGTCCACAGCGGCCGCCCAGGGCCCGCCAGGGGCCGGGAGGACCTGATGGGCGTGCGGGGCGCTCTGGCGGTCCGGGACGGGCCCCGAGCCCTCGTGCAGGGCGACGACGGCGGGGTCGCCGAGGGACCCGTCCGACGCGATGGGCAGGGCGGTGACGCTGCCGGAGGTGTAGTTCGCGGTCAGGACGTGACCCGCGGTGACGGAGAGGTGCGTCGGTCCCGCGCCGCGCACGGCCACGGGAGCGCCGAGGGGCCGGAGTGCGCCGCCCGAGACGTCGAAGGCGCCCACGGCGCCTTCCTCGGCCTCGGAGACGGCGTACAGGACCGGGCCGGCGAGTGCGAGGTAGGAGGGGTCGGGCAGCGCGTCCGCCGCGCCGGTGACGGTGAGGGCGCCCGTGTACGGGTCCACCTCGGCGGCGAGGATGCCGCGGCCCCCGGCGGACGTGAAGGAGCCGATGTAGGCCCGGCCCGGTCCGCGCACGTCTGTCCCACTCATGGCGTCTCCCCTCGCTGCAGGGGGCGGTCGTCCGACGGCCCCGCGGTCGGGGCCGACGTTAGCAGGCGGTCTAGACCAAGTTGGATCATGCGGCGCCCACCGGGCCGAAGCGGCGCCGCCCGGCAGTGGCCTCTCAGGCGGCCGGGACCAGCGGGGCGCCCGGTGAGGTGTGGACCGGGGCCTTCAGGGCCACCAGGGCCTCTTCCAGGCCGTGGAGGTGGCCGAGGGCGGCCTCGGCGCCCGGGTGGTGGGTCGGGGCGCCCTGCGCCTCGACCGTGGCACGGTGCGCCGGGGCGGCCGGGGGGACGAGCGCGTGCACGGCGGCCTCGACCCGCCAGGCCGCCGCCGCGAGCCGGGCGTCGTGCGAGGCGTCCGGGTCCGTGGCGACCGCCGCCAGACCCCTGATCTCGCGGGCGCAGTCGTCGAGCAGCGCGAGCACCCGGCGGGCGCGCGCCTTGCGGGCTCGCAGCGGGCTCAGCGGGTGGACCAGCGGCGCCAGCGAGAGCCGGGCGCGGCCCAGCAGGACCTCCAGTTCGGCGGCGAGCGGGGCCGGGTCGGCCTCCGGGTCGCCGGCGAGCCGCCGCGCCGCCGCGGTGGTGCAGGCGTGGACGCAGGTCACGGCCCGCTCGATCCACGCGTTGGTGGCCGCGTGCGTGGTCACCGGCAGGAGCGCCACGCCGACGGCCGCGCCGAGGGCGCCCACCGCCGTCTCCTCGAAGCGGAGCACCAGGAGCCCCGGGTGCAGCACGCCGAGGAGCCCGTACAGCAGCCCGGCCATGACGGTCACGAAGAACATCATCCAGCTGTACGAGAGGGGGGCCGTGTAGAAGATCCCGAAGACGCAGACGGCGACCAGCGCGGCGGTCGGAGCGGGCGCGCCCGCCAGCGGGATCGCGATCAGGAAGCCGGCGGCGATGCCGGTCACCGTTCCGACCACCCGGCGGAAGCCGCGGACCAGCGTCTCGCCGCGCGAGGCGGTGTTGACGAAGATCCACCACGCGGTGCCGACGGCCCAGTACCAGCGCTCGTGCGAGATGAACTGGCCCGCGGCGAGCGCGACCGCGCAGGCCACCGTCGCCTGGAACGCCTGCCGCGTGGTGGGCCGCTCCAGACCCCGGCCGGGCAGCTGGGCGGGCGCGGCGGGCGGCGGCACGCGCCGCTCGATGCACCAGGCCACGAAACGTACCGCCCCCGCCGCGGCGAGAGCCAGGGCCACCGCCCCGTACAGCTCCGGCAGCTGCGCGGGCAGCGCGTGCAGGAACTGGGTGACGAAAAACATCATGAACGCGAAGATGCCCAGCGCGTGGCCGCGCGGACCCCAGCGGCGCGCGTACACGCCCGCGAAGATCACGAGGAGCCAGGAGGCGTCACGCAGCAGCGGCGCGCCGTGCAGCGTGGTCGCGAGGGCCAGGACGGGGAAGCCGACCGCGGGAAGCAGCGCCGTCGTCACGGCCTGGCGGCGGACGGTGGGGTCGGCGACGGTGAAGAGCGCGAGCAGGGCCGCGAGACCGCCGGTGATCGAGGCGGTGAGGGAGAGTCCGCAGAGTTCGGCCGCCGCGACGGCGAGGCCGATGGCGAGGACGGCCCGCGAGGAGACGCGCAGCCGGACGCGGCCCGGATCGGGGGCCACGAACACGAGCCTGACCAGTCGGCGACCGGTCGCCCGCAGATTCTTCACGACGGTGGTTCCGCCCCCGCTGCCGTACACACACCCTCTTCGCGTCTTCTCGTGCCCCGGCCTGCTTGTGGCGGCCCCAGGACATGGGAAAGGCGCCGCGGTCCGGTCACCGGCCTCGTCGCCGGTCCGGCGCTCGCGCGGCGCCATGTTTCTTCACTACTGTCCTCAGAGGAAAGCACCTGGACACCCACTGGCTCAACCGAGGCGCCGAGCACTGAGCCATTGGTACAGTCAAGGAAGAGAGAGTACGGCCAGAAGGGAGCCAACGGACCATGGCGGTGGACGAGCTCGACACCCGGATCCTGCGCCTCCTGATCGAGCAGCCGCGCACCAGCGTGCGTGAGTACGCGCGGATCCTCGGGGTGGCCCGCGGAACGGTGCAGGCCCGGATCGACCGGCTGGAGCGGGACGGCGTGATCACCGCGACCGGTCCGGTCCTCTCCCCCGCGGCGCTCGGTCACCCCGTCCTCGCGTTCGTGCACATCGAGGTCACCCAGGGGCACCTGGACGAGGTCGGCGACGCGCTCGCCGCCGTGCCGGAGATCGTCGAGGCGTTCTCGATCACCGGCGGCGGGGATCTCCTGACGCGGGTGGTGGCACGGGACAACGGCCACCTGGAGGACGTGATCCAGCGCCTGATCCAGCTGCCGGGCGTGGTCAGGACCCGTACGGAGATGGCGCTGCGCGAGCGCGTGCCGCACCGGCTGCTGCCGCTCGTGGAGTCGGTGAGCCGGGCGTCGGCCCGCAGAGGCTGAGGCCGCGCCTCTGAGCGGCGGCTCGTTGGCGGCGCCCTCTCTCCAGTGGGACGATTCGTATGAAGCGACAATCTGCCCAGAGCTACGAAGAGGGCGACATGTCTGCCATCAAGGAAAGCATCGACATTGCCCGTCGGCCCGAGGAGGTCTTCTCCTACATGACCGACATGACCCACCTGCCCGACTGGCAGGAAAGCGCCGTCTCGGTCCGCCCGTTGAGCGAGGGCCCGACGGCCGTCGGCTCGAAAGTCTCCGTGACCCGACGGATGGGGCGCCGGGAGATGGTGACGACCATGCAGGTCATCGACATGGATCCGCCCAGGAGTTGGCACGTCCACGGCATCGACGGACCGGTGCGCGGCGATGTCCACGGCACGATCGAGCCGATCGACAACGGCGAGCGTTCGCGCGTGACACTCGCGGTCGACTTCGAGGGCTACGGGATGGGAAAGATGCTCGTCCCCCTCGTCGTCCGCCCGCGCGTACGCAAGGAGATGCCGAAGAGCGAGCAGACGCTCAAGGGAATCCTGGAGGCGGGAGCCGACCGCTGACGGGCCCGCCCCGAGCCCGCCGGGCACACCGGGTGCGGCCCGCACGCCGCAGCGAGCGGCCGGACGATCTCCGGCCGCCACCACACTCCCCGGACATGCAGTCCCCGGTAGTCCGTCTCCGCACTCGGACGTCTCGGTCGTCGCCGAGAGGCCCGGGTTCCGGGAGGAGCTGCCGGGGGCCTGGCCAGAGCCAGCGAGTGGGTCACGCGGGACGGCGAACGTCTTCGCCGTCGGGTGCGGCTCGCTCTGGTTTTCTGGTGTATTAGGGATTTTCCTCCTTATTTCTCCCTCGTCAAGACCCCCAGACCTCGATCTCGTAGATCCGTGCGGCGGGGTCGCTCGTCTGCGTGGGCCGGGCGATCTGCAGACGTACGAAACGTGCCGTGACGCTCACCGGGTGCGTCGTCGTGGCCGCCGTGTTGCCGGTGACGGTCGCGACGGTCGTCCAGGGGTCGGCGGTGGAGCCGCGGACCTGGAGAGTGAAGTCCCGGGTGTTCCAGGACGCGCTCTCCCCGCCCGCCGACGCGTGCTTCACGGTGAGCCGGTCGACGCCCCGGGCCGCACCGAGGTCGACCTCCAGCCACTTGGCCGAGGTCGTGGTGCACCACTTGTCGGTCGTGCCGGCGGAGACGGATCCGTTCACCGCCTTGGCCGGCGTCTCGCTCGCGTTGCACTGGCCGGAGGCGGTCGCCGGGCGGCCCAGCGCGAGGTTGGACTCGGTGACCGGGGGCCAGCCGACGGTGGTGGTCGCGGCCGGCGAGCGGCCGTACTCGGTGGAGACCGCCTCGACCTCCAGCGTCGTCGACGTCTCCGTACCGGCGCGGTCGAGGCGGGGGACGAAGAGGGCGTCGTTGGGGGTGGCGCCGAGGAAGGTACGGGTGGAGTCGGCGTTGCGCCGGTAGACCTCGTAGTGGTGGACGGAGCCGGATGCCGAGGGAGTCCAGGCGAGCCGCAGGGACCTGGCACCGGCGCTCACGTCGGTGGCACCGAGGACGGTCACCCCGGTCGGGGCGGCGGCGGTGTCCACGGGGCCGTCGTGGACGGCGAGCCGGCCGACCCGGATGTCGTACGAGGGGGTGGAGCCGGCGGCCTGCAGTCCGATCTGCGCGATGGTCCGGCCCGCGAACGCCGACAGGTCGAGGTTCCTGCGCTCCCAGCCGGTGGTGGTGGTCGAGCCGAGGTCAAGGGTGGTGAAGGCGGTCGGCGCGTCGGTGAAGGAGATCGCGGCCTTCAGACGGGTGGGACCCGCGGCCGGGGTCTTCAGGACCACCGAGAGGCTCGTGTCGGCGGCGACCGGCAGCCTGGTCTGGTAGAGCCGGACGGTGTTCACGGCGTCGAGCGTGCCCGTCAGACGCAGCGACGACCCGCCCTCGTAGGCGTCGGAGAAGTCGATGGACGGGGTCAGCCTGGAGCCGGTGGAGGTGACGAGCCAGCGGTACGTGGGCGGTACGTCCTGGAGGGAGAGGTTGTTCCAGCCGGCCGACGAGACCCGTACGCCGCCGGAGTGGAAGAAGTCGCCCTGGCCGGCGCCGAAGGAGGTGACGAACGGCTTGGCGGTGACGGGCGACGACTCGGCGACGTAGTGCGCGAGCCCCTTCCAGGCCGAGGTCGTCGTGGTGTCCGACGGGTCGCCGTTGGCGCCGTCCCAGTAACGGGCCTCGCGGGCATGGGAGTCGGCGCGCCCGGTGGAGGAGGTGAAGGTCCACTCGGGCCGGTAGATGCCGAGCGAGGTGACGTGCGGCTGCCCCGCGGGGAAGACCGATCCCCAGGGGACGGAGGTGTTGTGTCCGTTCGCCTCGGTGTCGATGCCGGAGTACAGCTCGTACTCGCTCCTGCCGAGGCTCCGGGCGAGGGTACGGGAGGAGTCGAGGCCGGAGGCGCTCCAGCCGAAGTCCAGGAACATCGAGTCGGAGGTCCGCTGCGAACCCTCCTGCAGGAAGGCGTCGTTGGCGGAGGTCAGCGAGTCCTGCCAGGTCACGGCGCCGGACTCGGTCATCGCGTCGTACCACATGAACTCGACGGGCCCGAGGGAGCGGGCGTACCGCATCTCGTTGCGCAGTTCGGTGGCGAGGGCCGCGTCGCCGCCCGCCGTCTCCTGGTTGATGAACCAGCCGTCGAAACCGTAGTACCGCGCCACTTGGACGAGCTTGTCGGCGACCGGGTAGGTGGAGCCGGACTTCCGGGCGAAGTCGCGCACCCACTGGATCTGGCCACCGTAGGCGGTCGGCGGGAAGAAGACGGTGCCGTAGACCTTGACGCCGTTGCGGTGCGCGGCGTCGATCACGGTCGCGTTGGGAGCGAGGATCAGACCCTCGCTCGCCGAACCGCCCCAGAAGACCAGCTTGTCGACGTACTGCCAGTGGCCGAAGGCGTAGTGGTGCGGGTTGGCGGAGCCCTGCGAGGGGTTGTTCGAGGTGGGACCGAACGAGACGAGCGCGGCGATCTTCCCTTCGCCCGCCCGGGCGTTGGCGTTGGCCTTGAGCGCGGGGTCGGAGACGCGGGGCCGCAGCGGGACGCGGGACCGGTTGAACCGCGCGTCGGGGTCGGTGGCCGGATCCCAGTCCAGGAGGGTGTCGGGGTGCCAGTACGAGGCGTAGGGCTGGTCGCCGCCCGCGGCGGCCCGGGCCGGGGCGGCGGCACGCGCCTCGGACGTGTGGGGCGTGAGGGGGGTGGGGCCGAGCAGCAGGGCGGCGAGAAGCGCCGCGACCGTCAGCAGGGGGAGGTGTCGTCTCATCCGGTACTCCGGTCCAGCGGGAGGGGTGGGGGTGCTGGGCGTACGGGAGGTGCGGCGGTACGAGCGTGCGGCGATGCGGGCGTGCGCGGTGCGATGAGCGTGCGCGGTACCACGGGCGACGGGCGGCGGGCGGGCCGCGGTCTCGCCGGGGAGGCTAAACGGCTTTAGTCGCCCGGGTCAAGGGCGGGCGGCGCCGTGGACTCGCGGACCGTGAGCCGCGGCGTGGGGTTCTTGATGTCCCGCGCCGCGGCCGGGTCGTCGACGACGGCGAGGAGCGCCCTCGCGACCTGCTCGCCGAGGGCGAAGGTGTCGCGCGAGAGCGCCGTGAGCGAGGGGTGGACGATCCGGGTGAGGGCGGAGTCGTCGAAGGAGACGACGGACAGTTCGCCGGGGACGGCCACGCCCATCTCCGTGGCGACGCCGAGCCCGGCCACGGCCATCACGTCGCTGTCGTAGATGATCGCCGTCGGCCGCTTCGGCCGGGCGAGCAGGGCGCGGGTCGCGGCCGCCCCCTCGGCGTCGCTGAAGTCGGTCGGCAGCGAGACGGCCTCGGTGAGGCCGAGGCGCCGGGCGCTGTCCCGCACCGCCCGGATCCGGCGCTGGGTGTGCTGGAAGGCCGGGAGTCCGGCGAGGTGCGCGATCCGCCGGTGGCCGAGGGCGGCGAGGTAGTCGACGATCGAGATCATCGCCTCGCGGTCGTCGGCCCAGACGCTCGGCAGGCTGCCGTGCCGGCCGGGACCGCCGAGCACCGTCGTGGGCACCCCGAGCTCTTCGAGCACGGGGATCCGAGGGTCGCGGACCTGGAGGTCGACGAGGACGAATCCGTCCACCCGGTGCTCGGAGGTCCACCGCCGGTAGACCTCGATCTCGGCCGCCGTGTCCTCGACGACCAGCAGGTTCAGGGCGGTACCGCGCACGGAGAGACCGGCCTGCAGGCCGCTGAGGAGGTGGCTGAAGAAGGGCTCGAGGCCGATGGTCCTGGCCGGGCGGGCCAGGACGAGACCGACGGCGCCCGCCCGGGCGCCGCCCAGGGCGCGCGCGGCGCTGTGGGGGCGCCAGTTCATCTCCTCCGCGACCCGCAGGATGCGCTCGCGGGTCGCGTCGCTCACCCCGGGCCGGCCGTTGAGCGCGAAGGACACGGCGCCCTTGGACACCCCGGCCCGGCGGGCGATGTCGGCGATCGTCGGTCTGGCCACGGGCGACCCTTCCCTCGTGCGCGCTGTCTTGACAGCGGAGTGTAGCGGGAGCATAGTCCCCCATCGCTAGACCGGTTTAGTAACGCTGCCTCGTCCGCCAGAACAGACCGGGAGACCTCTCATATGCGCAGAAGCAGCCACTGGATACGGCTGGCCGTGGCCGCGGTCGCCGCGGTGACCCTCGCCGGCTGCGGCCTCGGCGATCCGAACGGAGCGGACGGCGACGCCGCCGGAGACTCCGGCGGGGGCGAGGTGAAGGGCCGGGTCTCGCTCCAGACCTGGGCCCTGAAGCCGAAGTTCACCGCCTACATGGAGGGCGTGATCGACGCCTTCGAGCAGAAGCACCCCGGGGTCGAGGTGGAGTGGCTCGACCAGCCGGGCGACGGCTACTCCGAGAAGGTGCTCAGCCAGGCGGCGGGCGGCACGCTGCCCGATGTGGTCAACCTGCCGCCGGACTTCGCCCTCCCGCTGGTGAAGCAGGACATGCTGCTCGACGTGGCGGGCGCGGACCCGGAGCTGGACGCCGACTACGTCGAGGGCGGCACCGCCGCCTACCGCTTCGCGGGCCACGACGGTACGTACGGCTATCCCTGGTACCTCAACACCGACGTCAACTACTGGAACTCCGAGCTGCTCACCCGGTACGGCCTCGACCCGGAGAAGCCGCCGGCCACCCTGGACGAGCTGATCACGGCGGCCAGGACCGTCAAGGCGAAGTCCGGCGGCGAGGTCTACCTCATGAGCCGCAAGCCGGGGCTGATGGACTTCGCCAACGCCGGGGTGAAGCTCATGTCCGACGACGGCACGTCCTTCACCTTCAACACCCCCGAGGCCGCCGCGCTCCTGGACACCTATCGCGCCGCGTTCAAGGAGGGGCTGCTGCCCAAGGACGTGCTGACGGAGACGTACGCGGGCAACACGAAGCTCTTCTCCTCCGGCACCGCCGCCTGGACGACGGCGGGCGGCAACTACATCACCTCCCTGGCGACCGACAACCCGAGCCTCGCGCCCAAGGTGGTCTCCTCCCCCGCGATGGGAACACCGCCCCTGTACGTCCAGGGCCTGTCGGTCTCCCGGGCGACGAAGAACCGGGCCACCGCGCTCGCGCTCGCCCGCTGGGTCACCGACGCCGAGAACCAGGCCGCCTTCGCCCACCTCACCGGCATCTTCCCGTCCACCAGGGCCTCGGCCTCGGACTCCTTCTTCAGCAGGAGCGACGGGACGAACGCCGGGGACGCCAAGGTCACGGCGTTCACGTCACTGGCGACGGCGAGGATGCTGGAGCCCGTCCAGGCCAACGACGCGATCAAGACCGTCGTCAACCAGCAGATCGCGCTCGCCCTCAACGGCCGGGCGAGCTCCAAGGAGGCGCTGGACACGGCCGTGGAGCGCGCCGACCGGATGCTGAAGGACTGAGCGCATGACGCACCGGCGCTGGTTCACCCCGTGGCTGCTCGCCGGACCGGCCGTCGTCTGGCTCGCCGTCTTCAACGTGTGGCCGGCGGTGAACACCGTGATCCTGTCGTTCACCAATGCCAAACCGCTGGGCGGCGGCCGCTTCACTGGCTTCGAGAACTACGAACGCGCCCTGAACGACGACCAGTTGGCCGACGCCCTGATCAACAGCATCGTCTATCTGCTCATCTGCCTGCCCCTGCTGACCCTGCTGCCGCTGCTGCTCGCGCTGCTGGTGGAGCGGAAGCTGCCGGGCATCACCTTCTTCCGTACCGCCTTCTACACACCGGTGGTCGCCTCCGCCGTCGTGGTCGCCCTGATCTGGGGGTGGCTCCTGGACGACCGCGGCCTCCTCAACGGTGTGCTCGGCAGCCTCGGGCTCACGGACCGGCCGGTCGACTTCCTCACCGACCGCTGGCTGCTGTTGTTCAGCGCCATCGGCCTGACCGTGTGGAAGGGCCTCGGCTACTACATGGTCATCTATCTCTCCGCGCTCGGGAACGTCGGCCGCGAGCTGCACGAGGCCGCCGCCGTCGACGGGGCGTCCGCCGTGCGCCGCTTCTGGCACGTCACCCTGCCCGGGGTACGGACCACGATGACGCTGGTATCCGTCCTGATCTCGGTCTCCGCCCTGCGCGTCTTCTCCGAGCTGTACGTCCTCTCCCACGGCACCGGTGGCCCGGGCGGCCGGGACATGTCGGTGGTCATGCTCATCCAGATGTACAGCCGCGGCTTCACCGGGCACATCGGCTACGCCTCGGCCCTGAGCCTGCTGCTCTTCGTGATCACCATCGGCCCGATGCTGCTCCTCGCCCGGCTGAACCGGAAGGCGGCCTGACCATGCCCGTACGAGCGTCCCGGGGTTTCGGGACCCCCGGCCCGGCCGCGCAGGCGGCCCGGTACGCGCTGCTCGCCGTCGTCCTGCTGCTGACGATCGGGCCGTTCCTGTGGCAGCTGTCCACCTCTCTCAAGGGCCCGGGCGAGGACGTCCACTCCCGGACGCCTGACTTCCTGCCGAGCGACCCGACGTTCTCCAACTACGCGCAGGTCGCCGACGCCGTCCCGGTGTGGACGTACGCGCTCAACTCGCTGACCGTGGCGGGGATCGCCGTGGCCGGGAACGTGGTCGGGGCCACTCTCGCCGGCTTCGCCCTCTCCCGATTGCGGTTCCGGGGCGTCCGGCTCGTGCTCGGCCTCTTCGTCGCCACCCTGGTCCTGCCGGGCGAGGTCACGATCGTCTCCCAGTACGTGACGGTCCGCAGCATGGGTCTGACCGACACCCTGCTCGGGGTGGCGCTGCCGGGGGCGATCGCCATGCTCAACGTGCTGCTGATGTACACGGCGTTCCAGGCCGTGCCGCCCGAGCTCGACGCCGCCGCGCTCGTCGACGGGGCGAACGTGTGGCAGCGGCTGGTCCATGTGGGGCTGCCGAACGTCCGGGGCATGCTGAGCGTGGTCGTGATCTTCACCTTCATCGGGGCCTGGGACGACTTCCTGTGGCCGCTGATCGTGCTCAACGATCCCGCGCGGTACACCCTCACCGTGGGACTGCAGTACCTCGACGGCACGTTCACCGCCAACCCACGGCTGATCGCGGCCGGAACCATGATCGCCTTCCTGCCGATCGTGGCCGTGTTCGCCGCGCTCCAGCGGTTCTTCTTCCGGGGCGTCGAGGAAGGCGCCATCAAGGGATGACCAACGCAGAGGACGTGATGGGGAGAATGACCCCGCTGCCCGCAGCCCCGCGCTTCGGCGTCAACTACACGCCGAGCCAGGGCTGGTTCCACCACTGGCTGGACTTCGATCTCGACGCCGTCCGCAGGGATCTGGATTCGATCGCCGCCCTCGGCCTGGACCACGTCCGGGTCTTCCCGCTGTGGCCCGTCTTCCAGCCGAACCGCACCCTGATCCGCCCGCGCGCCGTCGCCCAGCTGGTCGCCCTGGTGGACGCGGCGGCGGAACGGGGTCTGGACGTGGCCGTGGACGGGCTGCAGGGCCATCTCTCCAGCTTCGACTTCCGGCCCTCCTGGACGCTCACCTGGCACCGGCGCAACCTCTTCACCGATCCGGACGTACTCGACGGCCAGGCCGCCTATCTGGGCGCCCTCGCCTCGGCCCTCGCGGACCGCCCCAACTTCCTCGGCATGACGCTCGGCAACGAGATCAACCAGTTCTCCGGCGATCCGCACCCCGATCCGGACCGGATCACCCCGGGCGAGGCGGAGAGCTGGCTGCGGCGCATGCTCGCGGAGTGCGAACGGGCGGCGCCCGGACGGCTGCATCTGCACGCGGAGTACGACGCCGCCTGGTACCTGGACGAGCACCCCTTCACCCCCGCCCACGCGGCCCGGATCGGTGCCGTGACGGCTGTCCACTCCTGGGTCTTCAACGGCACCGCCCAGCGCTACGGCGCCGAGTCCTTCGCGACCGGGCAGCACGCCGCGTATCTGATCGAGCTGTCGAAGGCCTGGGCCGAGGACCCGGGGCGCCCGGTGTGGCTCCAGGAGGTGGGCGCTCCCGCCCCGCACATCGCGCCCGACCGGGCCGCGGCCTTCACCCGTACGACCGTGGCGGCGGCGCTCGACTGTCCGGACCTCTGGGGCGTCACCTGGTGGTGCTCGCACGACGTCGACCGCTCGCTCGCCGACTTCCCCGAACTGGAGTACAGCCTCGGCCTGTTGACCGGGGACGGTGTGGTGAAGCCGGCCGGGCGGGCGCTCGCGGACACCGTTGCGGAGTTCCGCGGCCTCGCCCACCGGCCCCGGGCGAGGACCACGGCCCTCGTGCTCGATCTGCCGGACGAGGCGGCGAAGCGTTCGACGTGCGCGCCGGGCGGGGCGTTCTTCGAGGCGTTCATGCGGCTCGCCGCGGACGGCGCGCGGCCGGCCGTCGTACTGGCGTCGTGGGCGTCGGACCGCGATCATCTCACCGCACGCGGGATCACCGAGACGGTCACCGTCGACGACGTCGACAGGCCCTGACGACCACCCTCTCTTACGTGACGGAGCGACTGGCATGCATGACGACCGCACCCTGATCGAGTCCCGACTCAAGCGCGTCCTGGAGGAGCGCATCCGGCCGGCGATCCATCCGGAGTCCGTGCCCCTGGAGGTGGGGATCTGGACCGCGCCGGACGAGCCGGTGCCGGTGGGCGAGGGGATCGCCGCGCCGCGTACCCCGATCGCGGCGGGCGAGGCGTGGGGCGCTCCCTGGGGTACGAGCTGGCTCACGGTCTCCGGTCAGGTTCCGGACGCGTGGGCGGGGCGGACGGTGGAGGCCCTGATCGACCTCGGCTTCGACGCGAACATGCCCGGCTTCCAGTGCGAGGGGCTGGTCTATCTGCCGGACGGCTCGCCTGTGAAGGGGCTCCATCCGCGCAACCAGTGGGTGCGGATCGCCGACCCGGCGGTCGGGGGCGAGGAGGTGCTGCTGCATGTGGAGGCCGCGTCCAATCCGGTCGTCCTGGACTACCACCCCTTCCTGCCGACCGGGCTGGGCGAGAAGGAGACGGCGGGCGACGCACCGCAGTACCGCCTGGCGCGGATGGACCTGGCGGTCTTCGACGAGACCGTGTGGCAGCTGGTGATCGACCTGGAGGTGCTCGGGGAGCTGATGGCGGAGCTGCCGGTGGACGGCGCGCGGCGCTGGGACATCCTGCGGGCCGTGGAGAGCGCGCTGGACGCGATCGACCTCCAGGACGTCAACGGTACGGCCGAGGAGGCCCGTTCACGTCTCGCCGAGGCGCTCGCCTCGCCGGCCGAGCCGTCGGCTCACCGGATCAGCGCGGTCGGCCACGCCCATATCGACTCGGCCTGGCTGTGGCCGCTGCGGGAGACGGTCCGCAAGGTGGCCAGGACGACCGCGAACATGACGGCGCTCCTGGAGGACGAGCCGGACTTCGTCTACACGATGTCGCAGGCCCAGCAGTACGCGTGGATCAAGGAGCACCGCCCCGAGGTCTACGCGCGGGTGAAGAAGGCGGTCTCGGAGGGCCGGTTCGTCCCGGCGGGGGGCATGTGGGTGGAGTCCGACACCAACATGCCGGGCTCGGAGGCGATGGCCCGTCAGTTCGTCTACGGCAAGCGGTTCTTCCTGGAGGAGTTCGGCGTCGAGAACGAGGAGGCGTGGCTGCCGGACACGTTCGGCTTCGCGGGCGGGCTGCCGCAGATCATCAAGGCGGCCGGGTCGAAGTGGCTGCTGACGCAGAAGATCTCCTGGAGCCAGGTCAACTCCTTTCCGCACCACACGTTCTGGTGGGAGGGCATCGACGGGACGCGGATCTTCACGCACTTCCCGCCGATCGACACGTACAACTGCTCGATGCGGGGTAAGGAGATCGCCCACGCGGTCCGCAACTTCAAGGACAAGGGCCGGGCTCGGCACTCGATCGCTCCGACGGGCTGGGGCGACGGAGGGGGCGGCACGACCCGCGAGATGGTCGCGAAGGCGGCCCGGCTGCGGGATCTGGAGGGTTCGGCCCGGGTGCGCTGGGAGCGGCCCGCGGAGTTCTTCGCCAAGGCGGAGGCGGAGTATCCGCACGCGCCCGTCTGGGTGGGCGAGCTGTATCTGGAGCTGCACCGGGCGACGCTGACGAGTCAGGCGCGGACCAAGCAGGGCAACAGGGCGAGCGAGAACCTGCTGCGCGAGGCCGAGCTGTGGGCGGCCACGGCCGCCGTACGGTCCGGACTCCCTTATCCGCACGAGGAGTTGGACCGGATCTGGAAGACGGTGCTGCTGCACCAGTTCCACGACATCCTGCCGGGCTCCTCGATCGCGTGGGTGCACCGCGAGGCGGAGCGGACGTACGCGGGGGTCGCCGAGGAGTTGAACGGCATCATCGGGCGGGCGCAGCGGGTGCTCGCCGGTGACCCGGCGGGGGGCGGCGAGACGGTCTTCAACGCGGCCCCGCACGCGCGCGCGGGGGTGCCGGCGGGCGGGGCGAGGGCGGTCGCGGGGGCCACGTCCGGCTGCACCGCGCAGGAGCGGCCCGGCGGCGGGTTCGTCCTGGACAACGGGCTGCTGCGGGTGACGGTGGACGGGCGCGGCCTGGTGGTGTCGGTGCTCGACCTGGTGGCCGGGCGCGAGACGCTCGCACCGGGGGCCGCGGGCAACCTGCTCCAGATCCATCCCGACTTCCCGAACATGTGGGACGCCTGGGACGTCGACCAGTTCTACCGGAACACCGTGACGGACCTGACCGGCGCGGACGAGGTGACGCTCGCCGACGCGGGCCCGCGTTCCGTGTCCGTACGGGTGACGCGGTCGTTCGGGGCCTCGCGCGCCGTGCAGACGCTGACGCTCGCCGCGGGCGCGGGGCGGCTCGACCTGGACACCGAGGTCGACTGGCACGAGACGGAGAAGTTCCTCAAGGTGGCCTTCCCGCTCGACCTTCACACGGATCGGTACGCGGCGGAGACCCAGTTCGGCCATCTGTACCGGCCCACGCACACCAACACCAGTTGGGAGGCCGCCAAGTTCGAGGCGTGCAACCACCGCTTCGTCCACTTCGAGGAGCCCGGCTGGGGCGTCGCCCTGGTGACGGCGTCGACGTACGGGCACGACGTGACCCGTACCGTACGGCCCGAGGACGGCGGTACGACGACGACCGTACGGATGTCCCTGCTGCGCGCTCCGCGCTTCCCCGATCCGCACACGGACCAGGGGGTGCACCGCTTCCGCCACGGGCTGGTGCCGGGCGCCTCGGTCGGGGACGCCGTCCGCGAGGGGTACCGGATCAACCTGCCGGAGCGCCGGGTCCCCGGTGGTGCGGAGGTCGCCCCGCTGGTCGGCGTGGACGACGAGGCGGTCGTGGTGAGCGCCGTGAAGCTGGCCGACGACCGGGGCGGTGACGTGGTGGTCCGGGTCTACGAGTCCCGGGGCGGCCGGGCGCGGGCGCGCCTGACCACCGACTTCGCCTGGGACGGGGTGACGGTGTGCGACCTGCTGGAGCGGCCGCTCGCCGACGTACCGCCCGGCACGGCGCGTGCGGAGGACGGCGCCGTCGCGCTGGCCCTGCGCCCGTTCGAGCTGGTCACGCTGCGCTTCACGGGGGCCGGCCAGCGCGGGTGAAGGGCGTCTATCCGGAAGTCGTGGACGTGGCACCGGCCGGCGCCCGCCAGGTGCGGATGGTCGGTGGCCAGTTCGGGGTGGCGGTGCTCCAGCTCGGCCGGGTCCGTGCGGGGCCAGAGCCGTAGGGCGGCGACGGCCGCGAGGAGGGCGAGGAGGCCCAGCGCGACGGCGGCGGCCGCGAGGCCGGCGCGCGCGGCCGTCCACCCGGCCAGCGGGTAGGCGATCAGCCAGCAGCCGTGGGCGAGGGAGAACCGGGCCGCGAAGACGGCGGGCAGGTCCGCGCTGCCCGCCGAGCGCCGTAGCAGCCGCCCGCCGGGGGTCAGGACGGCGGAGGTGGCGGCGCCGAGGACGAGCCAGGCGGCAAGCAGGGCGGGCCAGGCCCAGGGACCGGGACCCGCCGCCAGGAGGGCCGGGAGGAGGACCAGGACCCCGGCCGTCACGAAGGCCGCGGGGAGCATCAGGGCCCGGTCGCCGGTCCGGTCCAGGACGCGGGGCAGCGCCAGCGCCGCGGCCATCGAGCCCGCTCCGTACGCGGCGAGGGCGAGCGTCACCTCGCCGACGGGGCGTCCGAGGACCTCGCGGACCAGGACGACGGTGTTGACGAGGACCATCGCGCCGCCGGCGGCGACGACGAGATCGAGGGCGAGGAGGGCGCGCAGGCGCGGCGTCGCCAGGACGAGCCGGATGCCGAAGACGGCCCGGGCGTACGCGCCGCCGGTCCGCTCGGCGGGTGCGGGGGTGGACAGGAGGACGGACGCGACCAGGGCGGCGGAGGCGAGGAAGCCCATCGCGGTACCCGTGAAGAGCAGGCCGGACGGGACGAGGACGAGCAGGGCCGCGGCGAGCGCCGGGCTGAACAGGTTCTCCAGGTCGTAGGCGAGACGGGAGAGCGAGAGGGCACGGGTGTAGTCGTCCTCGTCGGGCAGGACGTCGGGGATCGTCGCCTGGAAGGTCGGGGTGAAGGCGGCGGAGGCGGCCTGGAGCAGCAGGATCAGGACGTACACCTGCCAGACCTCGGTGACGAAGGGCAGGGCGAGGGCGGCCGCGGCGCGGGTGAGGTCCATGGCGACGAGCAGCGCGCGCCGGGGTATCCGGTCCGCGAACGCGCTGACCAGGGGGGCGATTCCGACATAGGCGACCATCTTGATCGCGAGTGCCGTTCCGAGGACGGCGGAGGCGTCGGCGCCCGCGAGGTCGTACGCGAGGAGACTCAGCGCGACGGTCGCGAGGCCCGTACCGGCGAGGGCGACGACCTGGGCGGTGAAGAGGCGGCGGTAGGTGCGGTGACGCAACACGGACAGCATGAGGCCCGCCCTCGTTCGGCTCCGGGGGTCGTGACCACGGTAGCGGACATGTGCATAGTTGCGCACATGTCATATGCGGAGGGGTCCGTTCAGTCGTGCCAGGGTTCGCCGGTCACCTGGTGGTCCGCGTGGTTGATCGCCTCGACGACGAGGCGCCGCAGATGACCGTCCGGGAGCGTGTACACGACCCGGCGGCCGTCCTTGCGGTGCTGGACGAGCCCGCCGAGCCGCAGCTTCGCCAAGTGCTGGCTCACCGCCGGCCGAGCAGCGCCACACGCCTCCGCGAGGGCGGTGACGTCCGACTCGGCACGCGACAGCAGCCACACCAGATGCAGCCGGGTGGGGTCCGCCAGCAGCGCGAACACCCCGGCCGCGGCGGCCAGCTCAGGGGCGCCGGGCGTGCGCTGATGCACGACGCTCGCAGGTGAGGTTCCCTCGCGTTCAGCCATGGGGCCATCGTAGGCACGCCCCCGGGCACGGAAGCCGCCCCGGCGTGGAACGGAGACCGCCCCGGCGCGATGCGCGGCGCCGGGGCGGGTCCGTGAAGGCTGTCGGAACTCTGTCAGAGCTTGTGCATGCCCTTGTAGGGGCTGAGGACTCGGACCTGGGAGGCCCCGAAGTCGACGAGCAGCGCACCCGTCGGCTCCTGGCCGATGATCTTCCCGAGGCCGTGACGATCGTGGGAGACGCGGTCACCGACGGCGAACTCCTTGATCACGGGATCGACGGGAGCCGCGAAGGGGCTGGTGGACAGGTGGCGCCGGGGCGCGGATCGGTTCGTCATCGTCCCGCCAGTATGCCCTTCGGGAGGCCGGGGGCACAGACGCGAACGGCCCCGGGATCCCCGGGCGGCGATCACCGGTGACCGCGCTCCGGCGCCTGGTGACGCCAACGACCGGACGGCGCATCGGTGTTGGCCGGGTCACGGGGCCGACGGAACCGGAAGGCCCGGCTCGGCGGAAGTCGTGATCCCGCCGTGCGCACCCGCTGTCACCCGACGATCAGCGTGCTGTCAGCGCCACCGCACACCGGGTGACGTGCCGGTCGAGCGCGAGGAGCGCCGATGACCTACGCCATCCGGGCCGAAGGCCTGGTCAAGAGGTACGGGACCACGGCCGCCGTGGACGGTCCGGACCTGGAGGCCCGGGCCGGCGAGTGGTGGGCCTGCTCGGTCCGCACGGGGCGGGCACGAGCACGGTCGTCCCGATCCTGTCCGCGCACGGAGCTGACCGGTGCCGCCCCGTCGCACGACCCGCACACCGGCACCCTGTCCGCCCCGGCCGCCGACCCGATGCGCCTGTCCGCACTCGTGCGGCGCCTGGAACGCTCCGGCATCGGCACCGAGACCCTGGGCCTGGGCCTGCACCAGCCGACCCTCCAGGACGCCCTCGTCGCACTCGCGCACCGGCCCCCGCACACCGGGAGGAGTGACTTCCCCCGCCCCCGTCGGGGACGGGGGAAGGCGGACCGCCGTGGGTCAGAGGGCGGGCCGGACCCGGGAGCGCAGGAGGCAGAACTCGTTGCCCTCGGGGTCGGCCAGGACGTGCCAGCTCTCGGTGCCGCTCTGACCGACGTCGGCGGGGCGGGCGCCGAGGGCGAGCAGCCGCTCCAGCTCGGCGTCCTGGTCGCGGTCGGTGGCGTTGAGGTCGAAATGCAGGGGGAGCTTCCCGGTCCGCGGGTCGGTGCTCGGGCTGAGGACGAGGGTCGGCCCCGCCGCGTCCGAGTCGGGAGGCCCGATCTCGATGCTCCCGTCGTCCTCGCGGGCGCGTTCGACGTAGCCGAGGACCTCGCTCCAGAACGCGGCGAGCCGCTCCGGATCCGCGCAGTCGATGACGAGCTCGGTGATGCGGCATGCCATGCCCGTCAGTGTACGGAAGGGGCCGCCGTTCCGGCCGGACGGCAGGGGGCCGGGAGCATGCCTACACGTGACGTCCTCGGGCCCCACCGACCCGGGACTCCCGGAAGACCCGCGCCCCACGGCCTCTTCGACACGGCCGGGCGGACCATGGCCCGGATCGACGTGTCGCGCGGTGGATCACCGACGTACGGTGTGAGCCGGGGAGTTCGTGGCGCGGCGGGCGGGAGAGGGAGCGATGGTTCCGGGTACGGTGCAGCAGCTGACGATCCTGCTGGTCCTGGTGCTGCCCGGGGTCTTCTACCAGGCCGTACGGGAGCATCTGCGCGGGGCGGTCGCGGCGGAGCAGGAGCCGCAGAACCGGATCGTGCGGGCCATCGCGGCCGGGGCGCTCCTCGACGCCGTGTACGCGGTGGCCGCGGGCCCGTGGCTGGTGCGGCTGCTCACGGGGGACGGCCGTGGTCCGGTCGCCGGGATGCTCGAACGCCCCCGGGAGGCGGGGCTGGCTGCGCTGTTGCTGGTGGTCGTGGTGCCGTCGGGGATCGCCTGGGCGGAGGCGGTACGGGACCGGCGACGGCGGCGGGCGCGGTACGAGCCGACGCCGACGGCCTGGGACGCGCTCTTCCGCGACCGGGGGTCGTGCTTCGTCCGGGCCCGGCTCAAGAACGGTCTGTGGGTCGGTGGTTGGCTGGGGTCCGGATCGGCGGTCTCCGCGTACCCGCAGCCGGGCGACGTCTATCTCCAGTCGCAGTACCGGATGGCGCCCGACGGCACGTTCCTCGGGAAGGTCCCCGACACCGGCGGGGTCTATCTGCGGGCCGCCGACATCGACGTACTGGAAGTGCTGCTGCCGCCCTCGGCACGGTCGACACCGCCGGTCGCGCCGGAGCAGCGGACACGGGAACAGAGGGAGGGAACGGAAGATGACGCAGCCTCACCGACCGTCGGATGAGCAGGACTGGGAGGACGTGATCGCCGAGTTCTCCGAGCGCCGGACGTACCGGCCGTCCGACGAGGCGCCGGAGCCCGACGACGTGCCGCAGGCGCCGTCGGGCACGGCGGTGGGCGACGGGGCGCTGGCGCAGGACTGAGCCGCGTCGCCGCACCTCCGTCACGGCCCGGTGTGGATGTGCGCGGCCCACAGGTGCGGGGCACGGGCGAGGCGCCGGCGCAGCTCGCGCACCGGGCGGTGCAGCGCCGTCGCGGGGTCGATCGGGCGGCCGCGCGTGAGGTCGTCGGCAAGGGCCGTGTACAGCTCCTCCGTCAGCCGGGTCGCCACCTTGTCCGCGACAGGCCACAGCGTGCCGATCACATGCGGATACCCGGCCAGTTGGAACGAGGAGGCCAGCTGCACCGACTCGTCGGGCAGCGTGAGTCCGCCCTGGGAGGTGGAGCAGGCCGACAGGACGGCGAGGACGGCCTCGCGCGGGCGCTGCTCGGCGGCGTCGCGGACGGTGAGCCGCCCGTCGTGGAGGATCAGGCCGCTCTCGGACGGCCTGTCCGGCTCGCTGACCCCGTGACAGCTGAAGTGGACCCACGGGTGGGCGGGCAGCGCCTGCCGCACCGCGTCGACGGTGGCGGCGGGACCGGCGAGTTCGAGGTGCGCCGGAAACAGCTTCCGCAGCAGCTTCGCCTCCTGGGAGGCTCCGGGCAGGGGCGGGGCTCCCGGGGTGTCCGCGAGGGTGACGATCAGCGGAGCGGGCGTTGCCACGGCGGTGCCCGAGGGCGCCTGCCGGGCGCGGTCCAGTGCGCGCAGCGTCGGGGTGTACGAGGAGACGACCCGGTCCATGACGCTCTCGCCGGAGCCGGGTCCCGACCGGGTTCCGGCGTCGGGGCGGCCCGCCGCGTGGAGGGGCAGCAGCGCCAGCCATCCGGTGGGGCACCACCACAGGCGGCTCCACGACGCTTCGTCGGGCGGCGCGGCGTGCAGGCCGAGACGGTGGAGGACCGGCTCCGCGACGGCGGTCCACAGCCACTCCAGGGTCTCCGACAGCGCCCCCATCGCGGAGAAGGCCCGGCGGTTCCCCTGGTCGCCGTAGGCGTCGTCGACGGCCGTGAGGAACGCCGTGGCCCGCTCGAGGACGCCGGCCGGGGTGAGGGCGGGCAGGGGGACGACCTCGATGCCCCGGTCGGCGGTGACGACGAGTGCGTCGGAGCGGTACCGGCTGACGTTGACCACCACGACCGGGCCCCCGGAGGCCGCGCGGATCAGCTCGGTCACGCGCGGTGCGGCCAGGAAGTCTTCGAGGCCGGGGAGCCGGCGGATCCGGTCGAGCAGGTCGTCCCAGGTCCGGGCGAGGGAGTGCCGTGACTCGGCGAACAGCCCGGCCTCGTGGCCGGTGTACGTGGGTTCGGCGGGTCCGGGACCGGTGGCCGACGCGGGGCGGGTCGGTCCGGCGCTCAGGGAGTCCCGGACGCGTGCGAACTCGGCGGCCAGGGCGGGGTCGGCCGTACGCAGCCGGGAGAGGTCGCCTCGCGCCTCCTGGCCCTGGGCGAGCAGCACGCCACGCCCCTGTTCGAGGAGCGTGAGCGCCGCCTCCGGGTCGTCCTGCCGCAGCGCGAGCGCGGCCGCGTCGGAGGCGAGTCCCGTGCCGGCGACCAGCCGGTCCTCCTGGTCGGCGCGTTCGAGACCGCGCGGCGCGAGGCGGGGCAGGAGACCGACGGCGTACGTGTAGCCGCCGAGCGCCTCGGCGTCCTGGCCGGCCGCGACGGCGGCCTCGCCCCAGGTGCGGGCGGCGAGCAGGCGTTTGGCCACGGAGGCGACCGGGTTCCGGGCGGCCTGCCGGGCGAGTCGGACGGCCTCGGCGAGCTCCTGCGGGCCGACGCTCGCGTCGGCGAGGCGGCTCCGCGCCAACTGGGTACGGGCCAGGACCCATTGGACGTGGGCCTGGTGGGGGTGGTCCTCGGGAAGCCGGTCGAGTGCCTCCCGGGCCGCCTCCGCCCCGCGGGCGAGTACGGGCGCGAGCGCCGGGTCGGCCGGGTCCTCGGCCACCTCTGCGGTGATCATGCTCGTGGCGGCCAGGTTGATCAGGGCCACGGTCCGCCGTGGATGGCGGTCGTCGAGCCCGGCGACGGCCTCCTCCAGGACGCGCCTCGCCTCGGCGAGCAGCCCCGGGTCCGTGGCGTCGCTCGGGCCGCCGAGTGCGGTGCGGTGCAGCAGGACACCGAGGTTCACGCGCGCGATGTCCCTGCCGTGCCGCTCGCCGTCGGCGAGGGAGACCGCCTCGCGCAGCAGCCCCGCGGCCTCGTCGGCGGCGGTCCGGTCGTGAGTGGCCTCGTACCGGATCCGTAGCGCCTCGGCGAGGTTGGAGAGGTGGGCGGCGCGCTCGAAGGAGGTCGGCGGGCTCTGCCGGACGGCGTGGCGCAGGACGTCCACGCCCTCGTCGAGCCATCGGCGGTCGCCGGTGAGCCGGGAGCGTCGGATGAGGGCGAAGCCCAGGTTGGTGAGGACGCCCGCCCGCCCCTTGTGGTCGGCCGGGACGACGGCGGCGGCTTCCCGCAGGATGCCGATCGCGGTGCCCATGAGCGTGTCGTCGGCGGTGTCGGCCGCCCGGCCGCACAGCGCGTTGCCGTAGCTGGTGAGCAGGGCGTGGCGCTCGCCGGGATCGTGGGGGCTCGCGAGCGCGGCGCGGTAGTGGGCCAGGGCCTCGTCGCGCAGGTCCTCGTCGTAGGTGCGCAGATGGAGTTCGGCGAGCGCGTTGGCGAGGCCGGAGCGGGCGCGTGCCTCGGACGAGTGGCGTGTGCCCGTTCCGTACGTGTCGGTCCGGTGGTGGCCGGTCTCCTCCTCGGCGACGGCGACCGCCTGGCGGTGCCAGTGGACGGCCTCCTCGAGCGGGGCGCCGTCGCCGGTGAAGCGGGAGAGGGAGCGCAGGGCGGCGCCCAGGCGGGAGAGGTTCTCGCCCCTGCCGGGTGTGGTGGGCCCCGAGATCCGTACCGCCTCGCGCAGCACGTCGACGGCCTCCGTGACGAGGCCGGCGTCCGAGCGGATCTGGGCGAGGTCCTCCAGGGCGTCGCCCAGGTTCCCGAGACGGTGTGCGCGGTAGTGGTCGTCGGGTGCGGTCGCGGTGAGGGCGTCCCGGTGCGCCCGCGCCCCCTCGGCCAGCAGCGCCTCGTCGGCGGTGAGGGCGCCGAGGCTCACCAGGGCGACGCCGAGGTTGGAGCTGCTCACGGCCCTGTCGTGGCCACCGGTGTGTGCCGCGGCCGCCACGGCGAGGCGCAGGACGCGCACGGCCTCCGCGTGTCCGTCCGGGTCCCGCGTCGTGGTGGCGCGCTGCAGGTGGATGCCGCCGAGGGCGGACAGGTACTCCGCGCGTCGCGGGTCGTCGTCGCCCAGCAGGTCGAGGGCCCGCCGGATCAGGGCGATGCCCTCGCTCCGCTTCTCCTCGGCGCCCGGGTCGGGGGCGCCGTCCGCCCCGGCGCGGTCGGTGAAGCGCCAGGCGAGGGCGTGCCCGAGGGCGTAGGTCACGCCCGTCGCGTCCCCGTCGGCCGCCTCCGTGAGGGCGAGTGCCTCCCGGAACGTCCCTTCCGCCTCCGCCGCTGCGGCTTCGGCGGTCTCCCCGGTGCCGTCCGCCGACGCGTCCAGGGTCCTGGCCAGTTCGAGCAGGACCCGGGCCCGTTCGGCCGACCGCGGCGGGGTGTCCGCGGCGAGCCCGCGCAGCAGGGCGAGCGGTTCGGCGAGCGCGCCGGGTGGGCCGCCCAGGGCGTCGGCGCGCAGGCGCAGCAGGGCGGCGAGCTCCAGGGCCCGGCCCGTGTGGTGCCGGTCGTCGCTCCCGGTGGCGTCCAGGGCGCCGCGGGCGAAGCCGATAGCGGCCTGCAGGTCGGCGAGGACCCCGGTCTCGGCGTACCGGGAGCGCAGGACCTCGGCCAGGACGAACTGGGCGTGGGTGTGGGCCGGGTGTCCGGGCGGGGCCGCGGCCAGGGCGTCACGCGCGGCGCTGTGCGCGTCGTCGAGGGCGGAGAGGTTCCGGGCGCTGACGGTGCTGCCGTTGAGGGCGTGGGCCAGGTTGGCGAGGTAGAGGGAGCCCTCGACGGGGTTGTCCGCCGCCGCGGCCGCGCGTCGGCAGGTGGCGATGCCCTCCTCGTGGAGCGCGGTGCGGTCCTGCCCGCCGGGAGTGTCCCCGGGCGCCATCGAGAGGGTGACGAGCGCCATCCCGAGGTCGTTCAGGTGGGCGGCCGGCGGCGGCTGGGCCGGGGCGGCGGCGGTGGAGCGGCGCAGGGCGTCCACGGCCTCGGGGAGGAGAGCGGGGTCGCGGAGCTGTGCGGCGGCGTTCAGCAGTGCCGTGCCCAGCAGGGCGAGGTGCAGGGCGTGGTGCGGATCGCCCGGTCGGCTCCCGCGCACGGTCCGGCGCAGCACGTCGACGCTCTCCCGCGCGACGGCGGGGTCCCCCGTGGCCTCCGCCGCGTGGTTCAGGACGAGTCCCAGGTTGCCTGCCCTGCGGGCCTGTTCGATCCGCTCACCGGGCGCCGCGGACACGGCGGCGCGGCTGTGCCGGACGGCCTCGGCGAGGATCTCGGGACCGCCGCCGTCCCGGAATCCGTACAGCATCGTCAGACCGAGGTCGGAGAGGCAGGTGCCCTGTTCGGCGCTGCCGTCGGGGAATCCGGCGACGGCGTGGCGCAGCAGCGCGGCCGCGGCGGGCAGGGGCCCGGGGTGGCGGTGGCGGGTGTAGAGGGCGAGGATCCCGGCGCCCGCCTGGTACGCGTCGCCGGGGTCCGCCTCCGCTCCGTCGGGCTCGCCCGCGAGCAGCGCGAGGACCGGGGCGAGGACGGGCGGTACGTGGGTGGGCGAGGCGCGGTGGACGTCGAGGAAGCAGAGGACGGCGGAGCCGAGGGCCGCCATGTCCGCGCCCTCGCCGGCGAGGTGGCGGCACCATTCGTAGTACCCGATCGCGTTGACGGCCACGAGCTGGACGTTCCCGTCCGGCAGCGTCCCGGCGCGGCGTATGGCGTCGGCCGTCGCGGCGGCCTCGTCGGTCAGGAACCAGCGCAATGCGCCGGGGTCGTGGTCGACCCGTAAGACCCGGTCCATCATCCGCTGAGCCGTCGCTTCGACGTTCATCCCTGGTCGCCCCCGTCGGAGTTCTCGTCCTCGGAGGCCAACGTAGCCCAGCGGAGGGGGAGTTCCCCGGGCGGCCTCGGCTACGGAAGCCGGGCCGCCGCCGCGTCCAGCATCAGGTCCAGGGCGAAGGGGTAGCCGCTGTCGCGCATGTCGGCGGCGAGCAGCGGGAAGGTCGCCGCGATGTGCGGGTGGGTCTCCGGCGGCAGCCTCCCGTACGAGGCGCGCCACACCTCCTCGTCGGCCACGCGTGCGGGTTCCGGCAGGGCGAGCGCGGCGGCGTCCAGCGCCGCGAAGGCCAGGGCCTGGTCCACGAAGGCGTGGTAGATCGGCACGGCCGTCGCGTCGGGGAAGCCGGCCCCGCGCAGGATGCCGAGGATCGTCTCCACCGCCGCCGTCTCGTGGGCGCGGCCCGTCGTCCGGTGTGCGGCGAGCAGCGCGGCCTGCGGGTTGGCGAGGTAGACGGCGTGGATCCGCAGCCCCATGTCGCGGAGGTCCGCCCGCCAGTCGCCGGTCGCCCGCCAGCCCTCCTGGGCCCGTCCGACGAACTCGTCGGCCAGGGCGAGCAGGAGGTCGTCGGTGTTGCGGAAGTAGCGGTAGAGGGAGCTGGGGTCGGCCCCGAGGGCGGCGCCGAGCCGTCGTACGGACAGGGCGTCCGCGCCGTGCTCGCCGACGAGCCGCAGCGCGGTCTCGATGATCAGCCGTTCCGAGAGGACGGCGCCTTGTTTGGTGGGCCTGCGGCGCCGCCGCCGGCCTTCCGGGACCACTCGCTCGACCATGCGGCCACCTTATGACAACACCATTGACGTGTAAACGGCTCGCCCAGTTCCATGTGCGTTCACCAGGCACCCCCTCTTCTCCCGTTCTGGAGCATCCCCATGACCAAGGCCGATCTGGTCTTCACCCAGGGCCCCGTCCACACCGGCGATCCCGCCCGCACCCGGGCGAGCAGTCTCGCCGTCACCGGCGAGCGCATCACCGCCGTCGGCCATGACGAGGTGCGCGAACTCATCGGGCCGGGCACCGAAGTCGTCGACCTGCGGGGGAAGCTGCTCCTTCCCGGCTTCCAGGACTCGCACGTCCACGCCGTGTTCGCCGGGACGGAGCTGGCCGAGTGCGACCTGACCGGCACGGTCGGCGTCGAGGACTACCTGACCCGGATCCGGGAGTTCGCCGAGGCCCACCCGGACCGGCCGTGGATCACCGGCGGCGGCTGGTCGATGGAGAGCTTCGAAGGGGGCCTGCCCACCCGGCAGCTGCTCGACTCGATCGTCCCCGACCGGCCGGTCTACCTCGTCAACCGCGACCACCACGGCGCGTGGGCGAACACCCGCGCCCTCGAACTCGCCGGGCTCACCCGGGAGACCTCCGACCCCGCCGACGGGCGGATCGAGCGCGAGCCCGACGGCACCCCGAGCGGCACCCTGCAGGAGGGCGCCACCGGGCTGGTCTCCCGGCTCGTCCCGCCGAGCTCCGCCGCCGACCGGCTCGCCGGGCTGCTGCGCGCGCAGAGGCTCCTCCACTCGCTCGGCATCACCGGCTGGCAGGACGCCATGCTCGGGATGTACGGCGGCCACCCCGACCCCTCCGACGCCTATCTCGCGGCAGCCCGCGCCGGGACGCTCACCGCCCGCGTCACCGGGGCGCTGTGGTGGGACCGCGAACGGGGGGACGAGCAGATCGACGACCTCGTCACCCGCCGCGAGGAGCTGACCCACGGGCGGTTCCGGGCCGGCTCCGTCAAGATCATGCAGGACGGCGTCGCGGAGAACTTCACGGCCGCGATGACGACGCCGTACCTCGACGGATGCGGCTGCGCCACCGCCAACTCGGGGCTCAGCTTCGTCGACCCGGTCGCGCTGCGCTCGTACGTGACCCGTCTGGACGCCCTCGACTTCCAGGTGCACTTCCACGCGCTCGGCGACCGCGCGGTACGGGAGGCCCTCGACGCCGTAGAGGCCGCGGTGGAGGCCAACGGCCGGCGCGGCAACCGGCACCACCTCGCCCATCTGCAGGTGGTCCACCCCGACGACCTGGACCGGTTCGCCCGCCTGGGTGCCATCGCCAACATCCAGCCCCTGTGGGCCGCGCACGAGCCGCAGATGGACGAGCTGACGATCCCGTTCCTCGGGCCCGAGCGGACCTCCTGGCAGTACCCGTTCGGCTCCCTGCTGCGCGCCGGGGCCACCCTGGCGGCCGGCAGCGACTGGCCCGTCTCCAGCCCCGACCCGATCGCGGGCATCCATGTCGCGGTGAACCGGAGGGAGGCCGGCACGACCGACGAGCGGGTCTTCCTGCCGGAGCAGCGCCTCGACCTGGCCTCCGCCGTCGCCGCCTACACGGCCGGTTCCGCGCACGTGAACCGGCTCGACGAGACCGGCACGCTGCTCCCGGGCATGCTCGCCGACCTGGTCGTCCTCGACCGCGACATCTTCACCGCGCCGCCGGAGGAGATCGCCGAGGCGCGGGTGCTGAGCACGTACGTCGGCGGCACACCGGTCCACACGGCCTGACGGCACCCGGCGGCCCGCCGCCCTCACGCCCTCCCGTCACGTCCGTCGGCCCTGCGCCATCCGGCCCGTCGCCCCCGCACCCCACACAGCACCACCGAGCACCACCAGCCCCACGCCGCTCCACCAGCCCCACGCCGCTCCACCGCAGCCCCGCACCACACCGTGCTCCGCACCACGCACCATCCCCCAGCGCCCGTCACTACACCCGTAAGGGGTGGGTCTCCTTGCGCATCTCCAGAGCCACCGCACTGCTCGTCTGCACCGCCGCCGTCGCGGCCGCCACCGCCGGCTGTTCCGGCGCGACCGGATCCGGATCCGCCGGCGGCGCCGCCTACACCGTCACCCCCACCTCCCCCGCCGCGAAGGGCGCGATCGGCACGCTCACCTGGTCGCTGTACGCCGAGCCGTACACCCTCGACTACGCCCTCGCGTACGACTACCCGCCCAACACCGTCCTCGCCAACGTGTGCGAGCAGCTCCTTCGGGTCACCCCCGACCTGAAGATCGAGCCCGGGCTCGCCGTGAAGTACGACAACCCCGATCCGAAGACCTGGGTGTACACCCTGCGTCCGGGCATCACGTTCCACGACGGCACCACCATGACCGCCGACGACGTGGTCGCCTCCCTCAAGCGCCACATGGACCCGGCGACCGGCTCGCCCTGGGGATCGGCGTTCCGGAACGTCACCTCCATCACCAGCAGCGGTCCGCTGGAGGTGACCATCCGGCTCTCCCGGCCCGACGTCCTCCTCAACGAGCTGATGGCGGCCTCCCCCGGCACCGTCGAGAGCGCGGCCTTCCTGGCGAAGGCCGGCAAGGACTACGGGGGCCCCAAGGGGAAGGTCAACTGCACCGGCCCGTACGCCCTGGACGGCTGGGCCCAGGGCGAGAGCGTCACGCTCAAGAAGTTCCCGGGGTACTGGGACACCGCCCTGGCCCCGAAGAACGACACGGTGACCTTCACGTTCGTCGAGGACCCGGCCGCGCGCACCAACGCCTTCCTGTCGGGCACGGCCGACGGCGGCTACATGGTGCCCGCCACCTCGCTGACCCAGCTGCGGTCCACCACGAAGGGGAAGGTGTACTTCGGCCCCAACACCGCTGCCGCCGACCTCTCCGTCCTCGACTTCAAGGGCCCGCTCGGCGACCTGAAGGTCCGACGGGCGCTCTCCATGGCCCTCGACCGGAAGAACATCGTCAAGGCGGCGGCCGGGGGCGTCGGCGTCCCGGCCAAGGCGCCCACCGCACGCGGCGCGTGGGCGCTCGTGCCGGAGAGGACCGACGCCTACTTCGACGCCCTGCCGGAACCGGTGTACGACGTGGCCGCCGCGAAGAAGCTGGTCGAGGAGGCCGGCGCCACCGGGCGGAGGATCACGCTCGTCACCAGTTCGCTCGCGCCGGAGATCAGTGTCGTCGCCAACGCCGTCCAGGCGGCGGGGCGGCAGATCGGGCTCGACGTCCGGCTGAAGTCCGTCGCCCCGGAGGCGTACAGCAGCATCTTCGTCGACCCAGAGGCGCGCAAGGGGCTGGACCTGGTCATCACCAACGGGTACGACAACACGCCCGATCCGCTGGAGTTCTACCAGTACCTGAGCACCGGCCACGTCGGGAACTACGGGAACTGGTCGAACGCCGAGTACGACGCCGCCTTCGACCGGGCGAACGCCGAGCCCGACCCGGCTCGCCGGGCGGACCTGACGGCCGAGCTGCAGAGGATCGCCGTGCGCGAGCTCCCCGTCATCCCGCTGTACGAAGCCCCCTACTCGGTCTTCCTGGGCAGCGGGGTCACCGGCGCGCCCACCGGGATCGCGCAGCTGTACTACCCCTGGGCCGCGACGATCGGGGCCGCGCGGTCATGAGGCGCTATCTCGCGGGCCGGCTCCTCGGCCTGGTGACGGTCCTGCTCGTCACGTCGGTCCTGGTCTTCGCCGCCGTCCATCTCGCCCCCGGCGACCCGGTCTCCTTCCTGCTGCACGGCCGTCCCGCGACACCGGAGGCGGTGGCGGCCCTGCGCAGCCAATACCACCTGGACGACCCGCTTCCGGTCCAGTACGCGAAATGGCTGGGCGGGGTCCTGCACGGCGACTTCGGCCGCTCCGCGCAGTTCCACCAGGACGTCGGCCCGCTCATCGGCTCGCGCCTGCCGGGCACGGCCGTGCTCGTGGGGTACGCGGCGCTGCTCGTCGCCTCCCTCGGGGTCTCCGCGGGCGTCCTGGCGGCGCTGCGGCCCGGGGCCGTGGACCGGACCGTGCTGCTCGGCACCGGCGTGGCGACGGCGACCCCCTCGTTCGTGAGCGCCATCGCGCTCGTCTCGCTCTTCTCCGTCCAACTGGGCTGGTTCCCCGGCCCCGGTGGTACTCCGGAGGGCTTCACCGACCGGGTGTACCACCTCACGCTGCCGGCGTTCGCCCTGGCGATCACCTTCGCCGGGATGCTCGCCCGGGTCACCCGGTCGGCCATGCTCGACGAGATGGGGCGCGAGCACGTCGAGGTGGCGCGGGCGCGCGGGGTCGCGGGCGCCTCCGTGGTCCGCCGCCATGTGCTCCGCAACGCCCTGGGGCCGATCGTGACCGTCGGCGGCACGATGCTCGCCGGTCTGCTGATCAGTACGTCGATCGTGGAGACCGCCTTCAACGTGTCCGGCATCGGTTCGCTGCTCGTGCAGTCGGTGACGGCCAAGGACTTCGCCGTCGTCCAGGCGATCACCCTGCTGAGCGTGACGGCGTTCGTCGTCGTCAATCTCGTCGTCGACCTGCTCGTACCGCTGGTCGACCCCCGGCTGTCCGTCCACGGGGAGGCATCCCGATGACCACCACCGTCTCCCCCGCGCCGGGCGCGCTGCGCCGCCGCCCGGGTCTGGGCGCCCTGCGCGTCCTCGGGCAGGGGCCGCTCTTCACGGCCGCCGTCGTCGTGCTGGCCGGGCTCGTCCTGGTCGCCGTGCTCGCGCCCGTACTCGCGCCGTACGACCCCGAGGCGCTCGATCTGTCGGCGAGTCTGGTGGGCACCGGCGGCGACCACCTCCTCGGCACCGACCAGTCCGGCCGGGACATCCTGTCGCGACTGCTGCACGGCGCACGGACGGGACTGCTCGGACCGCTGCTCGTGGTCGGCGTCTCGACGCTCCTGGGCACCCTGCTCGGCCTGGTCGCCGCATGGCGCGGCGGCTGGGCGGACGTGCTGCTGTCCCGGTCGATGGACCTCGCCTTCGCGATTCCCGGGCTGCTGTTCGCGATCCTCCTCGTGGCCGTGCTCGGTTCGGGCATGACCGCGCCGGTGATCGCCATGGCGGTGGCGTACACGCCGTACGTGGGACGGCTGGTGCGGGGGATCGCCCGCCAGGAGAAGGCCCGGCCGTACATCGAGTCGTACCGCGTGCAGGGCTGGTCGGGCTGGACGATCTGTCTTCGGCACCTGCTGCCCAACATCGCCCCGACGGTGTTCGCGCAGTCCGCGATGAACTTCGGGTACGCCCTGATGGACCTCGCCGCGCTGTCGTTCCTCGGCTTCGGCGTTCAGCCGCCCACGGCGGACTGGGGCGCCATGATCAACGAAGGCCAGGCGGCCCTCCAACAGGGGGCGATGCTGCCCGCGCTCGCGCCGTCGTTCTGCGTGGTCCTGGCCGTGGTGGCGTTCGGCATCGTCGGCGAGGGCCTCGCCGACCGGATCGCGAAGCGGGAGCGGTGAACCTCATGAACACCTCGAACTCCATGGGTCCTACGAACCCCACGGACTCCGTGGGCAACGTGGATCCTGTCCGCCTGAAGAGCAGGGGTCGGTCTCCCGTGCTGGAGATCGACGGCCTGGGAGTCCGGTTGCCGGACGGGCAGGCGGCCCGGCCGCTCCTCGACGGCGTCACGCTCCGGGTCGACGCGGGCGAGACCGTCGGTCTGGTCGGCGAGTCCGGCTCGGGCAAGTCGGTCGCGTGCCGCAGCGTGCTCGGGCTGCTGCCGGCCAGGGCGCGGACGGCCGGCGCCGTACGGGTGGGAGGCGGTGACGTCCTGACGATGGACCGCGCCGAGCTGGCCAGGCTGCGCGCCCGGCGGGTCGCCATGATCTATCAGGACCCCCGCGCCTCCGTGAACCCGCTGCGCCGGATCGGCGACTTCCTCACCGAGGGCCTGCGTGCCGCCGGTACCCCCGCCTCGACGGCGCTCGCGCGGGCGGAGGAGCTCCTCGACGCCGTCGGCATCCGCGATCCGCGAGGCGCGCTGCGCCGCCATCCGCACCAGTTCTCCGGCGGGATGCTCCAACGGGTGGTGATCGCCGCGGCCCTGGCGGGCGAGCCGGAGCTGCTGGTGGCCGACGAGCCGACCACGGCGCTCGACGTCACCACGCAGGCCGAGATCATCGCGATCCTGACCCGGCTCCAGGCCGAACGCGGCACGGGTCTGCTCTTCGTCACCCACGACCTGGAACTGGCGTCGGCGATCTGCGACCGCGTGTACGTGATGTACGCCGGCCGGATCGTCGAGACGGCGGACACCGACGCCCTGTTCGACCGGCCGCTCCACCCCTACACGGCGGGGCTGCTGGCCTGCACGCCCCGGATCGAGGCCGGCGCCCCCGCTCCGCGCCCCATCCCCGGCCGGCCCGTCTCGCTCGCCGAGGCCCCGCCCGGGTGCGCCTTCGCGGCGCGCTGCGCCCACGCACAGGCGCGGTGCACGGAGGAGACACCCGTACTGGCACGCCATGGCGACGGACTGGCCGCCTGCCACCGCGCCGACGAAGGGATCACACGGTGAGCGGAACCACGAACGGCCCGGAAGAGCTGGTGGTCGAAGGGCTGCGCAAGCGGTACGGGGACCATACGGCCGTGGACGACGTGTCGTTCACCCTCGCGCCGGGCGCCTCGCTGGGCATCGTCGGCGAGTCGGGCAGCGGCAAGACGACGACCGCGCGGATGCTCGTCGGCCTGGAGCGTCCCGACGGCGGCACGGTCCGGATCGGGGGCCGGGACCGCTCGGCGCGGGCCCGCGGCCGGGCCGAGCGCCTGGCGCGGGCCCGCGAGATCCAGATGGTCTTCCAGGACCCCTACCTCTCCCTCGACCCGCGCGTACCGGTGGCACGGTGTGTGGAGGAGGTGCTGCGCCTCCACGTCCCCTCGGACGCGGCGGCACGGCGGGTCCGCGTCGCCGAACTCCTCGACCAGGTGGGCCTCGGCGAGCGGGAGGCGGCGGCGCTGCCCGGCAGGCTCTCGGGCGGTCAGCGCCAGCGCGTCGCGATCGCCCGCGCGCTGGCGGCCGAGCCGCGGTTCCTCGTCCTCGACGAGGCGGTGGCGGCGCTGGACGTGTCGATCCAGGCGCAGGTGCTCGAACTCCTCGGCCGGATCCGGCGCGAGACGGGAATCGGCTTCCTCTTCGTGACGCACGACCTGGCCGTGGTCCGGCACGTCACGGACGAGGTGATGGTCCTCAAGCAGGGCCGCGTGGTGGAGAGGGGCACCACGTCGGCCCTCCTGGACGCACCCGCCGACCCCTACACCCGTCTGCTGCGCGACTCGGTCCCGCGTCGCGGCTGGAACCCGGCGGCCCTGGCCTCGGCGGGGAGGCGTGCACCGGGCGACGGCGTGTGACGTCATGCGGCCACCGTCCGACCTTCCGCCTTCCCCGCCGAAGGCGGGCGGTGGCCGCCGGCGCCGGTCACGCGTCTGACGCCGGTCCGCATCGACGTGGTCGGGCGGGGGCCACGACGGCGGAATTCCTTCGGAATAGGGGCCGTGGGGCTGACGAGAACGGACCCGTCGAGCGGCCCCCGGGGCTCGTGCGCCCTCCGGGCGCCGTCGACGACCCCGGGTCAGCCCGGCTCCTGACGGACCGCCACCCGCGCCCGCACGCCCTCGGCACATCACCACACGCCCGTCGTCGAATCCGAAGCCCGCCCTGGGCGCCCACCCGGAGTCACCAGCCCGGGCGGGGCCACGTGCCCCCGCGCGACGGTTGCCTTGCTGTTGTTCACGGCACATCTATGGGCTCGTAGAGCACGTCGGTTCTGAGAATTGTCTTCGTACCCTCGAGAAGCGGAGCCGAGTCGTGAAGCGTCCGGTGCCAGAAGAGGAGCGCATCGCCCGGTTCGGGGCGGTGGGCGCTCAATATTTCCGCAGGCTCTGCGAGCCGGGGCCAGTCCGAGAAGTCGCGTTCCGCAAAGGGAAGCTCGTTCTGCTTGTCGGCGATGAACCGCGTTTCTCCGCCCACTGCCTCGTACGAGAGGTAGACGACGACCGTCAGGTGAGTTCGCGTTCCGTCGGGGGCGAAATAGGGCGAGTCGTAGTGCGGGACAAGCAATCCGCCGTGTTCGTAGGTGATGAAGCGCATACGCGGATTGACAGACGCCGGCTTCCAGCGCCTTCCGTCTGAATCCGTCGGATCGTCCTGTCCCACTTCACACGGCAGAAACGTCCGCAGCCTGCGGTAGAACTCTGCCGCCAGGACTTCGGAGTCAGCCGTGGCGCGGAGATGGCCGACCGGATCTCCTTCTGCGTAGTTGGCGGCAACGCCGTCCAGACCCACCGGCACAAAGCGCTGGGCGGCGAGTTCGGCCGCGAACACCTCCACTTCAGCCGGAGAGAGGAAGTGGCGAATCACCCTGGCATCCACGTGCGGGATCTTCGACTCGCGCGGGGCCCATGAGTCATCGGCGGATATTCGGCTCAGCGTTGCTTCGGAGAGGTCGAACGGATTTACCGGAATTACGAACATGCTCACTTTTCCGTCTTGAGATCGTTGCCGATGCCACCGAGGCCGTAGGAGAACAGGGTGCATCGTGGCGAGGGCGCAGGAGGGCGGGCGTGGCGCACGAGATGCTCCTGTCGGGCGGATTTCTCCGGGAGGAGAGGGGTTGCACCATCCGAGTTCGCACTTCGATCGACGCACTTCTTCACGTCAGCCCGCGGCGCCACGAGCGCCCGAGTTTTCGAGGTTTCGAAGTGCACGAGCGGCGAATCGGAGAGCAGAGATCGCGCAACAGGGATCAGGCACTGGGGCGCCGCGGCGTTGAAACGGGGACCGCCTTGTGTCGATCTCTGCCGGTGGTCCGGCGGCAGGCGGCCGCCGGGCGGCTGGTGCGAGCGCCGGCATGGCTCCGGGCTCGCGCCCGACGTCACGGCCGTGCGCGCGGCGGCGGACCGAGGCCCCTGAAGCCTATGCCCGCGGGGAGCGGGGGCCGCCGAGCGATTATCGTCATGATGACGATATTAGACCGGGGTGAACCCCCAAAGCAAGCAGGGCGTCCCCAACGCGGCGGAAGGGGGCGGGAGGTGGGGCGGGGACCGGCACGGGCGGAGTGCTCGTTCGACGCCATGACGGAGCGACGCCATGACGGAGCGCTTCGGAACGCCGGCCTTCGTCGATCGCGGCCTCGACATCTCGCTGACGGACCAGCGCTCGACGAGCGGGCCGCGATCGCTGCCGTTCCACGCCCCGGAGGGCGCCGAGGACTTCGTCGCGTTCCTCACCGAGCGGTCCGGAACATACGGGGAGACCGGCGTCTTCGGGTTCGAGCAAGCGGATCCACGGATCGACGGGGCCCTCGAGGTCGCCCTGACGTGGAGCCGGACCTTCGCGGCCGGCGCATCCACAGCTCCGTGGACAGCGTGCCGACGCCCAGCGGCGGGACGCACGTGACGGGCTTCCGGGAGGGCGTGGCGGCGGCGATAGGCGCCTTCGTACGGGAGCGACACCCTCCGAGCGGGATCGACACCGCCGACACCGCCGACACCGCCGACCGGTTCTGCGACGGCACGGCTCGCGGAGGACCCGCGTCTGACCTCGGCCGTCGTCGGCCGGACCGTGCCCGGCGCGTGAGAGGCCGGGGCATGAGCCCGGTGGCCGCCGCATCGGGCCGCCGAACCGCCTGAGGGCCGCCCCCTCCCTGAAGGGGAGGGGGCGGCCCGTGTCGCCGGTCGGACGCGTGTCGTCAGGCGTAGAAGCGGGAGAGGAAGCGCAGGGCCGCCGCGGGCTTGGTGCCGCCCTCCCTCTCGATCGTGCCGTCGACGGCTGTCTGCACGCCCCCGGGAACCTCGTCGACCGAGGCGAGGCGGCCGACGAGGCGGATGCGGGAGCCGACGGGGACCGGCGCCGGAAAACGGACCTTGTCGAAGCCGTAGTTGACTTTCGTGGTGACGCCCCGGACGTCGAGCAGTCCGGTGAACAGGGGTATGAAGAGGGACAGCGTCAGACAGCCGTGGGCGATCGGCGCACCGAAGGGGCCGGCCGCCGCGCGCTCGGGGTCGGTGTGGATCCACTGGTGGTCGTCGGTGGCGTCGGCGAAGGTGTCGATCCGCTGCTGGGAGATCTCCAGCCAGTCGCTCGTGCCGAGGTCGCCGTCGTTCAGGAGGACGAGCTCCCGGAGTTCGTCGATGCCGTTCACGGTGGTCGTCATGCGGGGTTCTCCTCATGGTTCTCGGGGGGTTCGAGGTTCTCGGGGGGTACGGGGTTCTCGGGGGGTACGGGGCTCTCGGGGGCGAAGCCGCCGTGGAGGCGGCGGAGTTCGGGCTTGTGGAGCTTTCCGGAGGCGGTGCGGGCCAGGGCGTCCACCACGACGGCGCTCTTGGGGATCTTGTACGCGGCCAGCCGCCCCGCGAGCCCGGCGAGGACCGCCTCCGCGTCGAGCGCGGCTCCGGGGCGCGGCACGAGCAACGCCCGGGGCACCTCGCCCCACTTCGCGTCCGGTACGCCGATGACGGCGCACTCGGCGACGTCGGGGTGGACGAGCAGCGCGTCCTCGACCTCGGCCGGGTAGACGTTCTCGCCGCCGGAGATGATCATGTCCTTGATGCGGTCGTTGATGGTGACATGGCCGTCGGCGTCGACCGCGGCGGCGTCCCCGGTGCGCAGCCAGCCGTCGCTGAAGGCGGCGGCGCTCGCCTCGGGCAGTCCCCAGTAGCCGGACATCACGTGCGGGCCGCGGACGAGTACCTCGCCGGTCTCGCCCCGCGGGGCGTCGCTCCCGTCCGGCCCGACGATCCGGACGTCGGTGAAGAAGTGCGGGACACCCGCGGAGCCGGCCTTGCCGACGACGTGCTCGGCGTCGAGGAAGAGCACACCGGGCGAGGCCTCGGTCAGGCCGTACCCCTGCTGGAAGCGGAGTCCACGCTCCCGGTACGCGGCGATGAGCCGGCCGGGGACCGGGGCGCCGCCGCAGTTGAGGGTGCGCAGCGACGACAGGTCGGCGTGCGCCCAGCGCGGCGAGCGGGCCATCAGTTCGTACATGGTGGGGACGCCGAACATCGAGGTGATGCCGTGGCGTTCCACCAGGTCCAGGGTGGCGTCCGCGTCGAACTGCTCCACCACGACACAGGTGCCGCCCTTGAGCAGCACGGGCAGGGCCAGCATGCCGAGGCCAGCGGTGTGGAACAACGGGGCCGTGACGAGGGCCCGTTCGTCGGCGCGCAGATCGGTGTCGATCAGGACGTTGACCGCGTTCCAGGTGAGGTTGGCATGGGTGAGCATGGCGCCCTTGGCACGGCCGGTGGTTCCCGAGGTGTACATGACGATGCAGACGTCGTCCTCGGACACCTGCTCCTCGGGCGGGACGTGACCGGCGGCGGAGGCGATGGCCTCCTCGTACGCGTCGCCGACCTGGAGGCGGCGGGCGGGGTGCAGTGTGGTCCGGTCCGCGTGTCCGGGCGCGTGCACCAGCGTGTGCGCGCCCGAGTCAGTGAGCTGGTGGTCGATCTCGGGCGGCGTGAGCCGGGTGTTGAGCGGGACGAAGACGGCGCCGAGCAGTGCGGCGGCGAACAGCGTCTCCAGGAAGGACGGATGGTTCGGTCCCAGGTAGGCGATCCGGTCCCCGCGTCGGACGCCCCGCTGCCGCAGCGAGGCCGCGAGCCGGCCGACGCGGTCGTGGAGCCCGGCGTAGGTCAGGGACGTTCCCTGGTGGATCAGGGCGGTGCGGTGCGGGGTCTTGCGGGCCCGGCGGGCGGGCCAGGAGCCGAGGCCCACGTTCGTTCCCTTGTCGCGCATGGGGGCGACCCTTCAGACGAGCCCGAGCAGCCGGGCGGCGTTCTCCTTGAGGATCTTGGGACGGACCTCGTCCCTGATCGGCAGCCTGTCGAAGTCGGCGAGCCAGCGGTCCGGGGTCAGGACGGGGTAGTCGGAGCCGAAGAGGACCTTGTCCTGCAGCAGTGTGTTGGCGTAGTGCACCAGCTGCGGCGGGAAGTACGTCGGGGACCAGCCCGACAGATCGATGTGCACGCCAGGCTTGTGGGTGGCGACGGCCAGCGCCTCGTCCTGCCAGGGGAACGAGGGATGGGCCAGGATGATCTTGAGATGGGGGAAGTCGGCGGCGACATCGTCGACATACAGGGGGTTGGAGTACTTCAGCCGGATCCCGCCGCCGCCGGGGACGCCCGCGCCGATCCCGGTCTGGCCGGTGTGGAAGAGTGCGATGGCGCCGGTCTCCTCCAGCACCTCGTACAGCGCGTAGGCGAGGGACCGGTCGTTGGGGAAGAAGCCCTGGATGCTCGGGTGGAACTTGAAGCCCTTGACCCCGTACTCCTCGACCAGGCGGCGGGCCCGGCGGACGCCCGCCCTGCCGCGGAACGGGTCGACGGAGGCGAAGGGGATCAACACG
This sequence comes from Streptomyces sp. NPDC013317, assembly GCF_055563155.1. NCBI lineage: Bacteria > Bacillati > Actinomycetota > Actinomycetes > Kitasatosporales > Streptomycetaceae > Streptomyces > Streptomyces sp. NPDC013317. The sequence goes on from NZ_JBVHDX010000011.1 coordinate 65,207, forward strand.
TCGGCGTTCGCGGCCGCGGCCTCGGCGATCTCCTCGTCGGGAACGGGCGGGGTGCCGGTCGCGGACTCGGCGTCCACGGTGAAGACGACCGCGGCCATGTTCCGCTCGCGGTAGTAGGCCGCCATCTCCGGGACGGTGGGCCTGCGGTCGCCCGCGACCTTGAAGTACGCGGAGGAGGCGTCGTTCAGCTCGTCGGCGAGGGAGGCGTGCCCGTGGGCGGAGACCTCGGCGTGGGTGTGGACGTCGATGGCGACGAGGGCGCCGACGTCGACGGGGCCTCGCTCCAGCGGGGCGGTCCGGGTGCTCATCGGATCTCCCCGGGGGCCGGCACGCGGGGAGCGGGGATGCCCACGGTCTGCGGATGCGCGCCGACCGAGGTGTGCCACGCGGTGGCGATCGCGTCCGGGGTCCAGCCGCCGTCCGTGTAGGCCGAGGCGACCTCCTGCGGGTGCGACCAGAGCGTGAGCCGGTCGCCGCCGATACCGACGCACTGGCCGGTGATGTCACGGGCCGCGTCCGAGGCGAGGAAGGGGACGAGGGCGGCGCAGTCCTCGACGGTACCGAAGCCCTCGCCCTTGCGCAGGAAGCCGGGCAGCGGGACACCCCGCTCGCGCAGTGCCTCGACGTGCGGTGCGAAGTCGGGAATCGTCTCGGTCATGGCGGTGGCGGCGACCGGCACGATCGCGTTGACGGTGATGTCCGCCTTCGCCAGCTCCATGGACCAGGTGCGGGCCATGGCGGCGATCCCCGCCTTCGCCGCCGCGTAGTTGGTCTGGCCGAAGTTGCCGCGCTGTCCGGCGGGCGAACCGACGAGGACGAGACGTCCGCCCTCGCCCTGCTCGCGCATCCGCACGGCGGCGGCACGGGCGCAGGTGAAGGTGCCCTTGAGATGGGTGGTGACGACGGTGTCGAAGTCGTCGTCGGTCATCTTCCACAGCACGCGGTCGCGGAGGATGCCGGCGTTGGTGACCATGATGTCGAGCCGGCCGAAGGCGTCGACGGCCCGGTCGACGAGTCGCCGGGCGGCCTCGGAGGTGCCGACGGCCACCGTTTCGGCGACGGCGTCTCCGCCGCCCGCCTTCCGTACGGTCTCGGCGGCCTGTTCGGCGGCCCGGGCGTCGAGGTCGTTCACGACGACGTGTGCTCCGGCGCGGGCGAGCGCGGTGGCGTAGGCGAGGCCGAGGCCACGACCGGAGCCGGTGACGACGGCGACCTTCCCGCGCAGATCGACTGGCCGGCTAGGGGGCGGAGAGACAGATGAGGCAGATGAGACGGGAGAAGACACAGGTGTCCCTTCGACAGGAGGCGCTGGTGTGGGGCGGCCGATTGGAAGCTAAGACCAATAATTGTCGACGTCAATAGTTGTCGTAACCGTCGGGGATGGCGCATCCTGGAGGCATGAACCTGTCGATGGACTCCGACGAACCGTGGATGCGTTCGCTCCACTCCGACACCGGCTACCTGCTCTACCGGCTGGGGCTGCGTTCGGGGCAGCTCTTCAACGCGGCACTCCAGGAGTCCGGGGTGCGGTTGCGCCACTACGCGGTACTGCGCTATCTCGCCACCGTGGAGGGCGCCCTGCAACGGGAGTTGAGCACGAGCCTCGGCTACGACCCGAGCGCCATCGTCAGCCTCGTCGACGACCTGGAGCGACTGGGCTTCGTGGAGCGCCGTCCCGCCCCCGGCGACCGGCGCAGCCGTATCGTCGTCCTGACGGACGACGGCGGGAGGTTCCTCCGGGAGACCGACCGGACCAGCCGCGGCGTCACCGACGAGCTGACCGCCCCGCTCACCGACGACGAACGCACGGCGCTGCACGCCCTGCTGCTGCGCGTCGCGGGCGAGGCCTGACGAAGGAGCCGCGATGCGTGTCGCTCTCTTCCTGACCTGCGTCAACGACACGCTCTATCCGGACACGGGCCGCGCCGTCGTGCGACTGCTGACCCGGCTGGGCGTCGACGTCGACTTCCCGAAGGGTCAGACCTGTTGCGGCCAGCCGCAGTACAACACCGGCTACCGGCGGCAGGCCGAGCCGCTCGCCCGGCGCTTCGCCGAGGTCTTCGGCGGGTACGACGCGGTCGTCACCCCCTCCGGGTCGTGCGGCGCCATGGTCCGCGAGCTCTATCCGCGCATGGGCGAGCGGGCCCGTGCGGAGGGCCGCGGGGACGGGCTCGCCCTCGCCGTGGCGCCGGTCGTGCCGAAGACGTACGAGCTGACCGAGTTCCTGGTCGACGTCCTCGGCGTGACGGACGTCGGCGCCCTCCTACCCCCACAAGGTCACCTACCACCCCACCTGTCACGGTCTGCGCGGCCTCGGCTTGGCCGATCGGCCGTACCGACTGCTCTCGGCGGTCAAGGGCCTCGAGCTGGTGGAGCTGCCGGGCGAGGAGGAGTGCTGCGGCTTCGGCGGCACCTTCGCCGTGAAGAACCCGGACGTCTCGGCGGCGATGGGCGCCGACAAGGTCCGCAACGCCGTCTCGACCGGGGCCGACGTCCTGTGCGCGGCGGACAACTCGTGTCTGATGCACCTCGGCGGCATGATGAGCCGGCTCCGGGTCGGCGTCAGGCCCGTTCACATCGCCGAGATCCTGGCGAGCACGGAAGAGGAGCCGACGGCGTGAGCGGTACGTTCCTGGGCATGCCGGCCTTCCCGGAGGCCGCGCGCGAGGCGGTGCGGGACACCACCCTGCGGGCGAACCTGCGGCACGCCACCCACACGATCCGTGACAAGCGGGCCAAGGCCGTCGCCGAGCTGGACGACTGGGCCGAGCTGCGCGAGGCAGGCAAGCGGATCAAGGACCACACGCTCCGCCATCTCGACCACTACCTGCTCCAGTTGGAGGAGTCGGTGGTACGGGCCGACGGCACGGTCCACTGGGCGGCGGACGCGGCCGAGGCGAACCGGATCGTGACCGGCCTGGTGCGGGCCACCGGCGAGAGCGAGGTCGTCAAGGTCAAGTCGATGGCCACGCAGGAGATCGGGCTCAACGAGGCGCTGGAGGCCGAGGGCATCGCCGCGTACGAGACCGACCTCGCCGAACTGATCGTGCAGCTCGGCCACGACCGGCCCTCGCACATCCTCGTACCCGCCATCCACCGCAACCGGGGCGAGATCCGTGACATCTTCCGCTCCGAGATGGGCCGTTGGGGCCGTCCGGCGCCGGAGAACCTGACCGACAGCCCCGCCGAGCTGGCCGAGGCCGCCCGGCTCCACCTCCGCGAGAAGTTCCTGCGCGCCAAGGTCGGGATCTCGGGCGCGAACTTCATGGTCGCCGAGTCCGGCACGCTGGTCGTCGTCGAGTCCGAGGGCAACGGGCGGATGTGCCTGACCCTGCCCGAGACCCTGATCTCCGTCGTCGGCATCGAGAAGGTCGTGCCCACCTGGCGGGACCTTGAGGTCTTCCTCCAGACCCTCCCGCGCTCCTCGACCGCCGAGCGCATGAATCCGTACACCTCCATGTGGACCGGCACGACGGACGGTGACGGGCCGCGGACCTTCCACCTCGTCCTGCTCGACAACGGCCGCACCGACACCCTCGCGGACGAGGTCGGCCGCCAGGCACTGCGCTGCATCCGCTGCTCGGCCTGTCTGAACGTCTGCCCGGTCTACGAGAGGGCCGGCGGCCATGCCTACGGCTCCGTCTACCCGGGGCCGATCGGGGCCATCCTGAGCCCCCAGCTGCGGGGCACCGCGAGCGAGATCGACGCCTCGCTGCCGTACGCCTCCACGCTCTGCGGAGCCTGTTACGACGTGTGCCCGGTCGCCATCGACATCCCCGAAGTCCTCGTCCACCTCCGTGAGAAGGTCGCCGAGGGCGAGGGCCACCGTCTGGAGAAGGCCGCCATGGGAGCGGCAGCATGGGCATTCGGCCGGCCCGGCGTCTACGCGGCCGGTCAGCGCCTCGCCTCCCTCACCCGGAGGATCCATCCCTCGCGCCTGCCCGGTCCCGGTCGGGCGTGGACGGACAGCCGTGACCTGCCCGAGGTCCCCGCTGATGGCTTCCGCGGCTGGTGGAAGCGTGAGCACGAGCACAAGGAGGGCTCCGAGTGAGCGGCAGGGAACTGGTCCTGCGCCGGATCCGCGAGGCACTGACCGACGTGCCCGCGGCCGACACGCCCTACGACCGGGCCGTCGAGCGGAACTACGCGCGGGAGCACGGGGATCGGGACACGGAGGAGACCGTCGCCCTGCTGGCAGAGAACCTGGCGGACTACCGGGCCGTCGTCCACCGCTGCCGCCCCGAGGCGCTCCCGGAGCTGGTCGGACGCCTGCTGGCCGAGCGCGGCGCGCGCCGGGTGCTGGCGCCCGTGGGGCTCCCCCGCGCGCTCCTGGGCCGTACGGACGCGGCGGTCGTGGACGACCGGCCCGAACTCACTTCGTACGACCTCGACGAGGCCGACAGCGTCGTGACGGGCTGCGCCGTCGCCGTCGCGGAGACCGGCACGATCGTCCTCGACGCCGGACCCGACCAGGGCGGCCGCCGCATCACCCTCGTGCCCGACCACCACATCTGTCTCGTGCGCATCCCCGGGCAGGTCGTCGCCTCCGTACCGCAGGCACTCGGCCGCCTCGACCCGGCACGCCCCCTGACCTGGATCTCGGGCCCGTCGGCGACGAGCGACATCGAACTCGACCGCGTCGAGGGGGTCCACGGGCCGAGACGACTGGACGTGATCCTCGTCGAGGACTTCCCGGCCTGACCGCCCCCGGGCACGCTCCGTAGGGCGCGGGCTCGGTCAGCCCTCGGCCACCGCGCCGTACGCGAGGGGTTCACGCGGGCCCGTCGTGCGGTCGGGCCGTTCTCGGACCGCCGTGCCGTCGACCAGGGTCAGCGGGACGGAGAGGCTGTCGCACATCCGCTTCGCGCGCGCGACCGCGCTCAGCGTCGCGGCGGTCGGGGGGCCGGCGGGCAGTTCCAGGACGACCCCCGCCGGACGGTGGGAGTCGACGAGGGCCTGGAGCAGCAGGGCCGCCGCCGCCCGGTTCGTGACGTCGAGGTCCTCATGCAGCGTGACGTACAGCGTTCCTGCGTCGATGTGGTGGCTGAGCAGCATCGCGACCTCCAGACGGAACCTCGGGTACGCCCCGGCCGCCGCGCGGGCGGGACGATGGGCAAAAGGGCAGGTTCCCGGCATCCGGCCCGGGAAAACCCTGGTCAGGCGCTGTTCCCGCGTGTGGCCGCGTCATCGTGACCGACGAGCCCCCCGAGCGGCCCCCGGCCGCGAGGCGCGCAACGACGGTGAGCCGCCCGCATGCTGGGCACATGGTGTCCACCTGGTGGGCCGCCCGGTGGCGGATCTGCTCACCCCGCCGAGGAAACCGCAGGTCACAGCGGTTCATTCGGAGCGTCAGGTGGCGCAATGTGGCCGCAACACCATCCGCGCGACTCCCCCGGTACGTTCCCGGACATGCCAGCCGAACCCGCCCCCGCCTCCCTCCCGGTCGCCGCCGCGCGCCGCCGGCGACTCCGCGCGGACCGGGCCCGGGAACTCGCCGACCTGCTGCGCCACCAGATCCTGGCGGGCGTCTTCCCGGGCGGTGTCCTCCCCTTGGAGGACACCATCGCCACCGACTACCGCGTCAGCCGCAACACCGTCCGCCAGGCCCTGGACCTGCTGCGCGGCGAACAACTCGTCGAACGGCAGCCGGGGGTCGGCACGGTCGTGGTGTGCGAGAAGTACCCGCACGGCCTGGACCGGCTCCAGGGCCTGGCGGAGACCCTGCACGAGCACGGTCGGGTCACCAACGAGGTACGCACCGTCGGACCGGTCGCCGCCTCCGGCCCGGTGGCGCACCGGCTCGGCCTGCCCGAGCACACGGACGTCCTCTGCATCGAGCGGCTGCGGAGGCTGAACGGGCTGCCGCTCTCGCTCGACCTGTCGTACCTGCCGATGGACATCGGCGGTGAACTCCTCGGCTGCGACCTGGAGAACACCGACGTGTTCCGGCTCCTCGAATCGCTGACCGGCGGTCCGCTGGGCCATGCCGAGATCACCCTTGAGGCCGTCAACGCCGACGCCCACTCCGCCGCCGTGCTCCAGGCCCCCCGCGGGGCCGCCGTCCTGATGCTGGAGCGGCTGACGTGTCTGCCCGGCGGACGCCCCGTGGACCTGGAGTTCATCCGGTTCCGCGGCGACCGCATCACCATGAGCGGCGTCCTGCACCGCTCCCTCTGAACACCCTCACCGCCGAAGCTCTTTCACCACCTTCCGGGAGACAGCCATGCCTCTGGTGCCGCAACGCGCCGACGTGCCCGTGACCATCGACGAGTCCAAGTGCATCGACGGCTGCACCCTCTGCGTCGACATGTGTCCGCTCGACTCGCTCGCGATCCGCGAGGACAACGGCAAGGCGTACATGCACGTGGACGAGTGCTGGTACTGCGGCCCCTGCGCGGCCCGGTGTCCCACCGGCGCGGTCACCGTCAACATGCCCTATCTGCTCCGGTGAAAGGCCCGACTCCCATGCCCGGCACAGCGACTTCCCCGACCCGGTCACCCGTCCGGCTCGTCCCCCTCTCCCTCGCACTGCTCCTCGTCTCCGCCTGTGGCGGCGCGGCGGGCGCCGACGACACGGCCGGCGCGCGCACCGTCACGGTGACCGTCGGCTACCAGTCGAAGACCATCAACACCGTCACCGCGGGCACCTTGCTGCGCTCGCTCGGCTACTTCGAGGAGGAGCTCGCGGCGCGCGGGAAGAAGGACGGCGTCACCTACAAGGTCGCATGGCAGGACTACGCGACCGGCGCCCCGATCACCGCGCAGATGACCGCGGGAAAGATCGACATCGGCTCGATGGGCGACTTCCCGCTGCTCATCAACGCGGCCCGGGGCAAGCAGCTGCGGCAGCCCACCCGGCTGGTCGCGGTCACCGGTTACAACCTCCGGGGCGGCCTCAACACCGTGGTCGCGGGGCCCGGTTCGTCTCTGCGGTCGCTCGCCGACCTGCGGGGCAAGAAGGTGTCGACGAGCGTCGGCTCGGCCGCCGACGGGACGCTCGTACGGGCTCTGCAGCGCGCGGGCCTCGACCCCGACAAGGACATACGGAAGCTGAACCAGCAGCCCAGCGTCGGCGCGTCCGCGCTGGCCGCCGGAAGCGCCGACGCCCTGTCGCAGTTCGTGGCCTGGCCCGGGCTGCTGGCGTACCAGGGCCGTGCCAAGGCGGTGTACGACGGCGCCGAGCTCAACCTGCCGACCTTCCACGGCGTCACCGTCCGGGAGAAGTTCGCCGGAGAACGGCCCGGCGTCCTCGACGACTTCCTGAAGGCCCAGCGACGGGCCACCGACCATCTGCGGGAACAGCCGGTCGCCGCGGCCGAGTCGGTCGCCGCGGAGACCGGGCTGCCCGCCGAGGTCGTCTACCTCTACAACGGCGCGAACGGCATCGCCACCTTCGACCCGGAGCTCCGCCCGGAGTTGATCGACGCCCTGAAGAAGGACGTGCCGGTGCTGAAGGCCGCCAAGCTGGTGGGCGACGTCGACGTCGACGCCTTCGTCGACCGGGCCCCGCTGGAGCGGGCCGCGCAGGCTCCTTCGTACCCGAAGGCGGCCGGCGCGAAGGCCGAGCTGTGGCTGAAGGGGCAGAACACCACCCGTACGTTCGACAGCCCGAAGGCCCTGCTGAAGGCGGTCGGAGCGGCGAAGGCGGCGGACGTGCGGGCCGCGTACGTCCCGGACGCGGTGACCGGCACCCTGTGGTTCGCCGACAAGGCGGTGTGGGTCGCCGACGGAGCCGACCTACGGGCCTTCGTCACCCCGTCCGGCGCGCAGGCGTACGTCGACGCGCACCCGGGATCGCGGGTCGTCGATCACGCGACCGCCGTCGGTCTGGCGTCATGAGCGCGGGACGGTGGCTGCTGCGGGCGGTCTCGCTCGCCGCAGCACTCGGGCTGTGGCAGCTGCTGACCTCCCTGGACGTCAACCTGTGGCTGCGGTTCGAGCAGTTCCCCACGGTCGGCGAGGTGGCCTCGGCCGCGGCCGACCGGGTCGGCACGGACGTGTACCGGCAGGACCTCGGGCACAGCCTGCGCCGCATCATGGTGGGGTTCCTGCTGGCCTCGGTGGCGGGCGTGGCGGTCGGCACGTTCGTCGCCCGCTCCCGGTGGGCCGCCGACCTGCTGGGCCCGGTCCTGGAGGTGGCGCGACCGGTACCGGCCATCGCCCTGGTGCCGGTCGCGATCCTGCTGCTGCCCAGCAACGAGCAGGGCATCGTGTTCATCACCTTCACCGCGGGCTTCTTCCCGGTCCTCGTCTCGACCCGGCACGCGGTGCGCGCCCTCACCCCGGTGTGGGAGGAGGCCGTGCTCACCATGGGCGGCGGCCGGGCGCGCGTGCTGTTCTCGGTGGTGCTGCCCGGGGCGCTGCCCGGGATCTTCGGCGGCCTGTCGGTGGGCATCGGCGTCGCGTGGATCTGCGTGATCTCCGCGGAGATGATCTCCGGCGAGTACGGGGTCGGTTACCGCACCTGGCAGGACTACACGGTCGTGGACTATCCGGGCGTCTTCGTCGGCATGGCCACCATCGGCGCGCTGGGCTGGCTCACCTCCACGGCCGTGGAGCTGCTCGGCCGCCGCGTCACCTCCTGGCTGCCACGGCCGGCCGCGCGCCCGGCGTCCGGTGCGGCACGCATGGTGCCCCGCCGCCGTCCCGCCTTCCGGACGGCCGTCGCCTCCGCGCCCGAACCCGCGTCCGCATCGGATGCCGCACCCGCAGCCGTCGTCGAGAAGGAGTCGGTCTCATGAGCAGCGCGCCCCCGGGCGTCGCGCCCGCGCAAGCCGGTGCGGAGCTCGCCCTGCACGACGTACGGCTCGGTCACGCCGACGGTACGACGGTGTTCGCCGCCGCCGAACTGCGCGTCGCGCCCGGCGAACTGCTGGCCGTGGTCGGCCCGTCCGGCTGCGGCAAGTCGACCTTGCTGCGCACCCTCGCGGGTCTGCTCGCCCCGCTGGCGGGACGGGTGACCCACGACGGCGAACCGGTCGAGGGACCGGCGGCCGATCGCGCGCTGGTCTTCCAGGACGACGCGCTGCTGCCCTGGCGTACCGTCCGCGCGAATGTGGAACTGCCCCTGGCGATCCGCCGGGTGCCGCGGGACGAGCGGCGGCGGTCCGCCGCCGACTGGCTGGAGCGGGTCGGCCTCGCCGACCACGCCGGCAAGCTTCCGCATCAGCTGTCCGGAGGCCAGCGGCAGCGGGTGCAGCTGGCCCGCGCACTGGTCGGCAGGCCCCGCGCGGTCCTGATGGACGAGCCGTTCGGCGCGCTCGACGCCCACACCCGGGCGGGGATGCAGGACCTCCTCGTGGAGATCCTGCGGGGCACGGGCGCCACGGTCGTCTTCGTCACGCACGACGTCGACGAGGCCCTCCACCTCGGCGACCGGGTCGCCCTCCTGCCCTCCGGCCAGGTGCTCGACGTGCCGGAACCGCGCCGGCGGGACGCGCGTCAGTCGCCCGAAACGGCCGAGCTGCGGCGCCGCGTCCTCGCCTCCCTCTGACCCCGGTATCTCCCTGGTCCGGGATCCCTCCGGCCCGGCATTCCTCCGGCCGGCATCCCTCCGGCCCGGCATCCCTCCGGCCCGGCATCCCTCGCTTCCTCTGATCCCGGTACCCCCGACCCCGCCCGAAGGCTCCCGAAAGGCTTCCCGTGGACACCCCTCTGGCCATCCCCGACCTTGCCGACGCGACCGAGCTGTCCTGCGACGTCCTCGTCATCGGCGGCGGAACCGCCGGCACCATGGCCGCGCTGACGGCCGCCGGGCGCGGCGCGAACGTGCTGCTCCTGGAGAAGGCTCACGTCCGGCACTCCGGCGCGCTCGCCATGGGCATGGACGGGGTCAACAACGCCGTCGTCCCCGGCCGGGCCGAGCCCGACGACTACGTCGCCGAGATCACCCGTGCCAACGACGGCATCGTCGACCAGTCCACCGTCCGGCAGACCGCGACCCGCGGCTTCGCGATGGTCCAGCGCCTGGAGTCGTACGGGGTGAAGTTCGAGAAGGACGAGCACGGTGAGTACGCGGTCAGGCAGGTGCACCGTTCCGGCTCGTACGTGCTGCCGATGCCGGAGGGCAAGGACGTCAAGAAGGTCCTCTACCGGCAGTTGCGGCGGCGCGAGATGCGGGAGCGGATCCGGATCGAGAACCGGGTGATGCCGGTGCGGGTGCTCACGCACCCGGAGGACGGGCGGGCCATCGGCGCGGCCGGGTTCAACACCCGCACCGGCGAGTTCGTCACCGTACGGGCCGGGGCCGTGATCCTGGCCACAGGTGCCTGCGGGCGGCTCGGACTGCCCGCGTCCGGCTATCTGTACGGGACGTACGAGAACCCCACCAACGCCGGCGACGGCTACGCCATGGCGTACCACGCGGGGGCGGCCCTGACCGGCATCGAGTGCTTCCAGGTCAACCCGCTGATCAAGGACTACAACGGGCCCGCCTGCGCGTACGTGGCGAATCCGTTCGGCGGGTACCAGGTGAACCGGCACGGCGAGCGGTTCGTCGAGTCGGACTACTGGTCGGGGCAGATGATGGCCGAGTTCGCGGCCGAACTCGCCTCGGACCGGGCCCCGGTGTACCTGAAACTCAGCCATCTGCCCGAGGAGACCATCAGCGCCGTCGAATCGATCCTGCACACCACCGAGCGCCCCACCCGCGGCACGTTCCACGAGGGGCGCGGGCACGACTACCGCACGCACGACATCGAGATGCACATCTCGGAGATCGGGCTCTGCGGCGGGCACTCCGCCTCGGGCGTACGGGTGGACGCGCAGGCCCGCACGACCGTGCCCCGGCTGTACGCGGCAGGCGACCTGGCCTGCGTACCGCACAACTACATGATCGGGGCCTTCGTCTTCGGGGACCTGGCCGGTGAGGACGCGGCCCAGTACCGTTCGTACGAGGGCGAGTTGCCGCAGGACCAGCTCACCGCCGCCCATGAACTCGTCTACCGCCCGCTGCGCCACCCGGACGGACCGCCGCAGCCGCAGGTGGAGTACAAGCTGCGGCGGTTCGTGAACGACTACGTGGCGCCGCCGAAGACCGGCGCGAAACTGTCCCTCGCGGTGGAGGCCTTCGACCGGATGTCGGCGGAGATCGAGGGCCTGGGCGCCCGTACCGCACACGAGTTGATGCGGTGCGCCGAGGTGTCGTTCATCCGTGACTGCGCGGAGATGGCGGCGCGGGCGTCGCTGGCCAGGACCGAGTCCCGCTGGGGTCTGTACCACGAGCGGCTCGACCACCCGGAGCGTGACGACTCGGGCTGGCTGCACCACGTCGATCTGCGCAAGTCGCCTTCCGGGGCGATGGAGTTCACGGCCCGTCCCATCGAGCCGTACGTGGTTCCCGTCCCGGAGTTCGCGCCGGAGGCCGGGCCCGAGCGATGGCTCGGCGAGGTGACGCTGGTGCCGACGGCCACGGCGGGCAGGCGGGACGCGGCTCCGGCGGCGGCCGGGAGGACGGCCCGGTCGGTGGCGGCGGAACCGGATCCGGCGGCGGGAGGTGCCGCGGGCGGACCGAGTCCGGCCCTGCTGCGCCTGCTCACCCTCGCCGAGGATTCGCCCGATCTGGCCGCGCTCGGCCCCTACCTCACCGACGCCGATCCGGCCGTCCGGTCGGCCGCCGTCGCCGCCCTTGGGGAGACCGTGCCGGCCGGGGCGGGCCCCGCGCTCGCGGCACGGCTCCGCGACACCGCGCCCCAGGTCCGGCACGCCGCCGCGGCCGCCCTGCGCGAGCTGGTCGAAGTGCTGCCCGCGGAAGCCGAGTCGGGCGCGGCGTTGCGGGAGGCGCTGGGCGAGGCCGACCCGGTCGTCCGCTCGGCCGCGCTGGAGGTGCTGCGCGCGCAGCGCCTCGGCGACGCCGCCGTGTACGCCGGGGCGCTCACCGACACCGACATCGACGTACGCATCCACGCCGTCCGTGGTCTGGTCTCGGTGGACGCCGTGGCGGAGCTGGCGGTCGCCGCCGCCGACGCCGCCCGCGAGGTCCGGGTCGCCGTGGCCCGCGGCCTGGCGGCCGTCCGTACCCCCGCCCCCGAGCCGCTGCTCCCGCTGTTGGACGACCGGGACCCGCTGGTCAGGGGCGCCGCCTTCGCGGCGCTCGCCGTCACCGGCTGCCCGCCCGCGTACGCGGAGTCGGCCGCCGCCGCGCTCGCCGCCTCCGCCTGGCAGGTGCGGGCCGGAGCCGCGACGGCGCTCCGGGCCGCGGCCGCCGGGCAGGCGGTCCCCGCGCTCGCCAAGGCCGTGGCCGACCCGAACGCGGACGTCCGCAAGGCCGCGGTCCTCTCGCTGCACCCCCATCACGCCGCCCCGGAGGCCCGGGCTGCTCTCGCGACGGCCGTCACCGATCCCGACGCCGACGTCCGCGCCCACGCCTCCCGCGCCCTGTCCCGCCCCGCGACGCCCGCGACGCCCGCGACGCCCGCGGCGGCGGGGGCGACGTCCTAGGCGGGCCGCTCCGAGGTCAGGACGCCTATCTTGTCGATGCGGTGCTCGGGGTTGCCCTGGGCGTCACGCCAGAAGTTGCCCGCGGCGTCGTCCTCCGGCGTCGCGCAGGTGGAGAGGGTGATCATGGCGCGGGTGGGCTTCTCCCCCGGATCGCCCGGTACGGCGGCCCGCTGCTCGGCGAGCGAGCCGGCCGAGCGGAAGGACGTGGACCGCGTCTCGACGATCTCGTACGTGTACACGGTGCCCCGGGCGGTGACGTACACCTTGTCGCCGACGTCGACCGAGGGCAGCGCGCGCAGGGGGCCGCCGGCGGAGAGCCGGTGGGCGGTCACCAGGTAGTTGCCGACGTCCCCCGGTCCGACACCGCCCCGCTCGCCGTACGGGCTGGCGGCGACCCCACGGTCCTGGATCCGGGTGCCGGCCGCGTCGTCGGTCGTCCCTTCGTACGGCAGCACGTCCAGGTCCTCGACGCCGATGGCCGGTATGGACAGCTCGGCGGCGACGGGAGGCCGGGGCGACGGCTCCGATGGCGGCGGTGGCGCGGCCTCGGGGGCCGGGGGGACTGCGGGGGCGGCCGGGGCGCGGGCGTCGACGGAGGTGCCCGGGGCGCTGCGGACGTCGGCGGACGTGCCGCCCGCGCCGCCCACGAGCGCGGCGACGGCCGCGACGATCGCGGCGACCACGCCCACGGCGGCGACGGCCAGGGCGCGGTGCACACCCCGGCCCTTCGGCGGGCCCTTGCTCAGGGGCCCGCGGCGTTGGGCACCCATACCCCCAGGATCGCCCACGCGCGCCGCCCCGGCACCCCGGGCGCGGGCGGTCAGCCGACGCGGTCCCCCGCCGCCACGCGGTGGGTCTCCAGTCCGGGCGTCACGAGCAGCTCGCCGATCAACTCCTCGGAACCGCCGACATAGGTGGAGACCAGGTCGACGTCACCGCCGACGCACCAGGCGCGGTCCTGCGGCCACCACAGGTCGGGGAGTTCCGGGTACGGGTCGGCACGCTGCGGGGTCAGGACGTCGGCCAGCGGTCCCGAGAGCAGGATCTCGTCCCGCTCCGGAGTCGGGAAGGTGGGAGTCCCGGCCCACTCCCGCCGGCCGTACCCCTCCCACAGGCCGAACCAGCACCGCTCCGGCGTAGCGGTGTGCCGGGCGAGGACGGGCGCCAGGACCCGCGCGACCCCGAGGGGCGTGGGGCCTTCGGCGGGGTGCTCGTCCCAGACGCCGGGCAGGCCGTACTCCTGCGCGTTCTGGTAGAACCGGTCGGCTCCGATGACCTCGTACCAGTCGGTCAGCGCCGAGACGCGACGCCCGTGGGCGGCGGCGACGGTCTCCCAGCGCACCGGCCGGTCGTCGAGGCCCGCCGGGTGGAGGAGGCGCGCGTACGCCGCGAAGCCGGGCGCGGCGACTCCGGCGACGGTCCCGAAATCACCGTACCCGGGGTGCCTTTCGGCCAGCCAGCGCGCGGGCGTGAGGTCCGCCTTCTCGACGCGCAGGCTTCCGTACGGGGGCTCGGCCCCGCTCGTCCCGTTCATACGCTGCCTCCGTCGCCGTCCGGCACGGCCGCCTGGCTACGGGCGGTGTGGAGGATCCGGAAGCGACCGGGATCCTCCGGGTCCCGGTCGACGACCTGGATCGGCGCCCGGTCCCACTGCCACACCCCGACGCCCGGTGTGCGGGAGAAGCGGATCGTCCCGCGGGTGCCCTCGACCGCGACGCGCGGCCAGGTCTCGATCAGGCGCGCCCGGTCGGCTTCGCCTCCTCGTGTGCCGTGCGCGACGGCGGTCGCGCGGAGCATCGCGGCGAGGACGGTGAGTGTGTCGTAGCCCTCGAAGGCGACGAAGGAGGGCGCTTCGCCCAGTCGCTCGCGGAGGGCCGTTCCGACACGGGCGCCGAGGGGACCGAGACGCTCGGGCAGGTAGCGCAGGAACGGGATCGCGGCGCCGTCCCGGCCGAGCTGCCCCGTCCAGTCGGCGAACTCCGGCTGCCCGGCCGGGGCGCCGATCAGGAGGTCGGCGAGACGGGCGTCACGACGGACGGCCTTCACGATCGGCACGGCCGGCTCCGGGACGCCGGCCAGCAGGAGGAGGGCCGTCGCGCGGTGCTCGACGAGCCGGTCGCAGACCGCCGCGGGCGCGAGTGCGCGCGCGTCGAGTTCGACGACGCTGCCACCGCGGGGAGCGAGGTGGTCCCGCAGGACGCGTGCTCCGGATGCCCAGTAGACGCTCGGCTCGGCCGCCACGGCGACGCGGCTGTGGCCCGCGCCGAGGAGGAACTCCGCGTAGGTCCGCCAGCCGTGGGACTGCGGCGGTGCCAGGCGCGCGACCCGTTCCGTCGGCTGCTCGGTGAGGGCGTCCAGCACCGCCGACGAGCAGAGGAACGGAACGCCGAGGGCGTCCGCCCGCGCGGCGGCGGCGCGCGCGACGACGCTGTGGTACTCCCCGGCCACGGCGGCCACGCCCAGACGGGCCAGTTCGTCCACGGCCGCCTCGGCCCTCCGCGGATCGGCGGCGGTGTCGCGGACCACCAGCTCGATCGGGCGTCCGTCGATGCCGCCGGCGGCATCGACGTCCTGGACGGCCAGTTCGAGTCCGGCGAGCAGGTGCCGGCCGGCCTCGACCCAGCCGGGCCGGGAGAGCGGTACGAGGGCGCCGACCCGGACGGACGGCCCGCCGGTCCGCCCCGCTCCGGCTCGTGATGATGGCGTGTTCATGCGGTGACTTCTCCCGACGGAGGATCCGGTGGGCGTTGGGGCGCCGAGCGTAACCGAGCCGCTCACCGGCCGGTTCCGGTGCCCCGTCCGGTCGTACAGAGCGCGTACATATTCCGTCCAGCGGGCCCCTTGCAGAATGGCAACGCCCGCCGCCCACGCGGCCCAGCAAGAACGTATCGCCGCAAGTCTGGTACGGCAGGCCTTCGTCGGAAATCTGATTCGTCCAGTGAATCCAAGGGGAAACACATGCCTGAAGTCGGCGGCTCCAAGGGTCCGACCGTATCCGGTGACCCGTTCCTGTCCACCGTGGACAGGGTGTGCGCATGGCTCGGTTCCGCTCCTGAGAAGGTCGACGCTCTGTCGGGCAGCGAGCGCAGCCGCGTCCTGGGCGAGGTGGCCGACATCAACACCGCCGCTGCCGGGGGTGACATGGGCGCCCTGTACGCGCAGCAGTACCTGCTCGACCGGATCTACCAGCTGTACACGAAGATCCCGCAGCAGCAGAGCGCCGAGGGCTCCGTCGTCGTCTACGAGATAGTCCGCCTCCTGGAGACCGCCACGGCGGCCGCCCAGGACCGGCTGATCGAGCCGGGCCTCCTCGAGGACGCCCCCACGGAGCCGCGGGAGTACCTGACCTGGCTCAAGAACACCGCTCGCGGCCACCGGGTGTACAAGCACCCCTACTACCACGAGTTCATCCGCAACACGGCCACGCACGACGACCTGCGGAACTACGTGATGCAGGAGTCGGTCGTCGACGGTCGCTTCGACGACCTCCTCGCCATGATGCAGGTGGGCACCGCCGGCCCGGCCAAGTTGGAGATCGCGGCCAACTTCTGGGACGAGATGGGCAACGGCAAGCCCGAGGAGGTCCACACCCACCTCTTCAACAAGATCTACGAGGTCTTCGAGATCTCCGAGGACGAGCTCGCCCGCTCGCTCACCGCCACCTCGCTGCTCAACGGCAACCTCGCGGTCATGCTCTGCCGTCACCGCACGCTCTACCCCGAGGCCGTGGGCTTCCTCGGCATGACCGAGTGGATGGCTCCGGACCGCTTCGTCCAGGTCGTGCACGCCTGGGAGCGCCTGGGCCTGCCCGAGGTGGGGATCACCTACCACAAGCTGCACATCACGATCGACTCCCAGCACGCGCAGGGCTGGTTCCACAACGTGGTGCTGCCCGCCGCCGAGTCCGCGGACATGCGGCGTGCCATCGCGCGCGGCATCCTGTGGCGGCTCAACTCCTCTGCCGCCTACCTGGACGAGCGCATGCCCTCCGTCGCCGCCTGACGTCGGACGCCCGACGTCCGACTCCGACGACACCACCCTTTTCTGGAGGAGAGATCATGGCCCTTGGCAGCGAACGCTTCGTCATCATCGACCTGCCGGAGGTCTCGGCCGACATCCTGCCGAGCTACGACGACTGCCCGGTCGACGAGTACATGGGCAACGGCACCCGCTTCAAGCGGTTCTCGCAGTACCGCCTCAAGCCGCAGGGCGACGAGGAGTGGTCGTTCGAGCGCCTCGCGCACCGCGACTACACGACGTACAAGAAGTTCAACTCGGTCGGCGGCGGCATCCGCCGTGTCTACGAGCCGATCAAGGTGGACTTCACCCCGCTCATCGAGCACGGTGTCCGTGAGCTCGGTCTGGACCGGTCCGAGGACTGGCAGATCAACGTCCACCAGAACCGGACCCGCGCCGACGGCGAGAAGCCCGGCCCCCTCACGCCCGAGGGCGTGCACCACGACGGCCACGAGTTCGTGATGATCGCGATCCTCAACAAGGTCAACGTGGCCGGCGGCACCACCCGGCTGTGGAACCCCGGCGCCGACGAGCCCTTCTGGAGCGGCACGCTGGAGCCGGGTCAGGCCGTCCTCCTGGACGACCGGGCGCTGGCCCACGACGTCACCGACGTCCTCTCCGCCGACGGTGGCCCCGGCCACCGCGACATCGTGATCATCGCCTTCTCCCGGTGGGCGGAGAAGTGGTACGGCGAGGAGCACGACGCCGCCGCGCTCTCCGAGCAGTGATCCCGGGTGCCGCCCCGAGGTGAGGCACCACGCCTCGGGGCGGCGCCGCGCCCAGCAGCCAAGGGAGATCATCCCGTGATCGACTTCTACAAATACCAGGCAGCAGGCAACGACTACTTGGTGATCGACCCCCGCAGCACGGACTTCCCCCTGACCCGGGAGGCGATCCGGCTGGTCTGCGACCGGCACCGGGGCGTCGGGGCGGACGGAGTCCTGTACGGGCCGCTGGAGACGCCCCGCCCGGGTGTTCCGGTCCGGCTCGATCTGTACAACTCCGACGGGTCCGACTGCGGCCGAAGCGGCAACGGCCTGCGGATGTTCGCACTCCACCTCGCCGCGCAGGAGGCCGGTGACTGGGCCCACGGGCGCGAGTTCACCCTCCGTACGGCCGCCGGCGACTGCCCGGTGCGGGTCGTCGACGCCGCCGAGGGCCGGGTGGAGGTCGGAATGGGCCGCCCCAGCTTCGACGCCGCCGATCTGCCCCTGCTCCGGGAGGACGGCGCCCCGTACGGCGGCCGGGCGGTGCGCGTGCCGCTGGCCGTGGACGGCGAGGAGCTGACGGTCACCTCGGTGTACAACGGCAATCCGCACACCGTGGTCCTGGTGGACGCCCCGTCCGCGGACCTCGCCCGGCGGCTCGGCCCGAGGATCGCCCGGCACCCGCGGTTCCCGAACGCCACCAACGTGCAGTTCGCACGGATGGCGGACCGGTCCGTGATGGAGCTGGAGGTCTTCGAGCGCGGCGCCGGATACGTGACGGCGTCCGGCAGCAGTGCCTGCGCCGCGGTGTCGGCCGCCCGCGAACTGGGGCTCTGCGACAGCCGGGTGGAGGTCAGGATGCCCGGCGGCAGCGTGGAGATCACGGTCGCCGAGGACGGCGCGGTCACGATGACCGGCGACGCCGAGCAGGTCGCCGCCGGCTCCTTCGCTCCGGCCCTCCGCGCCCGGCTCGACCGGACCGTTCCGGCGGACGCGACCTCGGGGACCGTACGGTGACCCTCTCCTCGTACGCGCGGGAGTCGCGCGACTATCCGATCCAGAAGTGGGTCTTCGAGGACGCCGCCGGCCGCTTCGACATCGACCTCGGGGACAGCAACATGGTCCCCGGACGCCTCGACGCGCTCAACGTGCCGCCCGGGCTCGAACTGGACTACGGGCACGACCGGGGCCTCGACTCCCTGCGCACCGCGGTCGCCGGCCTCTACGGCGGCTCTGCCGGGTCGGTCCTCGTCACCGTGGGCGCGCAGCAGGCGCTCTACCTCGTGTACGCAGCGCTGCTGACGCCCGGGTCCCGGGTGATCGCCTTCCGACCGGGCTGGCAGCAGTCCTGGGACGTGCCGCCCGAGTTCGGCTGCACGGTGGAACTCGTCGGGTTCCGCCCGGATCTCAGCTTCGACATCGAGGCCGCCGAGGCGGCGGCCGGGCCGGACGTGAAACTGATCGTCGCCAACAGCCCCTGCAACCCCACCGGTCGGCGCATCGCGGACGAGGACCTGCGCGGTCTGCTCGCACTGGCGTCCCGCACGGGGGCGCATCTCCTGCTCGACGAGGAGTACGCGCTCGACCTGTCGCGCTCCGCGGCGGTCGGCGCCGACCGGGTGATCTCGGTGTCGAGCCTGTCCAAGGTGTACGGCTTCCCGGGGCTCCGGGTCGGCTGGCTCTACGGGCCTCCGGACGTCGTGGAGCTCTGTGCCCGGCGCAAGTTCCTGTCCACGATCTCCAACTCGGTGCTGTGCGAGACGCTGGCCGTCGACGTCCTGGCCCACCGCGAGGACCATCTGCGCGCCTACCGCGAGATCACCCGCGCGGGTCTCGGACTCGTACGGGACTTCGCCCGGCGCAACGCGGACGCGGTGACCCTCGTGGAACCCGAGGACACCCCGTTCGCCTGGCTCTGGCTCACCACCGGCGAGGAACCGCTGGCGATGTGCCGCAGAGCCCTGGACCTGGGCGTGCTGCTCATGCCCGGCGAGACGCTCGGGGCCAGCGACGGCTTCCGGATCTGCTTCGCGCGCTCCGCTGAGGACGTGGCCGAGGGGCTGGGCCGCGTGGAGCGGGTCCTGAGACCCGCGTCGCCGCTCCCGGGTCAGGCGCCGGCTCCGGCCGCCTGACCGGCCCGTCCGCCCCGCCCCGCCCCGCTCCTGCGACAGCAGCACCACCCGCCGAACCGCTGAACCACCGAACCGCTGGAACGCCCCACCGCCGAACCGCCGGGGCGCCCTCCCGGCCGACGCCGGAGGGCCGCCCCGATGCGGGCCGCCTGCCTACGGCCGCCGCACCCGGCCCACCAGGCTCCGGCCCCCGCTCCCTCTCCCGTACCGCCACCGCCCTACCCCGTCATGCCCCGACCTGCCCTGCCCGCTTCCCGCCGCACCGGGGCGCGAGGGTCCGGGTCGCTTCCCCGCGCCCGCTGGGCGACCACCGTGAACAGCCGAACGGAGTTCTGTGACGATGAGCATGCACACCGCCGAGTCGCGCATCCAACTGTCCTTCGGACAGGAGCAGTTGTGGTTCCTCGACCAGATGAGCCCCGGTGAGACCACCTACAACGTCCCCCTCGCCTACCGGCTGCGCGGTGCACTCGACACGGCCGCCCTGGAGGGCGCGCTCAACGTGCTGGTGAAGCGCCACGAGCAGTTGCGGGTGACCTTCCACGCGGCCGACGGCGTCCCCTACCAGGTCGTCTCACCGGCCGAGGACCGGCCGCTGCCGCTCCGGGACCTTTCCGGGCTCGCTCCCGACGAGGCCGAGAACGAGCTGCGCGAGGCGCTGCAGACCGAGGCGGACACGCCGTTCGACCTGGCCGCCGGCCCGATCTCCCGGTTCCAGCTCTTCCGGCTGGCCGACGACCACCACGTGCTCAGCCTGAGCTTCCACCACATCGTCACCGACGGCTGGTCCGGCGGTGTCGTCAGCCGTGAGATCTCCCAGGCGTACGGAGAGCTCGCCGCGGGCCGGACGCCCGCGCTGCCGGAGCTGTCCATCGGCTACGCCGACCACATCCAGCGCCAGCGCAAGCAGCGTGCCGACGGGGTGTGGGAGGAGGAACTGAAGTTCTGGGAGGAGCGGCTGGCCGGTCTGGAGGCGCTCGAGCTGCCCGCCGACCGGCTGCGGCCGGCCGAGCCCACGCAGAACGGCGAGACGTTCGTGGTCGACTTCCCGGCCGAACTGCTGACGAAGGCGCGGGCCCTCGCGCACGAGCAGGGCGCCTCCCTCTACATGGTGGTCGCCGCGGCGCTGAACGTCGTACTGAGCCGCTACAGCGGGCAGGACGACATCGCGCTCGGCGTGCCGATGCTGGGCCGTACCGACCCCGAACTCGAGGACGTCGTCGGTCTGTTCATCAACATGACGGTGCTTCGCTGTGACCTGTCGGGCGAGGTCACCTTCGCCGAGCTCCTGGAGCGCATCGCCGACGCGAACCTCGACATGTACGACAACCAGGACGTGCCGTTCGACCACGTCGTGGACCGTGTGCAGACGACGCGCGACGCGGGGCGCAACCCCCTGTTCCAGATCGCCTGCCAGCTGCTCGGCGAGGCGGCGACGGGCGACTCGCTGGAGCTGGCCGGGCTGACCTCCGAGTCGATCACGCTCGCCACCTCCCGGTCGCGGTTCGACCTCTCCTTCAGCTTCGTGGAGGGCGCCGAACGGCTGCGCCTGATCGTCGAGTTCGCGACCGACCTGTACGACCGCTGGCGCGTCGAGGCCATGATCGGGCACTTCCGGAACGTGCTCGACGCGGCGTCGGACGCCCCGGAGACCCCGGTCGCGGCGCTGCCGCTGCTCTCCGAGTCGGAGCGCGCCGAGCTCCTGGAGGTGGGCCGCGGCGCCGACTTCGACTACCCGACCGAGCCGGTGCACGCGACGATCGCCCGGATCGCCCGGGAGAACCCCGAGCTGGTCGCGGCGGTCTGCCGCGGCAAGGAGATGACGTACGGCGAGCTGATGCGCAGGGCCGGCAAGCTCGCCCGGTACATCCGCTCCCGCGGCGTGCGCCAGGAGGAGGTCGTCGCCATCGCGATGGACCGTGACCTGGACGCGCTGGTGGCGATCCTCGGCGTCATGGTGTCCGGCGCCGCGTACACGATCATCGACCCCTCGCACCCCAACGCCCGCCTGGACCACATGCTGCGGGACACCAAGAGCCCGCTGGTCATCACGCGGGCCGGCTCGGTGGGCGACCTGCCGGAGTCGTGCGGCTGGGCGAGCGTCAACATCGACACCGACTGGGAGACCATCGAGGCGCAGCCGGACGACGAGCCGCTGGAGGAGTGGGCCGAGCCGGACTCCCTGATCTACGTCCTCTACACCTCGGGGTCCACCGGGCGCCCGAAGGGCGTGATGATCGAGCAGCGTGGCCTGCGCATGTTCATCGAGGCGTACCGGCGCAGCTTCGGCGAGTGGACCACCGAGGACCGGCTGCTCCAGCTGCCCGCGCTGACCTTCGACATGTCCCAGGGCGAGATCTTCGCCGGTCTGATCAGCGGTTCGGCCCTGGTGCTCGTGGCGCCGGAGGACGCCTCGTCCCCGGAGTCCCTCGGCTCTCTCATCCGGGACCAGCGGGTGACGTACGCCGGTCTGTCGCCCGCGATCCTGTCGGTGGTGGACGCGGGGCCGTACCCGGACCTGAAGTACATCATGGGCGGTGCGGAGGCGCTGCCGGCCGAGCTGGTCAACAAGTGGAACCTGCCGGGGCGCAAGTTCGTGAACCTCTACGGCCCCACCGAGGCGTCGGTGGCGACCACCGAGTACCTCTGCGAGCACAAGGAGTGGCTGTCCTCGCCGCCCATCGGCCGGCCCGAGTTCGGCCGGCTGCACTACGTGGTGGACAAGGAGTTCAACCTGGTGCCGGTCGGTGTCCCCGGTGAGCTGCTGATCGGCGGCGACGAGGGTCTGGCCCGCGGGTACCTCAACCTGCCGGAGATGACGGAGGAGAAGTTCGTCCCGGATCCGTTCCTGGGCGAGGGCCGGGTCTACCGCACGGGCGACCTGGTGCGCTGGACGCGCGATCTGCAGATCGACTTCATCGGGCGGCTCGACAACCAGGTCAAGCTGCGTGGTCTGCGGATCGAGCTCGGCGAGATCGAGTCCGGTCTGCTGACCCACCCGAAGGTGCGGATGGCGCTGGTCCTGCTGCGTGAGGACTTCGGGGAGAAGCAGCTCGTCGCGTACTACACGGTCCTCGGCGACACCCCGCCGACGGTGGCGGAGCTCCGCGAGCACCTGGGCAGCACGATGCCGGAGTACATGGTGCCGACGGGCTGGGTGGAACTGACGGAGTTCCCGCTGACTCCGGCCCGCAAGATCGACCGGTCCAAGCTTCCCGCCCCGGCGTCGGGTTCGGGTGACGGGACGGCCAGTTTCGTCGCCCCGGTGACGGCGACCGAGGAGAAGGTGGCCGAGGTCTTCGGTGCCGTACTGTCCGTGACACAGGTCAGCGCGGACGGCAACTTCTTCGAGCTGGGGGGCAATTCGCTGCAGGCGATGCGGGTGGTGAGCCGGCTCAACAAGCACTTCGGCGTCAAGGTCAACGTCCGCTCCCTGTACGGCGGCGCCACCGTCGCCTCCGTCGCCACCGCCATCGACACGCTGGTGGAGTCCAAGGCGGGCGCGCGTGCTTGAGGTCCCACGGGTGGCCATCCCGTCCGCGCAGGCGCACGCCTCCCAGAACGGCTCCGGCTCCGGCTCCGCCCATGACTCCGCGCAGGCCCTGCTGCTGCGCCAGGGTGTGGCGCTGCTGAACCGGACCGACCCCGAACTGGCCCTGCTCCTCGATCGCGAGGTGGAGGAGCAGGCCATGACCCTCGCCATGGTGGCGTCCGCCAGCGTCGCGAACCCGGCCGTCCTGGCCACGGGCGGGGCCGCTCTGTCGAACGTGACGGCCGAGGGCTATCCGGGGGCCCGCTACCACCCCGGCGCCGGGCGGTTCGACGCCGCCGAGCGACTGGCCGTCGAGCGCGCCAAGCACGCCTTCGGCGCGCGGTACGCCAACGTGCAGCCGCACTCCTGCTCCTCGGCGAACCAGGCCGTACTGGCGGCGCTGCTGCCCCCGGGCGGGGTCCTGCTCGCCCTCGACCTGGACTCCGGCGGCCATCTGACCCACGGGTCGGCCGCCTCGGTCACGGGGCACCACTACCGGGCCGTCCACTACGGACTCGACGACCAGGGGCTCATCGACTACGACCAGGTGGCCGAACTGGCCCTGGCCCACCGCCCCAAGGTGCTCATCGCGGGAGCCAGCGCCTATCCGCGGACGCTGGACTTCGCCCGGTTCCGTGCCATCGCCGACTCGGTGGGGGCCTACCTGGTGGCCGACATCTCGCACATCGCCGGCCTGGTGGCCGCCGGGGAGCACCCCAGCCCCGTCGACCTGGCGCACGTCACCACCACCAGCACGTACAAGCAGCTGGGCGGGCCGCGCGGAGGGCTGATCCTCATGGGCGAGGAGCACCGGGCGCCCGGCCCCGACTCCCGCCGGACCCCGCTCGACCGGCTGATGCAGCGCGCGGTCTTCCCGCAGTCCCAGGGGACGCCGAGCCCCGCGTCGGTCGCCGCCAAGGCACACGCGCTCAAGCTGGTGGCGGAGCCGGAGTTCCGGGCGACCATGCGGCTGGTACGCGACGACGCCGCGGCGCTCTCCGACGCCCTGGCCGAGTACGGCTACCGGGTCCTGACCGGCGGCACCGAGAACCACATGGTGCTCCTGGACATGTTCGACCGCGGCATCACCGGTGTCGTCGCCGAACGTGCCCTGGAGGCGTGCGGAATCCTCACCAACCGCAACCGCATCCCCAAGGACACCAAGGCCCCGCTCGTCGCCAGCGGTCTGCGTCTGGGCACGAACGTGCTGGCGCAACGCGGCATGGGCCCCGCCGAGATGCGGGTCTGCGCGGCTCTGCTGCACGAGGTGCTCATGGCCACCACGGTGCTCGGCGACACCGAGTTCCGTACCGACCCCGGGGTCCGCGACCGTGTGGTGGCCGAGGTGGCCACCCTGTGCCGCGCCCACCCCCTGCCCTTCGGCGCCGGCCTCGGCCCCGCCGAGGGCTCCGACCGCGAGGCAGGAGAGAGGCCTTGAGCCGGAACACCACTTCCGCGTCGCCTCCCGCGCAGGCGACGGCCTCACAGGGACCCGCCCCGGAGCCCGCTCCGGCACCCGTACCGGCGCCGCCCGCCCTGCTGCCGGCGGACCGCCCGCGACTGCCCGGAGCCGCTCCGGACCGCAGCGACTCCGTCCGGCTTGCGCTGGGCCCGTCGGCACGGACCGCCCCGGAGAAGATGCTGCTGGCCGGCTTCACCGCGCTGCTCCACCGCTGGACCGGTCAGGCCGCGTTCGGCTTCCTCGTCACGACCCCCGCTTCGGGGACGGTCCGGCTCGGCCGGACCGTCCCCGGGGCGGCGGCCCTCACCGGGCTGGCCCTCGGCACAGACGACGGGCGGGAGTCCGTCGAGGGGTCAGGCCCGCAGGACGAGTTCGAGCTGGTGCTGCACGCGCCGGGCAAGGAGGAGGACGACGGACTGCCGGGCGCGGAGCTGCGGTACGCCCCCGAACTCTTCGACCGCGACACCGTCGTCCGCTTCCTCGTCTCCTACCGCACGCTCCTGGAGGACGGGCTGACCGACCCGGAGCGTCCGGTGGCGGAGCTGCGGCTGCTCCCGGAGGACGAACTCCGCCGCATGCTCGTCGAGTGGAACGACACCGCGGCCGACCTCCCGCACGGCGTGTGCCTGCACTCCGCCTTCGAGGCCCGCGCCGCCGAGGCCCCCGACGCCCCCGCTCTGCTGGGCAGCGGCGGGACCCGGACGTACCGCGAGGTCAACGAGGCGGCGAACCGGCTCGCCCACCACCTCAGGGCCCTGGGTGTCGGCCCGGACCGGCGCGTGGGCATATGCCTGGACCGGAGCGCCGAGCTTCTGGTCGCCGTGCTCGGCGTGCTCAAGGCGGGCGGCGCCTATGTGCCGCTCGACCCCGACTACCCGCGCGAGCGCCTCGCCACCATGGTCGCGGGGACGTCCTGCGCGGTCGTGGTCAGCAGGACCGGGCCGGCCGGGAGCCTGCCGCTGCCGGACATCGACCCGGCCACTCCCGTGGTGCTCCTGGACCGGGACGAGGCGGTCCTCGCCGCGCTCCCCGCGCACGACCCCGAGGGCGGGGCGACGCCCGAGGATCTCGCGTACATCATCCACACCTCGGGCTCCACCGGCGCTCCCAAGCCGATCTCCCTGCGCCATCGCGGGGTCATGAACAACATCGCGGACCTCAACACCCGCTTCGGCGTGGGTCCCGGTGACCGGGTCCTCGCCCTGTCGTCGCCCAGCTTCGACATGTCGGTGTACGAGTTCCTGGGGCTGACGGCCGCGGGCGGCACGGTGATCCTTCCGGAGCCGGAGCGCGCCAAGGACCCGGAGCACTGGGCCGACCTGCTGGCCGAGCACCGGGTCACCGTGTGGAACTCCGCCCCGGCCCTCCTCGACATGGTCGTCGACCATCTCGAGACCACCGGCGCCCGGCCGCTGGACGATCTGCGGCTCGCCCTGCTCGGCGGCGACTGGATCCCCGTGTCGCTGCCCGACCGGGCTCGCGCGAAGGCGCCCGCCCTGCGCTTCGTCGCCCTCGGCGGGGCCACCGAGTCGTCCATCCACTCGACGATCTACGAGGTGGTGAAGACCGACCCGCGCTGGACGAGCATCCCGTACGGCCGTCCCATGGCCAACCAGCGCACGTACATCCTCGACGAGAACCGCAGGCCCGTGCCCCCCGGTGTCCCGGGTGAACTCCATCTCGCGGGGATCGGACTGGCCCGGGACTATCTCGGCCGGCCGGAGCAGACCGCGGAGCGGTTCTTCGACTGGTCCTGCGGCCCGGTGTCGGGCGAGCGGCTCTACCGGACGGGCGACATCGCCCGGCACGGGCCCGACGGCCTGATCGAACTGCTCGGCAGGGCGGACTTCCAGGTCAAGCTGCGCGGTCTGCGGATCGAACTCGGCGAGATCGAGTCCGTGCTGCGTGCCCACGACACCGTGCGGGAGGCGGTCGTCACCGCGCACCCCGACGGGTCGGGCGACCGGCGGCTGGTCGCCTACGTCGTCGCAGAGGCGGGCCGGACCGTGGAGGCGCGGGCGGTCGCCGAGCACGCCGCCCTCTCGCTGCCCGGCTTCATGGTGCCGGGCACCCTGCTGGTCCTGGACGAGCTGCCCCTGACGCCCAACGGGAAGGTCGACCGCAAGGCCCTTCCGGCGCCGCCCGACGACCTGGGCGAGCCCGAGGAGAACTACGCGCCCCCGGCCACGGAGACCGAGAGGACGGTGGCCGAGATCTTCGCGGCCGTGCTCGGCGTCGCACGGCTCGGGGCGGACAGCGGCTTCTTCGCGGTCGGCGGCAACTCCCTCCAGGCCATGCGCGCCGTCACCCGGCTCAACAAGCACTTCGGTATCAGGGTGAACGTCCGTCTGCTGTACGGCGGGAGCACCGTCCGAAGCATCGCGCTCGTCATCGACGAGCGGCTCGCGCATCCCGCACCGACCCCGAACGGAGCGTCCACACCGTGATCGAACCGTCCGTCGGCAGTCTCGTCGCCCTCCGGGCGGAGGGCGACCGGCTCCCGCTCCACTGTGTCCATCCGGTCTCCGGCTCGCCCTTCTGCTACTCGGCGATGGCGCACCGGCTCCGGGACGGACAGCCGGTGTTCGGCTTCGAGGCGCCGGGGTTCGACGGTGCCTCCGAACCCCTCACCTCCATCCGGGCCCTGGCCGAGCTGCACACGGCCTCGCTCCGCGCGGCCCGCCCGCACGGTCCGTACCAGCTGCTGGGCTGGTCGCTGGGCGGCGTCGTCGCCTACGAGATGGCGCGGATGCTCGCCGCCGAGGGGGAGGAGGTACCGCTGCTCGTCATCGTCGACGCGGCGCTGCCCGGGACGCAGTCGGTGCCGCCCGACGACGAGCTGGCCCGCTACTTCCTGTACGACTTCCTCGGCGTGACCCGTGACCGGGCCCCGGGCGTCGACAAGGCGCTGGCCGGTGTGCGTCCGGGGGCGGAGCCGGCCGAGGTCTTCGAGGCGGCCGAGCTCCACGGGGCCGTACCGGAGGAGTTCGACGCGGAGTTCCTGATGGAGCGCTACGCCCTGTTCCGTACGCATGTCGTGGCCATGCGCGAGCACCGTCTCGACGCGGTCCACGACGGTCCGGCGATCCTGATCAAGGCCGAGGACTCGGTGGAGCGGCTGCTCGACTGGAGTCCGTACGTGAGCCGGCTCACCGTGCGCACGGCACCGGGCGACCACCACTCGGTGTGGCAGGGCCCGGGGCTCTCGGCCATCAGCGCGATCGTCGACCAGGCTCTGGGGGAGGCGGATCCGGCATGACGGAGCACGGCACACCCACCGCCGCGGCCCCCGCGGCCGAGGCGGAGGGCCCCCCTCGGTCGCTCTGGCGCGACAGGGACTTCATGGTGTTCTGGACGGGCGAGGCGCTCTCCCTCTACGGCACCCAGATCACCCAGCTCGCACTTCCGCTGACCGCGGTCCTGGTCTTCGGGGTGGGTGCAGGGGAGCTGGGCATGCTGCGGTTCGCCCAGCTCGTCCCCTTCCTCGGCCTCGCGCTGCTGTTCGGCGTCTGGGTCGACCGGATGCGCAAGCGCCCGGTCATGCTGGGCGCCAACGTGGTCAGGATGGTGCTGATCGGCCTGGTGCCGGTCCTGTACGAGTTCGACCTGCTGACGCTGCCGACGCTGTACGCCCTGGCGCTCGGCATCGGGGTCGCGACGGTGCTCTTCGACGTCAGCTGGATGTCGTACGTCCCCGTCCTGGTGAAGGACCGGCGCAGTCTGCTGGAGGCCAACACCAAGCTGAACGCCACCCTCTCGTCGGCGGACATCGCCGGACCGGGACTCGCCGGCACGCTGGTGAGCGCGTTCTCGGCGCCCTTCGCCATGACCGCCAACGCGTTCTCGTACGCCCTGTCGGTGCTGTCGCTGATCCTCATCAGGAAGCCCGAGCCGGCGCCCGAGCCGCCCGCGGAGAAGCGCCGGCTGCGCGCCGAACTCGCCGAGGGCCTGCGGTGGGTGTTCGGCAACCGGTGGCTGCGGGCGATGGGTCTGGTCGGCTGCTCCTGCAACTTCCTGCTCACCATGGTGCAGACGCTGTTCCTGCTGTACGCGGTGCGCGACAAGGAGCTGTCCGCGGCCGCGGTCGGTTTCGTCATGGGCGCGGCGGCCGTGGGCGGACTCCTGGGCGCGCTGGTGTCGGGCATGGTGGTGCGCCGGCTGTCGGTCGGCACGGCCTACCGGGTGTCGGTGTCGATCATCTTCCTCGGTCCGCTGCTCGTCCCGGCGGCGGGCGGTCCGCGCTGGCTCCTCGTGGGCCTGTTCGTGGCCTCCTTCTTCCTGGAGTACTTCGGCGCGAGCGTCTCGAACGTCCTCATCGTGAGTCTGCGTCAGACCATCACGCCGCAGCACCTGATGGGACGGATGACGGCCGCGATGCGCATGCTGCTGTACGGCGGCGGTGCGCTGGGCGGCCCCGTCGGCGGTCTGCTCGCGGCGATGGCGGGGCTGCACGGTGCCCTGTGGATCGGCGGCCTGCTCTCCGCCGCGATGCTGATCCCGATCTTCCTCTCCCCGGTCGGCAGGCTGCGCACCATGCCGACCGGGCCCGAGGACGCCACCCTCACCTCGCGGTGAGGTCCGCCGGCCGCGTGACGTCGTCGCACCGGCGGTACGCGGCCCTGCGGAGCACCGCGGCGCGGCGCAGCACCACCGCGTAGCTCTCTCCCCGTTCCTTCTCCGCCGGCCGGTCGTCCAGGACGACCGGCCGCGCCTGCGCCAGGCGCGCGAGGGCGGCCCGCCGGTTCAGCATCGGCTCGCTCTGCGCGCACTCCGCCGCGTAGATGCCCACGAGGTCGTGCAGGCGGTAGCGGTGGCCGTGGTCCTCCAGGAGATGGTGGGCGACGAGCGTGTCGAGCAGCGTCCGGGCGGTGTCGCGGTCCGTGTCGGCGAGCGCCGCCGCGACCGTGCCGGTGATCGGGCCGTCCTTGGCCAGGCCCAGGAAGCGGAACATCCGCGCCGCATCGGGGGGCAGTGCCTGGTACGAGGTCTCGAACGCGTCGCGGACGCTGGCCAGGGCGTCGTCCGCCACCGTGAGGCGGTCGAGCCGGCCGCTCTCCACGGTGTACTGCCCCACCAGCGTCGCCAGCGGGACGTCGGGGTTGGCCGCGATCCCCTCGGCGGTGATGCGCAGGGCGAGCGGCAGTCCGCCGCAGAGCGCCGCCAGTCGGCGTGCGGTCCGGGGCTCTCCGGCGAGCCGGCCTCCGGACAGGGCGGTGAGCAGGTGCGCCGCCTCGTCGACGGCGAGCGGGCGGACGGTGTGCGTGCGTGCCCCGTCGCGGGCGGCGAGTCCGCCGAACCGCTGGCGGCTGGTGGCGACGACGCAGGACGCGCCGCGCGGGATGAGCGGGCGGAGCTGGTCCACGCTCAGGGCGTCGTCGAGTACGACCAGCATCCGTCTGCCGTACAGCAGGCTGCGGTAGAGCGTGGCCCGGCCGGCGAGGTCGCGCGGGATGCGGGTGCTGTCGGCGCCGAGGCTGGTGAGCAGTTGGAGCAGCGCGTCCGAGGCGGTGAGCGGTCTGCCGCGCAGGCCGTTGCCGCAGAGGTCGACGTAGAGCTGGCCGTCGGGGAAGCGGTCCGAGAGCCGGTGGGCGAGTTCCAGGACGAGGGCCGACTTCCCGACACCCGCGGGGCCGTCGACGACGATCACCGGAGTGCTCGGCAGGGTCCCGCGGCTCGTGGCCTCGTCGTCGAGGAGACCCTCCAGCTGCTTCAGCTCGGTGTCACGTCCGGTGAATCCCCGGGCCACCGGCGGGAGCTGCGCGGGTAAGGGGTACCCGGCGCCGAGCCCGTCCCGGGGCCGGGGGGCGAAGCCGCCGCCGGGGAGCCGTAACTCCCGCTGCCCCGCGAGGATCCGCCGGTGGAGGTCCTGCAGTTCGGTCCCCGGCTCGATGCCCAGCTCCGCGCGCAGCAGCTGCCGGGTCTCCGTGTACACCGCGAGGGCGTGTGCCTGGCGGCCCGCGTGGTAGAGCGCCAGCATCAGCAGCCAGCGGAGCTTCTCCCGCAGCGGCTCCTCGGCCGCGGCGCGGGAGAGGGCGTCGACCACCTCGGCGTGCTCGCCGGCCTCGACCATGACCGCCGCCCACTCCTCGACGGCGGTGAGGCGCAGGTCCCGCAGACGGACGCCCTCCATCGCGGCGAAGGGACCGGGCACTCCGGAGTACGCCTCGCCCCGCCAGAGGGCCAGCGCGTCCTCGTACAGCCGTAACGTCGTCTCGGCGCTGCCGCCCTCGCGTGATCTGCGGGCGTGGCCGTGGCGTTCGACGAAGAGCGTGGCGTCGACGTCCGAGGGCTCGAGCCGGAGGCAGTAGCCTCCGGGTTCCGATGAGAGCACCGTGCTGGCCGCTCTGTTGCCGCGTCCCGGCTCCAGCGCCCGGCGCAGCCGGGCCACATAGGTGTGGACGCCGTTGGCCGCGGTCTGCGGGGTGTCGCTGCCCCAGAGGGCGTTGGTGATGGTGTCCCCGCTCACCACCTCGCCCGCCCGGCTGGCCAGCAGGCTCAGGACCGCGCGCTGTTTGGGCGAGCCCAGCGCCACTTCCTCACCGTGCCGCCAGGCACGGATCGGCCCTAAGAGCTGTATGCGAAGAGGTGCCCCCGTGCAGGTCATGTCCCGTTCACCCCTCAGGGTCGCGTGCTGTTCATGTCGGTTCCCGGTGGTGGCCGTTCGGGCCCCGGGGCTGCGCGAAGGCGGCGAGTTGCGCCGCGTATCGCGTTGTTCATGAAGAGCCGGTGTCTCCGCGGGAGGCGGCCGGCGCTGGCAGGTGACCTGCCCGGTCGCTCAGGACGCGCGCGGCGGCCACGAGCGCGGGCCGCACAGGCCCTTGCTGTGGCCATGACACGCGCCGGACTCCGCATCCGCGCCGCGTGCCGGCAGGTGAGTCTCGCGAGGCGTCACTCGAGGCATGGGCCGAATCTAAACCGGACACCGGTGCGACACCAGGCCTTCAGGGAGCATCGGGCATGCTCCGAAAGGAGTAGGCCGATCGCCCTGGTACGAGCCGGTCCTCGCGGTCACATGACCCGGCGGCACACCAGCTCCGGTACCGACAGGGCCCGTGCGCCCTTCCCGGCGGGGTCGATGAGGCGCGCCTCCACCGCCTTGTTCACGGCACCGATGCGCGACGCCACCCCGAGCTTCTCGAAGATGTTCCGAAGGTGCCGCTTCACGGTGGCCTCGGTGATGCCCAGCCTGGTCGCGATCTGCCGGTTGCTCAGCGCGCCGGCGACCTGGGTGAGCACCTCCCGTTCGCGGGGCGAGAGGGAGTTCCCGGCGCCGCGTATGGCGGTCTCCGGAGTGGCCCTGCCGGGCAGGGCGATCATGACCTGCGGGTCACGCGCCATGGCCCCGCGGATGGCACAGAGCAGCGAGTCGCGCGGCGAGCTCTTGTGCAGATAGCCGTGGGCCCCGCGGGCGAGCAGCTCGTGCACGAGCGGGCCGTGGTCGTGCATGGACAGCATCAGCACCCGCAGGCGCGGAAAGCGCACGGTCAACTCGCTGACCACGCTGGGGGCGTGGTGGTGGGGCATCTCCACGTCGAGCAGCACCACGTGCGCTCCGGTGCTGGCCACCAGGTCACCGAGGCCCACGGACGTGTCCGCCTCGGCGACGACGCGCAGGTCGTGCTCCGCGTCGAGGAGCTGGCAGAGGGCGTCGCGGAGCAGGGAGTGGTCGTCGACCGCGATGATGCGGATCGGCTCCCCGGGCCACGGCGGCCTGGTCTCATCGGGCGTCCGCATGCCACTCCTCGCCCGCCGGCACCGTGAAGGCGAGGGTCGTGCCCGCGCCGGGAGCGCTGTCGATCTCCATCCGGCCGCCCAGCAGCCGGATCCGTTCGGCCACGGACGCGAGGCCGTTGCCGAACGCCCACTCCCGGGGAAGACCGACTCCGTCGTCGCTCACCCGGGCGTCCAGCCCCTGGACGTCCCACCGCACGTCGACGGTCACCCGGGAGGCGCGGGCGTGCGCCAGGGCGTTGCGCAGGCACTCGCGCAGGACGAGGAAGAGCTCCTCGCCGAGGGCGCCGGGCAGCGGATCGTCGAAGTCGTCGATCCGGATCTCCACCACGGGCCGCTCGACGGCCATGGCGGTGACGAAGGCTGCCAGGGCCCCGTGGAGGGAGCCGGCGGAGTGTGCGCCGGTCCGCAGCTCGGTCACCACGTCCCGCGTGCTGTGCATCGTCTCCAGAATGGCCTGCTTCAGGCTGTCGAGGCGAGGGTCGGTCGCCGAGGAGACGTTCTGGGTGAGTTCGTAGAGCTCCAGTTGACGAAGGGCCAGGCTGGCCGCGCTGCCGATCCGGTCGTGGATCTCCCTCGCCATCGCGTCGCGGCTCTGCCGGGCGGACTCCCGTACGAGGTCGAGGAGATGGAGGTCGGGACCGTCCGTCTCGCTCTCGAGGGATCGGGTGACCGCCGCCTGCAGCGTCGCCAGGACCCTCGTGGCGTTCAGGTCGCCGGCGGGCCGGCGCGTGAGCGAACGCTCCAGGAACTCGGCGACGACCTGCACGAGTACGGACCCCGCACGCAGGGCGTGGACCGGCACCGCCCCCCGCTCGCTCCACGCTCCCCCCGGGCGGCGTGGCGTCGGACGCGGCTCGGGTCCGCCGTCGCGGGACGCCGTGGCGCCGCTCCCGAGGACGGAGCCGCATTCCGAGAGGATTCCATGAACCCGCGCACATACGGAATCCCAGACTTCCACATTCGTGCCGATCGGATTCCGCTGCTCGACGAGCCTGCTCCGATAGGCTTCGAGCAACTCGGGCTCCCGGGCGACTAATTCCGCGACCAGTCCCCCGTCTTCGTCACAAGGACCTTGGCGCGACTTTCCCTGCGCCGACGCGTCGGACACGTCTCCCCCTCCCCCATACCCTTCCCCCTCCTCCGGCCCCTCGTCGCGCAGTCGGTACAAAACGGAGAGAAAGGCCGGAGATCGCCATGATCATGCCGTACCGACAAAAGGACGTCAAGTGCCGCGCCCGCGGAATCCAGACCTCCCCACGGTTTTGCTCCGCCACGCAAATCCGACGAATGAACTCGGACGGCGACGAACGCCCGGCATATCCACTTCCCAGGAGTACCGGCGGGCGCCGAACATGAACCGAGTGGCGGACGAACGCGCGCCGAACACACCGTCGCGCGCTGGGGCGCCGACGGAGAATCCTCCCGCCCCACACCCTCCCGCCAGGCGCGTCAACAGCCTTTTCAAGCCGAACCGCGGCCGCCCGGGCGAATCGGACGACCGTCCCGGCCACCCCCACCCGGAAGGCCCCGCCACGACACGCATCTCTCACGGGACAGCGAAACTCCCCTTTGAGCCAATTACCCGGCCGCGACCATCACCATGCTTGTGCCCCTGCATTCGTGCCGCATAAGGTCACCGCGACCCGGAATTCCCAGTCCGGCCGCGAAGCACATCGTCCCCAGTATCCGACCGAATCCCGGTGGAATATGTCGCCGCTCTCCGCACTGAGCCGCAGGACCAACGTCCCGGTTCGCACACTGCGTTCCTATCAGGACCTCGATCTCCTTCCCATACTTGCCGAATACGATGAATCACATGTACGCAGGGTTGCACTGGTAAAGGCGCTGCTGAACATCGGCGGACTTCCGCACGCCGAGGTACGCCGACTCGTCAGGCACGTCGAGGACGAACGACCACCGGCGAGCGAATTGCTCCGCATCACGCAGTACGCCTTACCCAGCCCCGGCTCCGCCTCGCACGACGAGGAGTGGGAACGGGCTCGGGCCAGGGTGTCCGACCTGGTCCGGGGCTGGGGCTGGCAGGTGAGCCCGGACAACCCCGCCTGGCAGACGCTCTGCCAGGTGACCGTCGCCTGCGCATCGCTCGGTCACCATGAAATTCCACGGTTGTTCCACGCCTATGCCGAACACCTGGAGCGGATCGCACGGCTCGAGGTGCAAATTCTCGGCGAACAGGCCCACCCGGAAAGCGCCGCGACAAGTCTGGTGGCGGTGACCGCACTCGGCGACATCGCGGTGTCCGCGTTGCGCCGGCTCGCCCACGAGCATTTCCTGGCGTCGGCAGATACCGGAACGGAACACTCCTCCGCCCGCGAGGCCGTCCCCGGCAGCCGGGCGGACTCCCCTCCGGCCGGCGCGACGCCGGACGTGCACCCACCTCTCCTCCACGAGATCGCCACAACTGTGCATGAAATAAAGTGAGTTCTGGCACATGTGTTCACAGAACGCCCCAGAGATCGCTAGCTTCCCCTCAACATCGTTCGCACCGGGAAGGACCTCTGTGAACGCATCACCTCGCAGAGCCGCGGCCACCCTGACCGCAGCTGCTCTCGCGACCCCGCTCCTGCTGGGCTCCGCCTCGCCCGCCTCCTCCCGACAGGACAGGCCGGCCAAGGACGCCGCCGCGCTCTCGAAGGCGCTCGTCCGCGAGGCATCCGCCGAGGACGCCTACAAGCACCTGCAGAAGTTCCAGGCGATAGCCGACTCGGCCGGCGGCCACCGCGTCGCCGGCTCGCTCGGGCACGACGCCTCGGCGGCCTACGTCTACCAGCAGTTAAAGAAGGCCGGGTACAACGTCTCGTACCAGAAGTTCTCCTTCGTCTACACGCAGACGCTGGCCGAAAAGCTCTCCACCGTCACGCCCTCCCCGCGCGACATCGAGATCAAGGCCCTCACGTACACCAGGTCGACACCGGTCGGCGGGGTCGAGGCCGAACTGGCGGCCGTTCCGGTCGACGCGGACGGCACCACGGGCTGCGAGCCCGGTGACTACGCCCCGGGCACCTTCACCGGCAAGATCGCGCTGATCAAGCGCGGCGGCTGCGCCTTCGCCGTCAAGCAGGAGCAGGCCGCCGCCGCGGGCGCGATCGGCGCCCTCATCTACAACAACATCGACGCCGGCTACGGCCCGCTCTCGGGGACGCTCGGCGACCCCTCGGCCGCGAGAATACCCACCGGCGGTCTCAGCAAGGCGGACGGCGAGAAGCTGACCGCGGACCTGGCAGGCGGCCCGGTGAAGCTCTCCCTCGAGATCCGCCAGCTCCAGGAGAATCGTTCCACCAACAACGTCATCGCCGAGACCAAGGGCGGCAACGCGGCCGACACGGTGATGCTCGGCGCCTCCCTGGACTCGGTGGTCACGGGCCCCGGCATCAACGACAACGGCTCGGGCTCCGCCGGACTCCTCGACGTCGCGCTGAAGTTCGCCGCGAAGGAGAAGAGCCCGCGCAACAAGGTGCGCTTCGCCTGGTGGTCGGCCGCCGAGAGCGGCCTGGTCGGCTCCCACCACTACGTCGCGAACCTGACGCCGCTCGACAAGCGGGAGATCAAGCTCTACCTGAACTTCGAGCTCATCTCCTCCACCAACGGGGGCATGTTCGTCTACGACGGCGACAACTCGGACGGCGCCAACACGCAGGCCGCCCCGGCGGGCTCCGCCCGGCTCGAGCAGGACATCACCGCGTTCCTCGGCAAGCAGGGCCAGCCGTCTGCCGGGACGCCGTTCGTCTTCCGCTTCGACTACGGCCCGTTCCTCGACGCCGGCATCCCCTCGGGCGGCACGTTCTCCGGTGCCGAGGCGCTCAAGACGCAGGCCGAGGCCGAGAAGTTCGGCGGTACCGCAGGGGTCGCGTTCGACCCGAACTACCACGCGGCCGGCGACACCCTCCGGAACGTCGGCATGGCGGTCTTCGACCGCAACATCGACGTCATCGCCAACGCGGTGGGCACGTACGCGCACGACATCAGCGCGCTGAAGCAGCAACAGCCGCCCGCCGGCGCGCGGACGGCCGCGGCCGCGGGCCACGGCGGCTCCGGACCGCGCGGCGCCGGCGCCGGCGCCAACGGTGTGACCGAGTAGTACGGCGCAGACTCCAGGCCCCCGGTGCCGGCGTCCCGATCGACGGACCCGGCACCGGGCGGCGCCCCACCCCGAGGCGCCACGCACCAGGAGCCGTGCCCCACCGGGCACCCCGCTCCCAGGCACAGCCCACAGCACGGCCGCCCCACCTCGTCGTCCCACCCGTCGCCGGACAGAAAGCAGACGCCATGGCCTTCGACGTCACCGCCCTCCGCGCCCACTTCCCCTCCCTCGACCACGGCCTCGCCTTCTTCGACGGGCCGGGCGGTACGCAGACCCCCCGCCCCGTCGGCGAAGCCGTCGCGGCGACGCTCACCGGGCCCCTCTCCAACCGGGGAACGATCAGCCCTTCGGAGCTCAACGCCGAGCGGTCCGTGGCGGACTTCCGGGCCGCCTACGCCGACTTCCTGAACATGCCCGCGAACGGCATCGTCCACGGGCGCAGCGCCACCCAGCTCACCTACGACTTCTCCCGCACCCTGGCCAAGGGGTGGAAGGCGGGGGACGAGATCATCGTCAGCCGTCTGGACCACGACACCAACGTCCGCCCCTGGGTCCAGGCCGCCGCGCACGCCGGCGTGACGCTCCGGTGGATCGAGATCGACCCGGAGACCGCGGAGATCGACCTGGAGTCGTACGAGCGCGCCCTCTCCTCCCGGACACGGCTGGTCGCGGTGACCGCGGCCTCGAACGTCCTCGGCACCAAGCCGCCCATCCGCCGGATGGCGGACCTGGCCCATGCGGTCGGCGCCCTGCTGTACGTGGACGGGGTGCACTACGCGGCGCACCACCTCGTGGATGTACCCGCCCTGGGCGCGGACCTGTTCGTCTGCTCGTCGTACAAGTTCCTCGGGCCGCACTGCTCGGTGCTCGCCGCGGCGCCGGAGCTCCTCGACACCCTCCGCCCCGACAAGCTGCTGCCCTCCTCCGACGACGTGCCGGAGCGCTTCGAGTTCGGGACGCTCCCGTACGAGCTCCTGGCGGGCGCCCGCGCGGCGGTGGACTTCCTCGCCGAGGTGGACCCGGGCGAGGGGGTCACCCGAAGGGACCGGCTCACGCACTCCTGGAGCTCCCTGCACGCGCACGAGCTGGCGCTCCGTACGAGGCTCGAAGAGGGGCTCCGGGCGCTCGGTGACACCGTCACCCTGCATTCGAGGGCGCAGGACCGGACGCCGACGCTGCTGATGACGCTCGGAGGACGGAACGAGCGCGAGGCACAGATCCATCTGGCGGCCCGCGACGTCCTGGCCACGGCCGGCCAGTTCTACGCCTACGAGCCGTTCACCGCGCTGAAGCTGGAGGGTCCGGCGCTGCGGGCGGGTCTGGCGCCGTACAACACGGTCGAGGACGTGGACCGTCTGGTCGACGGTCTCGCTTCGTTCCTCTGACAGGACGAGTGTGCGGCGGCTCCGGCCCAGGGGTTGACCGGAGCCGCCGTGCCGTTCAAAAACAGGGGGTCTGAGGAGGAGGGGGCGACCCGCATGTTCTGTTCGGGCCCGTGGGGGCACCCACAGTAAATATATATACCGTCGAGTAGGCAAGGTGCATGAAAAATTACATGCGCCTTCAGGGCATGAAAATCAGCCCTCGGTCAGTCGTCGAGGAAGAAATCGTGCTGTTCCGCCGCCTGCTCGTACTTCTCCAGCCGGAGCTGCGTCCGCTCCGGATCCGCGTCCGCCATGGCCTGGAGCAGGGCCGCGGAGAGCACCCCCGGCGCCGCGTACGAGTCGAAGACCAGCCGGGACCCCGTACCGGCGGTGAAGACGACGTCGGCCTCGTCGACGAGGGGGCCGAGCGCCAGGTCCGTGATCAGCACGACGCGCAGCCCGGTGCGGCGGGCCGCCCGGACCACGGCCAGGGTCTCTTTGGCGTGCCGGGGCATCGCGAACGCCAGCACCCAGGTCCCGCCCGCCTCGCGCGCCTGGAGCAGACCGTCGTAGGCGACGCTGCCGCCCCGCGTCACCACCCGCACGTCGGGGTGGATGCGGCGTGCGGCGTACGCGAAGTACTCGGCGAGCGTGACCGAGATGCGCAGGCCGACGACGGTCAGGGGGACGGACCGGGCCAGCTCGCGGCCGATCTCCAGGATCTGGTCGGGGTCGGCGAGCACCCGCCGCAGGGCGGTCAGGTTCTCGATCTCGGCGTCGACCGCGGACTGGAGCTCGTTGCCGAGCCTCTCCTCCGCCTCCTCGGGCGCGCCGGCGATCGCGCTGAGCGCGATCGGCTGCAGGGCCTCGCGGAGCGCGGGATAGCCGCTGAACCCGAGTGACGTGGCGAAGCGGGTCACGGACGGCTGGCTGACACCGACGCGCTCGGCGAGCTCGGTGATCGACAGGAACGCGGCCTCGGTGAGGTGGTCGATGAGGAACTGGGCGATGCGCCGCTGCCCAGGGGACAGCCGATGGCCGCCGAACAGTGCCCGCACCCGCTCGGCGGGAGAGGCGACCTCCGCGTCCGACGAGCGTCTGCCCGGTGTGATCGCGGCTGCCTGTGCGCGCGCCTGTTGCCCAGATGGCACGGGGTGCCTCCTTCTCGTCCCACTGCTGCCCAAGATAGTTCACACGGGCCGGGCTTGACCGGCCCGGACGCGCGAGGGCATCAAGGGCGACTCCGGGGGAAGGCGCTCGCCTGCGCGCCCGCCGACCCCGGTGGGACGAGCGCCCCACCGGCGTCGTGAAGGGCAGGATTCCACCATGAGACTCACCCTCGACGACGGCTGGACCGCGACGGTGGCGGGCGACCCGCTGCGCGTCGCCCCGCGCTTCGACTTCGCCGACCAGCGGGTCCGCGTCGCGGCGTACGCGGACGTGGAGGAGCGCGAACGGTTCCTGGCCGACACCTTCGGCAGCGACCCGTGGCTCTGGGACACCCCCGACGAACTCCGGTTCGACGGGCGGAGCCGGGAACTGGTCGGCGCCGAGTTCCGGTTGCCCTCCTGGGTCGCCGACAACGAGGACTGCGCGCGCGTGCCTCGCACGCCGTCCGCCCGGCCAGGTGGCCTGGTCGCGGACGAGGCACGGGACTTCCGGCTCGAGGTGACCACGGAGCTCTGCCGCGCGCCCCGCGACACCGAGCTGACCTGTCTGCGCGACCTCGACGTCCTCGACCGGCCGCTGGAGGCCCGCGTCGGCATCGCCCGCGACGTGGCGCTGCTGGTCCAGGACGGCACCGTCGTCGGGTGGAGCCTGACCGACCCCGCGACCTATCTGACCACCGGATTCGCCGCCCCCGACCCGGCACCCGCGACGCGGGCGACCCGGCTCCTGTTCACCGCGTGCATGGACCTGGTCACGTCGCCGCTGCTCGACCGGGTGAAGGACCGGGACCCGGACGCCCTGACCGGACTGCGGACGCTCGACCACGCGCTGCGGGAGCAGAGCGAGGACCGCCACCGGGCCGACGCCCTGCACGCGCTCATCGCCGGCCTGGTCGAGGACCACGCCGACCGTCCCGGCGACCGGAAGCCGTGAAACGATCGTCACGACGGCGGCGGACGACGGCGGACGACGGAGGCTTGGACGACCATGGCTGATCAGCGGGTGTACCTCGTGACCGGCGGCGGGACGGGCATCGGCGCCGCGACCGCCCGCCTCCTGCGGGAGGCCGGCCATCACGTGGCGGTCTCCGGGCGCCGCCCCGAGCCGCTCCGGCTCGTCGCCGAGGAGTACGGGGCGCTTGCCCTCCCCTCGGACATCGGCGACCCCGAGGCCGTGCGCGCGCTCGTCGCGGCGACCGTCGAGGAGTACGGCCGGCTCGACGGGCTGGTCCTCAACGCCGGCATCGGGCGCGGCGGCGGTGTGGGCGAGGTGACGTTGGAGGACTGGGACGCGGTGATGCGGACCAACCTCACGGGCCCGTTCCATCTGCTGCGCGCCGCGCTCCCCCATCTCCTCGACGCCCGGGGCGCGGTGGTCGCGGTCGCCTCCGTCTCGGCCCTGCGCAACGGCATGGGCAACGCCGCGTACGCCACCTCCAAGGCGGCCCTGCTCCAGCTCTGCCGCTCGCTCGCGGTCGACTACGGGGCCTCGGGGCTGCGTGCCAACACCGTGTGCCCGAGCTGGGTGCGCACCGACATGGCGGACCGCCGGATGAGCCGGTTCGCCGACGAGGCGGGGCTCGGGACCGGAGGTGTCGACGCGGCGT
Organism: Streptomyces sp. NPDC013317; assembly: GCF_055563155.1. NCBI lineage: Bacteria > Bacillati > Actinomycetota > Actinomycetes > Kitasatosporales > Streptomycetaceae > Streptomyces > Streptomyces sp. NPDC013317. The sequence goes on from NZ_JBVHDX010000011.1 coordinate 105,471, forward strand.
ACGAGGAGGTCACCCGCGTCCTGCCCGCCGGGCGGCCGGGCGAGCCGCGCGAGGTCGCCGAGGCCGTCGCCTGGCTGCTCTCGCCCGCCTCCTCCTTCGTGAACGGCGCGGTGCTCACCGTCGACGGCGGCGTGACCGCCGTCGACCCGGGCACGCTGGCCTTCGACTTCCGCATCGAGCCACGGGGGCCCCACTCCTGACCTCGCGTCAGAAGTGTGTTCCCTGACGCGAGGTCAGGAGTGGCGGCGCAGGCGGACCGACAGGTGGTGCTGCAGGGGCTGTCCGACCGCCGCCAGGTCGTGGACGAAGTCGAGCGTGTCCTCGTCCGCCAGGGTGTAGCGGCGGCGCGTCCCGGTCACCTCCTTGGCGGTGGGCGTCAGCGCCACCTCGTGGGCGGCGAGCTCGACCGTACCGGCGTCGGCCCGGCCGACGAGGATCTCCGCGATGCCCGTGGGCTGGGTGACCAACGCCTCGACACGTCCTTCGGGTTGGATCCGCCACCAGCCGCTCTCCCGGGCCGACGGCCGCAGCGGGGCGCCGTCCGCGTCGAGCAGCCAGGCACGTGCCTCGTAGTGGAGGAAGGGCCGCCCGTCGTGGCTGAAGGTGACCTCCTGCGCGTACGCGAACTCCTCGTCGAGCGTCGGATACCCGCCCCGGCCCTCGCCGGTCCAGGTGCCGAGCAGCCCGGTCACCGGCGCGAGCTGCGGGTGCGGTGCGGGCGCCTCCTCCGGCCGCAGGGCGTCGGGGAACGGGTACTTCCGGGCGGGGTGGGACATGATGCGCGCTCCTGGGTCGTCACGGGTGCCGACACCGATGCCGGTGCGGGACCCGGTGCCGGACGGCAGCTTAGGAGGCGGCGGCCGCTCCGCCGTCGGGGCGCGAGGTGCCGGACGGCGTCTTACCGCCTGGGCGGACGCGCGGGGCCGCCCGGGCGTAGGCTGCGACCGGCAGGAACGCGACGGGGGCGGGAGCAGATGGCGGCTGAGCGGGTACAGCGGTGGGAATCGACCCTCGACGCGGTCGTGGTGTACGCCCAGGGCGCGCTCTGCCGCCGCCTGGCCAGGGGCGGAGTGCCGGCCGACGGCCGGGTGCGGGTGACGGGACTGCCCCGCTCGCTCGACCCGGGCTCGCTGCGGGCCCGTGTCCTCGGCGGCTCCGGGGTGCGCGTGACGGAGGCCCGGGTGGAGGTCGAGGCCGAGCCGCTCGGCGCGGATGCCACGGGCGGCACGACCGACGGGCTGCGGCGCGAGGTGGAGCGGCTGAGCGACGCGTACGCGGCCGCCCGGGCCCGCCGCGACCGTCAACTGAGCCTGATCGAGGAGATCAAGGCCCTCCATCCGGTCCCGCCCGCCCGTAAGCGCGACGACCCGCACCGCCGTACTCCCGCCGACGCGTGGCTGGAGCTCGCCGACTTCGTCGACGACCGGCTGGCGGGGCTGCACGGCCGCCTCGTCGAGCTGGAGGAGGCGCTGCGCGACGTCGAGCACGAACTCGACATCGCGCACGACCGGCACGCCCGCGCCTCCACCGCCGCGTCGTCCGCGTACGTGGAGACGACCGTGTCCGCGGTCCTGACCCTCGACACCGCCGGCTCCGACGACACGGAGGCGGGCGCCTCGGCGGACGTGGAGGTGGAGCTGGAGTACGGGGTTCCGGGCGCCGTCTGGGTCCCGACGTACCGGCTCACGCACCGTCAGGGCGACGGTGGCGGGCGTCTGGTGCTGCGCGCCTCGGTCGCACAGCGGACCGGCGAGGACTGGACCGGCGTACGTGTCGCTCTCGCCACGGCCGATCTGCGCCGCCGCACCGACCTGCCGAAGCTGCGCTCCCTGCGCATCGGGCGCCGTCAGGCCGCCCCCGCGCCCTCCGGCTGGCGTGAGCCCCCGGCGGGGCTCGCCGACCTGTTCGCGGGGTATCAGTCGGCCGGCGCCCGCCCCGCGCCCCCCGGCGCCTTCGCGGTCGCCGCGGGCGGGGCCGGTGGTGCGGGCGCGGCCGGGACCGTCTCCGTTCCGCTGCCGCCTCCCCCGGCGCCCGCCCCGCAGGGCTACGGCGCACAGCCGCCCGGAGCGCTTCCGGCGCCAGGCGGCGCGTACGGCTCCTCCCCCGAGACCCTGAGTGCCGGGATGCCCGCGCCCGCTCAGCCGGGAGGGCCGCCGCCGGCCGCCCGGTCGCGTTCGGGCGGCGGGTTCGGCGGCGCCCCGGTGCCTCCCCCCATGGCAGCCGCAGCGCCCATGGCGCCCGCCGCACCCGGAGGGCCCCCGCCGCCACGGCCCGCCCCTCCGGCGCCGGTGGCAGGTCCGCCGCAGCCGAGCGGCGCCGAGCTCGACTACGCCGCCCTCGTCCTGAGCGGCCCGGACGAGCCGGGCAGTCGCAGGGGCCGGCTGTTCCCCGACTCCTCCTTCGACCCGCTGGCGGCCGAGTACCGTCGCCGGGCCGAGACGGTGGCGGCGCTGCCGCTGCCGGGGCACGCCGTTCGCCCCCGCGAGTCGGCGGGCTCCTTCGACCACCGTTTCGACGCCACCGCCCGCGCCGACATCCCCTCGGACGGCACCTGGCACACCGTCACCGTCGGCGAGATCCCGGTCGGTCTGCGGACCGAGTACCTCTGCGTGCCGTCCGTAGAACAGACGGTGTACGGGACGCTGGTGCTCTCCAACGCCACCGGCCAGGCCCTCCTGGCGGGGCCGGTGGAGGTGACCGTCGACGACGAGTTCCTGCTGACCGCCGCCCTGCCCACGCTCGCCCCCGGGGGTGTCCGCCGGGTGGGGCTCGGGCCTGCCGAGGGAATCCGGGTCACCCGCCGTACGAGCCTGCGGGAGTCGACCTCCGGCCTGCGCAACAACACCACGGTGCTGGCGCACCAGGTCCATGTGGAGCTGGCCAACCGGCTCGCGCGGCCCGTCACCGTCGAGATCCGCGAGCGGGTGCCGGTCACCTCGGAGACCGACGTACGGATCGAGGAACGGGCCGACTGGACTGCGCCCGGGGAGGACACCGGGCCGGACCGCCACGCACCGGGCACCCGCGTCTGGCGGGTCGACCTGTCGGCGGGCGCCACCGCCGCCCTCGACGGCGGCTACGAGATCCGCATCCCGGCCGGCAAGGCCCTGGCCGGCGGCAACCGCAGGAGCTGACGCATCATGTCCACGGTCCCGAAGCCGATCGCACCCGCGGCGAACGCCGTCCCCACGAGCGCCGTCCCTGCGACCGCCCTCGCCCCGATCGCTCTCCCCGTCACCGCCGTCACCTGCCTCGAAGACCGGGCCCACGTCGAGCGCACCGCCGTGCTCGACCTCGAGGCCGGAGTCCAGCGCCTGCGCCTCGGGCCGGTCAGCGCGCTCGCCGTGGACCGGACCCTCCACGCCGAGCTCACCGCCGACCACCCCACGAGTGTGCTCGACGTACGGATCGTCCGCAGCTGGACGCCCCGCGGGCCGCTGCCCTCGGCCGAGGACGACTCCGCCCTGCGCCACCGTGTCCACGCCCTCGAAGAGGAGCGGCTCACGCTCGGGCAGCGGCGCGAACGGCTGCACGCCCGCCTCGGCCTGCTCGGCCGGCTCGCCACCGATCTGCTCCGGGACATCGGTGAGGGCGCGGGCTCCGGGGAGACCGACCGGGACCGCTGGACCCGCGAACTGGACCGGGTGGACGCCGCACGCGACGCGCACGGCGAGGAACTCCGCGCCGTCGACGCCAGGCTGGCCGACCTCGCCGCCGAACTGGGCATCGCCCAGCGGGCCATGGACCTCTCCGAGGAGGAGCCCGCCGAGCTGGTCGGCCATGTCGAGCTGACCGTCGAGGCCGCGGCCGCGGGGCCTGCCGGGCTCCGGCTGAGCCACCTCACCCCGTGTGCGCTGTGGCGGCCCGCGTACCGTGCCGTGCTCGACGGGGACTCCCTGACTCTGGAGACCGACGCGATGGTCTGGCAGCGCACCGGCGAGGACTGGACGGACGTACGGCTGACCCTGTCGACAGCGCGTTCGGCACTGGCCACGGAGCCGCCGCGGCTCGGGGAGGACCGGCTCACGCTCACGGACCGCTCCGCGGCGGAGCGCCGTACGGTCGACGTGGAGCTGCGCGAGGAGGAGATCGGCGACCTCGGCCCGGCGGCCCCGGTGCTCGGTCTGCCGGGGGTCGACGACGGCGGCGAGGCGCGGGTCCTGCGCGCCCCCGCGCCGGTGTCGGTGCCCGGCGACGGCCGCGCCCACCGGGTGCCGCTCTCGGCCTTCACGACGGCCGCGCGCAAGGAGTACGCCTGCTCCCCCGAGCTGTCCCCGCTGGTCACGCAGGTGGTCCGGTGCGACAACCGCTCGGGCCACGTGCTGCTCGCCGGACCCGTCGACCTGGTCCGCGGCAGCGGGTTCAGCGGGCGCGGAACGCTGGACTTCACGGCGGTCGGCGCCCCGGTGGAGCTGACGTTCGGCTCCAGCGACGACTACCGGGTGGTCCGGCGGTCCGAGGAGTCCCGCGAGACCACCGGGATCTCCCAGCGGACCGTGGTCACCCGCACGGTGCGCCTGCATCTGTCCCGCTTCTCGGCACCCGGAGAGCAGGACGAGCGCGTGGTCGCCCTGCGTGAACGGCTTCCGGTCTCCGAGGTCTCGGCGGTGGAGGTACGTCTCCACAAGGACGCGTGCTCCCCGCCGCCCGACGCGGTCGACGCCGAGGGCATCGCCCGCTGGGACGTCGCGCTCCCGCCCGGCGGCCGCCGCACGATCACGCTGGTCTACGAACTCTCGGCGAGCGCGAAGGTCACGGGACTCTGACCGGGCGGCGCGGGACGTGGGTGCGCGGATTCGGGCGGCGCCGGAGCGATGATTTCCGGGCCGCCCGACGGTCGTACCCGTAAGAGCCGCAGCGCACCCGACGAGACCAGGAGCCCGTGATGCCCAGGATCACCCCCAACCTCTGGTTCGACACGCAGAGCAAGGAGGCCGCGGAGTTCTACTGCTCGGTCTTCCCCAACTCGGAGATCAAGAGGATCTCCTACTACGGCGAGGCGGGACCCCGCGAGGCCGGAAGCGTGATGACCGTCGACTTCGTCCTGGACGGGAAGGACTTCACCGCGCTCAACGGCGGGCCCGACTTCACCTTCAACGAGGCGTTGTCCCTGCTCATCGACTGTGCGGACCAGGACGAGGTCGACCACTACTGGTCCAAGCTGTCCGAGGGCGGCGAGGAGGGCCCGTGCGGCTGGCTGAAGGACCGGTTCGGGGTGAGCTGGCAGGTCGTGCCGTCCGTCCTGGAGGAGCTCATCGCCGACCCGGACCAGGACCGCGCGCAGCGGGCGATGAAGGCGATGCTGGGCATGGGGAAACTCGACGTCGCCGCGTTGCTGGCCGCGGCGGACCAGTCCTGACCCGTACGGAACGGGGGGGCTCCCGGTGGGCCTGAGGGCTCCGGGTGGGCCGGCGGGCGGAAGGGCGCGATCATGGAGATGAGGGACGCTGACGCGAGGAAGTGACGATCATGGACGGCTCCCGGTCCTCCTACCCTCCGGTCACGGTGACCGCCCGGCTCGACACCCCGCTGTCGCGCTGGTTGTGGCTGGTCAAGTGGGTCCTGGTGATCCCCCACTGGATCGTCCTGATCTTCCTCTGGATCGGCTTCCTGCTGGTGACCGTGATCGCGTTCTTCGCGATCCTGTTCACCGAGCGCTATCCGCGGGCCCTGTTCGACTTCAATCTGGGGGTGCTGCGCTGGTCCTGGCGGGTGTCCTTCTACTCGTACAGCGCCCTGGCCACCGACCGGTACCCGCCCTTCAGCCTGGGCCCCGAGCCCGGCTACCCGGCACGGCTGGACATCGCGTACCCGCAGCGACTCTCGCGCGGGCTGGTCCTCGTCAAGTGGTGGCTGCTCGCCATCCCCCAGTACCTGATCGTCGCCTTCTTCGCCGGCGGAATGCGGGCAGGGTGGTGGAGCGGCGGCCTCACCGCCCTGCTGGCCCTGTTCGCGGCCGTCGCCCTGGCCTTCACCGGCCGGTACCCGCGGGATCTGTTCGTCCTGGTGGTCGGCCTGAACCGCTGGGTCCTGCGGGTGGCGGCCTACGCCTTCCTGATGACGGACGCCTACCCGCCGTTCCGGCTCGACCAGGGAGGCGAGGAGACCCCCGTCAGACCGTGGCCCGCCGAGGACCGCTGACCGGCCCTCTCGTGTACGGCGGCGGACGTGGACGTACGGCTCAGGAGTAGACGATCGGGCAGCCGCGGCGGATGGCGTGCTGGGCGGCGCGTAGGTACAGCGCGACGTAGAAGGCCGTGGCCAGGTCGTCGCTCCACGGCCCCGGGCGGGCCGCGGCCAGTTCCTTCGCCGCTCCGTCCTTGAACCACATCGTGAGGTCGAGGTTGTCGCACATCGAGGGGGTCTCGGCCGGGAGGGCGATGGCCGCCGCCAGTCTCTCCACGAGGGCCAGCACCTGGGGCGCGCCCGCGATCACGGTCGACTCCGTGTAGCCGGTCTCGACGGGGACCCGGATCTCCTCGTCCAGTGACAGCGGCAGCAGCACCGACCAGCCGCAGACCGTCTCGGTCTCCTCCGGTGTCAGGTGCGCCTCGCACAGGGCGCTGAAACCCTGCATGGGAGGGATCAGCTTCTCCTCGAAGGCCTGCCCCGAGCCGCGCACGAAGTCGACAGCCTCGGGCACGGAGAAATAGGGCGCCAGGCCCCTCTGCCGCAGTTCTCCGTTCAGTGCCGCGGCGACGTCGCCCCACCCGCCCTCGTCCTCACCGAACCACTCCTCCGCGTCGACACTGACCAGGTACATGCCCATGGTCCGCAACGTACAGCGCACCACTGACACCCGGCGGGCCCCGGACCGGTCGCGGTCGCCGACAGGGGCGGTTTCGGCTTCAACTTCCACCAGGTCCGGGGCTGCGGCGCCCGGTGGCATCCGTCCCCGCCCTTCCGCAGACTTTGCGTATGAGGGCCGATGCCGAGGCGTTCCTCCGTCGACTCGCCCGGGAGTTCCGACCACGGGCGGACCGCTCGGTCGATGTGATCCTGGTACGGCTCCAGGAAGAGCTTCCCGAGCTGTGGGAGCACGAGGATCTGGCCGCCATCGCGCTCAGTGAGACGGCCGCACACGTCATGACCTTCCTCGACGCCCTCGAGAACGGCCTGGACGCCACCCAGGCCGAGCCACCACCCGAGGGCCTCGAACTCGCCCGGACCTTCGCCCGGCGCGGACTCTCGCTCAGCACGCTGCTGCGCGCGTACCGGATCGGCCACATGAGCGTGCTCCAGCAGCTCCAGACGGAGGCGCTCCGGCTGACGAGGGACGCGGAGCTGGTCAACGCCGCCACGATCAGGATGACCGGGACGGCGTTCGCGTACGTCGACAGGGGCTCCGAGCAGGTGGTCGCCGCGTACCAGGAGGAGCGCGACCGGCGGCTGCGGCGGCGCCTCGCCCTGGCGGCGGAGGCCAGCCTGCGGATCGGCAGCACTCTCGACATGACCCGTACCGCGGAGGAGCTGGCGGAGGTCGGCACCGAGGACTTCGCCGACCTGGTCGTCGTCGATCTCCTGGAGGCGGCACCACTGCGCGAGGACACCCCGCCCCACCCGGCCGCGGAGGATCCGGTCCTGCGTCGCGTGGCGCAACTTCCGCCCCGGCACGGGTCGTTCGCCGTCTCCATCGGGCGGACTCACCACTTCCCGCCCGGTTCCGAGCCGGCGCGCGCGCTGGCCACGGGAACGCCCGCCCTGTGCGAGGTGAAGGGCACGTCGGCGTGGTGGACCCCGGAGGCGGGCGGCGACGCCGCCTTCCCCTCGGTCCTGCTGCTCCCGCTCCGGGCGCGCGGGAGCGTCCTCGGCCTCGTCCAGTTCTTCCGCGGCCCCGACGCGGCCCGGTTCGACGAGGACGACCTGCATCTCGCCCAGGAGATCGCCGCCCGCGCGGCGGTGTCGATCGACAACGCCCGCCAGTACACGCAGGAACGCCTGACCGCGCTCACCCTCCAGCGCAGCCTGCTCCCCCGGCACACGGCGGTGCAGTCGGCCGTCTGGGCGGCCTCGCGCTATCTGCCCAGCGGAGCGCGTGCGGGCGTCGGCGGCGACTGGTACGACGTCATCGCGCTGTCCGGTGCCCGTGTCGCGCTCGTCGTGGGCGACGTCGTCGGCCGCGGCCTGCACGCCGCCGCCACCATGGGCCGTCTCCGCATGGCGGTCCGGGCCTTCGCCGACATCGACCTGATGCCCGACGAACTCCTCACCCACCTCGACGACGTGGTCATCCGGATGCAGCGCGAGGAGGGCCGCGAGGACGGCGAACTCAGCGCCACCTGCCTGTACGCGGTGTACGACCCGGTCTCCCGCGTCTTCTCGCTTGCCAGCGCCGGACACGTGCCCCCGGCCGTGGCGCACCCTCCCGGCGCCGGCCCCGACGATCTCCCCGAGGTCCCCGACCTCGCCATCGGCCCGCCCCTGGGGATCGGTGGACTGCCCTTCGAGACCGTCCAGCTGACCCTGCCGGAGGGCAGCCTGCTGGCGCTGTACACCGACGGCCTCATCCAGAGCCGTACGTACGACGTGGACACGGCCCGCGCCGCGCTGGGCGACGCCCTCGCCGGAGCGCCGGAGGATCCCGAGGAGGTCTGCGACCGGCTGCTCGCCGCGCTGCTGCCCGAGCGCCCCGCGGACGACGTCGCCCTTCTCGTGGCCCGGACCCGCGCGCTCGACCCCGGCCACGTCGCCACCCTGGACGTCACCTCCGACCCGGCGGCCGTGGCCGGGGCCCGCGCCTTCACCGCCGAGCGGCTCGCCGACTGGGGTCTGGAGGAGCTGGCCTTCACCACGGAGCTCGCGGTCAGCGAGCTGGTGACGAACGCGATCCGGTACGGCAAGCCGCCCGTCCGGCTGCGGCTGATCCTCCAGTCCACCCTCACCTGCGAGGTCTTCGACGGCAGCAACACCGCGCCGCACCTGCGCCGTGCCCGGACCTCCGACGAGGGCGGCCGCGGACTGCTGCTCGTCGCCCAGCTGGCCGAGCGCTGGGGCACCCGGCAGGGCCGTGAGGGCAAGGTCATCTGGGCCGAGCAGGCCCTCCCGGCATAGCCGAGGCCGCCTTCCTCCCGCCGGCTAGGTGTCGGCGCCGGCATGGGCGTGGCGCTCGCCGTCGCGGGGGCCGTGCCAGTCGAGGCAGAGGACCGTGGCGTCGTCCTGGAGGTGGCCGCCGCAGGACTCGGTGACCGCCTCCGTCATGGCGCGCACCACCTCACGGGGATGCTCGTCCGCGGTCTGCAGGAGGAGGGCGGGCAGGTCGACGGCCTGTGCCCGGCGTTCCTGCATGCCGTCGGTGTAGAGGATGAGCCGGTCGCGGGGGCGCAGGTCCAGGTCCTGGACCCGGTACTGCCTCTGCGGGGTGATGCCGAACGGCAGATCCACCAGCGGACGGATCTCCTCCACTGTCCCGCCGCGCAGCCGGAGCGGCCACGGATGGCCCGCGTTGACGAAGTGCGCGCCGCCTCCGTCGAGTCCCACGCGGAAGAGCTGCCCGGTGACGAAGCTCCGGCCGTGCTTGTGAAGCGCGGCATTGGTCTCGTAGGCCTGCCGGGACAGATCCGCTCCGTCCCGGCGAGCGCGGCGCGAGGCGTTGACCGCCAGGGTGGCCATGAGGGCGGCCTGGACGTCATGGCCCATGGCGTCGGTCACCGACAGGTGCAGGGTGTCCTGATCGAGGGTGTAGTCGTAGGTGTCGCCGGCGATGGAGTCCGCGGGCACGAGGGAGCAGGCGAGGATGAATTCGGCCGCCTCGCAGGTGGGAGCGGAGGGCAGGAGCTGCCGCTGGATCTCGGCGGCCAGACTCAGCTGGGTGGTGCGCTGGCCGAAGTGGTAGAGGTCGGTGAAGCGGCGATCGGTGACGATCATGTACGCCAGCGCGTGCGCCGCCTCCTCCACCTGCTCCAGCACGTCCTTCGTGGCCTCGGACAGGGAGAGCTCCAGGATCCCGATGGTGTCCCCGCGGTTGGTGACCGGCGCCAGGACCCGCCGGCCGCTCCCCCGCTCGCGGGGCGCCCACACCGGCTTCTGGGTGCGCAGCACCTCGTCGTACACGCTGCCGGCCAGGGGAATCTGCTCGGCACCGCGCCCCTCCTCGGTGGTCGTGTGCTCGGTGACCCGTACGACGCGGTGGCCGAGGATGTCGACGAACAGAAAGGACACGTACCGCGCGCCGAACCGATCGTGCAGATGCCGTGAGACGACGTCGAGCGAGGCCATCGGTGCCGCGTCCTCGGCGGCGGAGAAGATGTCCGCCAGCCCTATCCGCTCGTGCGCCACAACGGCCACCTCCTCGGACCCATGATGCCCATGCACCGACACCGGCGACATCCGGGCGGCCGGAGAAGCCACGGACACGCCGGGCCTCCGGAAGGCCCCGTCAGCCCAGGAAGCTCAAGCGGACCTGGCGCTCCGGGTTGTCCTTGTTCGTGTCCACCAGGCAGATCGACTGCCAGGTGCCCAGTTCCAGACGTCCCGCGATCACCGGGAGCGTCACATGGGGTGGGACCAGGGCCGGGAGGACGTGGTCACGGCCGTGGCCCGGGGAGCCGTGGCGGTGCTGCCAGCGGTCGTCGGCCGGGAGGAGGTGGTGGAGCGCCGTCAGGAGGTCGCTGTCGCTACCCGCGCCCGTCTCGAGGATCGCCAGGCCGGCCGTGGCGTGGGGGACGAAGAGGTTCAGGAGGCCGTCGCTGCCCGGGGCCGTCTGCGTGAGGAAGTCCGTGCAGGCCTTGGTGAGGTCGGTGACCGTCTCCGTGCCGCCGGTGGTGAGCGTGAGCACGCGGGTGGTGAAGGTGGACATGAGGCCATCCTGCCGGTCCTGGGGCGGGATCGCGCCTCCACGCTCCGCCGGGCCTGTCGGGAAGAACCTCGGCCGCTCACCGGTTGGTGGAACCGTGAACGATTTCGGGGTGGAGAGCAGCGGGCAGGGCGTCCGGGACGTCGACGTGGTCGTGATCGGCGCCGGGCAGGCGGGGCTCTCCGCCGCATATCACCTGCGCCGCACGGGCCTCGTGCCCGATCGCGACGTCGTCGTCCTCGACCACGCCCCGCGCCCCGGCGGCGCGTGGCAGTTCCGCTGGCCCTCGCTCACGTACGACAAGGTCCACGGGATGCACGCGCTGCCCGGGATGGAGCTGGCCGGCGCGGACGGGCACCGGCCCTCGTCCGAGGTGATCGGCGAGTACTTCACGGCCTACGAGGAGCGTTTCGACCTGCGCGTTCACCGGCCGGTGGAGGTGAGCGCCGTCCGCGAGGGCGAGGGCGGGCGGCTGCTGGTGGAGACTTCGGAGGGGACGTACGCGACCCGTGCCCTGATCAACGCCACCGGCACCTGGGACCGGCCCTTCTGGCCGCGCTACCGGGGCCAGGAGACCTTCCGGGGCCGTCAGCTGCACACCGCGGACTACCCCGGCCCCGAGGAGTTCGCCGGCCTGCGGGTGATCGTGGTCGGGGGCGGGGCGTCGGGTACGCAGCATCTGATGGAGATCGCCGAGGTCGCGGCCGGGACGACCTGGGTGACGCGGCGCGAGCCCGTCTACCGCGAGGGGCCGTTCGGCGAGACACAGGGACGGGCGGCGGTCGCGCTGGTCGAGGAGCGGGTACGGCGCGGGCTGCCGCCGCAGAGCGTCGTCTCCGTCACCGGGCTCCCGCTCACCGACGCGATCCGCGGCGCACGGGAGCGCGGCGTCCTGGACCGCAACCCCATGTTCGACCGGATCACGCCGACCGGGGTGGCCTGGGCGGACGGCCGGACCGTCGACGCCGATGTGATCCTCTGGGCGACCGGCTTCCGTGCCGCCATCGACCATCTCGCGCCGCTCAGGCTCCGCGAGCCGGGTGGCGGCATCCGGGTGGAGGGCACGCGGGCGGTACGGGACGAGCGCGTCCACCTCGTGGGCTACGGCCCCTCGGCCTCGACGATCGGCGCCAACCGGGCCGGGCGCGCCGCCGCCACCGAGATCCGGCGCCTCCTGGAACGAGAGCCCGTCGCGGCCCGGTAACTCAGCCCGTCGCGGCCGCGCGGCGGTTGGCGTTGAACTCCTCTACGTTCGCCTGGTGTTCGGCGTAGTCGGCGGTGAACCGGGTGTCCCCCGGCTTCACCGTCACGAAGTACAGCCAGTCGCCCTCGGCGGGCTGGATCGCCGCCGCCATCGCCTGCTCGCCCGGGTTGCCGATCGGGGTCGGTGGCAGCCCCGGGCGCTCGTAGGTGTTGAACGGACTGTCGATCTTGGTGTCGGCGTGGGTGGTGTCGACGGTGGAGCGCCCCATGGCGTAGTTCAGTGTGGAGTCCATCTGGAGCGCCATGCCCTTGGCGAGCCGGTTGTAGACGACGCGGGCGACCTTGCCCATGTCCTCGCCGGTGTCGGCCTCCGCCTGCACGATGCTGGCGATGATCACCGTCTGGTGCACGCTCACCTTGTTGCGCTGGGCCCCGGCGGTGACATGGTCGGTGCCGAAGCGTTTCCCCGCCGTCCGGACCATGTACCGGAGCAGGCTCTCCGGGGTCGTCGCGGCGGCCACCGGGTACGTCGCCGGGAAGAGGTAACCCTCGGGGTTCCCCCGGGCGGCGGCCGGCAGCCCGAGGGCCGTGGCCGGGGCGTCCGCGACGTTGCGGGTGGTGCCCTCGGCGAGGCCGAGGGAGCGGTCGACCGCCGCGTACACCTGGCCCGCCCGCCAGCCTTCGGGGACGAGCAGGGTCCGCCGCTTCTCGGGTACGGGGACGGGCTGACGCCCGTCGTCGCCGCGCAGGAGCAGGGGGACGGCGATCGCCGCGGTCACGGCGAGGGCCGCACCGCTCAGGAGCAGGGCGAGCCGGCCGCGGCGGGTGAGCCGGGAGCGGCGACGGTGTGCGGGCTGCCAGGACCGGTGCGTCATGGGCGCACGCTAACCCGCGCCGCATCCGAAACCCGGGAGCCCGCACATGCGGCGGCGCCGCCGGCCCCCTGGGACGGGGAACCGACGGCGCCGCTCTCCTGCCGGGCGTGAGGGTCAGACGAGCCAGCCCAGGAAGTGGAAGACGCCGGCGAGCAGGTTGGTGATGACGTTCATGGTGGTGCGTTCTCCTTGTGCAGGTACAGCGTGGGACGTCTGTACGACATCCGCGGGACAGTGCGCGGTGACGTTCTGCAGCACGTCGCTTGCGCACCGTAATCATCTGCTGTCACACGGGAGTTGAGCAACGGAATCGGGAACGATCACACGTTCTGGGGAACAACCGATCCCGCGTTCGTGTGTTCGTCACGGCGCACGAGGGCCGCGTACCGGCCGTCGCGGGCGAGGAGTTCCTCGTGGGTGCCGCGCTCGGCGATCCGGCCGCCTTCGAGGACCATGATCTGGTCCGCGTCCCGGACGGTGGAGAGCCGGTGGGCGATGGTGATGGTGGTCCGTCCGGCGGAGAGGGCGTCTATCGCCTGCTGCACCGCGTGTTCGGTACGGGTGTCCAGCGCGCTGGTCGCCTCGTCGAGGATGAGCACCGGCGGGTCGCGCAGGATGGTCCGGGCGATGGCGAGGCGCTGCTTCTCGCCGCCCGAGAAGCGGTAGCCGCGCTCGCCGACGAGGGTGTCGTACCCCTCGGGCAGGCCGGCGATGTGGTCGTCGATCTGCGCGGCGCGGGCGGCGGCGCGGATCTCCTCGTCCGTGGCGTCGGGCTTGGCGAAGCGCAGGTTGTCGGCGACGGAGGCGTGGAAGAGGTACGTCTCCTGGGACACCACGCCGACGGCCCGGGCGAGGCTGTCGAAGTCGAGGTCGCGGACGTCGACGCCGTCGATCAGGACCCTGCCGCCGGTCACGTCGTAGAGCCGGGGCACCAGATAGCTGAGCGTGGACTTGCCGGACCCGGTCGGTCCGACGACGGCGAGGCTGCCGCCGGCCGGGACGGTCAGGTCGATGGAATCGAGCGTCGGACGGCCGGGACCCTCGGGGTCGTAGCGGAAGTCGACGTTCTCGAACGTCACCTCGCCGCTGATCTTCTCCAGGCGGACCGGGTCCGCGGGCTCGGTGATGTCGACGGGGAGGTCGAGGTACTCGAAGATCCGCTGGAAGAGGGCGAGGGAGGTCTGCATCTGGACGCCGGTGGACAGCAGGCTCACGGCCGGCCGGAACAGGCCCTGCTGGAGCGAGACGAAGGCGACGAGGGTGCCCAGCGAGATGGCCGGGCCTCCGGCCTGGAGGGCGAAGCCCGCGGCCCAGTAGATCAGCGCGGGCATGGCGGCCATGACGATGCCGATCGTCGACATCCGCCAGCGTCCGGCCATGGAGGAGCGCACTTCGAGGTCGACGAGGCGCTCGGACTCCTCGGCGAAGGACGTGGTCAGCGAGTCGGAGCGGCCCATGGTGCGGCCGAGCAGGATGCCGCTGACGGAGAGCGACTCGGTGACGGTCGCGGCCATGACGGCCATCTGCTTCTGCCGCTGCGTGGTGATCTTCTTGCGCTCACGGCCGACGCGGCGGCTGATCCAGACGAAGAGCGGCAGGAGGAGCAGCGAGACGACGGTGAGCCGCCAGTCGAGCGCGAGCATCGCCACGACGGTGGCGACCACGGCGGTGAGGTTCGAGACGAGGGAGGTGGCGGTCGAGGTGACCGTCGCCTGCATGCCGCCGATGTCGTTGGCGATCCGGGACTGGACCTCGCCCGTGCGCGTCCGGGTGAAGAACGCGAGCGGCATCCGCTGCAGCTGGGCGTAGACCGCGGTCCGCAGATCGTGCATGACCCGCTGGCCGACGGTGGTGGAGATGAGGGTCTGGAGCACGCCGAAGACGCTCGTCATGACGGCGGTGACGATCATGCCGAGGGCCAGCAGGCTCAGCAGCCCGGTACGGCCCTGCGGGATCGCGGTGTCGAGGATCTCCTTGAGAAGGAACGGCGACGCCACCGTCACCAGGGACGAGGCGCCGACGAGCAGGCCGACGACGGCGAGCCGGCCGCGATAGGGCCGGAAGAGCCGCAGGATGCGCCGCGTCTGGGCGGGCTCCTTCGGCTGCGCGGGATCGCGCGGTGGGGGTGTCCATTCGGACTCTTCGTGGTGACGCATGGGCTCCTACGAGGGGTGTGAGCAGTCAAGTCGATCAGAGCATAGCTCATTGTTACCTATACTCACAATGAACAAGGTCCTGATATCGTTCCCCCATGAACACGCCCGACGCCGACGGCCTTCTCGCCGAGCAGCTGCTGCGCCTCACCCGACGGCTGCAGCGCAGCCAGAAGCGGCTGCTCGAGCCGGTCGGCATCACCCCCGCGCAGTCCCGGCTGCTGCGCACGGTCGCACACTACGAGCACCCGCCCCGGATGGCCGATCTCGCCGAGCGCCTGGAGGTCGTCCCCCGCGCGGTCACGAGTCTCGTGGACGGTCTGGAGGCCGCCGGACGGGTACGCCGCGTCCCCGATCCGACGAACCGACGGGTGGTCAGGATCGAGCTCACCGACGACGGACGGGAGACGCTCCGCGCGTTGCGGAGCGCGCGCAGGACCGCCGCAGAGGACATCCTTGCTCCATTGACCGTCGATCAGCGCGAGGTGCTCGGAGGTCTGCTGTCCGCTCTGGTCGACCACGTACCGGAGCGCCGCTGCTGACCGCGCGGGCACCAGGGCGCCGAGGGGAGCCGTGACATGCCACTGCTGGAGCCGAACCCACGGGCCCTGCGCGCCGGTACGAAGCGGACTCCGGCCCCCGACCGGGTCCCCGCGCTGCAGTCCCGGGGAACGCCGCGCCTGCTGCGGGAGGAGCTGGTCGCGCTCCTCGGCCCCGAGAAGGTCCTCTCGAAGATCTCCGATCTGGTGCGGTACGCCTCCGACGCGAGCCCCTACCGCTTCGTGCCGCAGGTCGTGGTGGTCGCCCAGGACATCGACGACATCTCCGCCGTCCTCTCCTTCGCCCACGGCAAGGGCCGCGAGGTCGTCTTCCGGGCGGCGGGGACGAGCCTGAACGGGCAGGCGCAGGGGGAGGACATCCTCGTCGACGTACGCCGACACTGGGCGGGGGTCGAGGTCCTCGACGACGGCGCACGCGCCCGGATCCGCCCCGGCACCACGGTCGCCCGCGCCAACGCCGCCCTCGCCCGTCACGGCCGGATCCTCGGGCCCGACCCCGCGAGCGCCGTCGCCTGCACCATCGGCGGCGTCGTCGCCAACAACGCCTCGGGCATGACGGCCGGGACGACCAGGAACTCGTACCGCACGGTCGCCTCCCTCACGTTCGTGCTGCCGAGCGGCACCGTCGTCGACACCGGCGACCCGGCCGCCGACGAGGAGCTCGCGCGCGCCGATCCCCGGCTGTGCGCCGGGCTGATGGCCCTGAAGGCGGAGATCGAGGCCGACCCGGAACTGGTCGCCCGGATCCGCGCCAAGTACGCCATCAAGAACACCAACGGCTACCGCCTGGACGCCTTCCTCGACGGTGACACGCCGGTCCGGATCCTGCGCGGCCTCATGGTCGGCTCGGAGGGGACGTTCGGCTTCATCTCGGAGGTCGTCTTCGACACGCTGCCGCTGGAGCGGCGCGTCTCCACGGCGCTGCTGTTCTTCCCCTCGCTGCCGGCCGCGGCCGCCGCCGTGCCGCGTTTCAACGAGGCGGGAGCCGTCGCGGTCGAGCTGATGGACGGCAACACGCTGCGCGCCTCGGTCAGCGTCTCCGGGGTCCCCGCCGACTGGGCGGAACTGCCCGGTCGGACGGCGGCGCTGCTCGTGGAGTTCCGCGCCGCGGACCCCGCCGCGCAGGAGGCGTACGAGCGGGCGGCCGCCGAGGTCCTGGCGGGGCTCGAACTCGTCGCACCGGTCGCCTCGGTGGAGAACGCGTTCACCCGCGACCCGGGCACGATCGCCGGGTACTGGAAGGCCCGCAAGGCGTTCGTGACGGCGGTGGGCGGCTCACGCCCGTCCGGTACGACGCTGATCACCGAGGACTTCGCCGTGCCGCCGGACCGGCTCGCCGAGGCCTGCGCCGACCTGCTCGACCTGCAGTCACGGCACGGATTCGACGCGGCCGTCGCCGGTCACGCCGCACACGGCAACCTGCACTTCCTGCTGGCCTTCGACGCCGGCGACCCGCAGGACGTGGCGCGGTACGCCGCGTTCATGGACGAGTTCTGCAAGCTGACGGTGGAGCGGTACGACGGCTCGCTCAAGGCCGAGCACGCCACCGGACGCAACATCGCCCCCTTCCTGGAGCTGGAGTGGGGCGCGACGGCGACGGAACTGATGTGGCGGACCAAGGAGGTCATCGACCCCGACGGGGTGCTCGCGCCACGGATCGTCCTGGACCGCGATCCGCAGGCCCATCTCCGCGGTCTCAAGACGATCCCGAGGGTGGAGCCGATCGCCGACCCGTGCATCGAGTGCGGCTTCTGCGAACCGACGTGCCCCAGCCAGGACCTGACGACGACTCCGCGCCAGCGCATCGTCCTGCGCCGGGAGATGATGCGGCAGAGCGACGGATCCGCGGTGGAGGCGAGCCTGCTGGACGCCTACGGCTACGACGCCGTGGACACCTGCGCAGGCGACTCGACCTGCAAGCTGGCCTGCCCGGTCGGGATCGACACCGGGGCGCTGATGAAGGAGTTCCGCCATCAGCGGCACTCGCCGCGCGAGGAGCGGATCGCCGCCCTCGCGGCCAGGAACTTCCGTGCCGTGGAGGCCTCGGCGCGCCTCGCCGTCGCTGCGGCCGACCGGATCGGCGACCGCGTCCTGGGTGCGGTGACGGGAGCGGCGCGCAAGGCGGTGCGGCCCGATCTCGTACCGGAGTGGGTGCCGGAGATCCCGGGCGCGGCGGCCCGCCGTCTTCCCCGTACGCACCGCCCGGCGGCGGTGGCCGTCTACTACCCGGCCTGTGTGAACCGGATCTTCGGAGCGCCCAAGGGCGTGCGGGGGCCGTCGCTTCCCGACGCGATGGTGGCTCTCTCCGGCCGGGCGGGCCGGCCGGTGTGGATCCCGGACGACGTGGCCGGCACGTGCTGCGCCACGATCTGGCACTCGAAGGGGTACGAGCGCGGCAACGAGGTGATGGCCAACCGGATCGTCGAGGCGGCCTGGGGCTGGACGGCGGGCGGGCGGCTGCCCCTGGTGGTGGACGCGTCCTCCTGCACGCTCGGGATCGCGCACGAGGTGGTGCCCTATCTCATCGACGAAAACCGGGAGTTGCACGCCGAGCTGACGGTCGTCGACTCGCTCGTGTGGGCGGCGGACGAGCTGCTGCCCCGGCTCGATGTGCGTCGCACGGTGGGCTCGGCCGTGGTGCATCCGACCTGTTCCATGCGGCATCTGGGGGACGAGGAGCACCTGACGGCGCTGGCGAGGGCCTGCGCCGAGGAGGTCGTCGTACCCGCCGACGCGGGCTGCTGCGCCTTCGCGGGAGACCGCGGCATGCTTCATCCGGAGCTGACGGATTCGGCCACCGCGCGGGAGGCCGCGGAGGTGACGGCGCGTCCGTTCGACGTCCATGTGTCGGCCAATCGGATGTGCGAGATCGGCATGGAACGGGCGACGGGCCGGAGCTACCAGTCGGTGCTCCTGGCGCTGGAGCGGGCGACACGGCCTGCGTGACGCGATTCTGACGCGCCGTCCGGCCTGACGAGGGTCCCTTACCCCATGTGGGTGAGGGACCCTCGTCGTCCGCATGGTCCGGCGATCCGGAATGGAAGAGTCCAACTACCCGTCACAAGAATCCAATACGCGCCCTTGCGCAGTACCAGCTTCATTGTCAGGGTCCTCAGCGGGATTCATGAGCCAGCCGTGCACACAGCTACTGGAGGTTCCATGAACGACAACGCACCGCAGCCCCCCAGCCGCCGCTCCGTCCTGCGGACCACGGCCGGGGTCGCGGGGGCGGGCATCGGCCTCGGCGCCCTGGGCGCCGGCAACGCCGAAGCCGCCTCCGCCGAGGGGGCCGCGGCCGCCGCGGCGGCCGCCCGGGCCCCTCGGCGCAGAGGTGCCACCATGGCCGGTGTCCCCTTCGGGCGGCGCTCCACGGTCCGGGTCGGCATCGTCGGCCTCGGCAACCGGGGCGGCAGCATGATCGACCTCTTCCTCGCCCTTCCCTGGGTGCGGGTGGTCGCGATCTGCGACCCGGTCAAGGACAAGACGGAGCGCGCCGCCGCCAAGGTCGTCGCCGCCGGACAGCCCTCCCCCGCCGTGTACACGAAGGGCGAGGAGGACTACGAGAACCTCTGCAAGCGCTCGGACCTCGACTTCGTCTACGTGGCGACGCCCTGGGAGCTCCACTTCGCGATGGCGCGGGCGGCGATGCTGAACGGCAAGCACGTCGGCGTGGAGTGTCCGGTCGCGATGACCATCGACGACCTGTGGGAGCTGGTCGACCTCTCCGAGCAGACCCGCCGCCACTGCATGCAGCTCGAGAACTGCTGCTACGGCCGCAACGAGATGCGGGTTCTGCGGATGGCCCACGCGGGCAGGTTCGGGGACCTGCTGCACGGAGCGGGGGCGTACAACCACGACCTGCGGGAACTGATGTTCTCGTCGACGTACTACGAGGGTCCCTGGCGCCGGCTCTGGCACACCAGGCTGCGTGGCGACCTCTACCCGAACCACGGCTTCGGCCCGGTCGCCAACTACATGGACGTCAACCGGGGCGACAGCGTGGTGAGCATCAGCAGCTTCGGCACCCCGGCGCTCGGCCTCGCCCAGTACCGGGCGGAGCACATGCCTCCGGGTGACCCGAGCTGGAAGGAGACCTACATCGAGAGCGACCGGACGATCAGTCTGGTCCAGACGGCGAAGGGCCGCGTGATCCGGCTGGAGCACGACGTCTCCACCCCGCACCCCTACAGCAGGATCAACAGCCTGGGCGGCACCCGGGGCGTGTTCGAGGACTACCCGGCCCGGATCTATCTGGAGCCGGACCACCAGGGACACCAGTGGGGCGACTTCGACGACTACGCCACGGAGTTCGACCACTGGCTCTGGAAGGAGCACTCCAATCCCCCCGGCGGGCACGGCGGGATGGACTACATCATGATCTACCGGCTGATGCAGACCATGCAGCTCGGCCTCGTCCCCGACTTCGACGTCTACGACGCGGCGGTGTGGACGGCGCCGGTGCCGCTGAGCCACGCCTCGATCAAGGCGAAGGGCGCGCCCCAGCCGATCCCGGACTTCACCCGTGGCGAGTGGAAGAAGTCCCGGTCCGGCGTGGACTCGGTCCGTCCGGCCTAGACCGGCGGACCACCGCGGACCGGCTCAGCAGCGCAGCCTGTCCTCCGTGACCGTGCCCTGTGCCGTCTTCACGCTGCGGTCGTAGCAGCCGTCCGAGCCGTGGAGCCGGTAGCGGTCGGACGTCGTCCCGACCGCGTGCCGCTGATCGCGCGGAACGCCGGTGGTGTACGTGGCATCACCGGCGTACGTGTGGTCCAGGCGCGACCACGAGAGCCGCTCGCCGCCCCGTACGAGCTCGGTGCGGGCGCGGTCGCCGAGCGTCAGCACGGTCCGCAGGCGGTCGCCCGCGCCGATCGTCGTCTCGCCGTCCATGGTGTACGTGCGGTGGGTGCGGGTGCTCGTGCGGCCGACGGTCACGGTCTCGTCGTCGGTCCACCGCGCGGTGAGCGCGTCCGGGTTCTCGCCGTCGGCCCAGCGGTGCACGGAGGTGTGCGCCAGGGTCCGTGCGACGGTGGTGTCGACGCGGCCGTGCGAGGTGTTCAGATGGCCGGCGACGGTGAGGCCGTGGCCGCCCTCGGTGTCGAGCCTGTGCGGCGAACCCGGCGTGTGCACCGAGGAGTTGCTCGGCGCGCTCTCCTCGTACCGGTCGACCCCTCCGGTGACCACGGCGCGGCCCTCGTCCTGCCAGAGCAGGATGTTGGCCGGGGTGCTCCAGCCGGTCTGCCCCGCGGGGACACCCGCCACCGACACCTCGACCCGGTGGGCACGGCCGTCGTTCAGGATGCCCGCGAAGGGGGTCAGGTCGTAGACGACCGGCGGGACGTCGAAGGCGCGCGGGCCGGGCGAGACGTACCAGAGGAAGGGGTTGGACCAGCCGCCGGTCCACACGGTCGGGAAGGGAGCGGCGATGCCCGCCGTCCGTCCGTCGACGGAGATCCGGACCTCGCGGTACGGACCGTCGGTCGCCTTGCAGGAGTACGGCGCCGCGTCGGGCACGGTCAGGTACCAGTACTCCTCGCAGCCGCCGCCGGAGCCCGTCGCGTACACCTCGGCCAGGATGCGTTCGGTGTTGCGCGGTGTGGTCAGGCTCGTGGAGTCGAGCGGTATCACCCGGTCGGGCGTGTCGGCGGCGGGCTTCACCGCGCCCCGGGCGGTGTGGAAGGTGAGCGTGACCCGGACGTCGATGACGCCGGTGTAGGTCTCGTTCACGACATTGCCGATGAGCATCTCGACGGCCTGCGGGCGGGCGAGGGTGTCGCGGTAGCGGGTGACGTCCTTCTCCACCGACCAGCGGATGCCCTCGGGCGAGGGCTGGGGCGTGGAGGTACGGAGGATCTCCACGCCGCCGACGGAGACATGACCGAGCCGGTCGTACTGACGCCCCTTCACCTCTCCTTCGAGGCGGAGGACGACCTTGCTCCAGCGGGTGCCGCACTCCTTCGGGGGTGCGTAACTCCCTTGGTACGGCGTGAAATCGCTGAAGCGGGCCGCGGCGAGCAGGACCTCGCACGACCGTGTGGGCGGCTTGGCCACCGGCGGTGCTGCGGTCAGCGGGTCGTGCCAGTCGGTGCCGAACTCGGCGGGGGGCGGATCGGCCGGGGCCGCCGCGTACCGTTCGGCGGGAGAGAGCCCGGCGGCCGGGTGGGCCGAGAGCAGGGCGCCGGCGGTCAGGACGAGCCCACCGATCATGCTCATGATCTTCTGATGTCTCATGGGTCGCGAGTGAAGCGCGGGGCGCCGGGCCGGTCCAGAGGGCGTCGTGCGACCTTGGCGCGTTCTGTGCGCCTCTGCGAATAAATCGATTGCAGTCGGCCGTCCGGCGGCGCGAACCTTGCACGGTTTGCGCCACTGGAGCGAAGAGACCGGAAGCCCTGGGACGACATGAAGATTCGCGATCTACCGTATGCCGATCCAGGGGTTCCCGATGTCCGCTCGGGCTCCCGGTTCCTCCTCTGGCTCGGCCGCAACCAACTCGGCGGGCAGGTCGGCTCCCTGCTGTGGGGCCTGGTGCTGCAGCTCAGCATCGCCGGTCTGTCGCTCGCGGTCGGACTCGCCGTCCAGGCCGTCGTGGACCGCGACGGCGGGCGGCTCGCGCTCGCGGGCGGCCTGCTCGCCCTGCTCGGCGCCGGCATCGCGGTCGGTGACATGATGCTGCACCGCACCGCCGTCACCAACTGGATCACCGCTGCCGCGCGCGTCCAGCAACTGCTTTCCCGCAAGACCGCCGAGCTGGGCTCCGTCCTGACCCGGCGGGTCGCGGCGGGCGAGGTCGTGGCCGTCTCCACCGGAGACGTCGAGAAGATCGGCTGGTTCGTCGAGGCGCTGTCCCGGTTCGCCGCGGCCGCGGTGACGATGGTCGTGGTCTGCGTGGGCCTCGTCGTCTACCAGCCGGCCCTCGGCGTGGTGGTGGCGGTGGGCCTGCCGGTCCTCGCGCTGGCCGTCCTGCCTCTGCTCCCCCGCGCCACCCGCAGGGCCGACGCCCAGCGCGAGAAGGCGGGCCGGGCCACCGAGCTGGCCTCGGACACCGTGGCCGGACTGCGTGTGCTGCGCGGCATCGGCGGCGAGGAGCTGTTCCTCGCCCGCTACCGGGCCGCCTCGCAGGAGGTCCGGCACGCCGCCGTCCGCAGTGCCCGGATGTGGGCGCTGATCGCGGCCGTGCAGGTCCTGCTGCCGGGTGCGCTCCTCGTGGGCGTGCTCGCGTACGGTGCCCGGCTCGCGCTCGACGGGCGGATCGCGGTCGGCGAACTGGTCACCGTCTACAGCGCGGTGGCGCTGATGCTGCATCCTCTGCGGCACGTGGAGGAGATCGCCATGGCGTACTCCTTCTCCCGGCCCTCCGCCAAGCGCGCGGCCCGGGTGCTCTCGCTGGCCCGGACCACCACCACGACGGCGGACGACCACGGCACGGCCAAGGGCGATCTGTACGACCCCCTGACCGGGCTCCTCGCCCCCGCCGGCCTCCTCACCGCGGTCGTCTGCGGCGACCCGGACGCGGCCGGCAGGCTCGCGGACCGGCTCGGCGGCCATCCCACCGAGGCGGGCGAGGGACACACCTCGGTCCTGCTCGGCGGAGTGCCGCTGGACGAGCTGGAGCTGGACGCGGCCCGTACCGCCGTGCTGGTCCAGGACAAGGACCCGGTCCTGCTCTCCGGCACGCTCCACGAGCTGCTCGACGTGCCCTCCTCGGGCACGGTCCGGCCCGAGGAGGCCCTCGCCGCGGCCCAGTGCGGGGACGTGCTCGACGCGCTCGCGCAGGCGTCCGTCGGCACCGGGGGCGACCCGATGAGGACCCGGATCACCGAGCGCGGCCGCTCGCTCTCCGGCGGCCAGCGCCAGCGCCTGGCGCTGGCCCGTTCCCTGGTCACCGCCCCGGAGGTGCTGGTCCTCGACGAGCCGACCTCGGCGGTCGACTCCCACACCGAGGCACGCGTCGCCGCGGGGGTGCGGGGCCTGCGCGAGGGCCGTACGACGGTCGTCCTGGCCTCCTCACCGCTGCTCCTCGACCGCGCCGACCGGGTGGCGCTCGTCCACGACGGCGAGGTGGTGGCCGTGGGAACGCACCGCGACCTGCTCCGTACCGAACCGCGCTACCGGGCCGTCGTCACCCGCGAGACCGACGACGAACGGAGCGGGGACGCGGGGCCGCACGAAGCGAAGCTCGAAGCAGAGCTGGAAGGAGAGTCGGCATGACCGGCCTGGCACCACCCGCCTACGACCCGGGTGCCCCGACGTCGGCGACGACCCTGCCCGTGGGCACGACCGCGACCGTCCGAGGCTACGTACGCGACCTGCTGAGGCGTCACCGCGGGGCGTTCGCGCTGCTCGTCGGCGTCAACGCGGTCGCGGTGACGGCCTCGATGGTGGGTCCGTACCTGCTCGGCTCGCTCGTCGAGCGTCTCTCCGAGGGCGCGCGCGAGCTCCATCTGGAGCGCACCGTCGCGCTGTTCGCGCTCGCCCTCGTCGTCCAGACCCTGTTCGTACGGATGGTGCGGCTGCGCGGCGCGATGCTGGGCGAGGAGATGCTGGCCGATCTGCGCGAGGACTTCCTCGTCCGGTCGGTCGGGCTACCGCCCGGAGTGCTCGAACGGGCCGGGACCGGCGACCTGCTGTCCCGTATCACCACGGACATCGACCGGCTGGCCAACGCGATGCGCGAGGCCGTGCCGCAGCTCGCCATCGGTGTGGTCTGGGCGGTTCTGCTGATCGGCGGGCTCGCCGCGACCGCGCCGCCGCTCGCGCTCTCCCTGCTGATCGCCGCGCCGCTGCTGATCGTCGGCTGCCGCTGGTACTTCAGGCGGGCCCCCTCGGCGTACCGCTCCGAGGCCGCCGGCTACGCGGCGGTCGCCTCCGCGCTCGCCGAGACCGTCGACGCGGGCCGCACCGTCGAGGCGCACCGCCTCGGCGCCCGCCGGGTCGCGCTCTCCGACCGGCGCATCCGGGAGTGGACGGCGTGGGAACGGTACACACTCTTCCTGCGCTCGGTCCTCTTCCCGGTCATCAACCTCACCCACACGCTGGTGCTCGCGGGTGTCCTGATGCTGGGCGGCGTGTTCGTCCTGCGCGGCTGGATCGACGTGGGCCAGCTGACCACAGGCGCGCTGCTCGCCCAGATGCTGGTCGAGCCGGTCGGGATCATCCTGCGCTGGTACGACGAGCTGCAGGTCGCCCAGGTGTCGCTGGCCCGGCTCGTCGGCGTCCGTGACATCGAGCCGGACGCCGGCGACGGGGCGCTGCGCCCCGAGGGCCGGGACGTCCGGGCGGACGAGGTGCGCTTCGGTTACCGCGAGGGCGTCGACGTGCTGCACCGGGTGTCGATGGACGTCGCCCCGGGCACCCGTCTCGCCCTCGTCGGCCCCTCCGGCGCGGGCAAGTCGACGCTCGGCCGGCTGCTGGCGGGGATCTACGCCCCGCGGACGGGTTCGGTCACGCTCGGCGCGGCCGAGCTGGCGAAGATGCCCGCGGAGCGCGTCCGGGAGCACGTGGCGCTGGTCAACCAGGAGCACCACGTCTTCGTCGGGTCGCTCCGCGACAACCTGCGGCTCGCGCGGACGGGCGCGGAGGACGCCGAGCTGTGGGCGGCGCTCGGCGCGGTCGACGCGGACGGCTGGGCACGGGGGCTCGACGAGGGCCTCGACACCGAGGTGGGCTCGGGCGGACTCGCGCTCACTCCGGCCCAGGCCCAGCAGATCGCCCTCGCGCGGCTGGTCCTCGCGGACCCGCACACCCTGGTCCTGGACGAGGCGACCTCGCTCCTGGACCCGCGGGCGGCCCGCCATCTGGAACGCTCGCTCGCCCGGGTCCTGGACGGCCGCACGGTCGTCGCGATCGCCCACCGTCTGCACACCGCGCACGACGCGGACGTGATCGCGGTGGTCGAGGAGGGCCGCATCAGCGAGCTGGGCAGCCACGACGAACTGGTGGCGGCGGACGGCGCGTACGCGGCCCTCTGGAGGTCGTGGCACGGCTGACGGCGCGGTGGGCCCGCCCCCAGGGGGCGGGCCCACCGTCGTACGCGGGTCAGAGGTAGCCGAGCGCCGAGGCCCCGCCCACACCGCCCAGCAGCATGAAGGCCGGCATGAGCACCTTGAGCTCCACCCAGCTGCCGGCGCGGAACCGCATCGCCTTCGGCGGTCCGATCGGGTACCAGCGCTTGCGGCCCACCGGGATCGGCCACAGGATCGGGCAGCCCGAGACCGTCAGGGCGTCGCCGATGTCGTGCACCAGGGCGCCCAGGACGATGGGCAGGCCCAGCCAGAGGTACTCCTGTCCGGGGGCGGTGAAGAGCCAGTCCGCGCCGTTGCCCGGCTGGTCGAGGACGCCCGCGAGGATCCAGGCACTGGTCGCGCCGAGCAGCCAGACCAGGACGTCGCTGGACATCCGGGCCGCCCGCCACAGCAGACCTTCCACGGCGAGGACGAGGTGGACGAAGAGGATCGCGAGGACGGCCCAGCGGCCGCCGGTGATCGCAAGGACCGAGGCTCCGGCGCCGATGAGGACCGCCCAGAGCCAGGTGTGGGTGAGCGTCCGGTGGCCGCCCGACCGGCGGGGGTCGGCGGTGGAGCGGGTGGCCTTGTAGACGGCGTACGAGAGCTTGTCGACGATCTCGCACAGGCCCTTGGAGAGGGGACCGAAGGCCCGCGAGATGGTCGCGGACTTGTGATCGAGGTCGGGGGCGAGCGCCGCGCCCGCGCAGATGAGCGCTCCGACGACGACGACCGGCCACGGCATCGGGTGGCCCGCTGCGGCCGCCGCCGCCCCGACGCCCAGCCAGGCCGCCGCTCCGGACAGCGAGTGCGCCGGTCCCATCATCCTTGTTCCCGCCCCATTCCTCCGGTGCCGGCGCTCAGTTGACGGCCGGTCGACGCGACAGCGTATCGTCCGTGATCTTCGCCCCGACGGCCGGTTCCCTCATCCGGGCGGAATCCAGGCAAGATGGGGGCGTGACCCTTATCGATCAGCTGCCGCCGAACGCCGACCCCGACGCCCTCTTCGAGGCTTTCTCCTCATGGGCGGAGGACCGGGGCATCACGCTCTACCCGGCCCAGGAGGAGGCGCTGATCGAGGTGGTCTCCGGAGCGAACGTGATCTTGTCGACCCCCACCGGGTCGGGAAAGTCCCTGGTCGCGGCGGGGGCGCACTTCGCGGCGCTGGCCAATGACCAGGTGACCTTCTACACCGCGCCGATCAAGGCGCTGGTGTCGGAGAAGTTCTTCGACCTGTGCAAGCTCTTCGGCACCGAGAACGTCGGCATGCTGACCGGTGACGCCTCGGTGAACGCCGACGCTCCCATCATCTGCTGCACGGCGGAGGTGCTGGCCTCGATCGCGCTGCGCGACGGCAAGTACGCCGACATCGGCCAGGTCGTGATGGACGAGTTCCACTTCTACGCGGAGCCGGACCGCGGCTGGGCCTGGCAGATCCCGCTCCTGGAACTGCCGCAGGCACAGTTCGTCCTCATGTCGGCGACGCTCGGCGACGTGTCGATGTTCGAGAAGGACCTCACCCGGCGCACGGGCCGCCCGACCTCGGTGGTCCGCTCGGCGACCCGGCCGGTGCCGCTGTCGTACGAGTACCGGCTCACGCCGATCACGGACACGCTGACCGAGCTCCTGGAGACCAGGCAGGCTCCCGTCTACATCGTCCACTTCACCCAGGCCCAGGCCGTCGAACGCGCACAGTCGCTGATGAGCATCAACATGTGCTCGCGCGAGGAGAAGGACAAGATCGCCGAGCTGATCGGCAACTTCCGCTTCACCACCAAGTTCGGCCAGAACCTCTCGCGTTACGTGCGCCACGGCATCGGTGTGCACCACGCCGGCATGCTGCCGAAGTACCGGCGCCTGGTGGAGAAGCTGGCGCAGGCCGGTCTGCTGAAGGTGATCTGCGGGACGGACACGCTCGGCGTCGGCGTCAACGTGCCGATCCGAACGGTGCTGTTCACGGCTCTGACGAAGTACGACGGCAACCGGGTGCGCACGCTCCGCGCGCGCGAGTTCCACCAGATCGCGGGCCGGGCCGGCCGGGCGGGGTTCGACACGGCCGGTTTCGTGGTGGCCCAGGCCCCCGAGCACGTCATCGAGAACGAGAAGGCGCTCGCCAAGGCGGGCGACGACCCGAAGAAGCGCCGCAAGGTGGTGCGCAAGAAGGCTCCGGAGGGTTTCGTCGCCTGGAGCGACACCACCTTCGAGAAGCTGATCGCCGCCGAGCCCGAGCCGCTGACCTCGCGCTTCAAGGTCACCAACATCATGCTGCTCTCGGTGATCGCCCGGCCGGGCAACGCCTTCGAGGCGATGCGCAAGCTCCTGGAGGACAACCACGAGCCCCGCAAGGCCCAGCTGCGGCACATCCGCCGGGCCATCGCCATCTACCGCTCGCTGCTCGACGGCGGTGTGGTGGAGCAGCTGGACACCCCGGACGCCGAGGGCCGCACGATCCGGCTGACGGTCGACCTCCAGCAGGACTTCGCGCTGAACCAGCCGCTGTCGATGTTCGCGCTCGCCGCGTTCGACCTGCTCGACCCCGAATCCCCCTCGTACGCCCTGGACATGGTCTCGGTGGTCGAGTCGACGCTCGACGACCCGCGCCAGATCCTGGCCGCCATGCAGAACAAGGCGCGCGGCGAGGCCGTCGGGCGGATGAAGGCCGACGGCGTCGAGTACGAGGAGCGCATGGAGCGGCTCCAGGAGATCTCGTACCCCAAGCCGCTGGAGGAGCTGCTCTGGCACGCGTACAACGTGTACCGGAAGTCCCACCCGTGGGTGGGCGACCACCCGGTCTCGCCGAAGTCCGTCATCCGTGACATGTACGAACGGGCGCTGTCCTTCACGGAGTTCACGTCCTGGTACGAGCTGGCGCGGACTGAGGGCATCGTGCTCCGCTACCTGGCGAGCGCGTACAAGGCGCTGGACCACACGATCCCGGACGACCTGAAGACCGAGGACCTGCAGGATCTGATCGAGTGGCTGGGCGAGATGGTGCGCCAGGTGGACTCCTCGCTCCTGGACGAGTGGGAGCAGCTGGCCAACCCCGAGGTCCAGACGGCCGAGGAGGCGCAGGAGAAGGCCGACCAGGTCAAGCCGGTCACGTCGAACGCCCGCGCCTTCCGGGTCCTGGTCCGCAACGCGATGTTCCGCCGTGTGGAGCTCGCGGCCCTGGACAACGTGGACGCGCTGGGCGAGCTGGACGCCGAGTCGGGCTGGGACGCGGACGCGTGGGGCGAGGCGATGGACGCGTACTGGGACGAGTACGAGGACCTCGGCACCGGCCCCGACGCACGCGGACCGAAGCTGCTGAACATCGAGGAGGACCCGGCGCACGGCCTGTGGCGCGTCCGGCAGACCTTCGCCGACCCGAACGGCGACCATGACTGGGGCATCAGCGCGGAGGTGGATCTCGCGGCCTCCGACGAGGAGGGCCGGGCGGTCGTCCGCGTGACGTCCGTGGGACAGCTCTGACGGCTCTGAGGACTGACGGTACTAAGGAGAAGAAGACGGTGACCAACCCTGCCGAGAGCCTCGTCGGCCTGCTCGATCTGGAGCGGATCGAGGACGACATCTTCCGCGGCCAGAGCCCGCACGAGTCGCTGCAACGGGTCTTCGGCGGGCAGGTCGCCGGCCAGGCGCTGGTGGCGGCCGGGCGCACCACGGAGGGCGACCGGCCGGTGCACTCGCTGCACTCCTACTTCCTGCGCCCGGGACGCCCGGGCGTCCCGATCGTCTACCAGGTGGAGCGGGTACGGGACGGGCGTTCCTTCACCACCCGCCGGGTCACCGCGATCCAGCAGGGCCGGACGATCTTCAACCTGACCGCATCCTTCCACCTCCCGGAGGAGGCCGGGTTCGAGCACCAGCTGCCGCCGCGCCACATGACGGACCCGGAGACCCTTCCGCGGCTCGCGGACGAGATCCGCGACCACCTGGGCAGCCTTCCGGAGGCACTGGAGCGGATGGCCCGCCGCCAGCCGTTCGACATCCGCTACGTGGACCGGCTGCGCTGGACGAAGGACGAGGTCAAGGACGCGGACCCGCGCAGCGCGGTGTGGATGCGCGCGGTGGGCCCGCTCGGCGACGATCCGCTCGTCCACACCTGCGCGCTGACGTACGCCTCGGACATGACGCTCCTGGACGCGGTCCGGATCCCGGTCGAGCCGCTCTGGGGCCCGCGGGGCTTCGACATGGCGTCCCTGGACCACGCGATGTGGTTCCACCGCCCCTTCCGGGCGGACGAGTGGTTCCTCTACGACCAGGAGTCCCCCATCGCCACGGGCGGCCGGGGGCTGGCCCGCGGCCGCATCTACGACCGCGAGGGCAGGCTGCTGGTCTCGGTGGTCCAGGAGGGACTGTTCCGGAAGCTGTAGCACGGGATCGTAGGGTGAAGGAACACGCCCGGTCTCGACGAGGAGCTTCCATGAGCCTGTACGACATTCCCCTGCGCACCCTGTCCGGCGAGCCGATCTCGCTGGCCGACTACCGGGATCAGGCCGTCCTGGTCGTCAACGTGGCCTCCCAGTGCGGTCTGACGCCGCAGTACGCGGGGCTCGAAAGGCTGCAGAAGGAGTACGGGGACCGTGGTTTCACCGTGCTCGGTGTGCCGTGCAACCAGTTCCTCGGGCAGGAGCCCGGGAGCGCGGAGGAGATCCAGACCTTCTGCTCCACGTCGTACGGCGTGACGTTCCCGCTGCTGGAGAAGACGGACGTGAACGGCGACGCCCGTCACCCCCTCTACGCGGAGCTGACGCGGACCGCGGACGCGGAGGGCGAGGCCGGGGACGTGCAGTGGAACTTCGAGAAGTTCCTGGTCGGCCGGGGCGGGCAGGTCACGCGCTTCCGTCCGAGCACCGAGCCGGAGGCCCCGGAGGTCGTCGCGGCCATCGAGGCGGTCCTGCCCGCCTGAGCGGCGGCGCGGCCGATCGGGGCGCACGGTGTCGATCATGTAATGTGTGCGGCTCCAGCAGAGAACGACCGAGGAGGTGGGATCCATCAACGCCATGCAGGCAGGGTGCTCCCCCTCCACGACCGTGTGGTCCGCCCGACAGAGGTGACCACGGGAGTGCCCCTCGGCTTCCCGGAAGGTTCCATGTCGATCGACCCCTCTTTCACCCTTCGTTCCACCACCGTCTCCCGGCTCCGCGCCGCCGGCTGTGTGTTCGCCGAGGACGAGGCGGAGCTCCTCTTCTCATCGGCGCACAGCGGCCGCGAACTCGACTCGATGGTCGAGCGGCGGAGCGCCGGTCTGCCCATCGAGCACGTCGTGGGCTGGGCCGCCTTCGCCGGGCTGCGCGTCGCCGTCGACCCGGGGGTCTTCGTTCCCCGGCGGCGTACGGAGTTCCTCGTCGAGCACGCCGTGGCCCTGGCCGGGTCCGGGGCCCTGTGCGTCGATCTGTGCTGCGGGTCCGGCGCGGCGGGAGCGGTGCTGCTCTCGGCCGTCGACGGCGCCGAGGTGTACGCCTCGGACATCGAGCCCGCCGCCGTGCGGTGCGCACGGCGCAACATCGAGCCGCTCGGCGGCCGGGTCCTCGAGGGCGACCTCTTCGCCCCGCTGCCGGAGGCCCTACGCGGCCGGGTCGAGGTACTGGTCGCCAACGTGCCGTACGTACCGACCGAGGACCTCGGGCTGCTGCCGCCCGAGGCACGCGAGCACGAACCGCTGGTCGCGCTCGACGGCGGCTCGGACGGCCTCGACGTCCTGCGCAGGGTGGCCGCCGAGGCCCCCGACTGGCTGGCGCCCGGCGGTCATCTGCTGGTCGAGACCTCCGAGCGGCAGGCCGCCCGGGCCGTCGAGACCGTCTCCGGGTACGGCCTGACCCCACAGGTGATCACGTCCGAGGAGCTGTACGCGACGGTCGTGGTCGCCACCCGCGGGGCGACGGGACAGGCTCTCTCCTAGGGGGTACGGGGCCGGACCCGGCAGCGTGCCGGGCCGGTCGCGCGGAGGGTGATCGCCGAGGTGACCGGCACCTCGGTGTCGACCGCCTCCAGGTCGTAGGCCTGGAGGATCATCGCCAGCGCGACCACCGACTCCAGCATCGAGAAGTGCTGGCCGATGCAGGCGCGCGGGCCGCCGCCGAAGGGGAACCAGGCGTAGCGGGGGCGGCTCGCCTCGGCCTCGGGCGTGAAGCGGTCGGGGTCGAAGCGCTCCGGGTCCTCCCAGTACGCGGGGTGCCGGTGGGTGACCCACGGGGCGACGATCACATCGGCGCCGGCCGGGATGGTGTGCCCGTCGATCTCGGTGGCGGCGACCGCGCGCCGGCCGATGACCGGGCCGGCGGGGAAGAGGCGCATGGCCTCCTTGAGGACCCGGGTCAGGTACGGCAGGGCGTCGAGGTCGGCGGCGCCTGGAGTACGGCCGGCCAGGACGCGGTCGACCTCCTCGTGCGCGCGCTTGCGCTCCTCGGGGTGCACGGCGAGGAGGTGGAGGGCGAAGCCGAGCGAGGTGGCCGTCGTCTCGTGCCCGGCGAGCAGGAAGATGAGGACCTGTTCGCGCAGCTCGGCGGCGTCGAAGCTGCCGTCCTCCGCGCTCCCGGCCTCGGCGAGGAGGGTCAGCAGGTCCTGCGCGCCGCCACCGTCGGCGTCGCTCCCCGCGGCCGCGGCCACGTCCGCCTCGGCCGCCGCGCGCCGCTCGGCGATGATCCGGTCGCAGACGGCGTACAGCTCGTCGCACGCGGCCGCGGCGCGGCGGTTGCCGGGGGTGGGCCAGTCACGGGGGATGTTGAGGGGCGAGAAGCCGCGGCGCAGGACGTAGTCGCCCATCACCGGGAAGGCGCGCTCGACGATCTCGACGGCGGTCTCGACGTCGGTGCCGAAGAGGATGCGGGCGACGGCGCGCAGGGCGAGCCGGGTCATCTCGTCGAGGACGTCGACGGTGGAGCGCTCCGCGGTGCGCCACTCTTCGGTGACGGTCGCGACCTCGGCGGCGATGGCCTCGGCGTAGCTGTCGACGCGGCGGCGGGTGAAGAGCGGCTGGACCAGTCGGCGCTGCCGCAGGTAGTCCTCGTCCTGGCTGGTCAGCAGGCCGTTGCCGAAGGACTCGCGGACCTCCTGGTAGAAGGCGTTGTCCTTGCGGAAGTTGGCGGACTGGGCGGCGAGGACCTGCTGGACACCCTCGGCGGAGAAGACCCCGTAGACCGTGGCGCGCACTCCCGGCGGCCCCGCGGTGATCCGTACGACGTCTCCGTGGGCCCGCTGGGACGCGAGGAAGGTGCCGAGCGCGTCGTTCCTGAGGTCGAACATCGAGCCGAGCAGCGGCAGCCCCGCGGGGCCCGGAATCTCGTCGGTGGTGGTCATGCGTGGTTACCCCCTTGATCGTCACCGGCACGGCGATTCTCCACCACCGCCCGACGCACCGGTAGCCATGGCGAACACCCGGCCGGAACAGGGCTGTTGGCGTGGTCTCGGGTGGGAACCGGCCGGCCGGTTCCCAGGAGTCCGTGGCGGGCTCGTCCGCGCCGCGGCCCTCCGGCCGCGCCACGACGTGCGGGGAGCCCCGGGCGGTGCTGGAATGGCTGAGCGGCCACCTGTCGCCGGCGGGGGCCGCCCGCAACCCGGTCCGGTCGAGGCGGGAACCCCGAGCGCTTGGAGGAAGTGGCCATGAGCGACGACCTGTCGGAAGTCGAGGACATGGGCCCCGTCGACTACCTGATCCTGGAGTTCCCGGGCAACCGGATGACGGGTGAGGGTTTCCCCCTGCTCGTCGACCTGGTGGAGCGGGGCGTCATCCGCATCCTCGACCTGCAGTTCATCCGCAAGGACGAAGACGGGTCGGTCACCGCGGTGGAGCTGACGGACTTCGGCGGCGAGGTCGATCTCACCGTGTTCGAGGGCGCCTCCTCCGGTCTGCTGGACCAGAGCGACGTCGACGACGCCGGTTCCGCGCTGGAGCCGGGCAACTCCGCCGGAGTCATCGTGTACGAGAACGTGTGGGCCGCCCCCTTCGCACGCGCCATGCGCCGCAGCGGCGCGCAGATCGTGGCGAGCGGCCGGATTCCCGTCCAGGCGCTCCTGGCCTCGCTGGACGCCGCCGATACCGCCGGCCCCGGCGGCGGAGCCGCGGCCTGACCGCTCCCGACCGCATCCGGCATCCGAGCACACCCTGGGAGATGACTGATCATGCCCGGACTTCTCCGCGGCGTCGCCCGCACCGCCGTCGTCGCCGGCACCGCCACCGCGGTGTCCAACCGAGTGTCACGGCGCCAGGCGGGCCGCTGGGCCCAGCAGGACTACGACCAGCAACAGCAGTACCAACAGCAGTACCAGCAGCAGCCCCCGCCGGCTCCGGAACCCGCCGGGGACGACATGAGCACCAAGATCGACCAGCTCAAGCAGCTGGGGGAGCTGAAGGCCCAGGGCGTACTGACCGAGGCGGAGTTCGAGGCCCAGAAGCGCGCCCTCCTCGGCACCTGACCCTCGCCCGCCTTCGGCATGTGACCCGGCACGACACGCACAGCGGCCCGCACCCCCGTCAGGGGGCGCGGGCCGGCGCGTGCGGGCCGCCGGGCTACCGGATCGGCATCCCGGAGAGGGTGCGGGCGATCACCAGGCGCTGGATCTCGCTGGTGCCCTCGAAGATCGTGTAGATCGCCGCGTCGCGGTGCATGCGCTCCACGGGGTACTCGCGGGTGTAGCCGTTGCCGCCCAGGATCTGGATGGCCTGGCCGGTGACCTTCTTGGCGACCTCGCTCGCGTACAGCTTGGACATCGAGCCCTCGGCGGAGGTGAACGGCTTTCCGGCGGTCGCCATCCAGGAGGCGCGCCAGACGAGGAGCCGGGCGGCGTCGATCTGGGTCCGCATGTCGGCGAGCTGGAAGGCGACGCCCTGGTTGTCGATGATCGGGCGGCCGAACTGCTCGCGGGTCCTGGCGTAGTCGAGGGCGACCTCGTACGCCGCGCGGGCCGTGCCCACGGCCATGGCGCCGACGGCGGGGCGGGAGGCCTCGAAGGTGGCCATGGCCGCGTTCTTCACGCGCTCGCCACCGCCCGCCCTGGCCTTCTCGCGGGCCCGGGCCAGGCGCTCGTCCAGCTTCTCCTTGCCTCCGAGGAGGCAGTGGCCGGGGACGCGGACGTTCTCCAGGACGACCTCGGCGGTGTGCGAGGCGCGGATGCCGTGCTTCTGGAACTTCTGTCCCTGGGAGAGACCGGGGGTGTTCGGCGGCACGATGAAGGAGGCGTGCCCCTTGGAGCCGAGCTCGGGGGCCACGGCGGCGACGACCACGTGGACGTTGGCGATGCCGCCGTTGGTCGCCCAGGTCTTGGTGCCGTTGAGGACCCACTCGTCCTTTGCCTCGTCGTACACGGCCCGGGTGCGCATGGAGGCGACGTCGGAGCCGGCGTCGGGCTCGGAGGAGCAGAAGGCGGCGACCTTCACGTCGTCGACGTCGCCGTACATCTGCGGGATCCAGGTGCCGATCTGCTCCTCGGTGCCGTTGGCGAGGACGCCGACGGCGGCGAGGCCCGTGCCGACGATGGAGAGCGC
This sequence comes from Streptomyces sp. NPDC013317, assembly GCF_055563155.1. Classification (NCBI taxonomy): domain Bacteria; kingdom Bacillati; phylum Actinomycetota; class Actinomycetes; order Kitasatosporales; family Streptomycetaceae; genus Streptomyces; species Streptomyces sp. NPDC013317. The sequence continues at coordinate 140,536 of NZ_JBVHDX010000011.1, forward strand.
GATGCCGGCGTCGCCCCAGAAGAGCTCCTCCATCGCCAGCGGGATGCCGAGCCCGGTGGGGTCGAAGAACTGCTGGGCGTAGAAGTCGAGGGAGTAGATGCCGATCTTGGCGGCTTCCTGGATGATCGGCCAGGGAGTCTCCTCACGCTCGTCCCACTCGGCGGCGGCGGGGCGCATCACGTCCTCGGCGAATCCGTGCAGCCAGTCACGGACCTGCTTCTGGTCGTCGTTGAGTTCGAGCGTGAACTCGGCCATGTTCCCTCCCAGCAGTACATTACTTGCGGTAACAGCAGTCTGTTACCGGCTGGTAGATGCTGTCAACCTGCGGAGAAGCGGAACGGGCGGCGCGGCACCGGATGCCGGTCTGGTGTTACGTTGCGACAGCCTCACGGAATTCGCACGGGCGGGGAGACACGCTATGGAGACCACACACCGGACCACCGAACAGCAGAAGCCGGCCGACCAGCGGCGCCGCGAACTGCTGGAGGCGGCGGACCGGGTGGTGCTCCGGGACGGGCCGAAGGCCTCGATGAACGCGATCGCCGCCGAGGCGGGGATCACGAAGCCGATCCTGTACCGGCACTTCGGCGACAAGGGCGGGCTCTACCGGGCCCTGGCCACCCGGCACACCGACGCGCTGCTCGCCGCACTGAGGGCCGCGCTCGACGCGCCGGCCGACCGGCGCCGGCGGGTCGAGTCCACCCTCGACACCTACCTCGCCTCCATCGAGGCGCTGCCGCAGGTCTACCGCTTCCTCATGCACCCGGCCGAGGAGACGCACCAGGCGGAGCAGGGCTTCGACGTGGGCCGCCACTCGGCGCCGGTGCTGCGGCGGATGGGCGAGGAGCTCGGCCAGGTCATCGCCGAACGCATCGACCTCGGCGAGGCCGGCGAGGCACAGGCACGGATCTGGGGCCACGGCATCGTCGGCATGATGCACGCGGCGGGCGACTGGTGGCTGGGCGAACGGCCCTGCTCGCGGGGTGAGTTGGTGCGGGCTCTGGCAGACCTGCTGTGGGGCCGTCTGGCGGAGGCGGGCGACCGTGAAGGGGCCCCCGGGTTCTAGGGCGGGCCCGCCCGGGCGACCCCGGGTGAACGGCCCCGGACGCCGGGCGCCGCAGCGGGCGGGGCCCCGGACTCCGTCCAGGGGTCTCACCCGCCCTGCGGATCGCAGCCCTCAGCGGCCGGGCGGGGGCGTCAGCCCAGCACGTCCGACCTCGTCCCCCACGGCTCCTTGCGGATCGCCCGCAGCAAGCGTGACCTGCGCCACCCCGTCACATGGTCCGCGTAGACCCCGCCGTCCAGATGATCGGCCTCGTGCTGGAGGCACCGGGCGAAGAACCCGGTGCCCTCGACGCGCGCCGGGGTGCCGTCGAGGAGCACGCCCTCGACGACCGCGCGGTCGAACCGCGGCGTCGGAGCCTCCAGACCCGGCAGGGACAGACAGCCCTCCGCACCCCGGATCACGTCGCCGTCCGCCTCCACGAGACGCGGGTTGACCAGGTGCCCGAGGTGGCGCACCTCATCGTCGTCCGGGCAGTCGTACACGAAGACCCGCAGGCCCACGCCCACCTGGTTCGCCGCGAGGCCGACGCCGTTCGCCGCGTACATCGTCGCGAACATGTCCTCGATCAGCCCGGCGAGCTCCGGTCCGAAGTCGCTGACGGGTTCACAGGGGGCGTGCAGCACCGGGTCGCCGAGCAGGGTCATCGCTCGGACGCGGCCGGAACTGCCGGGGATCGGCCGGTTTCGCATGGGCGTAAGGGTACGGTCCGCCGTGACCTCGTCGTTTCACCGAGGGGCGCAGGGGTGCCGCAGTTCGGGTCCCTGGCCTGACCTCGATAGGCTGAGCCCGGACCGACGCAAGGAGGAACAAGGAAGATGTCAGGACACCCCGGTAATCCAGAGCCGCTGTCGCCACGCGCCAAGCTGGCCGTGACGGCGGGCAAGGCCGCGGCGGCGGTGTCGCGCGCGGCGGGACGCGGCAGCGGATCGGTGATCGGCGGCAAGGTGGCGCTGAGGCTCGACCCGGACCTGCTGGGTCGGCTCGCGCAGCATCTGGACGTCGTCCTGGTGTCCGCGACCAACGGCAAGACCACCACGACCCGGCTGATCGCCGAGGCGCTGCGGGCCAGCGGCCCGGTCGTCTCCAACGCGCTGGGCGCCAACATGCCCGCGGGCATCACCTCGGCGCTGGCCGGCGGCTCGGACGCCAAGTACGGCGTGATCGAGGTCGACGAGAAGTACCTCGCCGGAGTCGCCCGGGACACCACGCCGAAGGCGATCGCGCTGCTCAACCTCTCCCGCGACCAGCTCGACCGCGCCGCCGAGACCCGGATGCTCGCCGAGAAGTGGCGCGAGGGTCTGAGCGGCACGAAGGCCGTCGTCATCGCCAACGCCGACGACCCGCTGATCGTCTGGGCCGCCTCCTCCTCCCCCAACGTGGTGTGGGTCGCCGTCGGCCAGGAGTGGAAGGACGACGCCTGGTCGTGCCCCGCCTGCGGCGGTGTCATGCAGCGTCCCGGCGACGACTGGTTCTGCGGCGAGTGCGGTTTCCGCCGCCCCGCGCCGAGTTGGGCGCTCAACGGCGACCACGTCCTGGACCCGCACGGTTCGGCCTGGCCGATCCACCTCCAGCTGCCCGGCCGGGCGAACAAGGCCAACGCCGCGACCTCGGCCGCCGTCGCCGCCGTCTTCGGTGTCCCGCCGCAGGTCGCCCTGGAGCGGATGTACCAGGTGCAGGCCGTGGCCGGCCGCTACGACGTGGTCTCCTTCCAGGGCCGCGATCTGCGCCTGCTGCTGGCGAAGAACCCGGCGGGGTGGCTCGAAACGTTTTCCCTGATCGACCAGCCCCCGACCCCGGTCATCCTCTCCGTCAACGCGCGCGGCGCCGACGGCACGGACACCTCCTGGCTCTGGGACGTCGACTACGGACGGCTCGCCGGCCACCCGATCATGGTCATCGGCGACCGCAAGCTGGACCTCGCGGTCCGCCTGGAGGTCGCGGGTGTGGAGTTCCGCGTCTGCGAGACGCTCGACGAGGCGGTCCAGCTCGCCCCGCCCGGCCAGATCGAGCTGATCGCCAACTACACCGCCTTCCAGGACGTCCGCCGCCGCGTCGGCAACTGACCCGTAGAGGACTTGCAGCATGAGTGACAGCAGCCTGCGCCTGGTCTGGGTCTACCCGGACCTGCTCAGCACGTACGGCGACCAGGGCAACGCCCTCGTCGTCGAGCGCCGCGCCCGCCAGCGCGGTCTGGACGTCCAGCGCGTCGACGTCCGCAGCGACCAGCCGGTGCCGACCTCCGGCGACATCTACCTGATCGGCGGCGGTGAGGACCGGCCGCAGCGGCTCGCCGCCGAGCGGCTGCGCCGCGACGGCGGGCTGGAGCGGGCCGCCTCCAACGGCGCGATCATCTTCTCGGTCTGCGCCGGCTACCAGATCCTGGGCCACGAGTTCATCAACGACCTCGGTGAGCGCGAGCCCGGCCTCGGTCTGATCGACGTCATCTCCACCCGCGGCGAGGGCGAGCGGTGCGTCGGCGACGTCCTCGCGGACATCGACCCGCGCCTGGGCCTCCCCCAGCTCACCGGGTTCGAGAACCACCAGGGCATCACCCATCTCGGCCCGACGGCCCGCCCGTTCGCGCGGACCGTCCTGGGCAAGGGCAACGGCACGGGCGACGGCACCGAGGGCGCCTACAACGACACCGTCTTCGGTACGTACATGCACGGCCCGGTCATGGCCCGCAACCCGCAGATCGCGGACCTGCTCCTGAAGCTGGCCCTGGACGTGAACGCGCTGCCGCCGACCGACGACCGGTGGTACGAGGCGCTGCGCGCCGAGCGCATCGCGGCGGCGACCCAGCCCGCCTGACCACCCCGCGGACTGCACGTCTGAGCGCCCTTACGCCCATTGGATCCGTAAGTAAATACGGTGTCCAAACTGCGGACATCGGGTTCGGCCCCGCCACTCGGCACCGATAGGGTGGCGGGGATCCAACCGGACGACGTGGTCCGGAAGTCGGCCCACGTTGCAAAGGTATTCGGGCTATGCGCATTGGTGTGCTCACCTCCGGAGGCGACTGCCCCGGTCTGAACGCCGTCATCCGTTCCGTCGTGCACCGCGCCGTCGTCGACCACGGCGACGAGGTCATCGGCTTCCACGACGGGTGGAAGGGCCTCCTCGAGTGCGACTACCGCAAGCTCGACCTCGACGCGGTCGCCGGCATCCTCGCCCGCGGCGGCACCATCCTCGGCTCCTCCCGGGTCCAGCCCGCGCATCTGGTCGACGGCGTCGAGCGCGCCCGGGGCCATGTCGCCGAGCTGGGGCTCGACGCGATCATCCCGATCGGCGGCGAGGGCACGCTGAAGGCGGCCAACCTGCTCTCCCAGGCCGGCCTGCCGATCGTCGGCGTGCCGAAGACGATCGACAACGACATCGCCTCGACCGACGTCACCTTCGGCTTCGACACGGCCGTCGGCGTGGCGACCGAGGCCCTGGACCGCCTGAAGACCACCGCCGAGTCGCACCAGCGTGTGCTCATCGTCGAGGTCATGGGCCGCCACACCGGCTGGATCGCCCTGCACTCCGGCATGGCCGCCGGCGCGCACGCGATCGTCGTGCCCGAGCGCCCCTTCGACATCGACGAGCTGACCGCCCGGGTCGGCGAGCGCTTCGAGGCCGGCAAGCGCTTCGCGATCGTGGTCGTCGCCGAGGGCGCGAAGCCGCGCGAGGGCACGATGAACTTCGAGGTCGGCGCCAAGGACCAGTACGGACACGAGCGCTTCACCGGCATCGCCAACCAGCTCTCCGTGGAACTCGAGCGGCGGCTCGGCAAGGAGGCCCGCCCGGTGATCCTCGGTCACGTCCAGCGCGGCGGCACGCCGACCGCGTACGACCGGGTGCTCGCCACCCGCTTCGGCTGGCACGCGGTGGAGGCGGCGCACCGCGGCGAGTTCGGCATGCTGACCGCGCTGCGCGGCACGGACATCACGATGGTGCCGCTGGCCCAGGCCGTGGAGGCCCTCAAGACGGTCCCGGCCGAGCGCTACGCCGAGGCCGAGTGCGTGCTCTGACCTCCGTACCGACACCCTGAGCCGCCCCCGGTCGCATCCGCGAACGGGGGCGGTTCTAGTCTGGTGCGGACATCAAGCGCGAATCGGGCTCCAGGAGTACACACATGGATCACAGCGGGCACGGCATGACCATGGATCTGCCGCCGTTCACGCTGGGACGGGGGCTCGAGTTCTCGCCGAACCTGTTCTTCCTCATCGGCAGTGTCGTGGGGCTCGCGCTGTACGGCTGGGGCGTGGCGCGGCTGCGCGGTCGCGGTGACAGCTGGCCGGTGAGCCGGACGGTCTTCTTCGCGGTGGGCGTGCTCTCCGTGGCGCTGATGATGTGCACCAAGCTGAACGACTACGGCATGGTCATGTTCAGCGTGCACATGGTGCAGCACATGGTCGTCTCGATGCTCTCGCCGATCCTGCTGCTGCTCGGCGCGCCGGTGACCCTGGCGCTGCGCGCGCTGCCGGTGGCGCCGCGGGGGGACAAGGGCCCGCGCGAGCTGCTCCTGATGCTGCTGCACAGCCGCTACATGCGGATCGTCACGCATCCCGCGTTCACGATCCCGCTCTTCATCGCGAGCCTGTACGGCTTCTACTTCACGCCGCTCTTCGACACGCTCATGGGGTCGAAGATCGGGCACATCGCGATGATGGTGCACTTCCTCGCCGTGGGGCTTGTCTTCTTCTGGCCGATCATGGGCGTCGACCCGGGGCCGCACCGACCCGGCTATGTGATGCGGATGCTGGAGCTCTTCGCGGGCATGCCGTTCCACGCCTTCTTCGGCATCGCCCTGATGATGGCGAGCCAGCCGATGATCAAGGCGTACGAGAACCCGCCGGCCTCGCTCGGGATCGACGCCCTCGCCGACCAGAACGCGGCGGGCGGCATCGCCTGGGCGTTCAGCGAGATCCCTTCGGTGCTGGTGCTGATCGCGCTGGTCTACCAGTGGTACCACTCCGAGCAGCGGCAGGCCGTCCGCAAGGACCGGGCCGCCGACCGCGACGGGGACAAGGAGCTGGAGGCGTACAACGCGTATCTCGCCTCGCTCCGCGGTGGCGGGCCTCGGGTATCGACGCGGGAGTAGCGCTCCCCCCGCCTCAGGGGTCACGATGAACAGGATGGCCCCGTCGGGAGGAGGGACCCATGTCCGGTCCCACGAAGGCGATGAGCGTGACGACCGTCGCGGCCCTGGTGCTGACGACGGCGTACACGGTGGCGCTCGGCAGCAGCGGCTGGCTGTGGTTCGGCTGGGTGGTGCTCGGTGTGGTCACCATCGGCATGGCGGCCGCCGACAGCTCCGTCCCCTCGGACCCGCGCCGCGGCCCTGGCCGCCCGGGCCCCCAGCCGTAGCCCCCGTCGCGACGCAGCCCCGCAGCCCCTGCTAGTCGCGCGGTGCCAGCACGACCCAGGTCCGGCCCGGCGCGAAGTTCAGCGGCGCGCCGTCGGGGGTCGTGAAGGCGGTGCCGTCGTCGGCGTCGGGGCGGCTCCAGCGAGCGTCGTAGGCGCGGCCGTCCCGGAGGACGAGGGCGCTGCCGCTGCCGACGGTCTCGGTGTACGGGGAGACGCTGCCGAGGACGTCGTGGAAGCGCGACGCTCGTACGGTCACGTACTGCAGCACGATCGTCGACGCCGTGACCTGGCCTTCGTCGGTGGTACGGGCGGGCCTGCCGTCCATCGCGACCCGCCAGTTCTTCTCGGTCGCGTTCCACGTGAAGGTGTAGCGGGAGGCCGGGAAGCGCACGGTGCGTTCGTTGACCGGTTCGCCGCCCGAGGGGGCCGGTCCGAAGCGGAATCCGATGTCCTTGGCGTCCTGCGCGTCCGGTGCGGCAGCGAGGGCCCGTCCGGGCAGCACGTAGAGGTTGTGGGGAGCGGCCCTTCCGCGGTCGCGGACGTAGGCCCCGGGGGCGTCCTCGGGCGGCAGGGGGTAGAGCGGAGCGGCTTTGAGCAGCGGTTTCAGGGCGGTCTGCGAGCCGGAGTAGGCGAGCGCCGGGCGGCCGAACTGGGCGAGGAGCTCGATGTCGGACTCGCGGGCGCTGCGCACGGGGCCGATCCGCTCGGGGAGGTCCGTGGAGTAGACGGCGAGCAGCCGGGTCTGGCCTCCTTCCACCTGCTCGACGTAGACGAGGTCGGCCGCGCCGAGACCGGTGTGTGGGCGGGCGGGCGGCACGTTGTCGATCTTGACGGCGAGGACCGGAGCGGGCCGGGCGGGCAGCCCCGTGAAGGGCGAGAGCCCTTGCGGGACGGAGGTGGGCGGGGGCGGCGTCGAGGTCGGCGCCGGTTCCGGGGCGCCGGAGTCGGCGCATCCGTACAACCCGGCGGTCATCACCGCGCACAGCAGCACGGTGACGGCTGCGCCGGGTCTTCCGCGTGGCGGTTCGTGTCGGCGTTCGGCAGCCATCGGGCCCCACTCTCCGTCTCCAGTGTGGACCAGGGTCGCGCAAGTGGTTACAAATAATCATCGCTCTACCGAGACGGGGGCCACAGTTGTTCTATTACGTCCTGAAGTACGTCCTGCTCGGTCCGATCCTGCGGCTGGTCTTCCGGCCGCGCACGGAAGGCCTCGAACACATCCCGGAGGAGGGCGCGGCGATCGTCGCGGGAAACCACCTGTCGTTCTCGGACCACTTCCTGATGCCGGCCGTCCTCAGGCGGCGGATCACGTTCCTGGCCAAGCAGGAGTACTTCACCGGGCCGGGGCTCAAGGGCCGGCTGACCGCCGCGTTCTTCCGCAGCGCCGGGCAGATCCCGGTCGACCGCTCCGGCAAGGAGGCCGGGCAGGCGGCGATCCGCGAGGGGCTCGGGGTGCTGTCCAAGGGCGAGCTGCTCGGCATCTATCCCGAGGGGACGCGCTCGCACGACGGCCGGCTCTACAAGGGCAAGGTGGGCGTCGCGATCATGGCGATCACGGCCGGTGTGCCGGTCATCCCCTGCGCGATGGTGGGGACCTTCGAGATCCAGCCGCCCGGCAAGGTGGTGCCCAGGGTCAAGCGGGTCACCATCCGGTTCGGGGAGCCGCTCGACTTCTCCCGCTTCGCGGGCATGGAGGGCGAGAAGTCGGCGGTCCGGGCGGTGACGGACGAGATCATGTACGAGATCCTCGCGCTGTCCGGACAGGAGTACGTCGACGACTACGCGGCCCAGGTGAAGGCCGCCGAGGAGGACGCGAAGTCGGGCGAGGGCGGGGCGCGGAGGAAGTTCCCCCGCGGCGGACGCTGACAGCGGATCTGCTCACGGCGAAAGGGCCTGGGCCCGCGGGCCCGCGCCGCCATAGCGTCCCGCCCATGGGACAGGGAAACGCACTGGTACTCGGAGCGACAGGGCAAGTGGGACGGGCGGCCGTGCGGGCGCTTGTCGCGGACGGCTGGGCGGTGACGGCCGCCTCGCGGGGCGGCCGACGGGACGGGACATGGCCGGCGGAGGTCCGGTCGGTGTCCTTCGACCGGAACGAGGAGGGCGCGCTGGCCGCCGCGGTCGGCAGCGGCACCGACGTCCTGGTGGACATCGTCGCCTACCACGCGGGCCACGGGCGGCAGTTGACGGCGCTGGCCGACCGGATCGGCTCGGCGGTGGTGGTCTCCAGCGGCGCGGTCTACGAGGACGACCGGGGCCGCAGCTTCGACACCCAGGACGAGCCGGACGGCTTCCCCGCCTATCCGGTGCCGATCCCGGAGTCGTGGCGGACGGTGGCCCCGGGCGAGGCGTCGTACGGGACGCGGAAGGTGGCGCTGGAGCGGGAGCTGCTCGCGGCGGGTGAGACCCTGCCGACGACGGTGCTGCGGGCGGGCGCGATCCACGGGCCGTACTGCCCGGGCCCGAGGGAGCTGTGGTTCGTGAAGCGCGCGCTCGACGGACGGCCGGTGCGCGTCCTCTCGTACGGCGGCGCGTCCCGGTTCCACCCGGTGCACGTGGACAACCTCGGGGAGTTGGTGCGGCTCGCCGCGGCGAAGCCGGGGACCCGGGTCCTGAACGGCGGGGATCCCGAGGCTCCGACGGTCGCGGAGATCGGGGCGGCGATCGACGCCGTGGTCGGGGTGGAGAGCGAGACGGTGCTGATGGCCGGCGAGCCGGAGGGCACGGTGGGACTCACCCCGTGGACCGCTGCCCACCCGGTCGTCTACGACATGGGCGCGGCGGAACAGGAGCTCGGCTACCGGCCGGTCGTGTCGTACGCCGAGTCCCTGCCGGCGACGGTCGCGGATCTGACCCGGCGACTGGCGGAGGGCGAGTGGCGGGAGGTGTTCCCGGGCCTGGCGAAGTACGGGGTGGACTTCTTCGACTACGCCGCCGAGGACGCCTGGCTCGCCGCCCGGGCATGAGCGAGGGGCGGCCGTCGTGCGGCGGCCGCCCCTCGGTCGTCACCCCGTGGCTAGGGCTGGGGTGTGGCGTGCGGTGCGCACGTCACGTCCCGGCTGTCGAGCTTCCCGGTGAGGAGGTAGGCCTCCACGCGGGTGTTGAGGCACGGGTTGGCGAGGCTGGTGATGCCGTGCGAGCCGGCGTCCCGCTCGGTGATGAGGCGCGAGCCCTTGAACCGCTTGTGCAGCTCGACCGCTCCGGCGTACGGCGTGGCCGCGTCGCGCTCGGCCTGGGTGATGAGCACGGGCGGCAGGCCCTTGCCCGTACGGACCTCGGTCGGTCGCTGACGCGGGGTGGACCAGGTGGCGCAGGGCAGGTTCATCCAGGCGTTGGCCCACGTCATGAACGAGTACCGCTCGTGGAGCCGACTGTTGTCCCGGTCCCACTTCTTCCAGCTGGTCGGCCAGGGGGCGTCCGCGCACTCCACGGCGGTGTAGACGGCGTTGCCGTTCTCGGAGGCGGCGTTGCCGGCCGTGTCGGTGGGGTCGGAGGCCGCCGCGTCGATCAGCGGCTGCGGGTCGCCCGCGGCGTAGGCGCTGAAGGCTTCGGCGACCGGGGCCCACATCGAGTCGTAGTACGGCGCGTTCTGGAAGAAGCCGATGAGCTCGGCCGGTCCGACCTTGCCGCCGAGGGGGTTCTTCTTGGCGTCGGCGCGCAGGGTCTCCCACTGCCGGCGGACCTCGGGGTAGGTGTCGCCGAGGTGGTAGGCGGCGTCGTTCCGGGCGACCCAGGTCATCCAGTCCTCGAGCCGGCCCTCGAAGGCGATGTCCTGGTCGAGGTTGGCCTCGTACCAGATCTTGCGCGTCGACGGGTTGACGACGCTGTCGAGAACCATGCGGCGGACGTGCGACGGGAAGAGGGTGCCGTAGACGGCGCCGAGGTAGGTGCCGTAGGAGACGCCGACGAAGTTGAGCTTCTTCTCGCCGAGGGCGGCCCGGATGACGTCGAGGTCACGGGCGGTGTTGAGGGTGTTGATGTACGGCAGGACGTCGCCGCTCTTCTCCGCGCATCCCTCGGCGTACTCGGCGGCGAGCTTGCGCTGGGCGCGCTTGTCGGCCTCGCTGTCGGGGACCGGGTCGAGCTTGGGCCCCTTGACGAACTCGGCCGGGTCGACGCACGAGATGGGGGCCGAGTGGCCCACACCGCGCGGGTCGAAGCCGACGAAGTCGTACGCCTTCGCGGCGCCCGCCCAGATCGTGTTCTTGGTGGTGACCCGGCGCGGGAAGCGCAGGCCGGAGCCGCCGGGGCCGCCGGGGTTGTAGAGCAGCGCGCCCTGGTGCTCGGCCGGGGTGCCGGTGGAGCCGATGCGGTCGACGGCGATCTTGATCTTCTTGCCGTTCGGCTTCGCGTAGTCGACGGGGACGGTGACCCAGCCGCACTGAATGGGCTTCTCCAGGCCCCAGGCGGCCGGGCAGTCCTGCCAGTCGATGCCCTGATCGGCGGCGCGCTGGGCGGCGACGGCCGTTCCGCGCGCCTCCGCGTCCGGCCGGTGGCGGTCATGGGCGCCGGCGGCCGGGGCGGCAAGCGCGCCGGCCACGAGCGTGCCGGCTATCAGAGTGCCGGCCGAACGGAGCACTGCCGTGCGTCTCACGTGGTCTCCCCTGTGGATGTCGGTTGTCCGGGGGATCCTTTCGTCAGCGGGGCACAGGGCGGAAGGTCGTACTGGTGTTCTTTGCCGAACCAATAACCGGACAGCTGTGTACCGCTGAGCGGTGAACTCACCACACGGCAAAGCTTTCCAGCGCCTCGTCGAGGGCGCGGCGGAGCTGGAGCGCGTCGGGGGCGACGGCGGTGACCAGGGCCGCAGGGCCGGCGAGCGGGGCGAGGACGGCGTTCGCCGCGAGCGGGCGCGGCTCCACCGGCCTGTCCTCGAACTCGGGGTCCACGACGAGAAGTTGGCCCGTCGCCCGGTGTCCGTCGAGGACCGCGCCGCCGTCCCAGCCGCCGGGGGCGCCGGGTCCGTACGCCAGCTCCTGGTCGAGCAGGGCACGGCCGGCGCGGTGCACGGTGAGGCGAGTGGTGAGGGTGCCGGTCTCCTCGCCGTGGCGGCCGAGGACCTGCTCCTCCCGGAGCACGAGCCGGGCGGTGGGCGCGAGTTCGACGGTGGTGCGCATCCTCAGGTCGGATCCCCGGGCGGAGACGAGCGGTTCGGGGAGCCAGCGCAGCACGGCCCCGTCGCCGACGCTCATCCGGAGGTCGTACGTGGCGGGTTCGGCGCCGCGACCGGGCAGGGCGACTGTCGCGGCGGCCGAGTCGACCAGGAGCCGCGCCCCGTCCCGTACCTCCGACTCGATCGCCAGCCGGTCGCCGCCGAGCGGGGCGCTCATCGCGCCGACGACGGTGACGCGGGTGTACGCGCCGGTGGTGCGCGTACGGCGGAGTGCGAGCGGCCCCTCGCCGCGGAGGACCGGCAGTCCGCCGTCGGCGTCGACGACGATGCGGGCGGTGGCGCGCAGGCTCATACGGCGACGGTCGCGGTCCAGGCGGCGAGCCGCTCGCGGACCCAGGCGGCGACGGGAGCGACACCCTCCTCGCCGGTGAGCGAGGTGAAGGCGACGGGCAGGCCGCCGCGCTGCGCCTCGGCGTCGCGGGCCATCCGCTCCAGGTCGGAGCCGACGTACGGGGCGAGGTCCGTCTTGTTGACGACGAGCAGGTCGGCGGTGGTGACGCCCGGGCCGCCCTTGCGGGGGATGTCGTCACCGCCCGCGACGTCGATGACGAAGATCTGGGCGTCCACGAGGCCCTTGGAGAAGGTGGCGGTCAGGTTGTCGCCGCCGGACTCGACGAGGATCAGGTCGAGCGGGCCGACCGCGTCCTCCAGCTCCTCCACGGCTTCGAGGTTGGCGGAGATGTCGTCGCGGATCGCGGTGTGCGGGCAGGCGCCGGTCTCGACGGCCTGGATGCGCTCGGGCGGCAGGACGGCGTTGCGGAGCAGGAACTCGGCGTCCTCCCTGGTGTAGATGTCATTGGTGACCACGGCGATCGATAGCTGGTCGCGCAGCAGGCGGCAGAGCGCGGCGACGGTCGCGGTCTTGCCGGAACCGACGGGGCCGCCGAGCCCGATCCGCAGGGCGCGCCGGGTTCCGTCGGGGCGGTGGGCGTCGGCCGACACCGCGCCGAGGTGGTCGTGGGAGTGGTCGAGGTGCATGGGACGCTCCTGTGGTTCTCAGGTCTGGGGTCTCAGGACGCGAAGAGGCGTACGGGCCAGGCCGCGTGCTGTTCGGCGGTGATGTCGAGGAGGGGCGCGGAGGCGGCGGGGAGGGCGTCGACGCCCTGACGTGCCGCGGCGGCGGCCCGCTCGGCGACCCGGTCCATCTCGGGGGCGAGGCGGGCGAGCACGGCGGTGGCCCGGAAGGGGTCGAGGCTGAGGAGCCGTACGGCCGCGGTGGCGGGGCCGCTGACCGTCTCGTACACGACGCAGTGCGCGGCGTCCTCGGGACCGAGCCCCGCCGCGCGTGCGGCGACGCCGAGGACGACGGGCTGGTGTGCGCCGCGCGGGAACGCCGCCGCGAGCGCGTCGAGTTCGGCGCACGGCCAGGTGGCGCGCGCCGCCCGCATCATCTGCCGGCCGAGCTTGCGGGCGACCGTGCGCAGGGCCGGTGAGGGGGTGCGGGCGTCGGCTGCCGCGTCCAGCGTGTGCGGATCGTGGCCGAGGGCGGCCGCGGCGGCGAGACCCGCCGCGGTGAGCCCGGTGGTGTGCAGACGGCCTCGGCAGAAGGACTCCAGGCTCGCCGGGTCCGTGATCCGTCCGGCCTTGACCGCGGCCTCCGCGCCGCCGGAGTGGGCGTGCCCGCCGGCCGGGAAGCGCCCGTCGGCGAGGACGAGGAGCGCGGCCCGGCCGACGCCGTTCGCTGGGGTGGTGGAGGTCATCAGAAGAGGAAGTACCTCTGGGCCATGGGCAGTTCCTCGGCGGGATCGGGCTCGACCGGTTCGCCGTCGATCGTGACGGTGAAGGTGTCGGCGTCGACCTCGACCCGGGGCAGGGCGTCGTTCTCCCGCATGTCGGCCTTGGTGACCCGGCGGGTGCTCCGGATGGGGGTGAACTCCTTGTGCACGCCGACCCGTTGCGCGAGGTCGTCCTCGATCGCCGCCTCGGCGACGAAGTTGAACGAGCCTGCGGCGGCGGCCCTTCCGAGCGCGCCGAACATCGGGCGGGGCAGCACGGGCTGCGGGGTCGGGATGGAGGCGTTGGCGTCCCCCATCTGCGCGTACGCGATCTGGCCGCCCTTGAGCACGGTCTGCGGCTTCACTCCGAAGAACGCCGGGTCCCAGATGACGAGGTCGGCGAGCTTGCCGGGTTCGACCGAGCCGATGAGGTGGTCCATGCCCTGCGCGACGGCGGGGTTGATCGTGTACTTGGCGACATAGCGACGCGCCCGGTGGTTGTCCGCGCGACCGTCGCCGGGCAGGGAGCCGCGGCGCCGCTTCATCACGTGCGCGGTCTGCCAGGTGCGCATGACCACCTCACCGACGCGGCCCATGGCCTGCGAGTCGGAGGAGATGATCGAGATGGCGCCGAGGTCGTGGAGGACGTCCTCGGCGGCGATGGTCGACGGGCGGATGCGGGACTCGGCGAACGCCAGGTCCTCGGGCACGGCCGGGTTGAGGTGGTGGCAGACCATCAGCATGTCGAGGTGTTCCTCGATGGTGTTGACGGTGTGCGGCCGGGTCGGGTTGGTCGAGCTGGGCAGGATGTACGGCTCGGAGACGACGGTGATGATGTCGGGGGCGTGCCCGCCTCCGGCGCCTTCGGTGTGGTACGCGTGGACGGTTCGGCCCGCGATCGCGGCGAGGGTGTCGCCGACGAATCCCGCCTCGTTCAGGGTGTCGGTGTGGATGGCGAGCTGGGCGCCGGTCTCGTCGCAGACGCTCAGACAGGCGTCGATGACGGCCGGGGTCGCGCCCCAGTCCTCATGGATCTTGAACCCGAGCGCGCCGCCGCGGAGTTGGGAGTGCATGGCCTCCCGGGACATGGTGTTGCCCTTGCCGAGCAGTCCGATGTTCACGGGGAGGGTGTCCAGCGCCTCGAACATCCTGGCCAGGTGCCAGGGGCCGGGGGTGATGGTGGTGGCCTTGGTGCCCTCGGCCGGCCCGGTGCCGCCGCCGACGAGCGTGGTGATCCCCGTGGAGAGAGCCTGTTCGACGACCGTGGGCGAGATGAAGTGGACGTGGGCGTCGACGGCGCCCGCGGTGACGATCTTCCCGTTGCCGACGATCACCTCGGTCTCGGGACCGATGACGAGGTCGGGGTGGACCCCGTCCATGGTGTCGGGGTTGCCCGCCTTGCCGATGCCGGTGATCCGGCCGTCGCGGATGCCGATGTCGGCCTTGACCACACCCCAGTGGTCGATGATCACGGCACCGGTGATCACGGTGTCGGGCGCGCCTTCCGCCCGGGTGGTCCGGGCCTGACCCATCGACTCGCGGATGACCTTGCCGCCACCGAACACGGCCTCGTCGCCCGCGCGGCCGGGGCCGCCGGAGCGGTCCTCCTCGATCTCCACGAGCAGGTCGGTGTCGGCGAGCCGGATGCGGTCACCGGTGGTGGGTCCGAACAGGTCGGCGTAGACGGCGCGGTGCAGCTCAGGCACGGTCGCCTCCGTTCGCGTCGAGGGGGCCGGCCGTCTCGCCACGCAGGCCGGGGACGACGCGACGGCCCCGCAGAGGGACGAGTTCGACCTCGACCGGGATGCCGGGCTCGAAGCGCACCGCCGTGCCGGCGGCGATGTGCAGCCGCTGCCCGCGCGCGGCGGCACGGTCGAAGTCCAGACCGGGGTTGGCCTCGGCGAAGTGGTAGTGGGAGCCGACCTGGACGGGCCGGTCGGCGGCGTTCAGGACGGTGAGGCGGGTGACCGGGCTGCCCTCGTTGAGGGCGATGCCACCTTCACCGTAAAGAGTCTCTCCGGGGATCATCGGCTGCGCTCCCCCGTCACACGATCGGGTCGTGGACGGTGACGAGCTTGGTGCCGTCGGGGAAGGTGGCCTCGACCTGGACGTCGTGGATCATCTCGGGGATGCCCGTCATCACCTCGTCGCGGGTGAGCACCTTGCGGCCGGAGGCCATCAGCTCGGCGACGGTACGGCCGTCGCGGGCGCCCTCCAGGACATGGGTGGTGATCAGGGCGACGGCCTCGGGGTGGTTGAGCTTCACACCGCGCGCCCGGCGCTTCTGGGCCACGTCGGCGGCCACATGGATGAGCAGGCGTTCCTGCTCGTGCGGCGACAGTTGCACGCTTCCACCTCACAGTCGTCCTCCGGGCAAGTCCCCGGACAGCAGCGGACCTTACCGACCGTCAACACTCTGTTGAACTGCGGCGATGGCCCGCCCGGCCAGACATTGCACGTTAAGGCGGAAGTTTTTCCGGCGCGTTAACTCGGGCTTTGCACGTCCATGGACATCAGCCCGCGCAGGCCGTCCTCCAGGACCTCGACCTCCACGTCCCCGAAGAGCGCCTGCTGCGCGATGAACCCCTGGGCCGTGGCGATGAGGGTGCGGGCGACCCGGTCGGCGGGGACGTCCGCGGCCATGATCCCGCTCGCACGGTAGGCGTCGACGAGCTTCCCCCAGGCCTCGCGCATGCCGTCGTACCCCTCAGAGAGCGTCCGGAAGAGGCGCTCGTTGCGGAGGGTCTCCGACCACACCTGAAGGATCAGCCGCGCGAAGGCCTGCCGATCGGCTCCCTCGATGCGCTCTTCGAGGAAGAGTCGCAGGACGGCGCCGAGCAGCACGTCGGGAGTGGGCGGCGGGGTCGCGCGGGAGGCCTCCTCGAAGGCGCCGCGGATTCCGGCGAACGCCTCCGTCGCGATGGCCGCGATCAGCTCGTCCTTGCCGCTGAAGTAGCGGTAGACGGCACCGGCCGAGAGGCCCACCTCGGCCAGGACGTCCTGCATGGACGTGGCGTGGAAGCCGTTGCGGGCGAAGCAGCGCGCGGCGCCGTCGAGGATCTGACGGCGGCGGGCGTCGAGGTGTTCCTGCGAGACACGGGCCATGCCCGAAATCTAAAACGAACATTCATTCTTGACAAGCGAGCACCCTGGCGGGACAGTGAGGGCACCGTAAAACGAACGATCCTTCTCTTTGAATCGAGAGTGTCATGACCGCCACCCGCAAGACCGTCGCGGTGCTGGTACTGATCCCGGTCGTCGTGGCCCTGGCCCTCTGGGCCTTCGCCTGGCCCGCCGCCCGGATGGCCCCGCGCGACCTGCCCATCGGCGTCGCGGGCCCCGCCACCGCCACCGCCCCGCTGGAACAACGCCTCACCGAACGCGCCGGAGCCTTCGAGGTGCACCGGTACGACTCCGAGTCCGCCGCCCGCACGGCGATCGAGAACCGGGCCGTATACGGCGCGGTGGTCCTCACGCCGCAGGGACCGGAGCTGCTGACGGCATCCGCCGCGAGCCCGGTCGTCGCCGGGCTGCTGCGCGAGGCCGTCACCGCGCAGGCCCCGGCCGGCACCCAGATCAAGGTGACCGACGTCGTCCCGGCCCCGGCGAGCGATCCCCGGGGCGGCGCCTTCGGAGCGGGCCTGTTCCCGCTGGTCCTGGCCGGCGCGGCGTCCGGCATCGTGGCGACGGTCCTGGGCCTGCGCGGTGCCCGGGCGGCCGGGACCCTGATCGGCGCCGCCGCGCTCGCCGGGATCGTCGGGGCGACGCTCGCCCACAGCTGGCTCGGCGTACTCACGGGCGACTGGTGGACGGAGGCCGGGGTCCTCGGCCTGACCGTGTTCGCGATCGGCGCGACGATCGCGGGGCTCGCCGCGCTCATCGGCAGGGCGGGCATCGGCGTGGGAGCTCTTCTGATGATCCTGCTGGGCAACCCGTTCTCGGGCGTGGCGAGCGCACCGGAGCTGCTGCCCGCGCCGGCGGGCGCGCTGGGTCAGTGGCTGCCGCCGGGCGCGGGCGGCAGCGCGCTGCGCTCGGTCGCCTTCTTCGACGGCGCGGGCGCGGGCCCGGCGCTGCTGGTCCTCGGCATCTGGGCGGTCGCCGGTCTGGCCGCCCTCATGCTCGGCGGCCGGCGGGACCGCACCGCGGGCGTGGCGGCGGGCGCCCCGGCTCCCGTGCCGGCACCCTCACCGGCGCCGGTGGGCTGACGCCTCCTCATACGGCCGCGTGCCCCCGCTGTAGCGGACGGGGGCACGCGGCTTCGTCATGCTCCGGGGGTGCCGGGGGCGCGATGGCGCGCCGCGATGCCGAACCGGCCCTGTTCACCCGGAGCGGACGGCAGCGGACGCACCTCGGAGACAGTACTGACCGCCAGGTCCTCCGCAGCCTCGTGCTCCGCTTCGAGTCTGTCCAGGTCAGCGGCCGAGACCAGGGCCACGAGGGGCTTTCCGTGCCGGGTCACGACGACGCGCTCGTTGCCGTACACCACGCGGTTGATCAGGTCGGCGAGCTCTGCACGTGCTTGCGTCACCGGAATCTCGTAGGCCATGCTCCTCATCTTACGGCCTGTACGTCCTGTACATTTTTTGCAAGGAGGCGCCGCCATGCACGCTCGCTACGTCCTGCCCGAGTTCACCGAGCGCACGAGGGCGGGGACCCGGACCCTCGACCCGTACTCCAAGCTGCTCGACGAGCGGATCGTCTTCCTGGGCACGCCGATCGACGAGACCTCGGCCAACGACGTCATCGCGCAGCTCCTGCACCTGGAGTACGCCGACCCCGACCGGGACATCTCGCTCTACATCAACTCGCCCGGCGGTTCGATCAGCTCGATGGCGGCGATCTACGACACGATGCAGATCGTCACGTGCGAGGTGGAGACCACCTGCCTCGGGCAGGCGGTCTCGACCGCCGCCGTGCTGCTCGCGGCCGGCGCGCCGGGGAAGCGGCTCGCTCTGCCCGGCGCCCGCGTCGTGCTCCAGCAGCCCTCGACGGACGAGCCGTTGCAGGGACAGCCGAGCGACCTCGCCCTCCAGGCAGCCGAGTTGATCCGGTTGCGCGCCATGCTGGCCGGCATCCTGGTCACCCACACGGGGCAGACCCGCGAGCGGATCGACGCGGACATCGACCGCGTCACCGTCCTCGACGCGCCCGCCGCGACCGCGTACGGCCTGGTGGACCACGTGGTTCAGAACCGGGGGGCGTCGGGCGGCGCCGGGGCGCGGTGAGCCGGACATCGTCCCCGAACTGCCGTCGCTGCCCGCCCTGACGCGCGCCGAGGGCGAGTTCATCGACGCCTATCTCGAAGTCGTCGACCTGCTCGGCCGGATCAATCCATCCAGGGGATCGCATACCTATGGGGCGCTGAGGGCGGCGCAGGCCCTGGTGGGGAAGGCGAGCGCCCTCCGTGACGCGCTGACGGTGATGCATGTCCGCGGGGAGGCCGAGGTCCACGCGGAGACATTGGCCCGCGCGCTGCGGGTGTTGGACGGGGAGCGCCGATCACAGCGGGTCACTGTGCCGGAGGCTCCGACGAGTTGACATTCCGGCGTGTCGTGTCGAGGTCCACTCGGAGCAGCGAGGCCGCAGAATCGCTCCCCCGTTCGGCGTAGTCGACGAATCGACATATGTGCGGGGTGAGTTGCGCAACGGGTGTACGCATCTGGCTGAATCGGGCGTTCAAGCCCTGGTCCGGGACTCGTCGGCGAAACCTCAGAAGATCACGAAACCTGCCTGTCCACCCGAATGGATCAGTCGTGAGGAGCCTCACATAACGTCGTTTCGACTCGGATTTCGCCCTGGTTCTGGGTCAAGATCCCTCACGACGACAAGCCCCCGCCACCGCGGCGGGGCGGTCCGGGCGGACGCCGAGTCCTGCCGCTGTCCCGGACGTCTGGTCGACAGGAGTGGATCGGCAGGAGTGGAGGACCCGAGCAGTACGGGACGGTCGGCCGGTGGGGCCGTTCCTCGGGGTGAAGCCGCAGCCGCGGCCGGGCAACTTCGCCAGCCCGAACCCGACAGGTCATCCTTCACAGGCGGCTGACGAAGGGTTGCGCATGAGTGCGCAGATTCATGTCCCGTCCATGCTGTCCCGGGCCGGAGCCGTCTCGGCTCTCACCCTCGCCGCCCTCGGCGGCACGATGCTGGCGCCAGGCGCCGCACCGGAGGCCCAGGCCGCGACGTCGCACGCCGGCAAGGCGCTGAACGTCGCCGCCTCGAAGAAGGGATCGCCCTACAAGTACGGAGCGGCCGGACCGACCCGGTTCGACTGCTCGGGGCTCACGCTCTACTCGTACAAGAAGGCGGGCAAGTCGCTGCCCCGTACCGCGCAGCAGCAGTACAACAAGACCCGGCACATCAGGGCCTCCAGCCGCCAGAAGGGGGACCTGGTGTTCTTCCATTCGGGTGGACGGGTCTACCACGTGGGGATCTACGCGGGTAGCGGCAAGATCTGGCACTCGCCCAAGACCGGCTCATGGGTGAAGCTCGACAAGATCTGGTCGTCCAAGGTCTATTACGGCCGGGTCCGCTGACGCCGAGGTGAGCTGAAACGGCGCGTGGGTGCGGCGGCGCCACCGCACCCACGCGCCGTCAGGAGCCGGCCGGCTGAGACGCGAGCACCCGGTCCGGCGAGGCGGTCCAGGGGAGTTCGATCCAGACCGTCTTGCCGCCCTCGCTGGTCGGTGTGACGGAGAGCCGCCCGCCGGCCTCGGCCGCCAGGAAGCGGATGATGACCATCCCCCGGCCGTTGTCCTGCTGCACCGCCGCCGGAAGCCGCTTGGGCCAGCGGGGGTGGCTGTCGGTGACGCCGATGTGGAGCTGCTCCTCGCGCTCCAGGCGGACGTCGACGGTGAAGGTGGGCGACTGCCCGAAGGTGTGCTGGACCGCGTTGGTGGCCAGTTCGGAGACGATGAGCCGGACGGTGTCGGCGGTGTCCCCGGCCTCCGCGAGCCCCCATCCGGTCAGGACGTCGGCGACGTATCTTCGGGCGGCGGACACCGAGGCGGGATCGCTCGGCAGAGTGACGGTTGCTTCCTGGTGGTCTGCCATGGCGACGCTGTCCCTTTCCCACCGGGCCCGGCCCGGATTGCGCTACGCGTCAGAGTGCCACCGATCGTGCCGCCTCGTATGGCGATCCACCAAGATATGTGCATATTTGTCGCTCGAAGCGGTGAACTCTGCTACGAGAGACCGTATTTGAGCTGCGGTCAGACGACCGGAGGTGCTGTCCGCACGATCGTGGCGACGGCCTGCTCGATCTGCGCGTCCGTCAGATCCGCGCGGGCCGTGAGCCGCAGTCGCGAGACACCGTCCGGCACGGACGGCGGACGGAAGCAGCCGACGACGAGCCCCTGGTCACGGCAGTCGGCGGCCCACCGCAGCGCAGCCTCGGGCGAGGGCGCGCGCACCGAGACGACGGCCGCCTCCGGGCGTACGGCGGTCAGACCGGCCCCCGTGAGCATCCCGTGCAGCGTGGTGGCGACGGTCCTGGCACGCTCGGCGAGGCGGGGGTCGCTCTGGATCAGCCGCAGACTCGCCAGGGCGGCGCCCGCGGCGGCCGGGGCGAGGCCGGTGTCGAAGATGAACGTACGGGCCGCGTTGACCAGGTGCTCGATCACCCGGGCGGGGCCGAGGACGGCTCCGCCCTGGCTGCCGAGCGACTTGGAGAGGGTGACGGTGGCGACGACGTCGGGGGCGCCGGACAGGCCGGCGGCGTGGAGTCCGCCCCGCCCGCCGTCACCGAGCACGCCCAGCCCGTGGGCGTCGTCCACGACGAGCCCGGCGCCGTGGGAACGGGCGACCTCCGCCAGCTCGGGCAGCGGGGCCTGGTCGCCGTCCACGGAGAAGACGGAGTCGGACACCACGAGGGTCCGGCGGTCCGGGTGGGCCTGGAGGGTCTTGCGTACGGCCTCGGGGTCGGCGTGCGGGACGACCGCCGTCTCGGCGCGAGACAGCCTGCAGCCGTCGACGATGGAAGCGTGGTTGCCCGCGTCGGAGACGATCAGCGCGTCCCGGCCGCTGAGCGCGGTGAGCGCGGCGAGATTGGCGGTGTAGCCAGAGGAGAAGACGAGGGCCTCCTCGAAACCACAGAAGTCGGCGAGCTCGCGCTCCAGGCGGGTGTGCAGCCGGGTGGTACCGGTGACGAGACGCGAACCGGTGGAGCCGGCGCCCCACCGGCGGGCCGCCTCGGCCGCCGCCCCCGTGACCTCCGGGCGGTGGGTGAGTCCGAGGTAGTCGTTGCTCGCCAGATCCAGCAGATCCGACTCGGCCGGCCGCGGCCGGAGCGTGCGGACGAGACCCGCCTCCGCGCGGCGGCGCGCCTCCGCTTCGGTCCAGTCGAACGGGGTTCGGCGGGTGTCCTCGTCCCGGTGCATGGGGCAGATCCTTTTGTAGGCAGCGCACAGACCCTAACGGTCCGCGGCGAGGGACAGGGTGTGGCCATGCACACACCTCAATCGGGCTCGTTTGTTCAGATCCTCCTTGGCCGCGAGGTGTGCCGTAGGCGAGGATCACCCTTTATGGACCTGCTGAACACGCTGGTGGACAAGGGGCTGCGGCGCGAGCTGCCGAGCCGTGAAGAAGCGCTCGCCGTACTGGCGACCTCCGACGACGAACTGCTCGATGTGGTGGCCGCCGCCGGCAAGGTGCGTCGTCAGTGGTTCGGGCGGCGCGTGAAGCTGAACTATCTGGTCAATCTGAAGTCGGGGCTGTGTCCCGAGGACTGCGGGTACTGTTCGCAGCGGCTCGGCTCGACGGCCGGGATCCTCAAGTACGGCTGGCTGAAGCCGGACGAGGCCTCGCAGGCGGCGGCCGCCGGTGTCGCGGGCGGCGCCAAGCGGGTCTGCCTGGTGGCGAGCGGCCGGGGGCCGACGGACCGGGACGTGGACCGCGTCGGCAAGACGATCGAGGCGATCAAGGAGCAGAACGAGGGCGTCGAGGTCTGCGCGTGCCTCGGCCTGCTCTCCGACGGTCAGGCGGAGCGGCTGCGCGCGGCGGGCGCCGACGCGTACAACCACAACCTGAACACGTCCGAGGAGACGTACGGGGAGATCACCACCACCCACACGTACCAGGACCGGGTGGACACCGTGCAGAAGGCGCACGCCGCCGGCCTGTCCGCCTGCTCCGGTCTGATCGCGGGCATGGGCGAGAGCGACGAGGACCTGGTCGACGTCGTCTACGCGCTGCGCGAGCTGGACTCGGACTCGGTGCCGGTGAACTTCCTGATCCCGTTCGAGGGCACGCCGCTCGCGAAGGAGTGGAACCTCACCCCGCAGCGCTGTCTGCGGATCCTCGCGATGGTGCGGTTCGTCTGCCCCGACGTGGAGGTCCGGATCGCGGGCGGCCGCGAGGTGCACCTGCGGTCGATGCAGCCGCTCGCGCTGAACATCGCGAACTCGATCTTCCTCGGCGACTACCTGACCAGCGAGGGCCAGGCCGGCAAGGCCGACCTCGACATGATCGCGGACGCCGGCTTCGAGGTGGAGGGCGCCGGTACCACGACGCTGCCGAAGCACCGCGCGGACGCGCTCGCGGAGGCGGGTGCGGCGGCCGCCGCGGGTGCGGCCGGCGGGTGCGGCTCCCACGCGTCGGGCGGCTGCGGACCGTCGGGGTCCGCGGCGGCGCCGGCGGGCTGCGGCTCGCACGCCGAGTCGGGTGGCGGCTGCGGACCGTGCGGCGGTCACGCGCCGGCCGCGGCTCCGGAGGAGTCCTCGGAGGCGGAGCCCGCCGCCGAGGGCGTGCCGGGGGCCCGTACGGACCTGGTGGCGGTACGTCGTCGCGGCGCCGGGACGGAGTTCGCGCCGAATGCGTAACGAGGAACTGCTGGCCCTGGACCGGGCGCACGTCTGGCATCCGTACGGCCCCATGCCGGGCCGTACGGACCCGATGGTCGTCGCCTCCGCTTCCGGGGTACGGCTCCAGCTCTCCGAACCCGTCCACGGGCAGGACGAGTTGATCGACGGCATGTCCTCCTGGTGGTCCGCGATCCACGGCTACAACCACCCGGTGCTCAACGAGGCGGCGCACGGCCAGCTGGACCGGATGAGCCACGTCATGTTCGGCGGGCTCACCCACGAGCCGGCCGTCCGGCTCGCCACGCGCCTGGTGGAGATCACGCCCGAGCCGCTCCAGCACGTCTTCCTCAGCGACTCCGGCTCGGTCTCCGTCGAGGTCGCGGCGAAGATGTGCCTGCAGTACTGGCGCTCGGTGGGCAAGCCCGGCAAGCAGCTCCTGATGACCTGGCGGGGCGGGTACCACGGGGACACCTGGCAGCCGATGTCGCTGTGCGACCCCGAGGGCGGGATGCACCAGCTCTGGTCGGGCGTGCTCCAGCGCCAGGTCTTCGTGGACGCGCCGCCGACCGCGTACGAGGAGTCGTACGCCGACATGCTGCGGGAGCAGATCGCGCTCCACGCGGACGAGGTCGCCGCGGTGATCGTGGAGCCAGTGGTGCAGAACGCGGGCGGGATGCGGTTCCACTCCCCAGAATACCTGCGCGTGCTGCGCGAGGCGTGCGACGAGCACGGAGTGCTCCTGATCTTCGACGAGATCGCGACCGGGTTCGGCCGCACGGGCACGCTCTTCGGCGCCGGCCACGCGGGGATCTCACCCGATGTGATGTGTGTGGGCAAGGCGCTGACCGGCGGCTATCTGTCGATGGCGGCGACGCTCTGCACGACACGGATCGCCGAGGGGATCTCGCGCGGCGAGGTTCCGGTGCTCGCGCACGGGCCGACGTTCATGGGCAATCCGCTGGCCGCCGCGGTGGCCAGTGCCTCGATCGACCTGCTGCTGTCCCAGGACTGGGCGCAGGAGGTCAAGCGGATCGAGACGGGTCTGCGCGAGGGCCTCGCGGAGGCGGCCGCGCTGCCCGGTGTCCGGGAGGTGCGGGTGCTCGGCGCGATCGGCGTCGTCCAGCTGGACCACGAGGTGGACATGGCCGCGGCGACGGAGGCGGCGGTCCGCGCCGGCGTCTGGCTGCGCCCGTTCCGCGACCTGATCTACACGATGCCGCCGTTCGTCACGGGCGACGACGACCTGGCCCGGATCTGCGCCGCGGCCTGCGCGGCCGCGGCGGCGGGCTGACGGCCGGGCCGGCACGAGAGAGAGCCGGAGGCCGGCCCGTGCCCGTCCTCCGGGGGCGGGCCGGCGCACCGGGCAGCAGGGCCGGGTCCGGGCCCCTCGGGAGCCCGGACGCCGACCGGCGCACCAGATCCCCCGCTGCCGTGCGGTCGCGGGGCCCAGGAGAGGAATCGACACACCATGACCGTCATCGTCGTCAGCGGTACGGGGACGGAGATCGGCAAGACGATCGTGACCGCCGCCGTGGCCGCGGTGGCCGTCGCGCAGGGGAGGTCGGTCGCCGTGCTCAAGCCGGCGCAGACCGGACTGGAGCCCGGTGAGCGGGGCGACGCGGACGAGGTCGTACGGCTCTCCGGCGCGGCGGTCTCCGAGGAACTGGCTCGCTTCCCCGAGCCGTTGGCGCCCGCCACGGCCGCCCGACGGGCCGGGATGGCGCCGGTCGGGCCCCGGGAGGTCGCCGAGGCGGCCGCGAAGCTGGCCTCCGAGCACGACCTGGTGCTCGTGGAGGGCGCGGGCGGGCTCCTCGTCCGCTTCGACGAGGAGGGCGGCACGCTGGCCGACGCGGCCCGTCTCCTCGGCGCACCGGTGCTGGTCGTGACGCCCGCCGGGCTCGGCACGCTCAACACGACCCAGCTGACCGCCGAGGCGCTCGCGGCGCGCGGCATCGAGCAGCTGGGCGTGGTGATCGGCAGCTGGCCGGCCGAGCCGGACCTGGCCTCGCGCTGCAACGTGGCCGAGCTGCCGGAGATGGCCGGGGCGCCGCTCCTCGGGGCCGTCCCGGAGGGGGCGGGCGCGCTTGACCCGGCGGAGTTCCGGGCGCGTGCGGGCACGTGGCTGGCCCCGGCGCTCGGTGGGGTCTGGGGCGCCGACGCGCTCTGACCTCCGTAGGCTGGATCCATGCGCGCACACGTTTCGGAGATCGTTTTCGACTGCGCCGATCCGGCGGGGCTGGTGCGGTTCTGGGCCGAGCTCCTCGGCGGGGTCCCGGTCGACCGGGGCCCCGACTGGTCGTACGTCGAGCCGCCCGGGTTCGTACGGATCGCCTTCCAGCAGGTGCCGGAGGCCAAGGCCGTGAAGAACCGGCTCCACCTTGACCTGGAGGCGCCCGAGCTGGACGCGGCCGCGGACGGGGCGACCGCACTCGGCGCGTCCCGGGTCGGCGGTGTGGTCACCGATCCGCAGGGGTCTTTTCAGGTGATGCGGGACCCCGAGGGCAACGAGTTCTGCTTCGTGTCGGGCTGAGAAGGGCGGCAGGGGGCAGAATCCTTCCGTCCGTCCACGTCTGCGACGTCGAGCGTCGGAGGAGGTCCGCGATGTCCTCGCGTTCCACCCGGGTCCCCCGGGATGCCGTCCACCATCCCCTCTTCGCCCGCTTCTATGCGCGGTTCAGCGTCTCCGCCGACACGAAGGGCGGTATCGCCGCCCTTCGTTCGGAGCTGCTGACGGGCCTTTCCGGCCGGGTCATCGAGATCGGCGCGGGGAACGGGCTCAACTTCGCGCACTACCCGGGCGCCGTGTCCGAGGTGGTGGCCATCGAACCGGAGCGCCATCTGCGGCAGTTGGCGGCGGAGGCGGCGCTCCGCGCCGACGTGCCGGTGGACGTCGTGCCGGGCGCGGCGGAGGCGCTGCCGGTGAAGAGCGAGGCCTACGACGCGGCGGTCGCGTCGCTGGTGCTGTGCACCGTACGGGATGTGCACCGGACCCTCGCCGAGCTGCACCGCGTCCTTCGCCCCGGTGGCGAACTGCGCTTCTTCGAGCACGGGTTGGCGCCGACACCCGGCATGGCGCGGACCCAGCGAGCTCTGGACCGCACGGTGTGGCCGCGGATGTTCGGGGGCTGTCACACGGCCCGGGACCCGCTGGCGGCGATCGAGGCGGCGGGCTTCGAGATCGTCACCTTCCGCCACCTCCAGGTACCGGAGAACGGGCCGCGACTGCCCTCCTCCTACTGCGTGCTGGGGACGGCCCGCAGGCCCTGAGGCGCTGTCGGCTCAGCGGCTCCACTGGCGCAGCTCGTCCGCGATGGCGCGCACGTCGGCCTCGCCCTTCTTCACCAGGCGGGCCAGGTCCCGGACCTGTTCGGGCGAGGTGACGACCTTCAGGCCGCTGGCGACCAGGTAGCCGTAGGCGACGGCGGAGGCGAACATGGCGTTGGAGTGCTCCAACGCCGGTACGTGCAGCAGAAGCTGGAGAAGGGCGGCGGCGCGGGCGTGCGGGTCGCTGTACACGGGCACGCCGAAGATCTCGGCGTCGTGCCTGCCGACGGCGGCGACGAGCGCTCCCCAGTCGGTGACCTGGGGGTCGCCGGGCGTCTGGTGCTCGGCCACCATGAGCAGCCAGGAGAGGTCGACCGTGAGGCTCATGCGGTGCGGTCGCGCTCCGTCCCGAACTCCTCGGCGAACACGGCCTCGTACTGCTTCATGAAGTCGGCCGCCGCCTCGACGAAGGCGCGTCCCGACTCCCCCGCGTCCTGCTGGACGAGTTCCTCGATGTAGCGGTTGACGCTCATGCCGCGCTGCTGCGCCCGCCGACGCGCGGTGTCGGCGGTGTTCTCGTCCACCCGTACGTTCAGCTGAGTCTTGGCCACACGACCACGCTAGCGCCGACGCGCTAGCACCGTCCAGATGAAACCGTCCGGAGGAAGGCGCGGACCCTAGGCGCAGGAGGGGCAGAGTCCCCGGTAGGTGACGTCCGCCGCGGCCACCGCGAAGCCGAACCGCTCCCCCACCGGGAGATCGGCCAGGGGGTCCCCGGTCGGGTGGACGTCGCGGATGGTGCCGCAGCGCGAGCACACCAGGTGCTGGTGCGGATGGCGCGCGTTCGGGTCGTACCGCTTGGCACGGCCGTCGGTGGAGACCTCGGCGACCTCGCCGAGGGAGACCAGCTCGCCGAGCGTGTTGTAGACCGTCGCCCGGGAGATCTCGGGCAGCCGCTCCGCCGCGCGGACGTGCACCTCGTCGGCCGTGAGGTGCACGTGGTCACCGTCGAGGACCTCGGCGACGACGCGCCGCTGGGAGGTCATGCGCCAGCCACGTCCTCGCAGCCGCTCCAGCAGGTCGCTCATTCGGTTCACCCATTCAGCTCGGACTTCGGCGGGACACGCGACGTTCACCCAGGGGCGCCAGCATTCCGAGGGGGTAGAGGATTGGCGCGCTTCTTGACTTGGACTCTGTCTATCGTAGGATCGATTCCGGCAATAGCCAAGGCACAACATGGCTCCGGACGGGCGACACGACCGCTCCCCCGGGCCGCCCCGGCTGAGCACCGCGATCCGCCCCGTCCGGAAGGATTCCCATGTCCGAGAACCACGATGCAGTCGTCACCGACGCGAAAGCGGAGGGCGCGGGTGGCTGCCCGGTCGCGCACACCGCGCGCGCCGCGCACCCCACGCAGGGCGGCGGAAACCGCCAGTGGTGGCCGGAGCGGCTCAATCTGAAGATCCTCGCCAAGAACCCCGCCGTGGCGAACCCGCTCGGCGAGGAGTTCGACTATGCCGAGGCCTTCAAGGCCCTCGACCTGGCGGCCGTGAAGCAGGACATCGCGGAGGTGCTCACCACCTCCCAGGACTGGTGGCCGGCCGACTTCGGCCACTACGGCCCGCTCATGATCCGTATGGCCTGGCACAGCGCCGGTACGTACCGCATCAGCGACGGCCGCGGTGGCGGTGGCACCGGTCAGCAGCGCTTCGCGCCGCTCAACAGCTGGCCGGACAACGGCAACCTCGACAAGGCCCGCCGCCTGCTGTGGCCGGTCAAGCAGAAGTACGGCCAGTCCATCTCCTGGGCCGACCTCATGATCCTCACCGGCAACGTCGCCCTGGAGACGATGGGCTTCGAGACCTTCGGCTTCGCAGGCGGCCGCGCCGACGTGTGGGAGCCCGACGAGGACGTGTACTGGGGCCCCGAGACCACCTGGCTCGGCGACGAGCGCTACACCGGTGACCGCGAGCTGGAGAGCCCGCTCGGCGCGGTCCAGATGGGCCTCATCTACGTCAACCCCGAGGGCCCCAACGGCAACCCGGACCCGATCGCCGCGGCCCGTGACATCCGCGAGACGTTCCGCCGCATGGCGATGAACGACGAGGAGACCGTCGCCCTCATCGCCGGTGGCCACACCTTCGGCAAGGCCCACGGCGCCGGCCCGGCGGACAACGTCGGCGACGACCCCGAGGCCGCGCCGCTGGAGGCCCAGGGCCTCGGCTGGGCGAACACGTACGGCACCGGCAAGGGCGCCGACGCGATCACCAGTGGCCTCGAGGTCACCTGGACCACCACTCCCGCGCAGTGGGGCCACGACTTCTTCAAGCACCTCTTCGAGTACGAGTACGAGCTCTCGAAGAGCCCGGCCGGCGCTCACCAGTGGGTGGCGAAGAACGCCGAGGCGATCATCCCCGACGCCCACGACGCGTCGAAGAAGCACCTCCCGACGATGCTCACCACGGACCTGTCGCTCCGCTTCGACCCGGTCTACGAGCAGATCTCGCGGCGCTTCTACGAGAACCCGGCGGAGTTCACGGACGCCTTCGCCCGCGCCTGGTTCAAGCTGACCCACCGTGACCTGGGCCCGGTCGCACGCTACCTCGGCGCCGAGGTCCCGTCCGAGACGCTGCTCTGGCAGGACCCGCTGCCGGCGCGCGAGGGCGAGCTGATCGACGCCGCCGACATCGCCTCCCTCAAGGAGCAGGTCCTCGGCTCGGACCTCACGGTCACCCAGCTGGTCTCCGCCGCCTGGGCCGCCGCCTCCTCCTTCCGCGGCAGCGACAAGCGGGGCGGCGCCAACGGCGCCCGCATCCGTCTGGAGCCGCAGCGCAACTGGGAGGTCAACAACCCGGACGAGCTGGCGCAGGTGCTGCGCACGCTCGAGGGCATCCAGTCGTCCTTCAACTCCGCGGGTGGCAAGCAGGTCTCGCTGGCCGACCTGATCGTGCTCGCGGGCTCCGCTGCCGTCGAGAAGGCGGCCAAGGACGGCGGCTTCGACGTCGAGGTGCCGTTCACGCCGGGCCGCGTCGACGCCGTGCAGGAGCAGACGGACGTCGAGTCGTTCGCCGCGCTCGAGCCGACCGCCGACGGCTTCCGCAACTACGCCGGCAAGGGCAACCGTCTGCCGGCCGAGTACCTGCTGGTCGACAAGGCCAACCTGCTGACCCTCAGCGCGCCCGAGATGACGGTCCTCGTCGGTGGTCTGCGCGTCCTGGGCGCCAACACGGGCCAGTCCAAGCACGGTGTCCTCACCGACCGGCCGGGCACGCTCACCAACGACTTCTTCCGCAACCTGCTCGACCTGGGCACGGCGTGGAAGTCGACGTCCTCGGCGCAGGACGAGTTCGAGGGCCGCGACCTCGCCACGGGCGAGGTCAAGTGGACCGGTACCCGTGCCGACCTCGTCTTCGGCTCGAACTCCGAGCTGCGCGCGCTCGCCGAGGTCTACGCGAGCGCCGACGCCGAGGCGAAGTTCGTGAACGACTTCGTCGCGGCGTGGACCAAGGTCATGGAGCTGGACCGCTTCGACCTCGTCTGACGAGAGCCGCGGAGCCCGGCCAGGGCCCGGCGCCCCGTGACAACGGGACGCCGGGCCTGCGGCCCCCGTACCAACGTCCAGGCCTGCCCCCTCGGGCGGGCCTGGACTGCTCTGCGCCCGCGTCCCGCTCCGCGCCCGCATCGCGAAACACGGTCGACGGACGGCCGGAGCCGGTGGTGGGATGCGCACCATGACCGAACCGCACATCCGGACCGCCCTGCCGGCCGACCTGGACGCCGTCCTCGCCTTCTGGAAGATCGCCGCCGAGGGCACCAGCATCAGCGACGACCGGGACGGGATCGAGCGGCTCGTCGCCCGCGACCCCGAGGCGCTGCTCCTCGCCGAGCGGGACGGCGAGCTCGCCGGCACGGTGATCGCCGGCTTCGACGGCTGGCGCTGCCACCTCTACCGGCTCGCCGTACACCCGGACCACCGCCGCAGGGGCGTGGGCGGCGCGCTGCTCGCCGCCGCCGAGGAGCGTTTCATACGGCTGGGTGGCCGACGCGCCGACGCGATGGTGCTCGACCGCAACGAGCTCGGGCGGCACGCCTGGCGGGCGGCGGCGTACGGCCCCGAGGAGCAGTGGACCCGCTGGGTGAAGCCGCTGCCGGCCGCCCCTCCCCGGTGAAGACGGTTTTGCCCGTCCTTTACCATGGGTACCTCTCTTCCCCGCACGATCGAAAGGTGTGAGCGTCCGCCCATGGGCGAGCCTCCCAGTACCAAGCGAGCGATACCTCTGTCCGTGACTGATCATGGAACGGAGGTGAACCGATGATCGAAGTGCTTCTGCTCGTGGTGGCGCTCCTGCTCTCGCTGGCGTGCGGCGCCTTCGTGGCGGCCGAGTTCTCGCTCACCACGGTCGAACGCTCCGAGCTCGAGAAGGCCGTCGAGCGGGGGGAACGGGGTGCGTCCAGCGCCCTCAAGGCCGTCAAGTCGCTCACCTTCCAGCTCTCCGGTGCCCAGCTCGGCATCACCGTCACCAACCTGATCGTCGGCATGCTGGCCGAGCCGTCGGTCGCCAAGCTGATCCGCGGACCGGTCGAGGCCCTCGGCCTCTCCCCCTCCGTCGCCTCCTCCGTCGCCCTGGTCCTCGGCACCGCCCTGTCGACCATCGTCCTGATGGTGGTCGGCGAGCTGGTCCCCAAGAACTGGGCGATCTCGTCGCCGCTGGCGATCGCGAAGCGGGTGGCGACCCCCATGCGGGTCTTCACCGCCGCCTTCAAGCCGCTGATCAGCCATCTCAACAACACCGCGAACCGCATCCTGCGGCGGCTCGGCATGGAGCCGACCGAGGAGCTGGGCTCCGCGCGTTCACCGCAGGAGCTGGTGGCGCTGGCCCGCCACTCGGCGAAGGCGGGCGCTCTGGAGGCGGACACCGCGGAGCTGTTCGTACGGACCCTCAACCTGGCCGAACTGACCGCGGAGAACGTGATGACCCCGCGCGTGCAGGTCACGGCGCTCGAAGTACAGGCCACCGCGGAGGACGTCGCCAACGCGACCCGTGCGACAGGCCTGTCCCGTTTCCCCGTCTACCGCGGCACCCTCGACTCCGTCGTCGGCATCGCCCACATCAAGGACGTCCTGGCCATACCGGCCGACGAGCGGCGCCGCCGGCGCATCGGGGACATGCTGCGCCAGCCGCTGCTGGTCCCGGAGACGCTGACCGTCGACCGGCTCCTCGACCGGCTCTCCGGCAAGCAGACCATGGCCGTCGTCATCGACGAGTACGGCGGCACGGCCGGTGTCGCCACGCTGGAGGACATCGTCGAGGAGGTCGTCGGCGAGGTGCGCGACGAGCACGACCCGCACGAGACCCCCGACCTGGCGCGGGCCGGTGTCGACGCGGACGGGCGCGAGCTCTGGTCCGCCGACGGCGCCGCCCGTACCGACCAGCTGGAGGCGATCGGCCTGCGCGTGCCGGACGGACCGTACGAGACGCTGGCGGGCGTCATCGCCAGCGAGCTGGGCCGGATCCCGTCGGTCGGCGACCGGGTGGAGCTGGCCGGCTGGCTGCTGGACGTGGTGGACGCCTCCGGGCGCCGTGCCGCGCGGGTGCTGATGCACGTGCCGCCCCTCGAAGAGTCCGGCACGACCCGGGAGGCGGGCCGATGACCGCGATCCAGTTGCTGATCGGCGCGCTGACCCTGGTCGTGAACGCCTTCTTCGTCGGCGCGGAGTTCGCCCTGATCTCCGTACGCCGCAGCCAGATCGAGCCCGAGGCCGAGGCGGGCAACCGGCGGGCGCGCAGCGTCATCTGGGGTCTGGAGCACGTCTCGGCGCTGCTCGCCGCGGCGCAGCTCGGCATCACGCTGTGCACCCTGGTGCTCGGCATCGTCGCCGAGCCGGCCATCGCGCACCTGCTCGAACCGGTCTTCGACGCGGTCGGCGTCCCGCACGGTCTGGTGCACCCGATCTCGTTCGTGATCGCGCTCGCCGTGGCGACGTACCTGCACATGCTGCTGGGCGAGATGGTCCCCAAGAACATCGCCCTCGCCGAGCCGGCCCGCTCGGCGCTGCTGCTCGGCCCGCCGCTGGTCGCGCTCGCGCGAGCGCTGCGGCCGGTGATCTTCGCGATCAACGCCTTCGCCAACGCGCTGCTGAAGCTGCTGCGGGTGGAGGTCAAGGACGAGGTCTCGGCCACGTTCTCGGACGACGAGCTGGCGCGGATGGTGACCGACGCGGGTGTCGCCGGCCTGCTCGACGACCGCGCGGCGGAACGGCTGCACGACGCCCTGGAGCTGGGGCGCAGGCCGGTCCGGGATGTCGTCATGCCGGTGGAGAAGGTCGTGTACGCGGCGGTCGGGACGACGCCCGAGCAGCTGGAGTCCCTCTCCGCCGACTCGGGCTTCTCCCGCTTCCCGGTGGTCGACGCGGGGAAGCGGATCCTGGGCTACCTCCATGTGAAGGACGCCCTGGACGTGACGCCGAGGGATCTCCCCTTCCCGGTCTCGGCGATGCGGCCGATCGCCCGGGTCCGGGCGGCGACGCCGATGGACGACGTCCTGACGGCGATGCGCCGCAGCCGTACACACCTGGCGGCGGTCCTGGACGAGGACGGCAAGCTGGCCGGCCTGGTCACGATGGAGGACGTACTGCGGGAGCTGGTCGGCCGGCCGACGACTCCGTAGGACATCGCTCGGTAAGGACATCGGGAACAGGAGCCCCGGGGTGCGTCGCGCACCCCGGGGCTCCGTCCTACCTCCGGAGGAACGCGCGCATACCGCACGGTATGATCGCTCACGCCATGGAGATGAATGCCACCTACACAAGTCTGGTCGCTGTCGGGGACAGCTTCACCGAGGGCATGTCGGACCGACTGCCCGACGGGTCGTACCGGGGGTGGGCCGACCTCCTCGCGGCGCGCCTCGCCGCCCGCACCCCCGACTTCCGCTACGCGAACCTCGCCGTACGCGGCAAGCTCATCGGCCAGATCGTCGAGGAGCAGGTGGACCTGGCCGCCGCGATGAAGGCGGACGTGGTGACCCTCGTCGGTGGCCTGAACGACACCCTGCGGCCCAAGGTCGACATGGGGCGCGTACGGGGGCTCCTGACCGAGGCCGTGGAGAAGCTGGCGCCGTCCTGCGGGCAGCTGGTCCTGATGCGCAGCCCGGGCCGCAACGGGCCCGTGATGGAGCGTTTCCGGCCCCGAATGGAGGAGCTCTTCGGGTACGTCGACGAGCTCGCCGCCCGCCATGGCGCCCTGGTGGTCGACCTCTACGGGGCACCCGCGCTCGGCGACCCGCGCATGTGGGACGTCGACCGGCTCCATCTCACCGACGAGGGGCACCGGAGGGTGGCCGAGGCCGTGTGGCAGGCCCTCGGCCTGGCCGCCGAGGACGACTGGCGGACGCCGCTGCCGCCGACCCTGCCCCCGGGCTGGATGACCCGCCGCCTCGGGGACGCCCGCTTCGCGCGCGAATACCTCGGCCCGTGGATAGGCCGCCGTCTGACCGGCCGCTCCTCGGGCGACGGCCGCCCGGCGAAGCGGCCGGAACTGCTCCCGTACGAGTCGAACGCGGCGCCCGGGCGGAACACGACGAGCGCGGCGAGCGAGCCGGACAGGCCGCTCGGGACTCCGCAGGCCTAGGGCGTGTTGCGAAAGTAGCGCCGTCCGCCCGAAGGGCGGGCCCCGCGGCGTCTGGTGCGTGCGATCGCAAGGCGGAGGGTCGTCCTCGTACCGGGTGTACTCGGACGATCCCGACAACGCAGCGAGCGTGCGTGCCAGGCGTCGCGGGGCAGGCGGGACTTTCGCAACACGCCCTAGGGCCCGGCACCCGGCACCCGGCACCCGGCACCCGGCACCCGGCGGAAGCCGACCGGGCCCGGGTTCAGGAGCTGATGGAGACGGTGCCGAGCGGCTGGGCGGTGGGCCGGCGCGAGCCGCCGGGAGGTTCGACGGTGATGCCGACGGCCACCGCGTCGCCGACAGGTCCTTCGAGGACACGTGCCGAGCGATCGCCGACGCCTGGCAGCAGGCCGGCCGCGCGCAGATCGCCCGTCGGCTCGGCGTACCGGAGTCCGTAGACCTTGCCTCAGGTCAGCCGTTCGCGCCGGGACGCCGCCGCTCCTGGCGGGTGCGGGCGGCGAGGCCGATGACG
The DNA here is from genome assembly GCF_055563155.1 of Streptomyces sp. NPDC013317. NCBI lineage: Bacteria > Bacillati > Actinomycetota > Actinomycetes > Kitasatosporales > Streptomycetaceae > Streptomyces > Streptomyces sp. NPDC013317. Next base: position 175,039 of record NZ_JBVHDX010000011.1, read on the forward strand.
CGCGTGCGCAGCCCGGGTGGCAGGGGGGCGGTCTCGACGGCGGCGAGCCGGGCCGTGGTCGCCTCGAACCCGGCGACGTCCCTGCGGCACTCCTCGCAGCCGGCCAGATGGTTCAGGAAGGCCGCCTCCTCCGCCGGCGTGAGCGCGTGCAGGACGTAGGCCGCGGCATCGAGGTGGGGATCTTCCTGCCGTGTCATGAGCCGGCCTCCAGACATCGGCGGAGCTGCTCGAGGCCGGTGCGCATGCGGGACTTCACCGTGCCTTCCGGCGCCGACGACGATCGGGCGACCCCGATGTACGTCAGGCCCTGGTAGTAGGCGATGGGGGTGCCGACCGGGTGAGACCGGGCGCGGCGCCCGTGGCCTCACGGTGGTGCGTCCCGCGCGGCGGCGGTGTCGGGGGCCAGGGCCAACGTGACGTGCACGGTCTTGCCGCCGAGGCGCGGCACGACCGTGATCCGGCCGCCCAGACCGCGCATGAGCTCCAGGCCGAAGCCGCCCCGGTGGTCCCCACCCTCCCGGCGGCTCAGATCCGGGATCTCCTCGCTGTGGTCGGTCACGGCGAGGTCCAGGGAGGCGCCGTGGGCCGTCAGGGTGAGCACACACGGTCCGTCGGTGTGACGGACGGCGTTGGTGACCAGCTCGGACACGATCACGATCACGTCCGGCGTACGGGCGGCGCGGCCCAGGGACTCCAGCCATCGAGCCGTGATGCGACGGGCGGCGGCCGGACTGTGCAGGTCGCGGGGGAGAGCCGCGACGTGGCGTGTCGTGGTCGGTGGTGGCGCGATGGTGGTCATGCCCGCTCACTCCCTCGGGGCGCGAGGCCTCTGCACAGGGGATTCGTAGCCGCGCCGATCGCGGATGTGCGGCGCCGCCCCGTCCCCCGGAGGTTTCTTCGTGCTGCCGTCATCCGCCGGCTTGCCGGCGCCGACGGGCCGTGCGGCGGCCCGGTCCTCACCGTGCGCGCCCGTGACGGCCGTCTCGTAGCAAGAGACGAAGACGGCGGTGGCGCTGGCCTGCAGAAACCGCCAGTAGAATCTGTCCACTGTTATACGGACAAAGAAGTTCTCGCAGGTCAGGCGGTGATTGTGAGAGACCTAGAGAGATCATCTCTCACAATCTCTCACACCAGGGCTTTCTGATCCCCGCCATGGAACACGTCCAGCGCCTCAGCGGCGGACCTCATGTCCTCCGCCTCGATGGACACGTACTTGCGCTTCGTGAAGGCCGCGTTCGTGTGGCCGGCCCACGCGGCGAGGATGACATCGGGGACCCCGGACAGGGCAAGGGCCTTCAGGACCGCATGCCGAGCGTCGTACAGCCGCACGCGCCGGAGACCCAAGGAGGCCATCAGGGTGTAGGCGTGCTCTCGCAGCTGCCGTGTGTTCTTGGGGACCCCCAGCTCGTCGACGACGACGTACCCGGAGTGCGTGTACGCCTCGCCTGCAGCCAGCTGCTCCGCTGCCTGCTGGGCACGGAGCCGGCGCAGCGCCTCCCATGGCGCGCGAGGAAGCGGGAGGGACCTCTCGCCCGAAGCCGTCTTCGTGTCCTTCTCGATGACCTGATGGTTACCCACCATCGTCCGCGTGACGGTGATGGACAGAATGCCGGCGTCAAGGTCGATGTCTGTCCAGCGCTGACCGCACACCTCGGCGGGCCGCAAGCCCATCAGGGAGAGGAGCAGCGGCGCGAAGAGTCTGTCGTCGACGATGCCGCGGATGAACGTCTGCACCTCGGTCACAGTCCACGGCTCGACCCTGGTGCGCTCCCGCTTGTCGGTCTTCCTGTCTGCCAGTGAGACCCGAACGTACTGGGCGGGGTTGACGGGGATGAGCTTGCGCACCACGGCCCGACCAAGCGCTTCCCTGAGGCGAGTCAGGATGCCCTCGACCGTCGACACGGCGAGGCGTGTGCCGGCCTCTCCGCCCCTCCTGCGTCCGGTCGTCACGACGTCGTCGATGAAGTCCTGCAGTTGCGTCTCCGTGAGTTCCTGAAGGCGCACGTGCCCGATGCGGTCGACGACATGGACCAGAGCTAGCCGGTACGTCCGGATCGTCGTCTCCTCGACGTCCCGCCGCTTGTACTCAAGCCACTGCTCCAGCCACTCCCCCAGCGTCATCTTGCTGGGGACGATCAGAGTCCCAGCCGCACGCTGGGCGAGGATCCGGTCCCGTTCGGCACCGCATTCCTTCTTCGTGTCCCGCGTGATCGTGAGCTGCAGACGCTTGCCAGTCTCGTCATAGCCCGCGTCCACCACCACCCGATAGCGCACCTTGCCGTCCCGCAGCGTGATGCGCTTCGGCTCAGCCATCGTCGCGTTCCATCAGGTGCTCGAACGCGTCCGCGTCGAGGCGCTGCAGCTCGCGGATGTCCAGGCCGTGCTCCTGGAGCAGGCTGTACGCCTTGCGGATCTCCTCGACCTGCTGCCGGCCGCGCTCGCCTCGAGGACGGAGGACGATGCCATGCTCGTCGCGACGACCAGGCGGTCGGCTGTACAGCCGGTACTCGTAGGACCTAGTGCTCGGATCTCCCTCGGCCCACTGCAGGGGGCGCTTCCCGTCCGCCCAGTCCCACGCCACGTCGGCCTGAACGACTCCGGCGCCTGTGACCTCGACGGTCTCGTCGGGGTCATCGCTCAGCGGAAGTAGCAGCGCGGACGGACTGACGCCGAACACCGCAGCAAAGGCGACGAGTTCATCAGCCGTCACGTGCCGTTCCGCCTTCTCCATCCGGGTGATGCCGGACGGGGAAATCGTCCGCCCCCTCGCCTCCAGGGCGGCGGATAGCTGGCGAGTGCTGTACGAACGGGTCTGCCTCAGGCGGACCAGGTTCTCGGCGACGACCCGCCCTGTCGGTCCTGTCTCGACGGCACGTCGGCCGTACTGCTGATCGCTCATGGGCAACAGCCTATGCAGCGGCAGGCCATTTGCGTATCGGCTCGTTTGGGTTACCATCTCGTTCATGCGGTGCATCATAGCTTCATGTGTTGCACGTAAGCAACGGATAGCGCTAAGGAGACGCAATGCCCGACAGGGAAGAACTCCTGACCTCAGCGCAGGTCTGCGAGCTGTACCCGACCCTCTTCCGAAACGCACAGACGCTGGCGGAGCTCCGCTGGCGCGGCACAGGGCCCGACTACATCAAGACCGCCAAGGGGCGCGCTGGCCGCGTCTTCTACCGGCGCAGCGACATCGAGCAGTGGCTCACCGACCACACCGTTCGGCAGGTGGCCGCATGACCACGTCCCAGCCCACCCTCGCCGAAGTCCGTAAGTGGCCAGCAACGGTCAGCGTGCCGACGGCCGCGACCGCCATCGGCTGCAGCAGGGGTCACCTGCTGCAGAGCATCAAGCGCGGCACGTCCCCCGTGAAGACGATCACGCTCGGGGCGCGCTACGTCGTCATCACCGCCGACCTCGTCCGGCTGCTGTCGGGCGAGCCGCTCGTCGACACCACGAAGACGGAGGTCGCATGAGCCAGAACGCCGAGAAGGGGCCGCTGCTGACGGCCCCTTCTCAGGAAGACTCCGCGGTGAGCGGAACGTCTGCGCCCACTGTGCCACAGGAAGCGCCGAGCTTCGACCCTGGCGACATCGTCGGCCTGTGGTCCGATGCCCGCGCCCTGTACATGGCCGGCGTCTACCCGAAGTACGCCAGCCCCGCATGGCTCGCCCTCGACCCGGACGACCCCAAGCGGTTCGCCGCCGTCCTCGACGCGGCCGAGATGTGGCGCCGGTACGGCGACGAGGAAGCGCTGCTCCAGTGGTTCCGCGACGTCTCGGCGCCCCGCCCGCCGCTGTGGGCCAGGCGCACCCAGGAAGAACTCGCCGAGATGGCCAAGCCCAAGGAACCCCACCAGCTGCAGGCCACACCCGGCTGGCCCCCCATCCGCATCCCCGGCGGCAACGGCCGCTACCTCACCTACGCCCACCTGGAGGCCGCATGAGCGAGCCCATCGTGCGGCCCGCCGAGCCGCCGAAGCTGCGCGTCGTGCCACTGCCGCGGGGAAGTCACCGCGGCCACCTACGCATGGCAGAGCGCTTCGTCGACGACCACGCCAACAGCCTGCGCCACGTCCACGGCATCGGCTGGCACCAGTGGGACGGCGCCCGCTGGAAAGACGACGAAGAGCGCGTCGACATCGAGGCCGCCATCGCCACCACCAAGAACGCACTCGCCGACTGCCTCGACATGCCCAAGAGCGAAGCCCGAGACGAGCTGTACGCCGACGTCCGCAAATCCGAAAGCGCTGCGGGCATCGAGGGAATGCTGAAGCTGGCATCCGCGCTCAAGCCCATCTCGGTCGCCTCGCGCCAGCTCGACGCCGACGCCTACCTGTTCAACACCCCCGCCGGAACCGTCGACCTGCGCGAGGGGACCATCAGCGAGAACGACCGTGCCGACCTCATCACCAAGGTGGCCGGCGGCCCGATCGGCGACGAACTGAACGCCGAGTGGGAAAAGTTCCTCGAGCGCATCCTTCCCGACCCCGAGGTCCGGGCGTTCGTACAGCGGCTCTTCGGCTACGCGATGCTCGGCAAACAGACCGAGCACGTCATGCCGATCTTCACCGGCACGGGCGCCAACGGCAAGGGCACCTTGCGCGACGCCACGATGGCCGCCTTCGGGGACTACGCCATCGAGGTCGACCCCTCGCTCCTCATGCAGTCCAAGCACGAGAAGCACGGGGCGTTCAAGATGCGCCTGCGTGGCGCCCGGCTGGCCTTCTGCTCCGAGACGGAGAAGGGGCGCAAGTTCGCGGAAGCCACCATGAAGCGGCTCGTCGGTGGCGACCCCATCGAGGCGAACTACATGCACAAGAACCCCATCACGTTCGACCCCACCCACACGCTGATCATGCTGACCAACCACCTGCCTGCGGTCAGCGGCGACGACCCGGCGGTATGGCGGCGACTCCTTGTCGTCCCGTTCGACGTCGTCATCCCCGAGAGCGAGCGGGACGGCACGCTGCCTGCTCGGCTGAAGGCGGCGGCGCCGGCCGTTCTCGCCTGGGTGTACCAGGGGTGGCTCGACTACCAGCAGCAGGGGCTCAACCCGCCTGAGGCGGTCCGGGTGCGGACCGAGGAGTACCGCGAGGAGAGCGACGCGCTCGGCCGCTTCCTGAAGGAACGGACGATCCCGGGCCCGTACAACCACGTCCGCTCTGCCGACCTCTTCGAAGCCTGGTCCGGCTGGTGCCACGACAGCGGCATCAAGGGCGAGGACGTCGGCAACACGGTCACGTTCGCGGCCTCCATGAAGACCCGCGGCTACGAGAAGAAGCCCCGCAACTTCGGAGCCGTCTGGATGGGCCTGATGTTGGCCGGGAGCGAGGAGGACGAAAGCCCCTGACCTGCGGAAGTGGTGGGTAGTGGTGGGTCTCCCGGTTTCTCTCCATATGCGCACGCGTAGCGAGTTTCGGAAAACCCACCACAACCCACCACCCACCACCCAGTCAGCAAGATCGAGAACCCCCCACTCACCCCCTTCTGCTGCTGCCTTTCGACAGCAACCACAGACCAGGAGCCACCGAATGAGCTCGCTGAACTTCACCCGGATCATCCTCCAGTGCGACGGATGCCTGAAGCGCCACGGAGACCCCCACGGCCACAACTCAGCCCAGGAGGCCCGGATCGCGGCCTACATCGACGGCTGGCGCTTCCCCTCCACCATCCGTTCCGACGGCAGCCCGGGGACCGGCGCGTCGGACGTCTGCGCGGACTGCGCCCCGACTTGGAGGCCTCAGCGCTGGGGACAGCGCCCGGCCTCCAGCGCGCGGCTGCCCGTGAGCGACGCCCCGCGGCCGGCCGATGAGGACGGTGCGTCATGAGCGAGTCCCACGTCGAGCAGCAAGTGGCTGCCCGGATAGCCGCGGCGAAGGCAAAGACGCAGCAACAGAAGGACGAGCGGGCGGTGTTCGCCGCCAACCGCACCGCCGGGCTGAAGGCCCGCTACCGCAGGAAGGCCCCCAAGGGCCGCCGGATGGGCTTCTGCGCGGCGTGCGCGGCCCCCGTCTACCGCGGCACGTACCTGCTCTGCCCCAAGGGCTGTGGCGCCCGCCTGTGCCGCTCCACACGGCGCTGCATCAACAAGCACGACCCGCACAACTGCCCCGTCTACCAGACCGCCCACGGCATCACGGAGAACTCATGAGCACCGACATCCACCCCGACGTCCGGCAAGCCCTTCCGAACGTCCTCGCGGCCGTCACGGCCTACCTCCACACCGAACACCTCGAGGACACCCCCGGAGACCCGTTCCACAGCCTCGTGGACGACGTCGTCCACGCCGCCCCCGAAGCGACCGTGCCCATCTTCGTCGGCTTCATCGGCGCGCTCGTCCAGCAGCTTGCCAGCGCCACCGGCAGCACCGTCGAGGCCGTCTGGCAGGAACACGCCCTCCGGTTCGCCGACACCTTCACAGAAGAGGAGAACGACTCATGACAGACAACTGGAACGACGAAGAGGCCGAGCGCCGCCAGCAGGAACGCCGAGACCTGCTCGCCCCGATGCAGGCCCGCGTGGACTCCCCGGTCAGCCGCTGGTTCACCCAGGCCACGACCGCGTGGATCGAAGGCCGCGAGGCTCCGAAGCCGCCGCCGCGGACCCGCGACCCGCTCGCCCCCCGCAGCGAACGCGAGCAGCGGCTCGACGCCGGATTCATCTTCTCCGACCTGGAGGACCGCCAGGCCGAGGCGAAGGCCGAGCACGCGGCCCGCAGGCGACGCGCGGAGGAAGCCCAGCAGGGCAGTGAACGGCTCTACCGCGCGCTCCGTGACCGCCACGGCAGCGACTACGCCGACGAGTGGATGAACGGCGGTGACGCGGCATGACCCTCCAGTCCACGGCCGAGCACGAGGCCGCCCACGCGGTCGCCGCACGGTACTTCCGCGTACCTGTCCGGCAGGTGTGGATCAACCCCCAGAACCTCGCCGGCCGCACCAGCTGCGACAGGACCAATCCGCAGACAACCGCCGTCATCCTGGTCGCCGGTGACCTGTGGTGCAGGGAGTTCAGCGCCGAGCCCTACGTCGACCGCGCGTGCAGCGACCTCAGGCGCTTCGAACGGGACCACGGCTTCCACCGGCTGTGGCACGCCGAGCGTGAAGCGAGGGCCATCCTCACTCAACACCGGGCGGCGGTCCTCACGTTCGCCAGCCGCCTCATGCGCGAGCACACGGTCAGCTTCGATGAGCGTGGGCAGCTGAGCGCATGACAGACCAGGCAGGGCGTCAAGCCGGCTCCAGCGGTAAGGCAGCGAGGTCGCGGCGCGTGGCCGAAGACCTGCCTGCGCCCTGCCTCCCTCTCTCTCACCCACTGTGCCCTGCTCCCGATCGCGCACAGTCACAGGCTGCGACGAGAGCGACGCGACTCAGTGTCACGCAGCGTCGCTACCCGACCGGTATGCCGGGTGCAGGGTGCCGGCCGACCTCTCGCACATCACTCAGCGCGAATCTCAGCGTCTCCGAGCAGTCAGAACAGTGCAGGTCAGGCACAGGGAGGGGGGCTCGCAGTCATCGTGCTTTTCGAGAGAGGGGGCGACCCAACCGCCCTTCTCGCCCGGTTCCGCCTCCGTGAGTGACGCTACGTAATCACGTGACGGAAGGGCTGACTTGTTACCCAGAGTTACATCACAAGGAGTAGTCATGAAGAAGCCAGACTCGGAAGCGCTCCGCGCCAGGCGGCACCGGGCTCACAGCCGGGGCGACCACTCGCTGTGCCGTGCCGGAGTGTGCGCCTACGTCGACCCCGACACTCTCCCGAAGTACGTCATGCCTGACCCGCTCTCCGGGGAAACGGTCCTGGCCTCCGTCCTCGCGTTTATCAACGGCATTCCCCCTGGTCAGGAGGGTGGGCCGCAGATCGTCATGGCCCGGTGTGCTGTGAAGCTCGCGGTTGCCATCGACGAGGACCGCCCGGGGCTCTCCGGCCACGTCGACAAGCTCATGCACCTGATGGCCGACATTGCCGACAGCCAGGACGAGGACGGCCTGGACGAGATCCGGGCCCGCGGCTGGGAGCGGATGCGGATCCTGCAGAGCGTCGCCGAGGGACCCAAGGCCGGATAACACCGCGTGACGGCCGTTTCCGCAGGTCAGAGCGTTGCGTCACGCGTCACGGTGGGCGATGTTCCGCCAACAACACACAGTCATCATCACGAAAGGTAGTCATCATGATCGTCATCTACGCCCCGGACGGTTCCCCCGCCGAGCAGTACGACGTCCGCACCCTGAAGACGTCAGAGGTCTCGATCGTCTCGCGGACCGTCGACCTGAAGTGGCCGGAGCTGAAGGCCGGTCTCCTCGTCGACGACCCGGACGCCCTGCGCGCCATCGTGTGGGTCCTCAGGAAGCGCTCTGAGCCGTCGCTGCGGTTCGGGGACTTCGACCCCCTGGTCGAGGAGCTGTCGGCCCGCTTCGACCTCAAGGAGGTCGCCGACATGTGCGAGAAGATCGCGGCGGCGGACGGCACCGACGAGGAGATCGACGGCGCCTACGCGGAGGCCGCCCACTTCGCGGCCGACTCCGACGCGGCGGCCAAGTACATCGCGGACTTCCGCGCCCAGCTGGCGGGGGGTGAGTGATGGCCGGCGAACGCCTGACGTTCACCCTCGACGGCCGTGACAACCTGTCGCGGATCCTGAACAACGCGGGCGACTCAGCGGACCGTATGGGGCAGCGCATCGACGACGCGTCCCGTACCGGCAGCGACGCTCTGACGCGCCTCACACGGGACGCCAACGGCCGCCTGAGAGACCTGAACGGCCGGTTCGTGTCCGCAGCGGACGCGGCCCGCGGGATGGGCGGCGGGATCGGCGGCCTGTCGCCCATCATGCAGGGCGCCTCAAGGAGCGCTGCAGGCCTCTCGTCCAGCCTGGGGGGTGCCGGGGCGTCAGGCGCGGGCCTGTCGGGCGCCGGAGGGGCCGTGGCGGCCGTCATAGGCCTGTCGCTGCTGCCCGCTCTGGGCGCCCTCGTACCGATGATGGCGGGCGCCGGCCTGGCCGCGGGCACACTCGCGCTCGGCTTCAAGGGTGTCGGCGAGGCGGCGGCCCTGGCGTCGACGGACAAGAAGAAGTACCGCGAGGCGCTGAAGAAACTCAGCCCCGAAGCACGGGAGTTCACGAAGGCTCTCGTCGGCGTGAAGGGCCAGTTCGCGGCCCTCGCCCCGCAGGTCCAGAAGGCGATGCTGCCGGGCTTCACGCAGGCCCTCAAGGACGCCAAGCCCGTGGTGAGCATCCTGGGCAAGGGCATGACGGAGATGGGCCGGGGCTTCGGGAACGCGGCCCGCGGCGTCGGCCGGCTGATGAAGGACTCCGGCTTTCAGCGGGACTTCACCGCCACCCTGAAGCTGGGCAACGTGTTCGTGCGGGACCTGACGTCCTCGATGGGCCCGTTCATCAAGTCGCTGATCAGCTTCGGCGCCGCGTCCGGGCCGACCCTGAAGGCGTTCTCTGACGGGATCAGCGGCCTGCTGGCCAAGGGACTGCCCGGGATGTTCGAGGGCCTGAAGACGGGCGTTAAGGGCAGCGCCGCCTTCCTCGACGGCCTGTTCGACGGGATCAACGAACTCCTGCCCGCGATCGGCCGGTTCTCCGGTGCGGTGGCCAACGCGTTCGGGTCGCTGTTCGGCGAGCTGTTCCGCTTCCAGGGGGCATTCGGCGCAGGCTTCCTCGACGGCGCGACGAAGGCTCTGACGTTCCTCCGACCGATCCTGAAGGACGTCGGGTTCGGGTTCAAGGCGATGCACCAGTTGATGGTCATCATCGGTCCGACGATCAAGGAACTGGGCAAGGCCATCTTCACCGCGCTCATCCCCGCCGGCATCGAAGTCGACAAGATGCGCGGCCCGTTCCAGCGCCTCTCGGAGGCGATCGACCGGAACAGGGGCGCGATCCAGGAGGGCGCCCGGATCTTCGCGAACGTCGTCATCGACATGGTCAGTGCGGCATTGGAGTACCTGCCGAAGATCGTCGGCATGTTCCGCGTCATGTCGACCGGTGTCCTCGTCGCGCTCGGCGTAATCATGACCGGCGCCACCAAGCTGTTCGGCTGGATCCCGGGCGTCGGAGACAAGCTGCGGGGCGCCGAGAGGGAGTTCAACAAGTTCAAGGACACCTATGTGCGCGGCCTGCAGGACGCCGAGGACAAGACCAGGGCGTTTGCTCAGGCGACGGTTCCGCGGCTGCAGCAGAACAAGCTGAAGCTGAACATCGACAACTGGACGCAGCAGATCGCGACGGCGAAAGCCAAGCTCTCCGACAAGAACCTGCCGCCGGGGAAGACGGCGAAGCTGAAGGCGGACATCAAGGATCTCGAGGCGAAGATCGCGGAGGCCAGGCGGGAGATGGAGCGTCTCGACGGGAAGACGTCCACGACCTACGTGAAGACGGTGTTCATCACGAAGCACGGCACCGTGGGGCATCCGAAGGGGTCCGGCGGCCGTGAGCGGGCCACGGGCGGCCCGATCTCCGGTCCGGGTACGTCGATGTCGGACAGCATCCCGCTCTGGGCGTCTGACGGCGAGTACATGATCCGGGCGTCGTCGGTACAGAAGTACGGCCAGCCCCTGATGGATGCCATCAACTCCGGCCGTCTCGAATCCGTGGTGCCCCGCCCCGCGATGGCCGCGGCCACACCTGGCCGTGGCGTCTCCGGCTCCACGGCCGTGCGCTCGGCGCCGACGATCGTGAACCACTTCCACATCAACAACGCGCTCGACCCGGTCCGTGTCGGCAAGGAGATCCAGAAGGTTCTTCTGCACCTGAAGCGGACGGGCGGCACCGGCCTGGACCTGTGACCGTGTCCGGGCATGCGAAAGGGCCCCCTGGCCGTGAAGCCAGGGGGCCCTGCCGTACCCCTTTACCCGCGCTACCTTGCAGGTCAGACCCCATGACCACCCCCGCTACCGGGGTAAAGGGCTCCCGCTACTTTCGGCGCCCACGCGAAAGGGGCCGGACCCGTCGATGACAGGTCCGGCCCCAGCCGGTTGGTAGAGGGGGGACCCGCTACCCGGTGAAGGGCATCGCGCCCTCGATGTCGCGCCGCTGGTATCCGGCGCCGTTCTCGCCGCTGATCTTCACCTGCTTGCTGGTGCGCTTCACGCCGGCCAGCTCGAGTTCCTTGGCCAGCTTCTCGGCGTCCCAGTCGCCGTAGGTGTCCTCGTCCATGACGACGAGCCGCTGCAGCAGGTCGCGGGTGAACATCCGCGGCGCGTGCCGCATCGCCTCGAGGACGTCGGAGATGACGGCCGGCACCCGGTAGCCGTGCTCGGCCGCCTCCGTGGCGACATCCCCGGCCGCGTCGCCGGTGAGCTGCCCCGCTTCCTTCCGCAGCGTCCGGCCCTTGGCGCACAGGGCGTTGAACTCGGCCGTCGTCAGCAGATCGTTCTTGACCGTGGCGAACGACGCCGGTCCGGTGACCAGGACCGTCACGCCCTTGTGGTCCTCCGAGAGAACCGACGCGTCGGCACCCATCGAGGCCTTCCCCTTGCCGAGCACCATGTCGGAGGACGTCTGGTCGGTGACCTGCGTGCACGCCCGGATCGTGATGATCTCCCGCAGCTTCGTCGGCACCGACTCGGCGTCGGGACGCTGGGAGGCGTAGTTGGAGATGAACCCTGCGGCCGGCCCGCGGCGGGCGATGCGGGCCATGTCGTCGATGATGGCCTTCCGCTCCTTCTCGTCCGACACGGCGATGAAGCATTCCTGCAGCTCATCGACCGTGAAGAACACGAACGGCATGTTGTAGCGGGTGACGATCTCCGGAGTCAGCTTTCCCTCCGGGCAGATCGACGGCGGGAGTTCCCGCAGGATCGCGAACCGCCGTTCCATCTCGACGAGCAGCTCGTCGAGCATGGCCTTGAACGCCTCGATCGCGTCGTCCTCCGCACCGAGGACCAGGCGGTGAGCGACCTGACGCATCTGCATCCAGTCCTGGCCGCCCTTGAAGTCGGCGACGTAGTGCCGCACGAACGGGTCGAGCAGGCCGGCAGCCGTCATGAGTCGCTGGGTGAACGTCTTGCCGCGGCGCGGAAGTCCGCCGAAGAACATCGACTGCCACACGACGGGTACGGCGATGCGGTTGCCGCGGGCGTCGTGCCCGAACGGAATCGGATCCCAGATGGAGAAGCGTTCCATCTTCGCCAGCGGCGACTGCACTGGGTCGGCGAGGTACGGGTCATCGTCCGCGACCCACATCGACACGCGGGAGGCGTTGCCGCCCTGCGCCGCGCGGACGCGGGACATGACCACCTGGATCTCGTCTACGCCGAGCTCGGCGGCGATGGTCGTGCGCTTCGCGAGAACGTCCGCAGCAGTCTTCCCGCCACCCTTCGGCAGATCGAAGATGACCGCCCAGCCGCGGCCGTCGCGTACCGGGCCCATGACGCAGGAGACGCGGGGTCCGTCGTCGTCGCCCTTGCCGCTTTTCAGGAGGCCAGAGGCACGCAGCGCGTCGTTCAACTGCTGGGCGGACATGTCCACCTTCAGCGGGGGCGCGGCCTGGTCGAGCAGCTGCGCGTTCTCCCCGCGCCCCAGGTAGGCGAGCGGTGTCATGACGGCGCCGGCGATACCGGTCTGGAGCAGCGGAGGCGCCAGGTAGATGCCGACCGCGGCGGCGGCGACACCAGCGGCGGCCGTACCGAAGCGCCAGCGCCTGGTCTGGGTGCGTGCGGCGTGCGCGGCCTGCAGGCGGGCGGCGAGCTCGACGTCCTCGGGCTTCACCTTCACCTGCGCCTTCAGAGCCTTCACCGTGGCGCTGTGGTCCTGCGCCGAGAGCGTCGGCCACAGGCCGGCCGTGGCCCGGTAGAAGCCGCGCGAGGCCAGCCACACCGTCTTCACCGCGTACTTCGGCACCCGGATGCCGTGGAACCGCGTGTGCCACCAGCACAGCCGTCCCAACGCCACCGTGTTGGCCTTCAGCAGCGCCGGCGTCCGCGCCCACACCGGCAGTACCGGCAGGTCGGGGACGGTCAGCCAGTCGGCGAGCGGGTTGCCCTCACGGTCGACCGCCTCGACGACCGGCTCTTCCGTCACGGTTTCCGTCACGGCCGGCTGCTCGGGGACGACGGTGTACTGCGGCTTGAGCAGGTTCACCTTGACGACCGCGTGGCCGTTGACGGGCCGCTCGAGGATGTCAGTCATGCTGGTATCTCCTAGCTGCTCTGTGAGCGGACTGGGGCACGGGGCGGCCGGTTCCCTCGGCAGGTGACGGCCGCCCCGTGGCGTAGCTACTGGCGCTTGAGCTTGAGCGTCACGGGTGCGGTGGGCTGGTACCCCTTGGCCTGCAGAAACTCAACGACGGCCTGACGGGCGGCTTCCTCGCTGTGGCCGTCGACGCGACCGCCGTGCTCCCAGCGGCGGCCCTTGCCGTCGGTCGTCGAGGCCCGGTACTTCCAGCTGCTCACTTGGCCCCCTCCTGGCGCTTGCGGGCCTTGTCGAGGATCCGGTCGACCTTGGCCTCGAGGTCGCTGCGGTCGACGCTCTCGCTCGCCAGGCAGCGCTTGGCCATGCGGGCCACCAGGCCGGCCACCTGGACGTGCTCGGCGACGGTCAGCTTCGGGTAGGCGCAGTCAGGCTTCGGCACAGTCACTTCTGGCTGCCCTTCTGGTAGTCGGCCCACAGGCCGCGGAGAACGAGAACGCAGATCGTCAGAGCCACGGCCGAGATGGCGAACGCCATAACGGAGATGGCCAAGGTGACGGCGAGGAACGGGGCGGCGACACCGACCGCGATCCACTTGCCGGTGTTCGGGCTGGGCGCCGGGGCCGGCGGGTGCTGGCATCCCTGGTGCTGGGTGAGCTGCTGGGCCTGCAGGATGGCCATCACCATGGCCAGCTGCTCGGTGTTGTGCGCGGCCTCGACTGCCTCGCGGGCGGCCTTCTCGATGTCGCTCACGACGCCACCTCCGTGACCACGTCGCGGCGCAGCTCCGTCGCCTCACGCCGGGACAGGCCGAACTCTTCGCGCAGCTGGTCGATGGTCACCCCGCGCCCGCCCGACTTGACCACCTGACGGTGCAGCGTGCGGGCCTTCCTGCGCAGCTCAGCCGGTGTGACGGTGATCTGCTCGGTGACCACCTGACGGTCCTGCACAGCAGGTACAGCAGCGGGCACCTTGGCGGTAGAGAAGTCGTCCCACACCGGGGACACGGGAGGCAGTTCGATGACTGGACGCGTGACCACCTCGGCGGGCGAAACCTCGTGGATAACATCCACAAGGTCGTCCCGCTCGACGCTCACCGCAGGACTCTCCACGGTGTGGAGAGTGGTCACCTCGTCCCGCTTGGCGAGGGCCTGGTGTACCTGGCGCATGAGGGCACCGAACGCCAGGAGCGCGGCCGTGGGCGGCACGGCGGCCACCACGTAGTCCAGCAGCGGCACCTCGGCAGGGTTCCGGTCACCGGTCACACCGGCCACGTTCAGGACGATGGAGCCCAGCGAACCGACCGTCGTCAGACCGATCGCCCACGGGTCGACCTTCTTCACCAGCGCGGCCCGCAGCATCAGCAGCTCACCCGCAACGATGAACAGGTCCAGCGTCGCCGGCCACGCCCACGCCCGCTCCCGCGCCGCGCCCAGGCCGTGGCCAATGGCGACCTCGGCGAGGTGCGCGTAGGACAGCCAGAACGCTGCCCCGGTCAGAGCGATGATGACCACGCCGGCCGCGATGGCCAGAGCCCGCGTCGGGTCGGTGTTCTTCACTGCTCGCCCACCTTTCCCAGAGCAGCACGCGCCGCGAGGTGCGCGCACAGGTTGACGCCGTGCCTGTCGCCCATCCGGTTGGCGGCGAGCAGGTCGGCGAGGACCAGCTGAATCGGGGGGATGACGCGCGGCGCCTGGTCCAGCACGCGCAGCACCTTGTTCTCCGTCGGCCGCGGGATCGGCCACTTGCTGCTCATTCGGCCGCCTCCAGCACCGCGAGCCGACGAGCCAGCCCCCGCAGGTAGGCCGCGTGCTCGACGATCTCGGCCGCCGCCGCGTCCAGCTGCGTGGAGTTCAGCTCGTGCCAGTCGCCGTCGAGGAACAGGGCCGCCACCACACCGGGCCGCTCCGGGCTGAACGGCCGCTGCATCAGCGACACCGTCAGAGTCGGCGCCTCGCCGTGGCACAGCGTCGGAATCAGCGCCAGACGCTGGTCTCCCTCGTGCGTGATGTCCTCGCGGTACGCCTCGAACTTGTGCGGCTCCGTGCACCACACCGGCTCGGGCATCGTCACCGCGCCGTGGTCCGCCGTGTGGACCGTTACGATGCGCCCGCTCATCCCTGCACCTGCTTGCGGTACGCAGCGCGGACGGCGACGAGCTCGGCGTGCATGGCGCGCATGACGTCCAGCTGCCGCTGCAGCGTGTTGATGACGGTCTCGAACCCGTCCGGGTCGAGGCCCTCGATCCAGGCCCCGTCGATGAGCTCGAGGTCGATGTGCGGGAGCCGCTGCGACATCCGGCGGTCGAACGGGTCGACGTTCATCGTGGCCCGCAGGACGCTCAGGTCTTCCGGCTGGCCGCTGTCGTTGATGGGGAGGCTGACAGCCTCCGAGGTGCGGTAGCACCAGACGTCGTCGGCGCCGGCCTGGCCGCTGGCCTCGGACTCGTGGTCGTCGATGCAACCCGGCATGCAGGTGAACGTCTTCCGCTGACCCGTCTCGGTGTCGGTGAACGTCCACGTCCTCGGCGGCTTCACGAGGTCGACCTGACGGGCGGACGGCTGGGCGGGGATACCCGGCAGGAACGCCGACGGCAGGCCGTTGACAGGGCGCGCTACGGTGTTGCTCATGGTTCAACTCCCTTTGCGGAGGGGTTGCGCCTAGGCCCTGGCCGGTGTTGACGCACCTGCTGGGGCCGTTCCCGTTTTCGGGGTGGCTTGGTTCTATATAACAACATGCGGTGCAAGTTAGCAACACACGCGATGGGGGGATTCCTTCGTCTGTTGCTACTACCGGCGTCTCACATCCGTCTCACAGACGTGCCCACCTAGATCAACGTGACCGCCTCATGACCTGCGGTTTCACGCGCTCCATGCACATGTGGGTACCTCTATGAACGCCAGGTATGCTCTGTCCACGTGACTGCTGTGACTGCGAAGCCCCGAATCCCCAACGTCCTGGCCGGCCGCTACGCCTCCGCGGAGCTCGCCGTCCTCTGGTCCCCCGAGCAGAAGGTGAAGCTGGAGCGCCGGCTCTGGCTCGCCGTGCTGCGTGCTCAGAAGGACCTCGGGATCGAGGTTCCGGACGCGGCCCTCGCCGACTACGAGCGCGTGCTCGACCAGGTCGACCTCGGCTCCATCGCCGAGCGCGAGAAGGTCACCCGGCACGACGTGAAGGCCCGGATCGAGGAGTTCAACGCCCTCGCCGGTCACGAGCACGTCCACAAGGGCATGACGTCGCGCGACCTCACCGAGAACGTCGAGCAGCTGCAGATCCGCCTCTCGCTGGAGCTGATGCGAGACCGCACGGTCGCCGTCCTCGCCCGGCTCGGCAAGCTCTCCGGCGAGTACGCCGAGCTCGTCATGGCCGGACGCTCCCACAACGTCGCCGCCCAGGCCACCACCCTCGGCAAGCGTTTCGCCACGGCCGCCGACGAGCTGCTCGTCGCCTTCGGCCGCCTGGAGGAGCTGATCGCCCGCTACCCGCTGCGGGGCATCAAGGGCCCGGTCGGCACCGCGCAGGACATGCTGGACCTGCTCGGCGGCGACGCGGAGAAGCTGGCCGACCTGGAGCGGCGCATCGCCGGTCACCTCGGCTTCGCGCACGCCTTCACCTCCGTCGGCCAGGTCTACCCGCGCTCGCTCGACTACGACGTCGTCACGGGCCTCGTGCAGCTGGCCGCCGCGCCGTCCTCGGTCGCCAAGACGATCCGTCTGATGGCCGGCCACGAGCTGGTGACCGAGGGCTTCAAGCCCGGCCAGGTCGGCTCGTCCGCGATGCCGCACAAGATGAACACCCGCTCCTGCGAGCGCGTCAACGGCCTCATGGTCATCCTGCGCGGGTACGCCTCGATGACCGGCGAGCTGGCGGGCGACCAGTGGAACGAGGGCGACGTGTCGTGCTCGGTGGTCCGCCGCGTCGCGCTGCCGGACGCGTTCTTCGCCCTGGACGGCCTGCTGGAGACCTTCCTGACCGTCCTCGACGAGTTCGGGGCGTTCCCCGCGGTCGTCGCGCGCGAGCTCGACCGGTACCTGCCGTTCCTGGCGACCACCAAGGTCCTCATGGGCGCCGTCCGGGCCGGCGTCGGCCGCGAGCTCGCCCACGAGGCGATCAAGGAGAACGCCGTCGCCTCCGCACTCGCCATGCGCGAGCAGGGTGCCGAGCGCAACGAGCTCCTCGACAAGCTGGCCGCCGACGAGCGGATCCCGCTGGACCGCGCGCAGCTCGACGCCCTCATGGCGGACAAGCTGTCGTTCACCGGTGCCGCCGCCGACCAGGTCGCCGCCGTGGTCTCCCGTGTCGAGGAGATCGTCAAGCAGCACCCGGAGGCCGCCGCGTACACCCCCGGGTCGATCCTCTGACCCGGTTCACCCCGCAGGAGCTCCAGGCCGCCCGCGACCGCGTCATCCCCGACGTGGTGGCGGGCGGCCTTTCGGTCCTCTTCTGCGGGATCAACCCCGGCCTGATGTCGGCGGCGACGGGCCATCACTTCGCGCGCCCGGGCAATCGCTTCTGGCCTGTGCTCGCACGGTCCGGTTTCACGCCCCGGCTGCTGAAGCCGTCGGAGCAGGAGGAACTGCTCGCCTACGGTCTCGGCATCACGAACGTGGTGGCGCGGGCGACCGCGCGGGCCGACGAGCTGAGCGCCGAGGAGTTCCGCGAGGGCGGCCGGCTGCTGACCGAGCGGGTCGAGCTCCGGCGTCCCCGCTGGCTGGCGGTGGTCGGCATCACGGCGTACCGGACGGCGTTCGGCGAGAAGCGCGCGGTCGTCGGGGAGCAGGAGCGGACGATCGGGGAGACCCGGATCTGGGTCCTGCCCAATCCGAGCGGCCTGAACGCGCACTGGACGGTGGACTCGATGGCGGAGGAGTTCGGGCGACTGCGCGAGGCGGCGGGCGTACCGGACCGGCGGCCGGACGTCACGGCGGATCCACCTCCGTGACGCAGGCGAGGAGTCCGTGGCCGTCCTCGCCCCGGCGCGTGAGTCCGAGCACGACCCAGTGGCCGTCCACCCGCCAGAGCTGGATGTCGGGCACGGAGGCGCAGATCAGCGCCCAGGGCCCGGGTATGTCCTCGCCCGCTCCGGCGCGGGCGAGCAGGGAGTGGAGGCCGACCAGCCGAGGCGGCCCCCAGCGGGTCTCCAGGAGCAGGGCGAGGGCTTCCCGTTCGGCCTCCGCCTGCTCCTCGGTCGGATCCTCGACGGCTAACTCGGTGAGGTGGTAGCCCTCTTCGGGGAACGCGCGGGCGCGCAGCAGATCGAGGGCGGCGAGATGCTGTGCGAGCGTCATGGGTCCAGTAAACCGCCCGGCTCTGACAGCCGATGATCCGTCAGGAGCCCCGTTCGCCCCAGCAGGGTGCGGGCGGACCTCGCCGCACCCCGGTCCATTGAGTAACATCCGGCAGACATGCGCACGAGCTGGGAGGACACACGGTGGGGCGGCTGACCGGCGGGGATCCGTCGCTGCTGCGGCGGATCAATTCCGCGGTGGTACTCCATGCTCTGCGGGGCGCCGACGCGCTCACGCTCACGGACCTGACACGGATCACCGGGCTGTCCCGGCCGACCGTCGAGGGCGTCGTCGAGGGGCTCATCGTCGGTGGTCTGGTCGTCGAGGCGGCGGCCGAGGAAGGCGAGGCGAGGCGGCAGGGCCGGCCCGCCCGCAGGTTCCGCTTCCGCGCCGAGGCGGGGCATCTGCTGGGCATCGAGATCGGTCCGCACCGCGTCGCCGCGCTGCTCTCGGGTCTGGACGGCCGGATCATCGGCGCGGGGTCCCGTGACGTCTCTGAGACGGCTCCCGAGGACGAGCGCCTGGAGCGGGTGCGTACGGTCGTGGCCGACGTGCTGCGCAGGGCGGGCGTCGCACGGTCGAACCTACGGGCGGTCGGCGTCGGCACGCCCGGAATCGTCGAGGCGGACGGCACGGTGCGGCTGGGTACGGCGCTGCCCGGCTGGACGGGCCTGGCGCTCGGGGAGCGGCTGCGGCGGTCGTTCAAGTGCCCGGTCCTGGTGGAGAACGACGCCAACGCGGCCGCGGTCGCGGAGCACTGGAAGGGCGCGGCGACCGACTCCGACGACATCGTCTTCGTCCTGGCCGGGCTGAGCCCGGGCGCGGGTTCGCTGATCGGCGGGCGGCTGCACCGGGGCTACGGCGGGGCGGCGGGCGAGATCGGGGCGCTGCACCTGCTGGGCCGGGGCGTCACGCCCGAGCATCTGCTCTCCACCACGGACGAGCCGCTGCATCCGCTGGACGAGCAGGCGGTGGCCGAGGTCTTCGCGCTGGCCCGCGGGGGCGACGCCCGCGCGGAAGCGGCGGTGGAGCGCTTCACCCAGCGTCTGGTGCACGACGTGGCGGCGCTGGTCCTCGCGCTCGACCCGGAGTTGGTCGTGATCGGCGGCTGGGCGGCCGGCCTGGACGGCGTCCTGCAGCCGCTGCGCGACGAGCTGGACCGCTTCTGTCTCCGCCCCCCGCGTGTGGTGCTGTCGATGCTGGGCGAGGCGGCGGTGGGCACGGGCGCGCTGCGGCTGGCTCTCGATCACGTGGAGGAGCAGCTGTTCGCGGTGGAGGGAACGGCGACGGCCCGCCGCTGAGTGCGACGGGCCGGGGCTTCAGCCGAACTCCCGGTCGGGTCGAGGGTTCGCCGACGCTTCCGGGCTCAGGCCGAGGGTCGCCGACGCTTCCGGGCTCGGGCCGACGGTTCGCCGACGCTTCCGGGCTCGGGCCGACGGTTCGCCGACGCTTCCGGGCTCGGGCCGACGGTTCTCCCGGGTCCGTGTCAGGACGCCATCACCAGGTCGCCCGTGTCGCCGAAGGTGAGGCGGCAGGTGTCGGCGCGGTAGGTGGCCACCGAGACCGCGGCCGTGCGGCCTTCGGAGAGGTAGCGGGTCGTGACGACGAGGACCGGGGCGCCGGGGAGGCGGTCCAGCTCCTTGGCGTCGTCCGCGCGGGCCGAGCCGAGCTCGACGGCACGGTCCTGTCCGTCCAGGGCGAGACGCTGGAGTTCGCGCAGGACGACACGGGCGCGGGCGGGGCCGGCCGGGGCGTCGATCGCGGTCAGGTCGGGGACCGAGGAGGACGGGACGTACAGGAGCTCGGCCGCGACGGGCTGGCCGTGCGTGACGCGCAGCCGGCGCACGACGTGCACCTGCTCGTCGGGGGCCAGGTCCAGGAGCTTGGCGACGGACGCCGGGGCGGTGTCGCGGGCGGAGTCCACGGACTGCCAGGTCTCTTCCCCGACGCCGGGCCAGACGTGCTGCGTGGTGGAGACGTCGACGCCCACGCGCGGCGGTGCGACGGTCGTCCCGACACCGCGGCGGCGCTGCAGGCGGCCCTCCAGTTCGAGCTGCTCCAGTGCCTGCCGGAGCGTGGCCCTGGCGACGCCGAAACGCGCGGCCAGTTCACGCTCGTTGGGGAGGATCTCGCCGACCGCGAAGTCGGAGTCGAGTGCCTCGCCGATCACGGTCTTGAGGTGCCAGTACTTCGGCTCCGGAGCCGATTCCAGCTGCGTGGTCCCCACCCTGATCCTCCGCAATTCGCCGTGTCCCGCGGCGGTTTTCCGCGCCCTTGTTTATTAAAGGTTCCTGCACTAACTCTGCGACCATAAGGCGGCGCACCTACTTGGTCAAGACCAATCGTGACCCGGATGCCCCCCATTGCGGCCCTCTGGCGTAGATCGTTCACAGGACGTTCGCACCGATGTGTGCCCTGCGCAGCAAAGTGCCCCGCCTCCGGGAGGAGGCGGGGCAGAGGGGGCGCACGTGGCGGGCGTCGGCGGCGCAGCAGGTCAGCCGGGGTCGACGGCGTGCAGCTTCTCGGGGTTGCGCACGATGTAGACGCACTGGATGCGCCCGTCGCGCACCTCGATCTGGAAGACCGAGTCGGGCTTGCCGTCGGCGAGGGCCAGCAGCCCGGGCGCTCCGTTGTACTCGACGAAGCGGAACTCGAAGGCGGTCTCGGCGCCCTGGGCGACGGCGATGAGGAAGCGGCCGACCTTGTCCGCGCTGTCGATGACCCGCAGGGGTGCCTTCGCCTTGCCACCGCTGTCGCCGACGAGCCGGGCGTCCGGGGCGAGCAGGGCCAGGAGCTGTTCCAGGTCGCCGCCCGCGGCCGCGGCGAGGAAGCGCTCGGTGAGGTCGCGGCGTTCGGCCGGGTCGACGTCGTAGCGGGGCCTGCCCTCGTCGACGTGGCGGCGGGCACGGCCGGCGAGCTGGCGGACGGCGGCCTCGGAGCGGTCGAGCGCGGTGGCGATCTCCCCGTACGGGAAGCCGAACGCCTCGCGGAGGACGAAGACCGCGCGCTCCAGCGGCGAGAGGGATTCGAGGACGACGAGGACGGCGAGCGAGACGGAGTCGGCGAGCATGGCGCGCTCGGCGGTGTCGGGGACGGCCGGACCGAAGTCGGTGACGACGGGTTCGGGGAGCCAGGGCCCTACGTAGGACTCGCGTCGGGACTGCACCTGGCGGAGCCGGTCGAGGGCCAGCCGGGTGGTGATCCGTACGAGATAGGCGCGCGGTTCGCGGACGTCGTCGCGGTCCGCGGAGGACCAGCGCAGCCAGGCCTCCTGGACCACGTCCTCGGCGTCGGCGGCGCGGCCGAGCATCCGGTAGGCCACCCCGATGAGGATGGGCCGGTGCTCTTGGAAGACGTCGGTCAGCGTGTCGGTCACCACTCCCCCATCCCAGCCGACGCGCCGCGCTGTGTCCAGTTCCGTCCGCGCCCTTGAACTCGTATCTACTGAACGGTAATTCTTGCTGACAGGGTGTCTAAGTCAAGGAGCAGACGTATGTCCGCACAGATCTCGTTCACGGTCCGGACCCCGGCGGGTCCCCGCACGGCCTCGGTGGCGTACGAACGCAGGGGCGCGGGCGAGCCGCTCCTGCTGCTGCACGGCATCGGCCACCACTGGCAGGCGTGGGAGCCGGTGCTCGACATCCTGGCCGCCGAGCGGGACGTCGTGGCCGTGGACCTGCCCGGTTTCGGCGCCTCCCCCGCGCTGCCCGACGGCTGCGCGTACGACCTGTCGACCGTGGTCCCGGTCCTGGGTGCCTTCTGTGAGGCGCTCGGTGTCGAGCGGCCGCACGTCGCGGGCAACTCCCTGGGCGGGCTGCTCGCTCTCGAGCTGGGCCGGGAGAAGCTCGTGCGCTCGGTCACCGCGCTCTCCCCGGCCGGGTTCTGGTCGGAGAGCGAACGGCGGTACGCCTTCGGGACGCTGCGGGCGATGCGGGCCGCCGCGCTGTCGATGCCGGTCCCGCTGATCGAGCGGCTTTCGCGCAGCGCCGCCGGGCGGACGGCCCTCACGAGCACCATCTACGCCCGCCCGGGCCGCCGTTCACCCGAGGCGGTGGTCGCCGAGACGCTCGCGCTGCGGGAGGCCACCGGGTTCCGGCAGACCCTGGAGGCCGGCCGCACGGTGATGTTCGGCGACGACGTAGCCGCGGTACCCGTGACCGTCGCCTGGGGCACCCGCGACCGGCTGCTGCTGCGTCGGCAGGGCGTCCGTGCCAAGCAGACCGTCCCCGGAGCGAGGCTCGTCAGGCTGCCCGGCTGCGGCCACGTTCCCATGAGCGACGACCCGGCTCTCGTCGCCCGGGTGATCCTCGACGGCAGCCGCTGAGCCGTTCCGGCGGCCGAGGAGCCCCGTCCCGAGGGCCGCTCCGGCACCGACGAGGAGCCCGCCGGCGGCCTGCGGAACGCCGAAACCGCCGGTCGCCACGAGCGCCGCGGTGCCGGCCGCGGCGACCGGGATGGCGCCGGTGAAGAGGGTCGCGCGCTCCATGCCGAGCCGCTGGACGCCCATGTAGAACAGGACGAACCCGACGACCGTGGCCAGGACGGCCTGCCACAGCAGAGCACCCGTCTCCACGGCCGTCGGCATCCGCAGGAACGCACCGCCGTCCACGAGCAGTCCGAGCAGCGCCGACTCCACGGCGGCGATCCCGCACACGGCTGCCGTCAGGAGCTTCGGCCCGAGCGGACGGAGCACCGGTACGGCGAGCACGGTGAACCCCACTTCGCCCGCCAGCGCTCCTACGGAGTAAGAGAGGCCTGCCAGGTCGGTACGGCCCCACCCCTGGACGACGAAGGCCCCGGCGGCCACCAGGAACGCGCCGTGGAGGACCGGCCGGCTCGGCCTGCGCCCCTCCAGGAGGGGAACGATCACGGCCACGACGATCGGGGCACACCCCACCAGGACGCCGGGGACGGCCGGTTCGGCGGTACGTTCCGCGGCGAGGACCGCGAGGTTGAAGCCGACCATGCCGACGGCGGCGAGCACCGCGAGCCGGGACCATCCACTGGCGCCGAGGCCACGCAGCGGCGCGAGCCCGCCGCGGCCGAGCAGAGGCAGCAGCAGAAGGCAGGCGGCGCCGTAACGCAGAGCCTGGCCGCCCGCGTACGGATAGTCGCCCAGAAGGCTGTTGGCGGTGAAGGAGGCACCCACGAGGGCATAGGCGACGGTCACGAGGAGGGCTCCTCGCAGGGAGTTCGCGTTCATGCCCCCGACGCTAGAAAGCGGACCGGCCCGGTTTAAGGACCACTTTCCCCTCGCCATCGGGGACCACTTCGCGTGTCGCGGTCGACGGAGGAGGCGGCGGAGGGGCCGGCGGAGGCGGAGGCGTCAGGGGAGGCGACGCCGGAGGCGGTGGCCGCGAGGCGGGTACTCTCCACCGCGTTGCGCCGCGCCGGGGTGACCACCACGGCCACGCGACCGCCGCCCAGCCACGGAGGCGGGCGGCAGGCACGGACACCGCGATCAGGGGGACTTCTCGTATGCGGCCCACACCGGCCTGGGAACTGCTGCTCCCGGCGGCCGCCGCACCGGCCAGGCGGCGCGGCCGTGCGCTTCAGGAGGCGCTGCGGGAGGCGGTCCGCACCGGGCGGCTGACGCCCGGGACCCGGCTCCCGTCGAGCCGTGAACTGGCCGCCGATCTCGGCGTCTCACGCGGCCTGGTGACGGAGGCGTACGAGCAGCTGACCGCGGAGGGATACCTGCGCAGCGACCGGGGCGCGGGCACCTGGGTCGGGGAGGCGGTGCGCGCGGCCACGGACCGGGCGGTACGGGACGCGGCGCCGCGCCCGCCGGGCCTGCGGATCGACTTCCGTCCCGGCACCCCCGACCTCGCGCTCTTCCCCCGCGCGGCCTGGGCGTCGGCCCAGCGCTCGGTGCTGTCCGCGCTGCCCCACCGGGCGCTCGGCTACCCCGACCCGCGCGGGCTGCCGGAGCTGCGGACGGCGCTCGCGGGGATGCTGGCGCGGCGGCGCGGCGCGGTGGCCGATCCGGAGCGCCTGGTGGTGTGCTCGGGTGTCGCCCAGGCGTCGACTCTGCTCGGATTCGTGCTGCGGGCACGGGGGCTGCGGACCGTCGGGATCGAGGACCCCGGCAGTCCGGAGCACGGGCGGCTGTTCGCCTCCACCGGCCTGGACACGGTGTGGCTGCCGGTGGACGACGAGGGGCTGCTGCCCGGTCCGCTCGCCGCGTCCGGGGTGCGGGCGGTGGTGGCGACGCCCTCCCACCAGTTCCCGACCGGCATCGCCTACTCGGCGGCGCGCCGTGCCGCGCTGCTCGACTGGGCGCGATCGGTGGACGGGTACGTCCTGGAGGACGACTACGACGGGGACTTCCGCTACGACCGGGCGCCGGTGGGCGCCCTCCAGGGCCTCGATCCGGAGCGGGTCGTGTACGCCGGTTCGGTGAGCAAGTCGCTGGCCCCTGGGCTGCGGCTCGGCTGGATGCTCGTACCGCGGGAACTGCTCGCCGAGGTCGTGGAGCGCAAGCGGACGATGGACCTCGGGAACCCGGCACTGGACCAGGCGCTGCTGGCCGAGTTCGTGACGCGCGGGGCGTACGACCGGCAGCTGCGCCGCTGCCAGCGGGCGTACCGGGAGCGGCGGGACGCCCTGCTGGCGGCGCTCGCGGAGTCCTTTCCCGGCACCTCGGTGAGTGGCATCGCGGCCGGTCTGCACATCATCGCGCGCGTGCCGGAGCGATACGGCCCCACGGCCCGCTTCGTGGAGCGTGCGGCGGGGGCGGGGGTGGCGCTGCGCCCCCTGGAGGAGTACGGCACGGCCCGCCCGACGGACGGCGCGGTCCGGCTGGTCCTCGGCTACGCCCATCTGACTCCGTCCGAGATCGGCCGCGGAGTGCGCCTGGCGGCGGAGGCGTGGGACGCGGGCCGCGGGGCGGCGGAGGCCGGGGCCGGCGTCCGGACCGAGGCAGGGGCCGGCCTCCGGACCGAGGCAGGGGCCGGGGGTGCTGTCCGGAGGGCCGAGGGCGCGCCTGATCCGAACGGGCCGTGACTCCGGGGTGTTCACCCCGGGTTCGTGTCCGCGCCGCCCCTGGCCGTTAGGCATGGGGAGACGCAACACATTTGCCCCGTACCGCACTTGGAGGCGCTCCGATGACCAGCTCCGTCCCCGATGGACCGTCCCCCGCCCGACGCGGCGTGCTGCGCGGCTCGCTCGCCGCGTCGGCGGCCCTCACCCTCGGCGGGGCCGTGGGCGCAGCCCCGGCACTGGCGCTCTCGGGGCGGCCGCGGGCCGCGTGGGGGGTGCAGACCGGCGATGTGACCGCCTCCTCGGGTCTGGTCTGGTCCGTTCGGACCGGCCGGCCCGGATGATCGTGGAGACGTCGTCGAGCGAGTCCTTCCGCCGTACGCACCGCCATGTCGGGCCCCTGCTGGGGACGGGCAGCGACTTCACCGGGACGACGGCGCTGCGCGGGCTGCCCGCGGGCGAGCAGATCCATTACCGGGTCAGCCTCGCGGACCCGGACGACCCGCGCCGTACCGGCGAACCGGTCGTCGGCACGTTCCGTACGGCCCCTGCGCGGCGGCGCGACGGGGTTCGTTTCCTCTGGTCGGGCGACATCGCCGGGCAGGGCTGGGGCATCAACCCGGACATCGGCGGATTCCGCGCGTACGAGGAGATGCGCCGGCTGAACCCGGACTTCTTCCTGTGCAGCGGCGACACGATCTACGCCGACGGACCCGTCCAGCCGAGCGTGACCCTGCCCGACGGCCGGATCTGGCGGAACGTCACGACGCCGGAGAAGTCGAAGGTCGCCGAGACGCTGTCCGAGTACCGCGGCAACTTCCGCTACAACCTGCTCGACCACAACGTGCGCGCGTTCAACGCGCAGGTGCCCACGGTCGTGCAGTGGGACGACCACGAGGTCCGCAACAACTGGTACCCCGGCCAGATCCTGGACGACACCCGCTACACGGAGAAGGACGTGGACGTCCTCGCGGCCCGTGCCTCACGCGCGTTCGCCGAGTACTTCCCGGTCTCCACGCTCCACGCGCGCGGCGGCGGCGTCGAGGGCCGGATGCACCGGGTGGTGCGGTACGGCCCGCTGCTCGACGTCTTCGTCCTGGACATGCGCTCCTACCGGAACGCCAACTCCCCCGGCCGGCAGGCCGACGACACGACGGGCATCCTCGGCGCGGAGCAGCTGACCTGGCTCAAGCGGGAGCTGAGCCGCTCACGGGCGGTGTGGAAGGTGCTCGCCGCCGACATGCCGCTGGGGCTCGTCGTCCCCGACGGTGCGGCGAACATCGAGGCGGTCGCCCAGGGCGATCCGGGCGCCCCGCTCGGCCGTGAGCTGCAGATCGCGGAGCTGCTCCGGTTCGTCAAGCACCGCCGGATCACCGGCACGCTGTGGCTGACAGCGGACGTGCACCACACCTCCGCGCAGCACTACGCGCCGGAGCGCGCGGCGTTCCAGGACTTCGCGCCGTTCTGGGAGTTCGTCTCCGGGCCGCTGGTCGCGGGCGGGTTCCCGGCCAACGCGCTGGACGGCACCCTCGGGCCCGAGCGGGTCTTCGTACGGGCCCCGGAGCGGGCGAACCTGTCGCCGATGGAGTCGCCGCAGTACTTCGGCGAGGTCGACATCGACGGTGGCAGCGGGGAGTTGACGGTCCGGCTCCGCGCGGAGGGCGGGACGGTCCTGTTCAGCAAGGTCCTGCAGCCGGGACGCGTCGGGCAGTAGGAGCAGGGAGGCCGGGCCGGGGGGCGCGAGCCCGAGCAGGGAGGCCCGGCCGGGGGCGCGGCTCCGGCGGGCGGCCGCGGCACGGCTCCCGGAGGCGGGCAGCGGGGCTGATTGTCAGTGGGGGGTCCTAGCGTTTTCGTCATGACGCGATCCGTACAGGCGCTCGCCTACTCATGCCCGTCCGCCCTGCGCTCCTCCGGGGACGGTCGGCGCCTCGGCCTGGAGACCTCCGGGGGCCTCACGCCCACCGGCGCCGAGGCGCATCCTCGTTTCTTCACCGGGTTCCTGACGTCCCCGCAGATCGCCGCGCGGGGTCTGCTGGCGGTGGCGGACGTGGCGGCCGCCCGCTACCACCAGCGGATACGTCCGGGGTCGCTCGACCCGGTCGTGACGGGGAACGGCGACCGTCTGCGGTTCGAGTCCTTCTCCGGCTGCGGCGGGGTGTACGCCCGGCTCGACGTGCTGAGCGAAGGGCTCGACGGCGCCACGACGGGGCACGGCACCACCAATGTGGACGTCAACAACCCACTGCGCGAGGCGCTGTCGCGGATGACGGGAAGCGATCCGCTGCATCTGCGCGTCGGCCCGGAGGAGTTGGCGGTGACGACGCTGCGGGGCGCGGTCGTGGAGAAGAAGGTTCCGCTCCCGGACCGCTGGCTGCGTGGTTTCGCGGAGGCGCAGGTGGCCTCGGCGGGTTTCGACCTGCGGGCCGAGCTGACGGGCGCGGAGGCGGTGCGGTTCCTGCGTTCGCTGCCGCGTTCGCAGGGCGCCGGGCGGCGGGGGCCGCTCTGGGTCGTCCAGGCCGGCCGGACCCTGCGGCCCACGACCCGGCCGGTCGCGGGAGCCGTCTGTCTGCCGGGGCCCGACCGGCTGGTGGCACTGGAGCGTGTACTGCGCCACGCGACGGCGCTGCGGGTGTACGGGCCGGTGCCGGACGGTGCCGCGACGGCGAGCGCCTGGGAGGTGACGTTGCCCGGGATGCGCCTGACGCTGACCCTCTCGCCCGACGCCTCGCGGGGCTTCTCCGGAGAGGGCGGGGTCCTGGAGGCCCTGGCGACGGAGGAGGCCGCGCAGGACGCCGAGCTGATCTCGGTCCTGCTCTCCTGGGAGCCGAAGATCGACCTGGCCGAGCTGGGCGACCGGTCGGGCCTTCCCGTGGACCGGGTGCGGGCCGCGCTGACCCGGCTGGGGACCGCCGGGCGGGTGGGGTACGACGTGGCCGACGCGGCCTACTTCCACCGGGAGCTGCCGTACGACGCGGACCGCGCCGAGCGGCACAATCCCCGGCTGGTGGCGGCCCGCGCCCTGGTGACGGAGGGAGCGGTCGCCCTCGACGGAGCTCTCGCGACGGTCGCCTCGGGGGAACGGCGCTACCAGGTGAGGGAGTCGGGCGGCGCGCTGACCTGCACCTGCCAGTGGTGGGCGGACTACCGGGGCCGCCGGGGGCCGTGCAAGCACGCGCTCGCGGTGCGGATGGCCCGGCGGAGCGCCGTGGCCGGGACGGCCGGTGCCGTGGCCGGGACGGCCGGTGCCGTGGCCGGGACGGCCGGTGCCGTGGCCGGGACGACCGGTGCCGTGGCCGGGACGACCGCCGGCGCGGCGGCCGGGGTCGAGTCCTTCGGCGGTGCGCGATGAGCGAGGCGTTCGACCAGACCGCGCTGAAGGCGCGGCTGACCGCGGCACGGGAGGGACGTGCGGTGAACAAGCTGCTGACCGCGGTACGGGCGGGGCGGGTCGAGGCCGTCCCCGGACTGCTGAAGGAGCTGGACCCGGGAGACCGGAGGAAGGCCCTCGCGGAGCTCAAGGCGCTGCGGACCGAGGTCCGCGGTTGGGGCTGGCGGCGGTGGAGCGAGCAGGCGCCGGTCCAGAAGGCGCTGCGGGTCGCCGGGGCCGGATGCCACACGGGCGCGGCGGCGGCCGCCGCCTGGATCGGGGGCCGGGACCTCAACGACTGGGCCCGGGGGACGAGCCGCTTCGTCCTGGACGTGCTCGCCGACCGTGATCCGGCCTGGCTTGGCGATGTCGCACAGAGGCTCGCGGAGCGGCCGGCCGTGACGGAGAGAGACTTCCCGCTCGTGCGCGAGCTGGTGGCGCGCTCGGGCTGCGCCGTGCCGACGACGGACGGCTACGTCCTCGGCTGGACGCGCTCGATCAGCGGGCCAGGGCTCCTGGAGGAGCTCCGCGCCGACGCGCACACACCGGTGCTGGTCCCCCGCGTCCTCGACCTAGCCGAGACCCCCGACCGGCTGACCTGGTCCGTGGCTCCCGACGCCCCCACGCACTGGCCGACGGCGCTCGCTCAACTCGCCGGGGAGGGTGTGCTGGACCGCGCGTCCCTGGTGGACGGCTGCGTGGCGCGGCTGCTGCGGGGCGGCCGGCCGCGGGACCTGCGCTTCCCGCTCGCCCTGCTCCGGCTCCTGGACCCGACGCCCGAGGAGCGTCTGGGACGGAAGCCGGACTGGGCGGGGATGGCCGCGGACGCGCCGTCACCGGTCGCCGCGTTCGCGCAGGAGGTCCTGGCGGGGCTCGCGGCCGGGGGCGGACTGTCGACGGCCGAGCTGGCGGAGATGTCCGGTCAGGTGCTGTTCCGCACGGAGAAGAGGCTCGTACGGGCACAACTGACGTTGCTCACGAAGGAACTGCGGAGGGACCCGGGCGCGGCGACCGCGCTGCTGCCCGTGATCGCGGAGGCGTTCGGTCACGAGGACACGGGGATCCAGGAGCGGGCGCTGAAGCTCGTGGGACGGTACCTCACCCGGGTGGACGACCAGGTGCGGGAGGAACTCGCGGACTCCGCGGCGGTGTTGAGCCCTGTGCACCGCGAGGCGGCCGAGGAGCTGTTCGGCTCCACGGGTCTCGCCGACGACCATCCGTACGAGGAGACTCTGCCGCCCGTGCCGGGGCTGCGGCTGGTGGCTGCCCCGCCGGAGACGGTCGCCGAGCTCGTCGAGGAGCTCGTGACCGTGTCCAAGGGGCGTGGCGAGGCTCCGCCCGAGGAGGGGGAGCGCGCCCTCGCCGGACTCGTCCACCATGCGCACCGTCACCGCGAGGAGCTGAAGGCGGCCCTGGCCGTGGCCTTCGCGGACGCCTGGTGGGCGGGTGAGGAGGGGCAGTCCCCGGACCAGTTCGTGTACGGGACGTACGGCGTGGCCGTGGTGATGGCCTCGCTGATGGGCCGGGTCCGCCCGTCCCGGATCCATGACGCACGGGCCGGCCGGCCTGCCTCCTCCTGCGTCCACGGGGCCCTGGACGCGGTGGTCGACGCCCGTCTGTGGGAGGCGGCCGCCCTCGTCGGCACGGACCGGCTGCCGTTCCTGCTGGCCGCGCCGACCTGGCACACGGGGGCGATCGATCCGTCCGTGCTGGTGGAGCGGTTGCGCGCCTACCGGGACGCGGGCGTGGATCCGGCTCCGGTCGACCTCGCGCAGGCCCTGCTGCGCGTCCGTAAGGCCGATCCTTCGGCCGCCGCCGCGGCCGTCGACGCCTCGGCGTTGGGCACCCGGGCCGGGGAGCGGCTCGCGGACTGGCTCCGCGCGGACGCCTCCCTCGCACCCGGTCTGCGGTTCCTCGCCCGGGAACGGGGCACGAAGGAAGGCAGCGCGCGGCTGGCCGATCGGATCGTCCTGAAGATCCGCGAGCGGCGGGCGGTGCGGGAGGAGTTCCCGCCCGTGTTCAGGTGGCTGGGCGGCGCCGACAACACGGCCCCGAAGCGCTGCTACCACTGGAGCGGGGAGCGCCGGAACTGGCCGGCCGTGGTGCCCGACGACCGGGAGACCCTGGCGTCCTGGCTGCTGCCCGTGCTCGCGGGCGGGGTCGAGTGGGACGAGCGCGGCGCCTCCTGGGGCATGACCGCCCTGGCCGAGGCCGAGGGGCCTGTCGGGGAGGCGACGCATCTCGCCCTGGCGTTCGCGCTCGGCTGCCGGCATCCGGAGGACCGGCTGAACGCGGTGGACACGCTGCTCGTGCTCGCCGCGCGCGGTGATCTGGACGCCGGCCGGCTGGGCGGGACGCTGGCCGGTCTGGTCGCCGACGGCACCGTCAAGCCCAACCGCTTGGCGGACGCGGCCCGTACGGCTGCGGCGACGGGCGCGTACGGCACGACATGGTCCGTACTGGCACCTCTGCTGCCCGCTCTGCTGACGGCCGGGAAGCCGGCGCGCGGGCTCGGCGAGCTGCTGGCCGTGGCGGCGGACTGCGTGGAGCGGTGCGGCGCGGCCGGACAGGTGGCGGGGCTGGACGCGACGGCGGACCGGCGCGCTTCGTCACAGCTTGTCGTCCAGGCGCGGCGGCTCCGGAAGGCGCTCCGCCCGGGTGCGTCGGCATCCTCCCAGCGGGCCGATCAGGAGACGACACAAGCGGCCGAAAACGACCAGTAAGCTCCCAGATCGGCGCTTAACCCGTCAGTCACAAAGCGTTCGTGATCACGCAACAACGTTGGGTCACAGTGAGGTCATGACCGATGTGACTTCTGCGAAGAGCTCCCGCCGTCCCCACCACTGGCGGCGGGACCTCATCGAACTCGCCGCCCTCTTCACCGCCGTGGTGGTGGCAGACACCATCGCCAAGACCGTCGTCCGCGGCGCCGACGGTCCGTACATGCTCGTGTTCTCGGCGATCGCGCTGATCGCCACGGCCGCGTTCCACACCTGGTGGGCACGGCGCCACAGCCATGCGCCGCCCCACGGCCATCCCGGCGGCGGCGGGCCCACCCCGCTGCCAGCGGCCACCGACGCCGCGGCGGGCGACGCCCCGTCGCTCGAGACCACGTCTCACCAGACCGGGCCCGTCGAGACGACGCTCTGGCGCATGCGGAGCACCGTCCGCGACACCCCGGGCAGCCTGGCCGCGCTCTGCACGGCACTGGCCCACCAGAGCGTGGACATCCTGACGCTCCAGACCCACCCGCTCGCCGAGGGCACCGTCGACGAGTTCCTGCTGCGCGCCCCCGCGCGCCTCCAGGCGAGCGAACTGACCCGGGAGATCGCCGCGGCCGGCGGCACCCACACCTGGATCGAACGCGCCGACGCCCACGACCTCGTGGACACCCCGACCCGACTGCTCGGACTCGCCACCCGGACCGCGCTCGACGCCGCCGAACTCCCGCTCGCCCTGCGCCAGCTCCTCGGCCGCTGCTCCATCCACTCGCTTCCCGCCGTCTCCCTCACCGGCCGGCCCACGGGCGAGACCGCGCCCGTCGAGGGACACCTGGAGGACACGGTGATGCGCCTGCGCGACCCGAACGGCGGCGTGATCACGATCGAGCGGCCCTATCTGCCGTTCACCCCGACCGAGTTCGCCCGCGCCCGGGCCCTCGTCGAACTGGATGCCCGCCTCGGTCCGCGCATCCCGCGCAGCCAGGACGTCCTCACCCTTCCCGAGGGCAACGAGATCACCGTCCGCCGCGCGGACCAGCGGGACCTGGTCGCGGCCCGTGCCATGCACGACCGCTGCTCCGCACGGACCCTCGGCCTGCGCTACCACGGCCCCGTCGGCGACGCCGACCGCTACCTCGACCACCTGCTCAGCCCCCGCTACGGCCGGACCCTCGCCGTGCAGACGGCCTCCGGCCGGCTGGTCGCCCTCGGGCATCTGCTCTGGGACGGCGACGAGACGGAGGTGGCCCTGATGGTCGAGGACGACTGGCAGCGCCGGGGCATCGGCTCCGAACTCCTCGGCCGGCTGGTCGCGATGGCCGTCGAGGCCGGCTGCGAGAGCGTCTACGCCGTGACCCAGTCCTCCAACACCGGCATGGTGGCCGCCATGCGAGCCCTGAACCTCCCCCTCGACTACCAGATCGAGGAGGGCACCCTGGTCATCACCGCCCGCCTCTCCTCGGCCTCGGCCCGGAGCCGTCTCCCGCTCGGCGAGCGCTGACGGACCGGCCACGGCCACAGGGGCCCGGGGCCCGAGCCCGTCACGCCCGGGGCATATCCGGGTGTCGGAAAAGCGCCCCATGGCCCGTGGCCGGATCTCCTCCACCGCTCCCGGCCCGAGTCGTACGTTCTGCGCCTCCGCCGGCCGACGCCCGGACCGCCCGCCCCGAGCTCGCCACCGAGGTGGGCGAGGCACCCACCGCGGCTCCGCCGGAGACTTCCGCCGACGGGATCCGGCCAAACTCGGTCGCGGGCGTGAAGCCGCCCTCCCGGCCGAACGTGTCCGTCCCGGCGCGAACTGATCGGCCCGTCCGTCGAGCGCAAGCTCGGGTGACGCGCGTCGACCCTCCGCCGGGCGCCCCTTCGGAACCGGTACGGACCACCCCCTCCGAGCGCTCATTTGTCAGCCTAGTGAGATCGATTGAGGGTGACGCGAGGACCGTGGAGGCCCCAGGATGAACCTCATGCCAGAGACTTCCAGCAGCGCTCTCCCCCGCCAGGTCGCCGACAGCTACGTCGACGCTCTCATCGAACTCGACCCGATCACCGGTACGTACCTGGGAGTCAAAGAGAGCGCCGGCCTCCTTCCCGACTTCTCGCCTGCCGGCCAGGAAGCCGTGGCCGACCTCGCCCGCGGCACCCTCGCCCGGCTCGACGAGGCCGAGCGGCTGCCGGGCGCGGACAGCGACGCCGAACGGCGCTGCGCCCGGCTTCTGCGGGAGCGTCTGACGGCCGAACTCGCCGTGCACGAAGCCGACGAGGGCCTGTGCGCGGTCAGCAACATGCGGTCCCCCGCGCACAGCGTGCGCATGGTGTTCACCGTGATGGCGACCGTGACCGAGGAGGACTGGGAGGCCGTGGCGCGGCGGCTGCGCGCGGTGCCCACGGCGCTGGAGGGTTACCGCGCCTCGCTGGAGCTCGGCCTGGAGCGCAAGCTCCTGGGCGGACCGCGGCCGACCGCCACGTTCGTCGGCCAGCTGACGGAGTGGGCGGGCGGGGAGGGCGACGGCCGTGGCTGGTTCGAGGAGTTCGCCGCCGCGGCCCCGGACTCCCTTCCCTCCGAGCTGCGTACGGAGCTGGCTTCGGCGTCCCGTGGCGCCACCGAGGCGGTCGTCGCGCTGCGGGACTGGATGCGCGACGTGTACGCCCCGGCCGTCGCCGGCGCGCCGGACACGGTGGGCCGCGAGCGGTACCAGCGGTGGTCGCGCTACTTCAACGGCACCGACCTGGACCTCGACCAGGCCTACGCGTACGGCTGGTCCGAGTACCACCGGCTCCACGCCGAGATGCGCACCGAGGCCGAGCGCATCCTGCCCGGAGCCGGTCCGTGGGAGGCGCTCGCGCACCTCGACGTCCACGGCACCCACATCGAGGGCGTCGAAGAGGTCCGGGTCTGGCTGCAGAACCTGATGGACGAGGCGATCGAGGCGCTGGACGGCACCCACTTCGAACTCGCCGAGCGGGTACGGAAGGTGGAGTCGCGCATCGCCCCGCCCGGCGGCGCCGCCGCCCCGTACTACACCGGCCCGTCGGAGGACTTCTCCCGGCCCGGCCGCACCTGGCTGCCGGTCGACGGCCAGACCCGCTTCCCGGTGTACGACCTGGTGTCGACCTGGTACCACGAGGGTGTGCCTGGGCACCACCTGCAGATCGCCCAGTGGGTGCACGTCGCCGACCAGCTCTCGCGCTACCAGGCGACGATCGGCGGCGTCAGCGCCAACGCGGAGGGCTGGGCGCTCTACGCGGAGCGCCTGATGGACGAGCTCGGGTTCCTCCCCGACGCCGAGCGGCGTCTCGGCTACCTGGACGCGCAGATGATGCGCGCCTGCCGGGTGATCGTGGACATCGGCATGCACCTGCGGCTCCGGATCCCGGCGGACTCTCCGTTCCACCCGGGCGAGGAGTGGACGCCGGAGCTGGCGCAGGAGTTCTTCCAGCGGCACAGCAGCCGTCCGCCGGCCTTCGTCGAGAGCGAGATGACCCGCTACCTCTCGATGCCGGGGCAGGCGATCGGCTACAAGCTGGGCGAGCGCGCCTGGCTGCTGGGGCGCGCCAACGCGCAGGCGGCGCACGGCGACGCGTTCGACGCGAAGGCGTGGCACATGGCGGCGCTGTCCCAGGGCCCGCTGGGCCTGGACGACCTGGTGGAGGAGATCTCGCGCCTCTGACGGGCTGCGCGCGCCGGGGCACCCTTGCGCGCACGGCGCCAGGGGTCCCCGTACAGGAGCGGACCAGGCGGGAAATCCCGCCCGGTCCGCGTCCCGAGCCGTGAGAACTCCCCGGGGTCCGGTTGATCGGCCGAGGATTCCCCTGCACCATCGCGGTCATGACCGCGATGACCGAGTACACCCCGGACGCCACCGACTGGCGCATCCTCGACGCCCTGCAGGCCCAGGGCCGCGCGAGCTTCACCGAGCTGGCCCGTGCCGTCTCCATGTCGGCCTCCGCGGTGACCGAGCGCGTGCGCAGGCTGGAGGAGGCCGGGGTGATCACCGGTTACACGGCCGTGGTCGACCAGGAACGCCTGGGGCTCCCGATCCTCGCCTTCGTCCGTCTGCGCTACCCGAACGGCAACTACAAGCCCTTCCACGACCTCCTCGCGGCCACGCCCGAGGTCCTGGAGGCGCACCATGTGACCGGCGACGACTGCTTCGTCATGAAGGTCGCCACGCGGTCCATGAAGCACCTGGAGGAGGTCTCCGGGAAGATCGGCACGCTGGGCTCGGTGACGACGAGCGTCGTCTACTCCTCCCCCCTCCCCCGTCGCGCGGTCAGCCGCTGACCACGCTCACCCGCCGGCTCCCCCTCCGGTGCGGAGCCGCACCGCCGACCCCGACCGTTCCTTGACGACCTCCAGTTGGGCCGGGATGCGGCGGCGGAGGTCGCCGACGTGGCTGACGATGCCGACGCTGCGGTCGCGCTCGCGCAGGGAGTCGAGGACGTCGAGCACCTCGTCGAGGGTCTGGTCGTCCAGGCTGCCGAAGCCCTCGTCGATGAAGAGGGTGTCGAGCCGGACGCCGCCCGCCTCGTCGGTGACGACGTCGGCGAGGCCGAGAGCGAGGGCGAGGGAGGCGAAGAAGGTCTCGCCGCCGGAGAGCGTGGCCGTGTCCCGCTCGTTGCCCGTCCAGGCGTCGACGACATGGAGGCCGAGGCCGGCGCGCCTGCCGCCGGAGCGGGCGTCGGAGTGCACGAGGGTGTAGCGGCCGGAGGACATGCGCTGGAGCCGGGCGGTGGCGGCGGCCGCGACCTGTTCCAGCCGGGCGGCCAGGACGTACGACTCCAGGCGCATCTTGCGTTCGTTCTCGGCGGAGGTGCCCGCGGTGAGGCCGGCGAGCCGGGCGACCCGGTCGTACTCCTCGCGCAGCGGTCCCAGGCGTCGGACCTCGGCCTCGGCCTGCCGGGAGAGCCGGGCGAGTTCGGCCTCGCGGTCCCGGACGGCGGCGAGGGCCGAGGCGGCGTTCCGCAGGGTGCGTTCGGCGGCGGTGTGCGCGGCCTCGGCGGCCGCCGGGTCGGCGGCCTGGCGTTCGGCGGCGGCCCGCGTCTCCGGTTCGGCGAGCCGGTCGGCGACGGCGGCCGCCTCGGCCTGCCAGGCGTCCAGGCGGTGCTGGAGGGCGCGGTGTTCTCCGTCGTCCAGGAGCGCGGCGGCGGCATCGGCAGGGGTGTCGAACCCGGCACGGAAGGCGGCGGTCGCGAGCCGGTCGTCGGCCTCCTTCAGGCGCTGGGCGCCGAGTTCCGCGGAACGTACGGTCTCGGCGGCCTCGACCAGGATGGCGATCTTCCGTTCGAGCCGTGAGGCGTGTTCGGCGACGCTCCCGGACTCGCCGCGCCCTCGGGCCACTTCGGCGTCGAGTGCCGTCTGCTCCCGGTCGAGGGCCTCCCGCTGCGAGGTCCGCGCGGCGACGCGCCGCTCGGCCTCCCGCTGCGCCCGGACCCGGCTCTCGTACTCCCGCTCCGCCCGCGCGAACGTCTCCCGAAGGCCGTGCGTCTGCGCGGCGAGGGCGTGCGCCTCGGCGTGCAGGCGGGTCAACTCGTCGACCTCGCCGAGCAGTTCGTCGACCGTCGGCTCGGGTGCGTCCGCCGCCGACACCTCCGCGCGGGCCGCCGCCCATGCCTC
Source organism: Streptomyces sp. NPDC013317 (assembly GCF_055563155.1). NCBI lineage: Bacteria > Bacillati > Actinomycetota > Actinomycetes > Kitasatosporales > Streptomycetaceae > Streptomyces > Streptomyces sp. NPDC013317. Next base: position 212,149 of record NZ_JBVHDX010000011.1, read on the forward strand.
CGCGGTGGCGGCCGTGTCCCGCTCGGCGGCCGTGCGGGCCTCCTCCGCGCGGGTGAACGCTTCGTAGGCCGCGTCCTCGGTGGCGCGGTCGACGTGGTCGGCGCCCGTGCGGGCGGGGGCCGGATGCTCGGCCGAGCCGCAGACCTGGCAGGGCGCTCCCGGCGTGAGGGCCGCGGCCAGCTCGGCGGCGATGCCCTCGAGCCGGCGCGCCTTGATGTCGAGCCATGCCTCGTGCGCTTCGTTCCGGCGCTCGCGGGCCGCCGTGAGCCGGGAGTCGGCGGTGGCGGACTGCCCGGCGAGCGTGTCCCGGCGGCGGGCGGCGGACAGCCGGCGGCGGGCCGGTTCGAGGCGGCCGGCGAGCTGCTCGGCGCGCGCGGCGGCCTCCTGCGAGGCCTCGATCCGGGCGGCCAGCTCCGCTCTGCGGGGTTCCCAGCCGCTGAGCCAGCCGCCCGCGTCCTGGAGGATCTCCTCGTCGGCGCGGGCCTGCCTCTCCAGGTCCCTACGCTCCCCGGCGATCTCGGCGCTGCGCCGCTCCGCCCGCCGCGCGGAATCGAGGCCTCCCAGCTCCTGGCGCAGCCGCCGTTCCAGGGCGGACAACTGCTCCGCGCCGGCGTCGGCGAGGTCGGCGGGAAGCCGGTTCCGGCTGTTCTCCCGGGCCGTGTGCGCGGCCGCGTGCTCGCGCTCCGCGTCGGCGCGCAGGCCAAGGGCGGGAGCGACGAGGTCGGCCTTTCGGGACCGGTCCAGCACCGCCTGCGCGCGGTCCCGCTCGGGCCTGGCGGCCTCCAGCGCGTCCTGTCGCCGCCGCGATTCCGCGTGCCGTGCCTGACGGTCCGCGAGCTCCCGTTCCTCGTCGAGCGCCCGGCGGGCGGCGGCCTGCCGCGACTCGGCCGCCCGTACGGCCGACTCGGCGATGTCGCGGGCCTCGCGCGCCTCCGAGCGCGCCACGGCCGCCAGGCTCAGGACCGCGTGGGCGAGTCCCGGCTCCCCGGGCCGCTCGTCGACGACGGCTCCGCCGGTGACCTGCGCCATCCGGTGGGCGAGCGCGAGCAGCCGCTCGTCCCCGTCCCGTACCTGCTGCTCGGCCGCGCGCCGCAGGTCGGCGAGCCGCTCCTCCACGGCCGCGAACCGGCGGGTGTCGAAGAGCCGCCCGAGCAGTCTGCCCCGCGCCTCGGCGTCCGCCCGCAGGAAGCGCGCGAAGTCGCCCTGCGGCAGGAGCACGACCTGGCAGAACTGCTCCCTGCTCATGCCGACGAGCTGGGTGATCTCCTCGCCGATCTCCTGGTGGGAGCGGCTGAGCGCGGCCCACTCGCCGGTTCGGGAGTCGTACTCGCGCAGCCGGCTCTGGGCCTTCTCGGTGGTGAAGCCGCCGCCGCGCTTCTTCGGGCGTGGCTGGGCCGGTCGCCGGGTGATCTCCAACCGCCGCTCGCCCACGGTCAGTTCGAGGGTGACTTCGGTGTACGTGCCGGCGGGGGCGTGGTCGCTGCGCAGCGAGGTGCCGGGTGACTGGCGGGCGCCGGGCACGGCTCCGTAGAGGGCGTAGCAGACGGCGTCGAGGACGGAGGTCTTGCCCGCGCCGGTGGGGCCGTGGAGCAGGAAGAGGCCCGCGCTGGACAGCGCGTCGAAGTCGATCTCCTGCGGGGCTCCGAACGGTCCGAACGCGGTCACGGACAGGCGGTGGAGTCTCACCGGGCGCCCACCTCGCGCTCCCGCACCGCACCGTCCACCCGTACGTCGTCGAAGGCGCCGTACAGCACGGTCCGCTCGGTGTCGTCCGGACCGGCGCCGCCCCGCACATGGGCCACGAAGTCCTCCGCGATCTGCTGGTCGCTGCGGTCACGCAGCCGCTGGGCGTACGAGGCGAGCGGATCGCTCTCCGTGCGCTCGGGATCGAAGACCAGGTTGAGGGTGTGCGGGAAGCGCTCGGCGAGCCGGGCCATGGGCTCGGCCGGCCGCTCGGGGTCGGTGAGGGTCGCCTCGACCCAGGACTCCTCGTGCCGTACGAGTCCCGGGTCGGCGAGCAGGTCGTCGAGCCGGCCTCGGATCCGGGCCAGCGGCCGGGGCACGGGACAGTCGACGCGCTCGGCCGTCTCGATCGTCCCGTCGGCGCCGAGGTCGACCAGCCACATGCTCTTGCGGTGGTCGACCTCGGAGAAGGAGTACGCGAGGGGTGAGCCGGAGTAGCGGACGCGCGGGGTGACGGTCTGGCTGCCGTGCAGATGCCCCAGGGCGACGTAGTCGACCCCGTCGAAGACTCCGGCGGGGACGGCGGCGACTCCGCCGACCGTGATGTCCCGTTCGCTGTCGCTCGGCTCGCCGCCCGCGACGAAGGCGTGCGCGAGGACGACGGACCGGGTGCCGGCGGGGCGCGTGGCGAGGTCGGCGCGGACGCGGTCCATGGCGGCGGCGAGCACCGACTCGTGCCCGGCCTTGGCGGCGCCGAGCCGCTCGCGTACGAGGGCCGGTTCGAGATACGGCAGGCCGTAGAGCGCGACGGATCCATGGGCGTCGTCGAGCATGACGGGTGTCCCGACGCCGGCCGGGTCCGTACGGAGATGGATGCCGGCCCGCTCGATGAGCCCGGCGCCGACCCCCAGGCGGCGGGCCGAGTCGTGGTTGCCGGAGATCATGACGGTCGGCACTCCGGCCTCGGCGAGCCGGTGCAGGGCGGTGTCGAACAGCTCGACGGCGGTGAGCGGCGGCACGGCCCGGTCGTAGACATCCCCGGCGACCAGGACCGCGTCCACGTCACGCGCGCGCACCGTGGCCACCAGGTGGTCCAGGAACGCGGACTGGGCGTCGAGCAGGCTCACCCGGTGGAACGACCGTCCCAGGTGCCAGTCCGACGTATGCAGGAATCTCATGATCGAGGAGCGTATCGGTGGGGTCGGACAGTGGCCGGGGCTTCGGGAGATCCGGGGGCGCTCGGGACCGCGCGCGGCGAGACCGCCCGGTCCGGGTGATGGTCAGACATCGCCGTACGCCTCGCCGCCCAGCTCCACCCGCGCGGTGCCGGCCGTGACATCGGCGAGCCAGGCCGTGAAGGCCTCCACGTCGGCGTCCGGGAGCCCGATCTCGATGGCGACCGCCTCGCCGTAGCGCACGTCGCGCACGCTGCGGCCCGTCGCCCGCAGGTCGTTCTCCAGCTTGCCCGCGCGCTGGTGGTCGACGGTGACGGTGGCGAGACGGAAGCGCTGCCGGGTGAGGGTGCCGAGCGCGTCCAGGGCCTCGCCGACCACTCCGCCGTACGCCCGGATCAGACCGCCCGCGCCGAGCTTCACGCCGCCGTAGTAGCGGGTGACGACGGCGGCGACGTACCGCACCTCGCGCCGCATCAGCATCTGGAGCATGGGGACACCGGCCGTGCCGCCGGGCTCGCCGTCGTCGCTCGCCTTCTGGACGGACGCGTCGGCCCCGACGACGTACGCGAAGCAGTTGTGCGAGGCCGTCGGGTGCTCCTTGCGGATGCGTGCGACGAAGGCCTGCGCCTCCTGCTCGGTCGCCACCGGTGCCATCGCGCAGATGAAGCGCGAGCGGTTGATCTCGGTCTCGTGCACGCCCTCGCGGGCGAGCGTGCGGTACTGCTCCTGCATCCCGCCACCCTATGCGGCCGGGGAGGCGGCACCGACGCCCGGTGCCGGGCCCCCGACGGTTAGCCTGCCCCCGGGACCGTGACCGGGAGTCCGTGCCCATGCGTCCGTGCCACCGGGACGGCGTCCGACGACGAGGAGAGCGACCATGACGACCACCGCCCGCGCGACTGTGCAGCACGAGGACGAGTCGCTCCGCGTCACGCGCTGGGACTTCGATCCGGGACAGAGCACCGGCCGCCACGTCCACGAGTACGACTACGTCGTCGTCCCCGTCACCGACGGACGGACCGACGTGATCGCCGCCGACGGCACGGTCACCTCCTCGCAGCTGCGCGCGGGTGAGTCGTACGCCCGCGAGGCCGGAGCCGAACACGAGGTCGTCAACGCCGGCTCCCTGCCGCTGTCGTTCGTCGAGGTCGAGGTCAAGCGGGCGTAGTCAGCGGGGAATCACCGGTACCCGTGATCCGTTGTGTTCAGCGACGAGCCACGGGAGGCAGCAGATGAGCGTCGAGACACCCACCACCGGAACCACCGAGTCGGACGTGGTCCGGAAGATCCTGACCGCCACGGGCGACACCTGGGCGGTCGTCGGGCTGTCGTCGAACCGATCGCGCGCCGCGTACGGTGTGGCGGCGGTGCTCCAGCGCTACGGCAAGCGGATCGTGCCCGTGCACCCGAAGGCCGAGACGGTCCACGGCGAGCAGGGATACGCCTCGCTCGCCGACATCCCGTTCCCGGTGGACGTGGTGGACGTGTTCGTCAACAGCGAGCACGCGGGGCAGGTCGCCGACGAGGCGGTGGCCGTGGGCGCCAAGGCGGTCTGGTTCCAGCTGGGCGTGATCGACGAGGCGGCGTACGCGCGGACCGGTGAGGCGGGGCTCGACATGGTCATGGACCGCTGCCCCGCCATCGAGATCCCGCTGCTCGACCCGCGGCCCGACCTCGGCTGACCTCGGCTGACGTCCGCCCTCCCCTCAGCCGGCGGCGACGTCGACGCCGAGACCCTCCAGGACGACGGCGCCGGGCAGCTCGGCGAAGGCCTTGCCCGGCAGGATGAGCTTGCCGCACCGCCGTCCGCTGCCGACGAGCACCCAGTCGGTGTCGACGACGGCGGCGTCCACGAGCAGGGGCCAGTCGGCGGGGAGGCCGATGGGGGTGATGCCGCCGTACTCCATGCCGCTCTCGCCGGTCGCGACCGCCATGTCCGCGAACCGCGCCTTGCGGGCACCCAGGTGACGGCGGACGGCGCCGTTGACGTCGACCCGGGTGGCCGAGCGCACGACGCAGGCGGCCAGGGTCGTCTCCTCGCCCCGCTTTCCGGCGACGATCACGCAGTTCGCCGACCGGTGGAGGAGGTCCTGGCCGTGGTGCTCGACGAAGACGGCCGTGTCGGCGATCTCGGGGTCGGTGTCGACGTACAGGAGCTGGTCCGCCGGGACGCTGCCCTGCCACGCCCGGACGGCCGCGGCGACCGGTTCCGTGAGCTGGTCCAGGCAGTCGGGGGCCGGTACCGCGTTGTCGAAGTCTCCGATGGGTGCGCGCATACCGGCCACGCTAACAAGTGCGGCGCTCGCCCGACTTGGGCGTCTCAGCGGGCGGGCGGAATGGAGACGGCCATCGTCATCTCGGCCGTCTCGGTGCCGTCGTTGCGGTAGGCGTGCGGCACGTTGGCCTCGAAGACGGCGGAGGTGCCGGCCGGGATGCGATGCTCCTCCCCCTCCACGACGAGGGTGAGTTCCCCGGCTGTGACGTGCAGCAGCTCGGTGGTGCCGTCGGGGTGCGGGTCGGAGGCGCTGCCGTCGCCCGGCATGAGCGTCCAGGACCAGAGTTCCAGCGGGCCGCGTGCCTCGGTGCCGGCGAGGAGGGTCGTGTGGCTGCCGGTGGAGGTGGACCACATGCGCACGGCCTGGGCGGGTGGGACGAGTCGGACGTGGGGGCCCTGCTCGTAGTCGAGGAGGGTGGTGATCGAGACGCCGAGCGCGTCCGCGAGCTTCACGGTGGTGCCGACGCTGGGGTTCGTCCGGGCCTGCTCGATCTGGATGATCATGCCGCGGCTGACGCCCGCCCGAGCGGCGAGCGCGTCCAGCGTGAAACCGCGCTCGTTGCGCCACCGCTTCAGGTTCCGCGCGAGGGACTGCGTGAGCTGATCGAGGTCCGACACATTCCGTCCAATATTCTGGATGACAGAGTTCAACAGACTGAACTACGGTGTGGTCTACCGCGGTGTACTCAGCTGTCCACCGCACTGTACTGCGAGACCGCCACCCTGCGAGGATCCATGACTGCGCTGTTCGCCCTGGCCACCGCCCTGCTCTGGGGCCTGGCCGACTTCGGCGGCGGGCTGCTGACCCGGCGCATGCCGGCGCTCACGGTGCTCGTGGTCTCGCAGACGATCGCGGTCGTCGTCCTCGGGGCGATCGTGATCGCCACCGGGGCCTGGCGCGAGGTGAGTCCCGACCTCTGGTACGCCGTCGCCGCGGGCCTCGTCGGCCCGGTCGCGATGCTCGCCTTCTACAAGGCCCTGGCGCTCGGACCGATGGGTGTCGTCTCCCCGCTCGGCTCGCTGGGGGTCGTCGTCCCGGTCTCGGTCGGCCTCCTCATCGGTGACCGGCCGGGCATCCTGCAGTTCGCCGGGATCGGCGTGGCGATCGTCGGCATCGTCCTGGCCGGCGGGCCCGAGCTGCGCGGCGCTCCCGTGCAGCGCCAGGCCGTGCTCCTCACGCTGGTCGCGGCCTTCGGGTTCGGCTCGGTGATGGCCCTCATCGCGGAGGCGTCCTCGACCCTGACCGGACTGTTCCTCGCGCTGTTCGTCCAGCGGGTGACGAACGTGGCGGTGGGCGGCGGCGCGCTGTACGTCTCCGTGAAGCGCGGCGGACGGGCGCTGCCCGAGGGCGGCGGCGGGCTGAGCGTCGTCCGGGCGGCCCTGCCCGCGCTCGCCTTCGTCGGCCTCGCGGACGTCGCCGCCAACGGTACGTACTCGATCGCGGCACAGAACGGGCCTGTGACGGTCGCGGCGGTGCTGGCGAACCTCTACCCGGTGGTCACGGCGCTGGCCGCGCGCGGGGTGCTGAAGGAGAGGCTCCGCGCGGTCCAGGCGGCCGGCGCGGGCCTCGCCCTGGTCGGCACGGTCCTGCTCGCGACGGGCTGACGAGGGCACACTCCGCCGGGCGTCCGGGGCGGCCGGCGGGCGCCCCGGACGTCGCCGGATGTCCCTTCGGCGCCCGGTCCCGACCCTCGCGGGCTGCCCGCGCCGGGGACCGGACCGTGGCGCCCGCGCCGTGGTCCGGCTGAGGTCCGCGCCGTGGTCCGGCTGTGGTCCGGCTGTCGTCCGTGCCGTGGTCCGGCTGCGGTCCGTGCCGTGGTCCGGCTGTGGCCCTCGCTGCGGTCAGCCCTCCGCGAGGTCCCAGTCGGCGAGGGCGGCGAGCTGCTCGTGCGTCACTCCGTCCGGGACCGGCACCGGGGCCGGCGTGCGCAGCGGCGGCTGCCAGCCCCGCTCCGGGTCCCAGCTGCGCACCACCTTCGCCGGCGCCCCGGCCACCACCGAGTGGTCCGGCACCTCTCCCCGTACGACCGCGCCCGCCGCGACCACCACGTTCCGGCCGAGCCGGGCGCCGGGCAGGATCACGGCGCCCGTGCCCAGCCAGCAGCCGGGACCGATCTCGACCGGCTCGGAGCGCGGCCACTGCCTGCCGACGGGCTCGTCCGGATCGTCGTAACTGTGGTTGGTCGAGGTGATGTAGACGTACGGCCCGCAGTACGTGTCCGAGCCGATCGTCACCCGGGCGTCGGCGATGACATGGCTGCCGCGGCCCAGGACGACGCCGTTGCCCAGGGTCAGGACCGTGTCCGGACCGAGGTCGAGCCCCGGCAGCATGCCGGCCGTCAGCGTGACCTGCTCGGCGACGATGCAGCACTCGCCGATCTCGATCCACGGCTCGCCGAAGACCGTCCCCTGCGGGAACGCCAGCCGGGTGCCCGCGCCGAGACGCTTGAAGCGCAGCCGTCCGGGACTCTCGGCGGTGACGGCACCGGCCTCCTGCACCCAGCGCCACCCGCCCTGCAGGGCGCGGGCGAGAACGCGGCGCCGCCAGGCGGTGAGAGAGGAGAACGTGTTTCTGTTCCTGGGCACCCGCACACGGTAGTCGGCGCCGTCGTGCCTGATCGGCGGGGTGCCCTGTGATGTCCGTCATGGGCCGCGGCTAGGGTGCCGGGGAGGCGTGACGCAATCACGAGTGACCAGGAGCGAACCATGACAGAGGCGTTGATCAAGGCCGTGGGCGGCAAGGAGCCGCAGGTCGATCCGACGGCCTTCACCGCGCCGACCTCCGTCGTGCTCGGCGATGTCACGCTCGGTGCCCGCGCCAGCGTCTGGTACCACGCGGTGCTGCGGGCGGACTGCGGTCCCGTCGTCGTCGGCGAGGACTCCAACATCCAGGACAACTGCACCGTCCACGTCGACCCGGGCTTCCCGGTCACGATCGGCGACCGCGTGACGGTCGGCCACAACGCGACCGTCCACGGCTGCACCATCGAGGACGACGTCCTGGTCGGCATGGGCGCCACGGTCCTCAACGGGGCCCGCGTCGGCGCCGGTTCGCTGATCGCCGCGCAGGCGCTCGTCCCGCAGGGGATGGAGATCCCGCCGGGCTCGCTGGTGGCCGGTGTCCCGGCCAAGGTCCGGCGCCCGCTGACGGAGGAGGAGCAGGCCGGCATCCGCCTCAACGCGGAGATGTACCTCCACCTGGCCAAGGGCCACGCCGAGGCCTTCCAGGACTGAGGGCCACGGCGAAGGGCGCGGCGGCCGTGAGGCCACCGCGCCCTTGCGCGTACGTACGTGCGGAGGCGTGGAGGTGCGGACCTCCCGCTCGGTCAGTCCGCCACCGGCACGGGCGTCGGCTCGGCGGCCGGCTCGCTCTCCGTCTTCGTCCCGGACTGGGTCCCGGACTCGGCCGCGGCCTTCTTCGCACGGTTCTTCAGGACCAGCATCGAGGTCACGCCGACCAGGACGGCGAGCACCAGACCCAGCCACGAGAAGCGCTTGAGCCACGCCTCGGCGACGATGCCCACCGAGTAGATGACAGCGGTCGTGCCACCCGCCCAGAGGATGCCTCCGAAGACGTTGGCGATCAGGAACTTCCAGTACGGCATCTTCAGCACACCCGCGAGCGGTCCGGCGAAGATCCGCAGCAGGGCGACGAAACGGCCGAAGAAGACCGCCCACATGCCCCACTTCTCGAAGGACCGCTCGGCGAGCGCGATGTTGGCCTCGCTGAAGTGCTTGGGGAACTTCCCGCCCAGCCAGGCCAGCAGCGGGCGCCCGCCCCTGCGGCCGATCGCGTACCCGATCGAGTCGCCGATGATGGCCCCGGCGGTGGCGCAGGCGCCGAGGACGTACGGGTTGATGTCACCGTGCTGGGAGGCGAGCAGGGCCGAGCTGACGAGGACGATCTCGCCGGGCAACGGGATCCCCAGGCTCTCGAGCCCGATCACCACACCCACCAGCGCGTAGATCGCGCCCGCGGGGATCGTCTCCAGCCATTCCTGGACGTGCAACGCGGATTCCTCCCGTGTCGAGCGCACGCCGCGTCGCGCACGCCGGGGCAGCCTACCTGGTCGCACGACGACGCCCGGCCCGCCTGCGGGCCGCGGACGCCGGGGCTCGGCCGGCCGGACCGCGGCAGCGGCAGCGGCAACGGCAGCGGCGCGGACGACCGCGCGAGGGAGTGGGACGCGGTGCGGTTGCGGTGGCGCGGGGCATCCCCCCGGCCGTGGGACGCCCCGAAGGGGTGGTGGCGGCGGGCCGAGGAGGCGTTCCGCCCTCCTCGGCCGTGGCGGGAGTGCTGGGCGCGGCGCTCCGTTCGGCGGCCTCGGGGCCGGGCACGGGCGACGACCGCACGTGCGGCCGTGCCTCCCGAAGCTCGACCTCCCTGCCCGGCCTCGTGCTCCCGAGCCTGCGGCGACCCGCGGATCCGGGGGGCGGCCCGCGGGTCCGGGGGCGCGGCCCGCGGGTCCGGGGGCGCGGCCCGCGGGTCCGGGGGCGCGGCCCGCGGGTCCGCTACTCCCCTACTTTGCCTGGCTGTTCGGGCGCAGGGTCCAGACGACCGTCATCTCGCCCGTCACGGCGCCGTCCTCGCGGGTGATCGCGATGTGGACCGGGAACTCCGGGCGCTCGCCCGCGTCGAGTTCGGCGACGACCTCGACGGCCGGACGGCCGAGCGTGGCGGTGGCGGTGACGACGCCCATGGCCAGCTTCTTGTAGCCGATCTCGGCGGTGACCGCGAGCGGCACCGCGCGGTTCAGCTGGTCGCCGAAGGCGGCCAGGACGATCGCGCCACTGGCCGACTCGGCCAGGGTGAACATGGCCCCGGCGTGCGGGCCGCCGACGTGGTTGTGGTAGTCGGCCTGGTCCGGAAGGCGGACCACGGCACGCTCGGAAGTGGTCTCCACGAACTCGAGGTTCAGGGTCCTGGCCATGGGAACGGTCGCGGCGAGCATCTCGCCGACGGACATCTGGTCTGCGCTCATGGCGGCGATGTTACCCACGGGTAGCAGAGAAGGCCATCCCCGTCTGCACCACACCCTCACGGGGGCGGGCGTAGCACGCCTCCGGCCACACCTCTATGGTTACTGGCCATGTGGCCAGGACAGCAGCCGCCCGGGGGCGAGCAGAACCCGCAGGACCAGAGTCAGAACCCCTACCAGCAGTCGGGGTACCAGCAGCCCAACCCGTACCAACAGCCCGGCTACCAGCAGCAGCCCGGGTACCCGCAGCAGCCGCCGGCCCAGCCGCCCACGCAGCCGGGTCACCCCCAGCAGCCCGCGCAGCCCGGCTACCAGCAGCCCAACCCGTACCAACAGCCGACCGTCCCGCAGTACGCGGTCCCGGGCGCGCCTCAGGGCGGGCCCGGTGACGGCAAGAAGAAGCAGACGACCCTGATCGCCATCATCGCCGCGACCGCCGTGGTCGTCGTCGCCGGTGTCACCGGGTTCCTGGTCCTCGGCAACGACGACGACAAGAACTCCAAGGCGGGCGGCGACTCGAAGGCGACGGCCTCGGCCTCCGCCTCCGGCGGCTCCGGTGAGCCGTCCACCTCCCCCTCGCTCGACAACCCGCGCGACGACGCCGCGCTGCAGCCGACGATCCCGGGCTGGAAGGTCGTCCACAATCCGAAGTACGGCACGCTGTTCGACGTACCGCCCGACTGGGAGCTCCTGAAGCCCGGCTCCGTCACGTTCTTCGAGGACGAGAAGAAGGGCGACGGCACTCCGGTCGTCACCATGTCCGCCCCCGTGCGCTACAAGAGCAAGTGGTGCACCCTCGACACGAACAAGGACGGCTCCGAGGAGAACTGGGGTCTGAGCAGCGCCGGGACCAAGGGCGGCCAGGGCGCCAAGGACACCGCCGAGGCGGCGTTCAACGAGGCCGGCAACTGGGTGTGGGCCGGTTACGCCCAGCACATGCCCAAGGGGACCATCAAGATCACCAAGGCGGTGCCGTACACCACCACGTCCGGACTCACGGGCCACGTCGCCACGGCGACCGCCCCGGGAATCAAGAAGCGGAACAGTTGCGAGTCGGACGGCAAGTCCCTCGCGTTCTCCTTCAAGAACGCCAAGGGCGACTTCTCGTCCTTCGTGCTCTACGGGGCCGACGGCGTCAAGGACGAGCTGGCGGACGCGACGATCCAGAAGATCCTCGCCACGGTGCGGCTGGCCCCCGAAGCATCCTGACGCGCCGGACGGCGAGCTGACGGGTTATCCGTTTGGCAGGAGGCGGTGGCGCCGGGGATAGTCCCGGAGTGAGTACTGCCGCCGCCTCCCCCCGCACCCCGCGCTCGCGCCGCCCCGAATGGGCCGGCCGCAACTACATCCTGCTGACCGCCGCAGCGATCGTCACCAACCTGGGCACCCACGGCGCCCTGATCGCGGCGGCGTTCGCGGTGATCCAGACCGGCGGCGACGGCGGCGACGTGGGTCTCGTGGCGGCGGCCAGGACACTGCCGCTCGTCCTCTTCCTCCTCATCGGCGGCGCCGTCGCCGACCGCATACCCCGGCACCGCGTGATGGTGGCCGCCAACGCCCTGAACTGCGTCTCGCAGGGTGCCTTCGCCGTCCTCGTCCTCGCCGGCGAGCCGCAGCTGTGGCAGATGATGCTGCTGACCGCGCTGTGCGGAACGGGCCAGGCGTTCTTCAGCCCGGCGGCCGAGGGCATGCTGATGTCCAGCGTCAGCGGCGAGCAGGTCAGCCGCGCCTTCGCGCTCTTCCGGATGGCGATGCACGGCGCCGGCATCGGCGGGGCCGCTCTCGGCGGCGCGATGATCGCCGCCGTCGGCCCCGGCTGGGTCCTCGCCATCGACGCGGCCGCGTTCGCCGCCGCCGGTGCGCTGCGCGCCTTCCTCGACGTCAGCCACATCCGCGAACGCGAGGCGGGCGGGGGACTTCTCGCCGATCTGCGGGAGGGCTGGCAGGAGTTCGTCGGGCGGCCGTGGCTGTGGTCGATCGTGGCCCAGTTCTCCATCGTCGTGGCCCTGGTCGGCGCGGCCGAGTCGGTGTACGGACCGCTGGTCGCCCGGGACGAGCTGGGCGGCGCCAAGCCGTGGGGGCTCGCGCTCGCCGCGTTCGGCGTCGGGACGCTCAGCGGCGCGCTGCTGATGATGCGCTGGAAGCCGCGCCGGATGCTGCTCGTCGGCACCCTGGGCGTCTTCCCGATCGCCCTGCCCTCGGCGGCGCTCGCGGTTCCGCTCGACGTCGTCGGGCTCTCGGCGGCCATGTTCGTCAGCGGGGTCGCCATCGAGGTTTTCGGTGTGGCGTGGATGACGACGCTGCACCAGGAGATCCCCGAGGAGAAACTGTCCCGGGTCGCCGCGTACGACTGGTTCGGGTCGACGGCCATGCTTCCGCTGTCCACCGCTCTGGCGGGCCCGGCGGAGAGCGTCTTCGGGCGGAGTCAGGCGCTGTGGGGTTCAGCGGTCCTGATCGTGGTCGTGACGGCGCTGGTGCTGTTCGTCCCGGACGTGAGGAACCTGACGCGGCGCACGAAGCAGATCGCCTCCGGTCCCGCCGCTCCCCTTCTGCCGGAGCCCTCGCCCACGCCCGCGCCGGAGCCCTCGCCCACGCCCACGCCCGCGCCTGCGCCCGCGAGTGGGTGCGCGGACACGGCCCGCTGACCCGGCACCGGCACGGCCACCGCCCCGGCCGCCGTCACCCCACGCTGAACGCCCCGCCCGGCGGTACGGGAGAGGGCACGGCGTCCGGGTCGCTCACCGGCCGGGCGTCGCCGGTGAAGCGCGTCAGGGTGTCGCCGTACTCCACCCGCGCGGGGAACGCGTCCGCCGCCGCCCGCCGGGCCAGGCGCACCGTGTCGATCTCGCGGTCGGAGGCGACGAGGACGGCGTTGCCGAAACGGCGGCCGCGCAGCACCGCGGGCTCGGCGATCAGCGCCAGTTCGGGGAAGACGGCCGCGAAGGTGGCCAGTTGGGAGCGGAGGAAGGCGAACGGCGCCCCGTCGGCCAGGTTGGCCGCGTAGATCCCGCCCGGCCGCAGCACCCGCCGGGCCTCGCGGGCGTACTCCACGGAGGTCAGGTGCGCGGGGACGCGCGAGCCTCCGAAGACGTCGGCGACGAGCACGTCCGCCGACGCGGCGGGCGCGCCCTCCAGCCAGGCCCGGGCGTCGGCGCCGTGCACGGCGACACCGGAGCCGTCCGGCAGCGGCAGGTGCTCGGTGACCAGGTCGAGCAGGCCCCGGTCGGCCTCGACCACGTCCTGGCGGGAGCCTGGGCGGGTGGACGCGACGTACCGGGGCAGGGTGAGCGCACCGCCGCCGAGGTGCAGGACGGCGAGCGGCTCGCCCTCGTCCGCGGCGCTGTCGAGGACGTGGGCCAGCCGGCGCGCGTACTCGAATTCCAGGTACGCCGGATCGTCCAGGTCGACGTACGACTGCGGAGCGCCCTCGACCGTGAGCAGCCAGGCCCGCTCGCGGTCGACGTCGGGCATGAGCCGGGCGGTGCCGCCGTCGACGTCCCGGATGACGGGTATCTGCTCGTTCACGCTCTCATTGTGCCCACAGACCACGGGCCGCCTCCGCGCGGGCGGGCGGCCCGAGCCCGACCGGCACGGGGCGCCGCGACGCGAGCCCTCCGCCCCAGGGCGCCGGTGGTCCCGTCCGTCCCGCAAGGCGGGGCCCCGCACTCCGTGGGTACGGAATGCGGGGCCCCGCCCGTACGCGTGCGGTCAGTCCACCGTCGTGACCGTGCCCGCGCCGACCGTGCGGCCGCCCTCGCGGATCGCGAAACCGAGGCCGGGCTCCAGCGGTACGTCACGTCCGAGCTCGACGATCATGGTGACCGTGTCGCCCGGCCGCGCGACGGCCTGCTCACCCAGGTCGACGTCGCCGACGACGTCCGCGGTCCGGATGTAGAACTGCGGGCGGTAGCCGGTCGAGACGGGGGTGGTACGACCACCCTCCTTCGCCGACAGGACGTAGACCTGCGCGGTGAACCGCCGGCGCGGCACCACACTGCCGGGCGCCGCCACCACGTGCCCGCGGCGGACCGTGTCGCGTGCGACACCGCGCAGCAGCAGGGCCACGTTGTCACCGGCCTCGGCGGACTCCATGGGCTTGCCGAAGGTCTCCACGCCGGTGACGACCGTCTCCGTCTCCGCGCCGAGCACCTCCACGCGGTCGCCGACCCGCACCGTCCCACGCTCGACCGCGCCGGTGACGACGGTGCCGCGGCCCGTGATGGTGAGCACGTTCTCGACGGACAACAGGAAGGGGGCGTCCACATAGCGCACCGGCATCGGCACGTACGTGTCCACGGCGTCCAGGAGCGCCTCGATCGAGGCGGTCCAACGTGGGTCGCCCTCCAGCGCCTTGAGCCCGGAGACCCGGACGACGGGGACGGCGTCGCCGCCGTAGCCGTGCGCGGACAGCAGCTCCCGCACCTCCAGCTCGACCAGGTCGGTCAGCTCGTCGTCCCCCGCGTCGGCCTTGTTGAGCGCGACGACGATGTGGTCGACGCCGACCTGGCGGGCGAGGAGGACGTGCTCCGCCGTCTGCGGCATGATGCCGTCGAGCGCGGAGACGACGAGGATCGCCCCGTCGAGCTGGGCGGCGCCCGTGACCATGTTCTTGACGTAGTCGGCGTGACCGGGCATGTCGACATGGGCGTAGTGGCGGGTGTCGGTCTCGTACTCGACGTGCGCGATGTTGATGGTGATGCCGCGCTGCGCCTCCTCGGGCGCGCGGTCGATCCGGTCGAAGGGCACGAACGTGCCGGTCCCGCGCTCGCTGAGGACCTTGGTGATGGCGGCGGTCAGAGTGGTCTTGCCATGGTCGACGTGGCCCATGGTGCCGATGTTCAGGTGCGGCTTGGTGCGCACGTACGCCGTCTTGGACATGTTTCGCTCGTTCCTTGAGCTCGAAGCGTGTGAGGGGACCCCGTGGCCTGACCGACCCTCCCCCTGGGGGGTCCGCCGGACGATCCGGGGAGGGTCAGCTTCGGGCGCCGTCGAATGCGGCTGCCGTGCCGGGAACGAGGAGATCGGCAGCCTTCGGCGCGGCCGCGACTGCGGTCCGTGCTGCGAGGAAGGCGTACCGGAACATGCCCACGATCATCCCGGGACGGGCGTCGGACGTCGAACGATTTTCCGCCGAGGGGGAGTTCAGAGGTGCTTGAGCGCCTCGCGCACGGAGAGCGGGGCGAACCTCTCCCGGTTTCCGTCGACGAACGCGCGCACCTCGTCGGGGCCGGTCTTGGCGTACTCGCGCAGGGCCCAGCCGATCGCCTTGCGGAGGAAGAAGTCCGTGTCGGAGGCCCGGCGCAGGCAGTAGGCGAACAGCCGCTCGGTGTCGGTGGCGCCCTTGAACCGGAGTTGGTGGAGCAGCGCGGTCCGCGCGACCCAGAGGTCGTCGTCCTCGATCCACTCGTCCATCCGCGCGGCGAGCCGCGGGTCGGCGGCGACGAGCCCGCCGACGACGTGGGCGGCGAGGTGGTCGACGGTGTCCCACCAGGATTCGGTGGTGACGAGGTGCCGGGCGACGGGCAGGAAGCCGGAGGAGCAGCGCGTGACGTGGCGGCGCAGGTAGTCGACGCCGAAGTAGTGGTACTCGCGCTCCGGGAGGGCGAAGCAGCGCAGCGCGACGGCCGCGCAGTCCGCCTCGTCGGGGCGCGGGGTGCCTTCCAGGACGGTGCGGGAGAGGGCGCGCCGCTCGGGGGTGCGGATGCCGAGGAAGGGGGCGACGCCCTTCATGTACGCCACCATCTCCTGGGCCCGGAACGGGTCACCGGCAGCGGGATAGACCTCGGTGAGACGCCCGAGCACGGTGTCGGCGAGGGCACTGGCGGGGACGGCGGGCGGCTCGGACGTCATACGGCTCACAGTACGGCGGATGACGGACATTACGGCGATCACATGGGTGGTTCGGTTACTCTCCCCGGATGCTCGCCCCCGTCACCCGACCGCCGGGCTCCCTCGCTCTGCGCTGCTCCCGGGCTCTGCTCTCGCCCTGGTCGCGGCTGTCCCTGCTCGCCGCGCTCCTCGTCGGCGCGGCGACGACCGTGGTCCTGTACGAGCCACAGCGGCTGCTCGCGGCCGGCTGGCCGCCGCAGGCGAGCGGCGCGGGCGCGGTGGTGCTGTTCGCTCTGGCGTACGGCGTGTGCACCGCCGCCTTCGTACCGCGACCGATCCTGAACCTTGCGGCGGGCGCGCTGTTCGGTATGCAGGCGGGGCTGGCGGCCGCGCTGGCGGGAACGGTCCTCGGGGCGGGCATCTCGTTCACGCTGGGGCGGTTGCTGGGGCAGGACGCGCTGCGGCAGCTGCTGCGGGGCCGCTGGCTGACGGCCGCGGACGGCCAGTTGAGCCGGCACGGCTTCCGCTCGATGCTGGCGATCCGGCTCTTCCCCGGGGTGCCGTTCGCAGCGGCCAACTACTGCGCGGCGGTCTCCCGGATGGGGTACGCGCCGTTCCTGCTGGCCACCGGGCTCGGATCGATCCCGAACACCGCGGCGTACGTGGTGGCGGGCAGCCAGGCGGGGTCACCGACGTCGCCCGCGTTCCTCGTGTCGATGGGCTTCATCGTCGTGTCCGGCCTGGGCGCGGCGGCCGTTGCCTGGCGCAAGCGCCACGGCCTGGGGGCCAAGGCGACGGCGGTCGCCTCCCCGTCCCCCGCCGCGCCCTCCGGGCCCGCACCTGAGCGCCGGCTGGAGTCGGCGGCTGCCCGGGAGGTCCACTGACGCCGGGTCCGCCGGCCCTCAAGGTCCGCTGACGTCCGCCGAGCCGGAAGGTCCGCCGATCCTCGGAGACGCCCTGCCTCAGAGGGCCTCGACGATCATCGCGTTCGCCAGGCCGCCCGCCTCGCACATCGCCTGGAGGCCGTAGCGCGCTCCCCGTGCGCGCAGGGCGTGGACCAGGGTGGTCGTCAGCCGGGTGCCGCTCGCGCCGAGCGGGTGGCCGAGCGCGATGGCGCCGCCGTGGACGTTGACCCTGGCCGGGTCCGCTCCGGTCTCCTGCTGCCAGGCGAGCACGACGCTGGCGAACGCCTCGTTGATCTCGAAGAGGTCGATCTCCTCCAGGCCGAGCCCGGCCCGACGCAGCACCTTCTCCGTGGCGGGGATGACGCCGGTGAGCATGAGCAGCGGATCGGAACCGGTCACCGCGAAGCCGTGCAGCCGGGCGAGCGGGCGCAGCCCGAGCCGCTCGGCGGTCTCGGCGGCCATGACGAGCACGGCGGAGGCTCCGTCGTTGGTGGGGCTGCTGTTGCCGGCCGTCACCGACCAGTCGATCTGCGGGAAGCGCTCGGCGAATCCGGGGTCCTCGAAGGCGGGCCGGAGCCCCGCGAGGATCTCGGTCGTCGTCGCGGGCCGCACCGACTCGTCCCGTCGGACCTCTCCGTACGGGACGACCTCCGCGTCGAAGAGCCCGGCCTCCCAGCTCCGCGCGGCCTTGGCGTGCGAGGCGGCGGCGAACTCGTCCATCGCCTCGCGCCCGAGGGACCACTTCGCGGCGATCAGCTCCGCGCTGATGCCCTGCGGCACGAGGCCCTCGGGGTAGCGCGCGGCGACGCCCGGTCCGAAGGGGTCGGCCCCGGGCGGCACGTTCGACCACATCGGAACCCGGCTCATCGACTCGACCCCGCAGGCGACGGCGATGTCGTACGCCCCCGAGAGCACGCCCTGGGCCGCGAAGTGCACCGCTTGCTGGGATGAGCCGCACTGGCGGTCGACGGTGGTGGCGGGCACGGACTCGGGGAAGCCGGCGCCGAGCCAGGCGTACCGGGTGGTGTTCATGGCCTGTTCGCCGACCTGGTCCACCGTTCCGCCGATGACGTCGTCGACGAGCGCGGGGTCGATGCCGCTGCGGTCGATCAGCGCCTTGAGGGTGTGGGAGAGCAGGGCGACGGGGTGGACCTCGGAGAGGGCGCCGTTGGCCTTCCCCCTGCCTATGGGCGTACGGACGGCTTCGACGATGACGGCGTCGCGCATGATGACGGCTCCTCGCTCACCTGGTGAGTTGGAAAACTGGACCTACACCTGCCAGTAACATAGCCCAGTCGGTTTGATTTTCAAACCAACCGATGCCCGCTCCCTTAGGCTGGGCGCATGAAGGCCGCTCCCCGCCCCTGTTCGATCGCCGACACCCTCGCCCTCGTCGGTGAGAAGTACGCGCTGCTGGTGATGCGTGAGATCTCGCTCGGCGTCCACCGCTTCGACCGCATCGCGCGGAACACGGGCGCGCCCCGCGACATCCTCACCGCGCGCCTCAAGCGGCTCGTGGAGGCGGGGATCCTGGAGAAGGTGCCGTACAGCGAGCGCCCGGCGCGCTTCGAGTACCGCGCCACCCTCGCCGGGAAGGAGCTGCAGCCCGTCCTGCTGACGCTGATGGCCTGGGGCGATCGCCATCTGAACGGTGAGGACCGCCCGGTGCTCCTGGAGCACAGCTGCGGCGAGGTGCTCAGCCCGCGCGTCGTCTGCGCCTGCTGCGGTGGCGAGGCCGACCCCGCCAGCCTGACCCACCACGTGCGGTCACCCGGCTGGACGACCAAGGGCCCTGTGGAGACCTGAGATCAAGGGCTTCACCCAGGGACGGTACGCTGCGCAACGACCGGCGGTCGATCTCCGATCCGACCGCCTCTTCTGACCGCACGAGCACATTCGGGACGGCCCTAGCCCCATGAGTTGGTTCGAATCATTCATCCTCGGACTCGTCCAGGGGCTGACGGAGTTCCTTCCCATCTCCTCCAGCGCGCACCTCCGCCTCACCGCCGCGTTCGCCGGCTGGGAGGACCCGGGAGCGGCCTTCACCGCGATCACGCAGATCGGCACGGAGACCGCGGTCCTGATCTACTTCCGCAAGGACATCGCCCGGATCGTCTCGGCGTGGTTCCGCTCGCTCCGCGACAAGTCGATGCGCGGCGACCACGACGCGCAGATGGGCTGGCTCGTCATCGTCGGCTCGATCCCGATCGGCGTGCTCGGTGTGACGCTGAAGGACCACATCGAGGGCCCGTTCCGCGATCTGCGGCTGATCGCCACGACGCTCATCGTGATGGGCATCGTCCTCGGCGTCGCGGACCGGCTCGCCGCCCGCGACGAGGCCGGCGGCCGGCACCGCGCGGCCCGCGAGCGCAAGACGCTCAAGGACCTCGGTGTACGGGACGGCCTGATCTACGGCATCTGCCAGGCGATGGCCCTGATCCCCGGCGTCTCCCGCTCGGGCGCGACGATCTCCGGCGGTCTGCTGATGGGCTACACCCGCGAGGCGGCGGCCCGCTACTCGTTCCTGCTCGCCATCCCCGCCGTGCTGGCCTCGGGTGTCTTCGAGCTGAAGGACGCCACCGAGGGCGGCCATGTGTCCTGGGGCCCGACGATCTTCGCGACGATCATCGCGTTCGCCGTCGGTTACGCCGTCATCGCCTGGTTCATGAAGTTCATCACGACCAAGAGCTTCATGCCGTTCGTGATCTACCGGATCGCCCTGGGCATCCTGCTCTTCATCCTGGTCGGCACGGACACGCTGAGCCCGCACGCGGGCGAGTCCGGCAGCTGACCCGGCCGGCGCCGGTGGGCTCGGGCCGGCGCCGCCGGCCGGGGCAAGGTCGACTCCGCCGGGACCGGGTCTCCGCCGGGCGATCTTCGGGGGCGCGTCGCACCCTGGAACCATGGCCTGGCAACCCCCCATCGTCGTGCACCGCCCGTCCCCCGACGGCGGGCGGCGCGTCACCGTCCGCGGCCAGATCGTGGGCCTGGCGCACAACGACACCGACCTCGTCGAGTTCCTGCGCCGAGCGGGGCTCGAGGACGCCGACATGATCCTCGACGATCCGCACCTGGTGGAGTGGCGCGGCGGCCGCCCGCACCGCTGGGAGGCCGCCTGAGCCGCGTGACGCGTCAGACCTCGGGGTCGTACGGGACCCGGGCGATCTCACGGATGCCGCCCAGGGTCCCCCACTCGTTCCGGCCGAGCCGGGTCAGCGGGCGCATCAGCGTGATGTCGGGGTGGCCGTCCACCATCACGGACTCGTCCACCGCCGCGTGCACCACCCGCCCGAAGACGACGGTCGAGTCCCCGATCCGCAGTGTGCTGTGCAGCTCGCACTCCAGCGCGACCGGTGAGGACGCCACCCGGGGCGGCTTGATCCGCAGGCTCGGCTCGCGCTCCACCCCGCAGGCGTCGAACTCGCTCACGCCGCGCGGGAAGTCCGTCGCCGTGGCGTTGATCTGCTCGAAGAGCGGCTCCGGGGACAGGTTCACGACGAACGCGCCCGTGTCCTCGATGTTCCGCAGCGAGTCCTTCCGGCCCACCGAGGTGAACTGCACCACCGGGGGCGTGACCGAGGAGATCGTGAAGAAGGAGTGCGGTGCGAGGTTGTCGGTCCCGTCGGCCGACGTCGTGGAGATCCAGGCGATGGGCCGGGGCACGACGGTGGCGGTGAGCAGCCGGTAGAAACTGTTCCGGTCACTGCGGTCGGGATCGAAGTCGATACGCATGCCGAGAAGTATGACCGGTATCCGACCACACCTCCGACGCACGGCTCTTGGCGCCCCGCCTCCGCTGCCCGACACTGAAGCGATGACGCAGCGCGTGGACCTCGCGACCGTGATGGACCGGATGGCCATCGACGACCTCGTCACCGGGTACGCGGTGGCCGTGGACGACTCCGACTGGGCGGGCTACCGGGCGCTGTTCACCCGCGACGGCCGGGCCGACTACCGCGGCTCCGGCGGGGTCGAGGGCCCCGCGACAGAGGTCGCCGACTGGCTCGCGGAGACGATGCGGCTCTTCCCGGTGCGCCAGCACCTCATCGTGAACCGCCGGGTACGGATCCAGGACCTCGGCGGCTACCCGGGCGACAGCGCGGACGTCCGCGCCGACTACGTGAACCCGATGCGCTTCGAGTCGGGCGAGGACTTCGTCTGCGGCGGCCGGTACACGTTCACGCTGGCCCGGACGGACGGCGGCTGGCGGCTGCGCTCCGTGGTCGTCGAGGAGAGGTGGCGCCGCCTCTGACGGCCGTAGGCGGTTGGCACGCGCTCGTAGGGCGCCGTACGGCCTGACCGTCGTACGGCCGTAGGGGTCGTCCGGTCGTGGCGCCCGTGGGGCCGCGGCGGTCGTACGGCGCACACTGGAGGCGACACCTGGAGGCGACGCCGCATGCGGAATCCGTTCGGCCGTCGCGACAGCGCGGCCGCGCCCGGCAGCGGCGCACGCACCCGCACCGGTCCGCTCCCGGTGCCCGTGACGTCGCATGGCGCCGCCCGCGCCGTGCTCGCGGTCGTCGCCGGTGCCCTGCCGGCGCTGGCGTTCCCGGAGGCGGGGCTGTGGTGGCTCGCCTATGTCGCGCTCGTCCCCTGGCTGCTGCTGCTCCGCACCGCGTCCACCGCGCGCCGGGCGGCCCTCGAGGGCTGGCTGGGCGGCGTCGGGTTCGTGCTCGCCGTGCACCAGTGGCTGATGCCGAGTCTGCACGTCTTCATCCTCGTCATCGCCGCGCTGCTCGGTCTGCTGTGGCTGCCGTGGGGATGGCTTGTGCGCGCGATGCTCGGAGACGGTCCTTCCGGCCTGCGTGCCGCCGCCGCGATCCTCGTCGTCCCCTCCGGCTGGCTGCTCATCGAACTCGCCCGGTCCTGGGAGGGCTTGGGCGGGCCCTGGGGGCTCCTCGGCGCCAGTCAGTGGCAGGTCGAACCGGCGCTGCGCCTCGCCTCCGTCGGCGGCGTCTGGCTGGTCTCGCTGCTCGTGGTGGCGGTCAACACCGCTGTGGCCCTGCTCGTGGTGTCGACGGCTGCCGTGCGCCTCACGGGCCTGGTAGCCCTTGTGGTGTGCGCCCTCACCGTGGGCGTGGTCTGGTGGGGCGTCACACCACCGCGCGAGCAGGGCACGGCGCGGATCGCCGTCGTCCAGCCGGGGATGTACGACGGGCCGGCCGGCGCCGAGGAACGGTTCGCCCGGGGTGAGGAGCTCACCAGGGAGCTCGCCGGCCAGGATCTCGATCTGGTCGTCTGGGGCGAGAGCAGCGTCGGCGCCGACCTGACCGCGCGCACCGATCTCGCGGCCCGGCTGTCCGCCCTGTCGCGTGCCGTGGACGCGCCGATCCTCGTCAATGTGGACGCCCGCCGCGCCGACCGGCCGGGCATCTTCAAGAGCAGTGTTCTGATAGGGCCGCAGGGGCCGACGGGCGACCGGTACGACAAGATGCGGCTCGTGCCGTTCGGCGAGTACATCCCGGCGCGACCGGTGCTCGGCTGGGTGACCTCGGTCGGCAAGGCGGCGGGCGAGGACCGGCGGCGCGGGACGGAGCCGGTGGTGATGACCCTGCCGGCCGAGGACGGCCGGCCGCCGCTGCGGATCGGCCCGCTGGTCTGCTTCGAGTCGGCGTTCCCCGACATGAGCCGCCGGCTGACCCGCGACGGCGCCGACGTGCTCGTCGCCCAGTCGGCGACGTCGACCTTCCAGGACAGCTGGGCGCCCGCGCAGCACGCCTCGCTGGGGGCGCTGCGCGCGGCGGAGTCCGGGCGGGCCGTGGTGCACGCGACGCTGACCGGTGTCAGCGCCGTGTACGCGCCGGACGGCAGCCGGGTCGGCAGGCCCCTGGGCACCGACCGGAGCGCGGCCGCCGTCTACGACGTACCGCTGGCGCGGGGGACGACGGGGTACGTCCGGTACGGCGACTGGGTGTTGTACGGCGCCCTCAGCGTTCTGGCCGCGCTCTGCGCCGCCGAGGGCATGGGGGCCCTCAGGAGGCCTGCGTCAGAGCTTCGCGCACCACGCGCTCGCACAGCTCGTGGGTGGCGAGGGCGTCGCGAGCGCTGAGCGTCGTCCCGTCCCGTACCGCGTCGAGGAACGCCAGGACGGCCTGCTCGATGCCGCGCTGACGGGCCACCGGCACCCAGTCGCCGCGCCGGCGGGTCGTCGGCTGCCCCTTGTGGTCGACGATGTCCGCGAGGTTGAGGATCTGGCGCTTGGTGTCCTGGCCCGAGACCTCCAGGATCTCCTCGGTGGAGCCGTTCATCCGGTTCATCATGCCGATGGCGGTGAAGCCGTCCCCGGAGAGCTGGAGCACGACGTGGTGCATGAGCCCGTCCTTGATCCGGGCGCGTACGTCGGTGTGCTCGACGTCTCCCGGCAGGAGGAAGCGCAGGGTGTCGACGACGTGGATGAAGTCGTCGAGGACGAGGGTGCGCGGGTCCTCGGGCATGCCGACGCGGTTCTTCTGCATGAGGATCAGCTCGCGCGGGTGGTCCAGGCACTGCGCGTAGCCGGGGGCGAGCCTGCGGTTGAACCCGACGGCCAGGCTCACCCGGCGCGCCTCGGCGAGCTCCACGAGCCGTTCGGAGTCGGCGTACTCGTACGCCAGCGGCTTGTCGACGTACGTCGGTACGCCGGCCTGGAGGAGCCGGGCGGTGATCTCGGGGTGCGCGTCCGTCGGCGCGTGCACGAACGCCGCGTCCAGCCCGGCGGCGAGCAGCGAGTCGAGGTCGCCGTGGCGCTGGTTCCCGGGCACGCGGTGGATCTCGGCGACCCGGTCCAGGGTGGTCTTCGTCCGTGTCTGGAGGTGGAGTTCGACCCCGGGGAGGGCGGCGAGGACGGGGAGATATGCCTTCTGAGCGATGTCGCCGAGTCCGATGCAGCCGACCTTCACGGGGTCTCCCTAGCGCTTGTTGGTGTGCTCTCTCCGGCGGCCTACGGCCCGCCGTTCGCGCTGGTCAGCTTACGCGGGCCCGCTCGTCGGCGAGCGGGGGCCGCCAGTCGGCGATGCCGTCGAAGCCGCGCAGCACGAGTCCGGGGCCGAACCGTGAGACGGCGGCGATGAGCGCGTTGCGCAGGGCGACGGCGGGTGGGGCGCTCATCAGGGTGAGCCGGCCGGTGCGGGCGGCCTTGCGGACGATCGCGGTGGTGCGCGGCAGCCGGTCGGCGGTGTACGCGGTGAGGGCGCGGCTCGGCGGAACTCCCCGGGCGATGTGGTGGGCGAGGACGATCGCGTCCTCGATGGCCTGGTTGCCGCCCTGGCCGAGGGTGGGCTGCATGGCGTGGGCGGCGTCGCCGAGCAGGGCGACACGGCCCTGGTGGAAGGCGGGCAGGGGGTCGATCAGGTGGTGCACGTCGTTCCGCAGCACGTCGGCCGGTTCGACGGCGGCGAGGATCTCGGGGACCGGCTGGTGCCAGTCGCCGAAGAGGCGGAGAAGTTCGGCCCTCTCGTCGTCGGGGGCGTGGGCGCCCTCCGGGGCGGCGGCCATCGCGTAGGCGTAGATCCGGCCGTCCTTGAGTGGCTGGGTGCCCCAGAGGCGGCCGCCGCCCCAGGTCTCGTGCGGGGCGAAGGGCCGGTCGGGGGCGGGGACGACCACGCGCCACGTGGTGAAGCCGGAGTAGGCGGGGCCGGGGTGGGCGGGGAAGAGGGAGCGGCGGAGCGTGGAGCGGATGCCGTCGGCGCCGACGACGAGATCGGCCTCGATCTCCCGGCCTCCGTCCCCGTCCACGTCGGCGGTCCTGACGAGGGCGGGCCGTCCGTCGTCGCCGGGATCGACGAGGGACGCGGCGGCTCCGGTCCGTACGACCCCTTCGGGGAGGGCGGAGGTGAGGATCTCGACGAGGGTGGCACGGTGCAGCAGGACGAGCGGGCCGCCGAAGCGCTCGGCGGCGGCCTTGGCGCTGGTTCGGGCGAGCCAGCGGCCGTCGGGGGCGCGCATGCCGCCGTCGCCCTGCCAGGCGGACAGTTCGCGGACACGGTCGCCGAGGCCGATGACGTCCAGCGCGCGCTGGGAGTTGGGGGCGAGCCCTATGCCGGCTCCCACGGGGGTCAGGGCGGCGGCGCGCTCCAGGACGGTGACGTCCCAGCCGGCCTGGTGGAGCGCGACGGCGACGGTGAGTCCGCCGATGCCGGCTCCGACGACGACGGCACGGTGCTGATCCATGACTCCTCCTGGGAAACTACAGGTGTAGTGACGCCCCTCGAAGGTACTACAGCCGTAGTCGCACCGGTAGTAGGTTGTGCCCATGACGGCCCCCACCCCCGCCTCCGCCCCCTCCCGCACCACACGCGTCGGCGACGCCGCACTCGAACTGCTCGTGGAACGGGGGATGCGCGGGCTGACCCATCGAGCCGTCGACGAGCGGGCCGGGCTCCCCCAGGGGTCGACCTCCAACCACGCCCGCACCCGCCAGGCGCTCCTGGAGACCGCGGTACGGCGGCAGGTCGAACTGGAGGCGCGCGTGCTCGCCCCGCACGAGATGCCGGACCCCGGGCGCGGGCTCGACGCGCTCGTGGACGCGCTGGCACTGGCGCTGCATCGATATCTCACCGACCACCGGTCGCTGCTCGTCTCGCGCTACGAACTCGCCCTGGAGGCCACCCGCCGCCCCGAGCTGCGCTCCTTCTTCGACGCGGCGGGGTCGGCGGCCTTCCACGGGCCGCTGATCGCGATGATGGCCGGGGCGGGCTCCCCGGCCCCCGAACGGCATGCCCTCTCACTGATCGCCTGGTGCGAGGGGCTGATGTTCTCCTGCGCCGCCGGCTCCTTCCACTCCACCGTGCCCGGCCGGGACGAACTGCGGACCGGATTCGAGGAGTTGCTGCGGGGCATGCTCGGCCGCTGAAGGCCCTGGAACGCGGGAACGGCGGGAGCGGCGGGGTCCGGTCGTCCACATCGCCGAGGTCACCCGTGCGGGGCATTCCCCGCCGGTAGGGGCGCGAAGATCACCGTCCGGCCAGCAGAGTGGCGCGGTGCATGCAACGAGAACCACAGCGAGCTTCCTGGTCGGGGCGGCGGTCGCCGCGCTCACCGGCTGCGTCTCGGTCGGTCCGCCGCCCGCCGCGCCTCCACCGGCCCCGGAGACGAGCAGCCCCGCCCCCCGCGTGGAGGTCGCTCCGCAGATCGTCGAGGGCCCGGCCCGCGAGGCCCTGGAGGCCGCGCTCCCCGCTCCCCCGCCGCCGTCTCCGCGGGCGAAGCCGGGGAAGCCCCGGGAGTCGGGGGAGCGGAACGGGACCGGCGTACGGCAGGGCGCGGGCAGTACACAGCGCGAGTCGTCCGCGCCACGGGAACAGAGACGGACCAAGGCGCCCCGGCCGCCAAAGGTGCCCGAGCTGCCCCGCTCACGGGCCGATGTGTGCCGGCTCGGCGCGCAGTACGGGGGCTGGCACCCCGAGAGCGTGCAGTCGAAGGTCTGCGAGGACGCGTACGCGCGCTGAAACGGGAACCTGACGGGGCGGGCGCACACACGCTCCCCGGCGCGAAGAGCACCGAACCGGTACGGGCGCGCCCCGCAACGCCCGTCGTCACCGCGAGCGGAGCCGTACCTCCAGGCGGTCGATCGCGGCGCGGACCCCGTTGCCGTACCCGTCGTCGTCCAGGGCGTCCGAGGCCGCACGGGCCCGGTCCAGATGGACCCGGGCCGCGTCGGGCTGCTGGAGCTTGAGATAGTCGGCGGCCAGGTTCAGGTGGAGCGAGGGGTACAGGGCGCGGAGCGCGGCCGTCGCGTCGTGGGCGGCCAGCCGCTCCTCGCTCAGCCCCTCGGCCGCCAGCAGGGCCCGCAGATCCCAGGCCAGCTCGGCGTCCGGGTCGTCCTGCGCGTCCGCCATGTAGTGCGCGAGCGTGCAGCGGTGCAGCGGATCGCCGTCGGGGCCGATCTGCGCCCACAGCTCCACGAACCGGTTGCGGGCCTCCTCGCGGTCCCCGCCGTGGAGCAGCATCGTCGCCTGCCCGATCCGGGTCATGACGCCGTCGTCCGACGCCCGCTGCTGCTCGGTCACTGCGGCCTCCACACGCTCTCCGTCCAGGGGCTCCGACGCTAACCGTCACGGCCCCCGATCCGGCACAGGCTCGGGTGGCACCCCGAGCCTGTCAGCCGGGCGGGCTCAAGGCCCTCAGCCGAGGTTCGGGATCCGCCAGTCGATAGGCTGGTGGCCCTGGGCCGCGATCCCCGCGTCGATCTGCGTGAAGGGACGGGATCCGAAGAACTTCTTCGCCGACAGCGGCGAGGGGTGCGCGCCCTTCACGACGACATGGCGCTCCTCGTCGATGAGCGGGAGCTTCTTCTGCGCGTAGTTGCCCCAGAGCACGAAGACCGCGGGGTCCGGCCGGGAGGCCACCGCGGCGATCACCGCGTCCGTGAACTTCTCCCACCCCTGGCCCTTGTGCGAGTTCGCCTCGCCGGCCCGGACGGTGAGGACCGCGTTGAGCAGCAGGACGCCCTGCTCGGCCCACGGCATCAGATAGCCGTTGTCCGGCACGGGGTGGCCGAGCTCCTCCTGCATCTCCTTGTAGATGTTCCGGAGGGAGGGCGGCGTCTTGACACCGGGACGGACCGAGAAGCAGAGGCCGTGCCCCTGCCCCTCGCCGTGGTACGGGTCCTGGCCGAGGACCAGGACCTTCACCTTGTCGTACGGGGTCGCCGCCAGGGCGGCGAACACCTCGTCCCGCGGGGGGTAGACCGGCCCCTTGGCCCGCTCCTCCTCGACGAACTCGGTCAGCTGCTTGAAGTACGGCTTCTGCAGCTCTTCGCCGAGGACGCCGCGCCAGGACTCGGGCAGCATGTCGGTGTCGGTCACGTCAACAACCTCCGGTAGGCGATCTCTTGTACGTCCGAGAACCTACCGGGGGCCACTGACAACGGTTCCGCTCGGGCCGCCTACCAGCTGGTCCGGCGGTTGAGCTCCCACATCTGCATGACGGTCTGCGGGTCGAGCGCGCGCTCGGCGCCGCCGATGTCCTCGCTCGCCGCGATGTAGAGCTTGCCCTGCCACAGCGGGAGGAGACGCACGTCCTCCACCATGATCTCCTGGGCCTTGCGGAACTCGGCCACGACCGCCCCGCGGTCGCTCTCGCGACGCGACTTCGGCAGGATCTCGTCCGTGATCTCGGGGCTCAGGTACGGCGTGCCCAGCGCGTTCTGCTTGCCGACGAACGGGGCGATGAAGTTGTCCGCGTCCGGGAAGTCGGGGAACCAGCCTCGGCCGAAGACCGGGTACTGCCCCTTCTGGTAGCCGGCGGCGAACTCCTTCCACGGCTTGCTGCGCAGGGTCACCTCGAAGAGACCGGAGGCGTCCAGCTGGCGCTTGAGCTCGGCGAACTCGAGCGCGGTGCCGGAGCCGTACCGGTCGGTGGTGAACCAGAAGGTCAGCGCGACGGGCTTCTTGATCCCGGCCTCGCGCAGGATCTCGCGGGCCTTGGGGACGCTGGGCTCGCCGAAGCGGTCGAAGAACTCGGTGGTGTGGCCGACGATGCCCTTGGGGACCATGGAGTACAGCGGCTCCGCGGTGCCCTTGTAGGCCTTGGCGACCAGCTCCTCACGGTCGACGAGCTGGGCGATCGCCTTGCGGACGGGCTCCTTGGCGACCGAGGGGTCCTGGGCGTTGAAGACGAGGTAGCGGATGTCGGCGCCGGTGGACTCCACGAGCTGGAGCTCCTTGTTGGCGTCGCTGTCCTGCAGGTCGACGACCTCCTCGGCCGTGAGGCCGCGGTAGGTGGCGTCGATCTCCTTCTTCTTCAGCGCCTCGACCATCGGCTCGGACTCCGCGAAGTACCGGATGGTCACGCCGTCGTTCTTGCGGTCCGCGAACCCCTTGTAGGAGGGGTTCTTGGTCAGCTCGGCCTTGTCGCCCTCGGTGTACGAGTCGAGGACGTACGGGCCCGAACCGGTGAGACCGCCGTCCTCACGGAGCTTGTCGGAGGGATACTCCGCCGGGTCCACCAGGGACATGGCGGGGGTGGCGAGGATGAAGGGGAAGGTCGCGTCGGGCTTGTTCAGCTTGAAGACGACCGTACGGGCGTCGACGGTCTCGATCTTGTCGAGCGAGCCGAGCATCCCGTTCGGGCCGCCCTCGACGTCGATCTTCCGGATGCGCTCGATCGAGTGCTGGACCGCCTTGGCGTCCAGTCTGTTCCCGTTCGAGAAGGTGAGGCCGTCCTCGAGCTTGCACTCGAACACCCGGCTGGCGGTGTCGGTGAACTTGCAGTCCGCGGCATCGGACTGCGGGGAGGTGCTGCCGGTCGGGAAGCTCACCAGCGTCTGGAAGACATTTCGGAACAGCTCCCAGGAATTGTCCCAGGCTGCTGCCGGATCAAGCGTGGTGGGAGAACTCGTCGTGCCGACGACGAGCCTCTGCTCCCCGGTGGAGGCATTGTCGGAAAACAGGCTGCATCCGGACACCAGGGATATGGACGCAAGGGCTGCAGCGGCCTGCAGACTGGTCCGGTTGAACACGTGCACGCTCCTCGTTCAGCCATGGGTCGGCCGACCATACCGCAGCGCCCCGCCAGGTCAATGTTCGACCCTGGCGGGGCACTTGTTGCATTCAACGATCAACCGGGGTCAAACCGGTCAGGAATTCAAGAAAGTGTCCGGATACCGGTCACTCGACGCCGGAGTTGAGGAAAAGCCCTCCGTCGACCACCAGCGTCTGGCCGGTGATCCAGTCCGACTGTGCGGAGGTGAGGAAGGCGGCGGCCCCACCGATGTCCTCCGGGACCCCGAGCCGGCCGAGCGGGTACGCGGCGGCGGCCTCCGCCTCCCGGCCCTCGTAGAGGGCCTGGGCGAACTTCGTCTTCACGACGGCGGGGGCGATCGCGTTGACGCGGACCACCGGCGCGAATTCATGGGCCAGCTGAAGGGTCAGATTGACCATGGCCGCCTTACTCATCCCGTACGCCCCGATGAAGGGCGAAGCGGAGATACCGGCGATCGAGGCGATGTTCACGATCGCGCCGCCATGATCCTTCTGCCAGGCGCGCCAGGTCAGCTGGGCGAATCCGAGCGCCGAGATCACATTCGTCTCGTAGACCTTACGTGCGACATTCAGGTCGAGTTCGGCGATCGGACCGAAAACCGGGTTGGTTCCGGCATTGTTCACCAGGAAGTCGACCCGGCCGAAGGCCTCCATGGTCGCCTCGACGGCAGCGGCCTGGTGGGCCTCGTCGTGGGCCTTGCCGGGTACGGCGATGACCCGGTCGGAGCCGAGGCGCTCCACGGCCTCCTTGAGGGCCTCCTCACCCCGTCCGGTGATGCAGACCCGGTCGCCGCGGGCGACCAGCGCCTCGGCGACGCCGTAGCCGATGCCCCGGCTGGCTCCGGTGACCAGAGCGACCTTGCCGGACAGCTCGGGCAGTTCCTTCGTGCTCATCTACGTCTCCTCTTCCCGCTCGGGCGTCAGTTGAGCGGGCCGCCGGCCACGTACAGGACCTGGCCGGAGACGAAGCCGGCGTCCTCGCCCGTGAAGAAGGCGATGGCGTTGGCGATGTCCTCCGGCTTGCCGACCCGCTGCACCGGGATCATGGAGGCGGCCGCGGCCTGGAAGTCCTCGAAGCCCATGCCGACGCGCTCGGCGGTCTGCGCGGTCATCTCGGTGACGATGAAGCCCGGGGCGACGGCGTTGGCGGTGATGCCGAACTTGCCGAGCTCCTTGGCGAGGGTCTTGGTGAAGCCCTGGAGGCCGGCCTTGACGGCCGAGTAGTTCGCCTGGCCGCGGTTGCCGAGCGCGGAGGACGAGGAGAGCGAGACGATACGGCCGAAGCCCGCGTCCACCATGTGCTTCTGGCAGGCCTTGGCCATCAGGAACGCGCCCTTGAGGTGGACGTTCATGACCATGTCCCAGTCGGCCTCGGACATCTTGAAGAGCAGGTTGTCGCGGAGCACACCCGCGTTGTTGACGAGGATCGTCGGCGCGCCGAGCTCGGTGGCCACGCGCGCGACGGCGGCCTCGACCTGGGCGCTGTCGGAGACGTCGCAGCCGACGGCGATGGCGGTGCCACCGGCGGCCGTGATCTTCTCGACGGTGTCCTTGCAGGCCGCCTCGTCGAGGTCGAGTACGGCGACGGCACGGCCCTCGGCGGCCAGCCGTACGGCGGTCGCGGCGCCAATGCCCCGTGCCGCGCCGGTGACGACGGCTACGCGCTGCTCGGTGGTCGACATGCTGGTTCTCCTCGCCCTTGGATCATCCATGGATGCGGCTCACACGGTGCGTCCCACACATGAGCGACCGCTTAGTACCTTCCGCAGACGAGACGCTAGAAGCCCTGGCACCCGGTGTCAACGGCCCACCGGGTGCACCGGATCACTCCGCATCGCGCGCCGGGGCTCAGCGCACCAGCAGATCGAGCAGCCGTTCGACCTCCGCCTCGGGATCGGCGGTCAGACCGGTGTGCACCGGGCCCGGCTGGACCACGGTGGACCGGGGTGCGATCAGCCAGCGGAAGCGCCGTCCGGCATCGTCGCGCGCCGCCTGTCCGGCGTCCTCCCCGCCCAGGCAGACGCCCTCGACGGCGTGCAGCGCCGCCCGTACGCCGACGACGTCCGCGCCGGGGTCCAGGGCCCGCAGCTTGCTCTCCTCCAGGTGCGTACGGGCGGCGACGTAGGACCGGGCGCGGCAGTAGACCACCACGCCGGCGTTGAAGAACTCGCCGCGCTCGACGCGGGGCACTACGCGCAGCAGCGCGTACTCGAAGACGTCACGGTCGGTCACGTGGTGCGGTCCTTCTCGACGGAGTGCGGCCGGGGGGCGAGGCGGTCGGCCAGCCAGCCGGGCGGCTGCGCGGGCCGGCGCTCGACGCGCGGGCCGAGGGTGATGCGCTCGTGGATGGTCGCGGCGCGCGGCAGCAGCGCGTCCACGTACGCCTGGCGCAGCGCGTCGGTGCTGTCGAACCCCGGCTCGTCGACGAGCCACTCGTCGGGGACGTCGGCGGCGACCTCCTCCAGGAGCTCGCGTGTGACCAGGGGCGCCAGCTCGGCCGCGGCGGAGGCCACGTCGGGCGAGAAGGGCGCGAGGGCGTGGTCGGAGACGTCGTACGGCTTGGCGGCGGAGGCCTGGGCGCCGCGCCAGTTGTGGTGCCAGATCATGGTGGCGCCGTGGTCGATCAGCCAGAGGTCCCCGTGCCAGACGAGCATGTTGGGGTTGCGCCAGGACCGGTCGACGTTGTTGATCACCGCGTCGAACCAGACGACCTTCCCCGCCTCCTTCGGGTCCACCTCGTACGCCAGCGGGTCGAACCCGAGCGAGCCGGGCAGGTAGTCCATCCCGAGGTTGAGCCCGCCGCTCGCCTTGAGCAGCTCCTGGACCTCCTGGTCGGGCTCGGAGAGCCCGATGACGGGATCGAGCTGGATCCCGACCAGCTCCGGCACACGCAGACCGAGCCGTCGCGCGAGCTGCCCGCAGACGACCTCGGCGACCAGGGTCTTCCGTCCCTGGCCGGCCCCGGTGAACTTCATGACGTACGTACCGAGATCGTCGGCCTCGACGATCCCGGGGAGCGAGCCGCCCTCACGCAGGGGCGTGACATAGCGGGTCGCTGTCACTTCGGTAAGCATCGGCCCAGGTTATCGGGGACCGGGCAGCGTCATTCGGACGCACCGTCCCAGCGCATCAGGTTCTGGAACAGCTCCCCCTGCTCGATCGCGTCGTCCAGGGCGTTGTGGGTGTGGGGGCGCGAGGACAGGAGGCGGCTCGGCATCGAGCGCTTCGTCGCGTCCTTGACGGGCACGGCGGCCTTGGCGGCGTACAGCGTCTTGAGGTCCATGCAGCGGGAGTGGCCGAAGGGAGAACCGCCGTCGGCGAACCGCGTGAAGTACCAGTACATCCACATCCAGTCGTAGCCGAGGGGATAGGCGACGAACACCGGCGTGGCGCCCAGCTCCTCGGACACACCGGCCAGCCAGGCGGCCGCGTCGTTCATGGCCCGCGCGGGCTCCTGCCCTTCCCGCACCAGCCGGCCGCGGTCCAGACCGCCGACCGCCAGGGCCTCCGGGTCGTAGGCGTCGCTGATCGGCCTGAGCTCGGCGTAGAAGGTCCGCTCGGCGGGATCACAGGCCGTGAACCCCGCCCCGTCGTGAACCCCCGCGACGGCGAGCCCGAAACTCGACATGGAGAACGGCCCGGGCACCGGCCCGTCGGCCTCCACATCGGCCGACACGTAGAACTCGGCTTTCGCCATGGTTCGCGCTCCCCCGCTCACTCGGCGTGCTTCAGGACGCGTTCACGAGCGCCTCCTGCAACTCCGTGCCGAGCATACAAAGGCGCGTCGAGCCGCCCTTGCCCTCGTGGCGACAGCACGCGCCTCGACGGTCTCGCCGCCCTCAGGCGGAGCGGGAGAACACCGCCACGTCGTAGCGTTCGACGACCGGCTCCGGGGCGTCGCGCTCCTCCTCTCCAGGCGGGCGACGTCGTAGACACGGCTCAAGGGTCGGATCCTCGGGAAGAGACCGTCGACGTTCAAGAGGCCCCGGCACCGGCCGGCACGCGAGCACGGCCCGACGGCCTGCACCCGCACGGATGAGCGCCCTGCGTTCCCCGGCTCCGCCTGCGTCGCCGGGGCCGCACGTCGTCAGAGAGTGGGCTGACCACGCGTCACCCACTCCGAGCAGGGAGCCAGATGGTCAGCCCCCCGGTCCTCCGACGTCTCAGGACCCTCGTCTCCGTGGCGCTGGCCACGGCGACCGCGCTGGCGCTTCCGGGCGCGACCGCCTCGGCCGCGCAGGACGCCGGCCCTGCGCACACCCGCGCCCGCGCCGCCTCGCCCCGCACCCTTGTCCCCATGACCCCACCCCACGGCGTGACCCCCACCACCGCCCCCGCCTTCGACCCCGCGCCCGCACGGGCGAGCCTGGAGCGCCTACTGCCGTCCAGGGCCTCGCAGTTCACCCTGGTGCCGGTCGCCAGGACCGCATCCGGCGACCGGTTCTCCGTCTCCGGCGGCCCTGGCGCGATCAGCGTCCGGGGCACCTCCCCCGCCACGCTGCTCACCGGCGTCGGCTGGTATCTGGAGCATGTCGCCGGGGTCGACATCGGCTGGCCCGGCGACAGCGTCGGCCGGCTGCCCGCCACGCTTCCCGCGGTCGACGGCGAGGTCACGCGCACGGCGAACGTGCCGCATCGCTACGCCCTGAACGACACCGACGAGGGCTACTCCGGCCCGTACCGGGACTTCGCCTCCTACCAGCGCGACATCGATCTGCTCGCTCTGCACGGGGTGAACGAGGTCTTCGTACCGACGGGGGCGGAGTACACGTACTACCGCGCGCTCCAGGACTTCGGTTACACCGAGGAGGAGGTGCGCGCGTGGATCCCGGCTCCGGCCCATCAGGGCTGGTGGCTGCTGCAGAACCTGTCGGGGTTCGCGGGTCCGGTCTCCCGGCAGCTCGTCGAGTCCCGTGCGGCGCTGGGCAGGCGGATCGCGGACCGGCTGCGCTCCCTGGGGATGACGCCCGTCCTCCCCGGCTTCTATGGCACGGTCCCGCCGGGCTTCGCCGACCGCAACCCGGGCGCCCTCACGGTGCCGCAGGGCACCTGGATCGGCTTCGGCCGCCCGGACTGGCTGGATCCGACGGGGCCGGTGTTCGACCGGCTCGCCGCCGCCTACTACCAGGTCCAGCGACGGAGGTTCGGCGACACCGACATGTTCAAGATGGACCTGCTGCACGAGGGGGGCACGCCGGGAACCGTGGACGTCCCCGGCGCGGCGGCTGCCGTCCAGCGGGCCCTGGAGAGCGCACACCCCGGTGCCACCTGGGTGATGCTGGGCTGGCAGCGCAACCCCGCCCCTGCCGTCCTGAGCGGCGTGGACCGCAGCCGGGTGCTCATCGTCGACGGGCTCTCGGACCGGTACGACAACCTGGACCGGGAGACGCAGTGGGGCGGGACGCCGTACGCCTTCGGCACGATCCCCAACTTCGGCGGCCACACGGGCGTCGGCGCCAACACCGCCGCGTGGACCGACCGTTTCCACGCCTGGCTGGCCAAGCCCGACAGCGCGCTGCGCGGCATCGCGTATCTGCCGGAGTCCACCGGCGGCAGCCCGGCGGCCTTCGAGCTGTTCACCGAACTCGCCTGGCAGCCGGACCCGATCGACCGGGCGGCCTGGTTCGCCAAGTACGCCTCCCGCCGGTACGGAGGTGAGGACCCGCACGCGGCCGCCGCGTGGGAGCAGCTGCGCCTCGGCCCGTACGGCATGACCTCGGGCGGCTGGAGCGAGCCGCAGGACAGCCTGTTCACGGCGCGGCCGAGCCTGACGGCGACCCGCGCGGCGCGCTGGAGTCCGACGGCGATGCGCTACGACGCGACGAGGGTCGAGCGCGCGCTCGCGGAGCTGCTCGAAGTGGCTCCGGAGCTGCGGACGACGGAGGCGTACCGCTTCGATCTCGTCGACGTCGCCCGCCAGGCGCTGACCAACCGGAGCCGGGTGCTTCTCCCCCGGATCAGGACGGCGTACGAGGCGAGGGATCTGGCGGGCTTCCGTGTGCTGGTCGAGGAGTGGAAGGCGGACGAGGAGCTGCTCGGCCGGCTGGTCGGCTCCGATCCGCGCTTCCTGGTCGGGCGGTGGCTCGCCGCCGCGCGGTCCTGGGGAGCGGACGCGGCGGAGCGCGACCGGTTGGAGTACGACGCCCGCTCGATCCTCACGACCTGGGGCGACCGGGTGCCGAGCGAGAGCGGCCTGCGCGACTACGCCAACCGTGAGTGGTCGGGGCTGATCGAGGATCTCTACGCCCCGCGCTGGGCGGTGTACTTCGCGCATCTCGACCGCGCTCTGGTGGACGGTACGGCTCCACCCGCCGTCGACTGGTTCGCGGTGGACGACGCCTGGGCGCGCGGTCACGCGACCTATCCCACCCGTCCGGAGGGCGATCCGGTGGCGCTGGCGGGCGAGGTCCTGGCAGCGCTCCGTTCGGGTTCGTAGCGGGTTCCGTAGAGGGCTCGTAGCGGGTTGAACTTTTCGGCGCTCCCGCTCGTACTCACTCCTACCAAGTGATCGCGTCGGTGTGATCGGAACGCAAGGGGAGTGCGATGAGTGGAGTAGCACGTCGGACGGTCGTCTCGGCGGCGGGCGGTATGGGTCTGGTGGCCGCGCTCACCGCCTGCGGCGCGTCGGACAGTTCGTCGTCGGGCGGCGGCTCGGGGGACGCCCCGAAGGAGGCGGGGTCGCCGCTCGCGAAGACCGCGGACATCCCGGTGGGCGGCGGCAAGGTCATCGACGGTCAGGGCGTGGTGATCACCCAGCCGAAGGCCGGCGAGTTCAAGGCCTTCTCGTCGAAGTGCACCCACCAGGGCTGCGCCGTCAGCGGGGTCGCCGACGGGGTCATCACGTGCCCGTGCCACCAGAGCATGTTCGACGCCTCGGACGGCACCGTGAAGGGCGGCCCGGCGACCAGCCCGCTGCCACCGACGCCGATCAAGGTGGACGGGGACTCGATCACGCTCGCGTGACGCGCCGCGGGCTCTTCCAGCAGCGCAGCACCTCCTCCGTGGTGGCGACGGTGGAGACGAGTGCGAGCGTGTGACGGATCATCGCGGGGGTGTAGTCGGCCGGCACCCCCGCGATGGCGTCGCCGGGCACGACCACGGTGTAGCCGAGGTTGACCGCGTCGAACACGGCGTTGGGGATCGCCACGTTGGCCGAGACACCGGTGACGACGAGGGTGCGGCAGCCGAGATTGCGCAGCAGCGGGTCGACGTCGGTCCCGGCGACGGGCGAGAGCCCGTGCAGCCGTCGTACGACGATGTCCTGGTCGGCGACCTCGATGGGTTCGGCGATCCGCACGGCCGCGCTGCCGCGGTGCTGCTGCACGGGCAGCCGGGCCGCGGCGCGGAACAGCCGGGCGTTGCTGTTGGCGCCGCGCCCGTCCGGCCTGCGCTCGGCGACCGCGTGCATCACCTGCACGTCGGCCTCGTGGGCGGCCGCGACGAGCCGCGCGACGTTGGCCAGCGCGCCCGAGGCACGCGCGGCGGTGGCGAGTTCGGGCAAGGCGCTCTCCTCGCCGACCACACCCTGCTGGCACTCGACGGTGAGCAGCACCGTGCCGGACGGTTCTAGCTGTTCCTGGAGCTGTTCCCGCTGTGACGCGCTGGTCATGGTCTCCCCTGTCCGCATCGCCGTGCCGTACTCCGGGCGGGCGAGGCTAGCCACCCTTGCCCCAGGAGGGAAGAGCCCCCATGATTTCTGACACTTCATCAGACTCATGGAAAGGGGCGGTCGATGGCCGTCGCGCAGCGCCGTGGACGCCGGATCATGATGACCCCGGCCGAGCTGGACACCTTCCTCACCGAGCAGCGCACCTGCCGGGTCGCGACCGTCTCCGCGGACGGCCGTCCTCATGTCGGCGCGCTCTGGTTCGCCTGGGACGGGACCTCGCTCTGGCTCTACTCCCTCACCCGCAGCCGCCGTTGGGCCGAGCTGCGCGCCGACCCGCGCATCGCGGTGGTCGTCGACGACGGCGAGGAGTACGGGGAGCTCCGCGGCGCGGAACTGTCGGGTACCGCGGTCTTCGTCGGCGAGGCACCGCGCACCGGCGAGCCGTGCCCCGAACTCGACGTGCCGGAACGCCTCTTCGCGGCCAAGAACTTCGGCATGGACACGATGCCGCACGACGGCCGGCACGCCTGGCTGAAGCTGACTCCGGACGCGGTCGCGTCCTGGGACTTCCGCAAGATCTAGCCGCCGCGGAAACGCGGGGGCACAGGGCGCAGGTCTAGCCGTCACGGAAGCCCGGGGCACGGGGCGCCGATCCAGCCGCCACAGAAACGCGGGAGATCGGGGCGCCGGCCGGACCCCCGGCCTCCTTCAGCTGCTCAACGGCGCCCCGATCTCCCGCAGCGCCTCGACCGCCGCCCTGATGGAGGGCCGGCGGTCGGCGTCGCTGCGCCAGGTCGCGTAGATGTGTCGCTTCATCTTCTGCCGCACGGGCAGCAGCACCACCCCGTCGGGGGTCGGGCCGCGACCGAGGCGCGGGGTGACGCACACCCCGAGCCCGGTGGCGATCAGCGCGAGCTGCGTGTGGTGCTCCCCGGCGAGATGGGCGATGCGCGGCTCCATGCCCTGCGACCGCAGGGTGAACATCAGCCAGTCGTGGCAGAACTCCCCCTCGGGCCAGGAGACCCAGTCCTCGTCGCCGAAGTCGACGAGATCCACCTCGTCCCGTGCCGCCAGCGGATGTCCGGCGGGTACGGCGACGTCGGCAGCGTCGTCGAGCAGGTGGGCACGCTCGAGACCACCCGGCACCGGGGCCTTCTTGTTGCTCCAGTCCAGGACGATCGCGAGGTCGGCATCGCCCCGCAGCACCTCGCGGATACCCCGCTCCGGCTCCAGTTCGGTGGTCCTCACACGGAGGTCGGGATGGGCGGTGCGCAGCGCGGCCAGGGCTCCGGGCAGCAGCCCGCGCGCCGCCGTCGGGAAGGCCGCGATCCGCACCTCGCCGACGACCTGGCCGCGCTGCGCCTCGATGTCCGACTGGGCGAGCTCCACCTGGGAGAGGATGCGCGCCGCGTGCTGGGCGAGCAGCAGACCGGCGTCGGTGAGGCGAACGCCCCGGCCGTTCTTGGCGAGCAGCTGCTGGCCGATCTCACGCTCCAGCTTGGACAGCTGCTGCGACACGGCCGAGGTGGTGACGTGCAGGCCGTCGGCCGCTCCGCTGACCGATCCGTGCCGTGCGACGGCGTCCAGGGTCCGGAGGCGCTCCAGGTTCAACATGTAAGCAATCCTAAGCGAAGACCTTCATCTATTCTCGCTTGTTCTAAGAGATGCGAGCGGTCACTCTGGGGGGCATGAGCACCGCGACCTCCCCCGCCGCCCGCAGCCCACGCCTGGTCGACTGGCGGATCCGCTTCGGCGTACTGGCCCTGATCTGGGGCTTCAGCTTTCTCTTCATCAAGGTCGGTACGGAGGGGTTCGCGCCGTTCCAGGTGACCTTCGGCCGGCTGCTGTTCGGTACGGCGGTGCTGGCCGTGGTGATGGCGATCAAGCGGGAGCGGCTGCCGCGGGGGCGGCGCACGTGGCTCCACCTCACCGTCGCCGCGTTTCTGCTGAACGCGCTGCCGTTCTCCCTCTTCTCGTACGCCGAGCTGACCATCCCCTCGACGCTGGCGGGCATCTGCAACGCCACGACACCCCTGTGGGGCATGGTCCTCTCCCTGGTCGCGCTCTCCGAGGACCGGCCGACGCGGGTGCGCGCGGCGGGGCTCGGCATCGGCTTCGTCGGGGTCCTGACGGTGCTCGGCGCCTGGCAGGGCTTCTCCGGGCTCGATGTCACGGGCACGGCGCTGGCACTGCTGGCCTCCTTCAGCTACGCGGTCGGCTGGATCTACGTGCGCCGCACGCTGGCCGGCAACGGGGCGTCGAACCTCTCGCTCGCCGG
Organism: Streptomyces sp. NPDC013317; assembly: GCF_055563155.1. NCBI lineage: Bacteria > Bacillati > Actinomycetota > Actinomycetes > Kitasatosporales > Streptomycetaceae > Streptomyces > Streptomyces sp. NPDC013317. Next base: position 251,340 of record NZ_JBVHDX010000011.1, read on the forward strand.
CACCCAGGTCGGCATCGCGACACTGCAACTGGCCGTGGTGACACCGGTGTTCACCTCGCTCCCGTCGTCGGTCGAGATCGTCCCCCTGCTCGCCGTGATCGCGTTGGGCGCGCTGGGCACGGGGTACGCGATGCTGCTGCAGTACGGACTCGTGGCCGAGGTCGGCCCGACGACGGCGGCGATGGTCACGTACTTCATCCCGATGATCGCCACGGCGGCGGGCGTGGCCGTTCTGGGCGAACACCTCGGCTGGAACACCCCCGTCGGCGCCGCCGTCGTCCTCGCGGGCGCCGCTCTGACCCAGCGCCGGGGCCCGTCGAGAAAGCCTCGGACCACGATCCGGGCGGCGGCGACGACCTCGCCGGTCGCCTCCCCTGCGACCTCGCCGCCCGTCGCCTCCCCGACGACACCCCGCCCGGACCAGCACACGGCGGGCCGGCCTTAGGCCCCCGAGTCCGTCCGGACACCGCGCCGCACTCCGGCGCGGTGTCCGGACGAAGCCGCATCCGAGCGGAGCCGCACCCGGGCGGAGCCGCACCCGAGCGGGGCGCCCGAAGCCCCACCCACCAACCCCTCAGCCGTAACTCCGCGCCGGGGCCGGGTCCGATGCGCGGGCGAGGGCGTCGGCCAGAGGGTCGATGTCCCGCGGCGTCAGGCCGGAGACCGTGACCCGCACGGCCGGGCCCGCCGCCATCCGGAAGCGGGCTCCGGGGGCGACCGCCCAGCCCGCGCCCAGCAGTCGGGTCACCGCGCCCGTCTCGTCGGAGACCGGCACCCAGACGTTCATCCCGCTCCGCCCGTGCGCCTCGACGCCGCGCCGTTCCAGTGCCCGTACGAGCGCGTCGCGCCGCTCCGCGTAGGCGGCGGCGACCGCCGTCGGGTCCACGGCGCCCGTCGCCCACAGGTGCGCGACCGTGTGCTGGAGCAGTCGGCTGACCCAGCCGGGCCCCAGCCGCTGGCGCCCGAGGACCCGGTCGACGGTCTCGGCGTCACCGGTCAGCGAGGCGATCCGCAGGTCGGGTCCGTACGCCTTGGCCACGGAGCGCACGAAGGCCCAGCGGCGGGTCACCCCGGCCAGCGGGTGGAGCGGCAGGTCGACGATGCCGTGACCGTGGTCGTCCTCGACGAGCAGCACGTCCGGGTGGTCCGCGAGGACGCGGCGCAGGGCGGCGGCCCGGTCCGCACCGACGGCCGCGCCGGTCGGGTTCTGCGCGCGGTCGGTGATGATCACGGCCCGTACGCCGTCGCTCAGCGCTCCCGCCACCGCCGCCGGCAGCGGCCCCTCGTCGTCGACGGCGACCGGCACCGGCCTCAGCCCGAGCGCCGGTACGAGGTCGAGCAGGCTGCCCCAGCCCGGGTCCTCGACGGCGACGGCGTCGCCGGCCCTGAGGTGGACCGCGAGCACGCGCTCGATCGCGTCGAGCGACCCCGAGGTGACGGCGATCGGTCCGTCGGGGACCCCGTCCGCGTCCAGCGCCGCGCGGGCGAGCCGCGCGAACCCCTCGTCGACGGGGGCCTCCCCGTACATGCCGGGACGCTCCGCCGCGCGCCGCGCCGCCTCCGCGAGAGCGTCTCCCAGCGAGGGGAGCAGTTGAGGGTCCGGGTTGCCTCTGCTGACGTCCCGTACCCCGGCCGGAGCGTCCACCTGGATGGAGCCGCGGGCCGTCGTGGCGGGCCTGGGCCGCACCCGGCTGCCGCGCCGTCCGTCCGTCTCGATGACCCCGCGCTCCCGCAGGGTCCGGTACGCGGCCGCGACCGTGTTCGGGTTCACCCCGAGCGTGAGCGCCAACTCACGCATGGGTGGAAGCAGTTGCCCCGGCTCCAGGACTCCCGCACCGACCCCTCGTTCGACGCTGGCGGCAATCTCCGATGCGCGACGGCCTTCGATCCGATACTCTCCTAGCACAAACGACATTATGCACTAGTGCAATGGAGAGCGCAATGACGGATTCCTACGAGCCGACCGAGCGGACCATCCCCACCCGCTCCCGCAACCGCGCCTCGTACGACCGCGCGTTGGTGCACTCGATACTCGACGAGGCGTACGTCTGCCACCTCGGCTTCGTCCGCGACGGCGCCCCGGTCGTGCTGCCGACGCTCTACGGCAGGATCGGCGACCGCCTCTACGTCCACGGCTCCACCGGCTCGCGCCCCCTGCGCATGGCGGGGGGCGCCGGCGCCGAGGTCCCCGGGCTGCCCGTCTGCCTCACGGTGACCCACGTCGACGGCCTGGTCCTGGCCAAGTCGGCGTTCCACCACTCGATCAACTACCGCTCGGTCGTGGTCCACGGCACGGCCCACCAGGTCACCGACCCGGAGGAGCTGCGCATCGCGCTCGACGCGCTGGTCGACCACGTCCTCCCGGGCCGCGCCGACGACTCCCGACGGGCCGACGCCAAGGAACTGGCCGCGACCGCCGTCGTCCGTCTCGACCTGGACGAGGTCTCCGCGAAGGTCCGCACGGGCGGCCCGAACGACGAGCCGGAGGACGCCGCCCTCCCCCACTGGTCCGGCGTCGTTCCCGTACGCAGGGCCTACGGCACCCCGGTTCCGGCGGAGGACCTCGACCCGTCCATCTCCCTGCCCGACTACCTCACCGCCGTCTGAGGGCCGCCATGCTGATCCATCCCTGGGACGCCGCCCACGACCCGGCCGAGTGGCGCGACTGGCTGACCCGCCACGACTTCGGCCAGCTCGCGGTCAACGGAGCGGCGGGCGAGCCGCCGTGGGTACAGCCGATGCACTTCCGGTACGACTCCGAGCCCGGCCCGCACGGGCAGGTGCTCGCCCATCTCGCCCGCCCGAACCCGCTCTGGCCCGCCCTGGAGGCGAACCCGTCGGTCCTGCTGAGCGTGGTCGACGACTACGCCTTCGTCCCCGGCCCGTGGACGGCCCCGGAGGGAGCCCCGCCCGAGAGCGGGACCCCCACCTCCTTCTACGCCGCCGTCCAACTGCGCTGCACGGCGCACGTGGTGGACGACCCGGCGGAGAAGGCCAGGCTCCTCGACCGCCAGGTCGCGCACTTCCAGCCGACGGGCGGCACCGCCCCGGTCACCGCCGGCGGGGCCCCCTTCGGGCGCCTGCTTCCGGGCCTTCGGGTGCTGCGCCTCGACGTGACCGAGGTCCGCGCGAAGTTCAAGTACGCGAACCACAAGCCGGAACCGGTCCAGGACCGCATCGTGGAGGGCCTGGCGACCCGGGCGGGCCGAGGAGACCGGGAGGCGGCGGCGCACCAACTGCGCCGCAGAGGGGCGTAACCCCTCCACAGCCACCGGGTCCGGCGGCTAGGGCGTGTTGCGAAAGTCCCGCCTGCCCCGCGACGCCTGGCACGCACGCTCGCTGCGTTGTCGGGATCGTCCGAGTACACCCGGTACGAGGACGACCCTCCGCCTTGCGATCGCACGCACCAGACGCCGCGGGGCCCGCCCTTCGGGCGGACGGCGCTACTTTCGCAACACGCCCTAGGCCACCGCCTCCCGACGGCGCGCCGTCGCCGTGCGGGCCTCCGCGAGGGCGAGCCCCGTGACCGCCACGAGCAGCAGCAGCGTGCCCAGCACGGTCGCGGCGGTCAGCTCCTCGCCGAGGACCGTCACCGCGATCACCGCCGCGCTCACCGGTTCGAGCAGCATGATCACGGAGACGGTCGCCGCGCGCACCACCGCCGCCCCCGCGAAGTAGAGCGCGTAGGCGAGCGCGGTCGGCACCGCCGCCACGTACACCAGCAGCCCGAGCACCTCGAGGGGCTGCCCGGTGTGCGGGAAAAGGCCTTCCGCCGCGGCCATCGGGAGCAGCCCGGCCGCGCCGACGGCGAAGGCCCAGGTGGTGGTCGACAGGGCGTCGGACCCGCCGCCGTCGCGGCCGAGCCACCGGGTGAGCAGGGTGATCGCCGCGTACCCGGCCGCCGAGAGCACGGCGAGCGCCACGCCGAGCGGCCGCACCTCGCCGCTCTCACCGCCGAGCACCAGCACGGCCAGTCCGGCCAGCGCCCCGCCGACGGCGGCCGCGCCACCGCCGCCGAGGCGTTCGCCCATGGTGAGCCGCGCGCCGAGCGCGATCATGACGGGGCCCGCGCCGAGGGTGACGACGGTGCCGACGGCGAGCCCGGTCGCCTCGACCGCCGCGAAGTACGCACTCTGGAAGAGAGTCAGCCCGATGCCCGTGCCGAGGATGCGGATCAGCCGGCGCCGGCTCGGTTCCACCGTCGCGGCGGCCCCTCGCGGGCCCGCCGCCGCGGTCCTACGGGACCGGGTGCGCAGGGCCAGGGCCCCGAGCAGCAGCGCGAGGCCGCCGACGCAGCGCCAGAAGGAGAGCGCCAGCGGTCCCATGTCGCTGACCAGGAAGATCAGCGAGGCCGCGGCACCGGCGGTGCCCCAGGCGACTCCGGCGACGACGAGATAGAGCAGACTCCGTCCGACGGCGGGCATGACGGCCGCGGGCGTGGAGGAGGAATTCGACACGTGCTTCTCCGTGTGACGACGGGGTGGTGTGGTCGCTCGACTCCGCACGCGGGCAGCGACGAACCGCTCGGGGACTGCCCGAGCCCGGTCTTCGTCAGGGAGAGCGCCGCCCGCGCCTAGGCGGCGGGAGGCGGAAGGACGGTCGAATGCATGATCGACACCTTACGGGGCCGTCCGACCGGCCGACAACTCCGTTTCACCACCATCCGACTCGGCCCCGGACCCGACCCTGGACCCGACCCCGGACCCCGCCACGGGCTCGGTCTCTGCCCCGGCCTCGGACCCTGCCCCGGTCTCGGCCTCTGCCCCGGCCTCGGACCCTGCCCCGGTCTCGGACCCTGCCACCGGAGCGGCCGGTGCCGCCTTCGGCGTGGACGACTGGGCGATGAACGCGCCCACGAGGACCACGGCACCGCCGACGATCTGCGGCGCCGCCAGGTGCTCGCCGAGCAGCACCCACGCCAGCACGGTCGCGACCACGGCCTCCAGGCAGGCGACGACGCCCGCGACCTGCGGCGACAGCCGGCGCACCGAGATGACGCCGGTGACGTACGCGAGGACGGTGGCGATCAGCACGATCCAGCCGATGAGCAGCCAGGCGGGCGCCTCGGTGCCGTTCATGTCGGCGGTTCCGCCGAGGACCGACCAGTCCATGCCCCACGGCCGTGCGACGACGGTGAGGACGAGCGCGCCGAAGAGGAGGCCGTACGCGATGACGCCCAGCGGGTCGGCCGGGTCGGACTCGTCGCCGCCCTGGTCGGAGAGGACGAAGTAGCCGACCTGGCAGCAGGCCGCGCCGAGGGCGAGCAGGAGTCCGAGCAGGTCGAAGCTGAGTCCGGACCAGACCTGGACGACACAGGCGAGGCCGCCGACCGCGAGGACGACGCCGAGCGCGGCGGCGCGGGTGACCGGCCGGCGCTGGACGAAGCGGACCCAGCCGAGGACGAGGGCCGGGGCGAGGTACTCGACGAGCAGGGCGACGCCGACGGGGATCCGGGAGATCGAGGCGAAGTAGAAGGCCTGCACACCGGCGACGGCGAGGAGGCCGAAGCCCGCCAGGAGTGCGGGTTTGCGCCGCAGGAGGTCGCGGTGGCGCCAGGCCACCGGCAGCATGACGAGGGCGGCGCCGGCCACCCGGAGCCACACCACATGGAGCGGGTCGAGTCCCGCCTCGATGAGCGGCTTCGCCGCCACACCGGAACCACCGAATGCGAAGGCCGACGCCAGGGCGAGTCCCAGGCCGGCGCTTCTCCCCTGAGACGCGTGCATCGGGCCATGATGACAGGACTACGTCAGGAGCGTCACCCCCGTCACACCTGTTGAGACAGCGCCCCGATCCGGCCGGTCAGAGCGAGGGGATCGACCCCTGCCCGGCGCAGGACCTCGACGCCCCGGCTCTCCGGATCCGAGGCGATGACGGCGAGCAGGTCGAGGCCGCGGGCCCGCTGATTTCCGCGCCGTTCGGCCCGCTCCCACGCGCCGTCCATCGCGGCGGCGGCCGCGGGCGACCAGCCGTCCGCCGCCTCCGGGTCCCGTACGGCGGTCAGCGTGCCGGAGTCCTCGACGGATCCGCGCCACCGCAGGCCGTAGCCGATCGAGCGCTGGACGAGATAGCCGAGCACGCGCGCGAGCTGCGGCGGCCCGCCCTCGAAGGCCTCACCCACCTCGGGGTCGGACTCGATGAGGGAGTGGAGCAGGTGGGCGGTGTCGATCTGCCGGTCGCCGTCGCGCAGGGCTCTGCGGCGCGCGCTCGCCACGACCGTAGCCAGTTCGGCGGTGAATCGGCCGAGGTGGATCTCCGGGCGGCGGGCCGGGGGCTGCTGAGGCACACGAGGGACAGGGCTTTGCACTCTCCCACCTCATCAGCCTCCGGGGGCCGGAGCATCCCCGGCGAGAAGCATGTTCGCATCCCACCGGAGTTGGGCACACGCGACCGGTTCCTCCTCCTTCAGGAGGAGATTGCGCTCGTTTCCTGTCTCAGGGGCGCGCGCCGCCTTGCCTTGCGCCCCGAATGCAACCACGGCGTCCTTCCGTTTCGTCTCATGGACATGTTCTGGATGGTCGCCCTGCTCGCGCTCGACGGGCGGCAGTACGTCTACCGCGTGTACGCACCGCGGGAGGCGCTGCCCGCCGATCTCTTCTGGGCCGCGTTCCACTGCCACGACGAGGGAGGCGGCCCGCGGGCCTCCGACTGGTTCGACGCGGCGCGGATCTGGTGGATCGGCGACGCCGAAGAACTGACGGTTCATCAGTATTGAATGTTCACGGCCGCCCGGCTACGTTCCGCGACACCAGAGTCGGACGGAACGCGTGAAGGGGTGGGTCGCATGGCCGAAGTCAGCGCGGAGGCACGGATCGAGGCGCCGGCCGAGAAGGTCTGGGCGCAGCTGACGGACTTCTCGTCGTACGGCGAGTGGAACGCCACCCACACCAACTTCCCGAACGGCGGCCCCGCCTCCCTGGAGACGGGCGCCACGTTCGCGGAGAACATGAAGCTGATGGGCTTCCCCGCCGAGGTGACCTGGACGGTCGAGGAGCTGGAGACCACCCGGGTGCTGGCGATCCGGGGCAAGGGGCCGATGGGGGTCGTCGTCGGCACGCGGTACTCGCTGGCGGCGGAGGGGGCCGCCACCACGGTACGGATCGACGGCGAGTTCACGGGCGCGGCCGTCTCCCTGATGGCGGGCAAGCTGAAGGACTCGGCGACCGCCGCGCTCCACGAGTCCCTCCGCAAGCTGGCCGGCCTGGTGGCCTGACCCTCCCACCCGCCGAACACCCCGCCCCGGAGCCCGGCGACGACGGGCTCCTGTGACGACACGAGGGGCCCCGCGGCGATCGCCGCGGGGCCCCTCGCGCTTCCGGGCACTCAGTGCTCGTCGGCCAGAATCAGGTAGAGCTTCTTACGGGCTTCGTTGATGACCCCGACCGCCTTCTGCCGCTGCTCGGCGCTGCCGGTCTTCCAGACCTGGCCGAACGCCTCCATCAGACCGAAGCCGGCCTGCCGGATCTCGTTGACCGCCTCCCAGTCGACACCGCGCCCGGCCTCCTCCCAGGGGGCCTCCGGCCCCGACTCGGCCTCGGTCCGGCCGGCGTCGGTGAGCGTGAACAGCTTCTTGCCGCCCTCGCTCTCGCTGGTGATCAGGCCCTCGTCCTCGAGGAGCTGCAGGGTCGGGTAGACCGAGCCGGGGCTGGGCTTCCACGCCCCGCCGCTGCGCTCGCCGATCTCCTGGATCATCTCGTAGCCGTGCATCGGCCGGTCCTTCAGCAGCGTGAGGATCGAGGCGCGCACATCTCCGCGCCGCGCCCGTCCCCGGCCTCCGCCTCCGCGACCCCGGCCGCCCCCGAAGGGGCCTCCACCCCACGGCCCTCCGCCGCCGAAGCCCGGCCCGAACTGACCGAAGGCCGCGCGCCGCCCTTCGAAGTCACCGCGAGGTCCTCCCCGACCACGAGGGCCGGGTCCGCAGTCTCCATGTCCGTGTTCGTGTCCATGTGAACGCATCGCAACGCTCCTTCCATCGGGTACATCGTCGAACTGTCGCGATGCCTCAACGATATATCGGAACTGTTCGTTTGCCAACACCCGAACGGTCCAGTCGTCCCTGATTGGCCTTGGCCTGCGGGTTTGCCGCCCCGATACGGTCCGTGCCATGCGGATCCGAATCGTCGACGCGTTCACCGACCGCCCCTTCTCCGGCAACCCGGCGGGCGTCCTCCTCCTCGACTCCTTCCCCGACGACCACTGGCTCCAGAAGGTGGCCGCCGAGGTCAACCTCTCCGAGACGGCCTTCGCCCACCCGCTTCCGCCGGGCGGCGAGGCGGACTGGGCGCTGCGCTGGTTCACCCCGGCCACCGAGGTCGACATGTGCGGGCACGCCACGCTCGCCACCGCCCACGTCCTGCACACCACGGGCGCCGCGACGGGGACCGTCCGCTTCGCCGCCCGCTGCGGCGTCCTCACGGCCACGGCGGCGCCCGACGGCACCGTCACCATGGACTTCCCCACGTCGTCACTGACCCCCGTGCCGGCCCCCGACGGCCTGGAGCAGGCCCTGGGCGCGGAGATCGTCTCCGTCCACGACACCGCGGCGCACATCGGCGACCTCGTCGTCGAGCTGCGCGACGAGGCCGCCGTCCGCGCCCTGACGCCCGACCTCGCGGCCCTCACGGACCTCTCCGATCGCGGAGTGATCGCCACCGCCGCAGCCGAAGACCCCGACCGTGGCTACGATTTCGTGTCCCGGGGCTTCTTCCCCCGCGTCGGCATCGACGAGGACCCGGTCACCGGCAGCGCGCACACCGCGCTCGCCCCCTTCTGGTCCGCGCGCCTCGGCCGCGACGACCTCACCGGTCTCCAGGGCGGCGCGCGCACCGGTCTCGTCCACACCCGGCTCCGCGGCGACCGCACCCTCCTGACAGGCCACGCGGTCACCGTCGTCGACGGCGAGCTGAACGCCTGATGAAGGGTCCCGGCCGACGAAAGAGGGGCGTACGGCCGTCGCCGTACGCCCCTCTTCGCCTCCCTGCCTAGACGGTGGGCAGCCAGTCCACCCTCCCGGCCAGCAGGCCGTACCCGACGAAGGCCACGATGTCGAGCAACGCGTGCGCCACGACCAGCGGCCCCACCCGCCCCCAGCGGCGGTAGAGGTAGACGAAGACGACGCCCATCACGACGTTGCCGACGAAGCCGCCGATGCCCTGGTAGAGGTGGTACGAGCCGCGCAGCACCGAACTCGCCACCAGGGCGGCCATGGGCGACCACCCCAACTGCCCCAGCCGGCGCAGGAGGTAGCCGACGACGATGACCTCCTCCAGTACGGAGTTCTGGATCGCCGACAGGATCAGTACCGGGTACTTCCACCAGATGTCCGGCAGCGACTCGGGCACCACGGTCAGATTGAACCCGGCCCCCCGCGCCCCCAGGTAGAAGGCCAGTCCGGCGCTGCCGATCCCCGCCGCGACCAGCGCGCCCCGGCCGAGGTCGGGCCAGGGGCGCGTCCGGTCGAAGCCGATGGCGCGCATTCCCGAGCCCTCGCGCAGCAGCAGATGGGCGACGAGCACCACCGGCACGAGCGCCGACGCGATCCCGAAGAGCTGCCAGGCCAGGTCCAGCCAGGGGCGCCCGGGCGCGTACGAGCCGTTGAGCGTCGCCGCCTGTTCCTTCAGTCCGCCGGGCTTGGTCAGCGAGCCGGTGAAACTGATCAGCGACGACAGGGCGCTGGCACCGAGTGACAGCGCCAGGACGATCAGCGTCTCGGACCTCAGGATCCGGCGCGGCAGACCGTCGGGCGGAAGGTCAGCGGGCACCACTCGTTGATCCGACACCACACCTGTTCTCCACTTCCCCATCGCGTTCCGGGTACGGAGATCATGCGTGACGGCCGGGGGCGCGCGCCATTCCGGGTGCCCGCGCGCGCCGTCCAGATGCCGGCTCCGGCGCTAGTCGATCCCCACGGGCCATCGGTGCACCGGCTCGCCGCCGTGCATCAGCTCGGCGTACCGGCGCGTGGTGGCCGCCAGCGCCGCCTCCCGGCCGAGGCCCGACTCCAGCGCCTTGTGGAAGGTGTCGGCCTGCCAGGACGCGCCGTTGACCCGCCCCCGGCAGCGCTCCTCGATCACGCCGAGGTAGAAGTCCCGGTCCGCCGGTTCGACGTGCCAGGCGTCGAGCCCGGCCGCGGCCAGCGGCAGGAGCTCGTCGAGGACGAGGCGTACCGCCGGGACGGTCGCCACGCCGCCGGAGCGGCCCGGTCGCGGCCAGCGGAGTTCCGCCTCGATGCCGTGGCGGCAGGCGGTGTCGAAGTTCGCGGCGGCGTCCTCGAAGGGCAGCCGCTTCCAGATCGGCCGGGAGTCCTCGGCCAGCGCCCGTACCAGTCCGTAGTAGAAGGCCGCGTTGGCGACGACGTCGGTGACCGTCGGACCGGCCGGCAGCACCCGGTTCTCCACGCGCAGATGCGGAACGCCGTCGACCCAGCCGTAGACCGGCCGGTTCCAGCGGTAGACCGTGCCGTTGTGCAACACGAGTTCCTGCAGCCGCGGGACCCCGCCCTGATCGAGGACGAGGAGCGGGTCCTCCTCGTCGCATATCGGCAGCAGGGCCGGGAAGTACCGCAGGTTCTCCTCGAAGAGGTCGTAGACGGAGTCCACCCACCGCTCCCCGAACCAGGTCCTCGGCCGCACCCCCTGCGCCTGGAGCTCGGGCGGCCGGGTGTCCGTGGCCTGGGTGAAGAGCGGGGGCCTGGACTCGCGCCACAGCTCCCGGCCGAAGAGGAAGGGCGAGTTGGCGCCTACGGCGATCTGGACCGCCGCCACGGCCTGGGCCGCGTTCCACACGGCGGCGAACCGGGCGGGCGTGACCTGGAGGTGCAGTTGTACGGAGGTGCACGCCGCTTCCGGCACGATCGACGTGGCCGTGCAGGCGAGCTCCTCGACACCGTGGATGTCGAGCGTGAAGTCCTCGCCGCGGGCGGCGACGATCTGGTCGTTGAGCAGGGTGTACCGGTCGACGGACGAGATGTTCTCGGAGACGAGGTCGTCCTGCGCGAGCGTGGGCAGAATTCCGATCATGAGCACGCCCGCGTCGAGTTCACGGGCCTTGCGGTCGGCATATCCGAGGCCGGTCGTGAGTTCCTCCGCGAGCCGGTCGAAAACGCGGCCTCCGAGTCGGTGCGGAGCGATGTTCACTTCGAGGTTGAACATTCCCAGTTCCGTCTGGAAATCCGTGCTGGCGATCCGCTCGAGGACCGCGCCATTCACCATCCTCGGCATGCCGTCGGCGCCCGCGAGATTGAGTTCGATCTCCAGGCCCATCAGATTGCGCGGCCGGTCGAACCTCTTCTCCGCCAGGAGCCTCGCCAGCCCCGCCAGGCACTGTTGGAGCTTCCTGCGGTATCTCTGCCGATCGGACAGGTCGAACCCGTCTGCCACGACCTTCTCCCCCATGGAAGCTTCCCTCCCGATCGGGCGGCCACGGCGACGGCCGCGCGTGTCACGGACGATGATGCCCACCCGATTGATCCATAACGCCTGCGGGCCGCCTTCGTTGAACGATAGGCTGGGTCACGCAATCACCCGGCACGTCCCGAGGGCAACCGCAAAGGACATATTCCGCGGCCATATTCAACGAAAGCGTGGGGTCGATTACCGGCCGTCCGCATCGGTGAAGTCCTCGCAGGCAGACGACCCGCACGCGTCACAAATACGATGAATCGCCTCCGCGTTAAGGCCGGATGACGCCTTGTCGGCAATATCGGCGACCGCTAGAGGAAACAACGCGTGAACACGTCTCGTATAAACTCCGCGAACGAGGCAGAGTGTTGGCGCCCGGCCATGGCTTCATGGCCCCCTCGGCCCGGCAGCCCACAGCGCCGTCGTACCTGCCCACGCGTCACCGTGTCTCCTGAGTGAGAGGCGACCCATCATGCTCCGACCTTCACCGGCCCCTGCGCCGGCCCTGCGCAGTGTCCTCGCGGCCCTCGGTTCCCCCACCGCCGTCCGCGAGGCGCGAACTCCCGCTCTGCGAGCGGCCCAAGGGCCACTGAGCCCAGAGGCACCCCTGCCCCTCCACGTCCTCGACGTACGGGATCAGGTCGTCCCGTCGGGGCAGGCACCGCGTACGCGACTGGCCGGCTGGCGCTTCCTGATCCGGGGCACCGACCGGGCGGTGGCCGCCGCCGACACCATGCTCACCCCCGACGGCTGGTCGTTCTCGCACTTCTTCGAGGGTCCGTACGTCACAGCGACCGAACGCGCCCTGCTCCAGGCCGAGTCGCTGCCCACGGTGTACCAGCCGCGACTGCTCTCCGTACCCGAGCTGTACATGCTGACGCTCTGGCTGCACGGCGACACGGACGCCGACGGAGCGACGTCCTCGCCCGACCCGGCGGACCTGCTCGTCCCGCTCGCCCCGGCACCGCCCGGCATCGCGGCCCACCGGCCGCACCGGGTCGCCGACCTGCTGCCCGTCCTCACCCTGCGACTGGCTCCCCCACCGCTGTTCGGCACCCCGGCGCCGGCCTGAACCACCTCTTCCGAGATATGTCACGCCCCGCGGCCCCGACCGGGCCGCGGGGCGTCCTGGTGTCCGAACGACTCCCTCGAACACCCCGCCCCGGACGGACTAGCCCACTGGGGCTACCCCGAACCACCCGAAGAGACCGCCCGGTTGCGTTGAACCGCCCGCGCGGGTGATACGTCTTCATGCAGTAGGAAGAGCTGCCGTGAAATACCTGCGGATCGCCTTCCGTAGCGGAACACTGGACCAACCGAACCGACAACGGGGGGCGGCCATGAGCACCGCATCGAGCCGCAGGACGACAGAGACCACGACGCAGCGAAAGAACCCATCCATGTGCCAGCACCAACCTGCCTGTCCCACCGCCGACTCCGCCGACCGGGAGGCGGCCCGTCCGACGGCGCACCACCCGGAGCAGGGCTGGAGCCTGCTGTGCAACGGGGTCCTGCTCTTCGAGGACACCGGTGAACTGCTGCCGGACGGCCAGATCATCGCCCCGCACCGCCCGCTGACGGCGGGCCGGGTGACGACCGCCGCCTGACTCCGGGGCGCGTCGGGCACGACACGTACGAGGGAACACGCAAGGGCCGGCCCGGAGAGAACTCTCCGAACCGGCCCTGACTCATGTCCGCGCCGCGGGTCCTACTGGTCGTACTCGTCCAGCGGGGGGCAGGAGCAGACGAGGTTGCGGTCGCCGAACGCGCCGTCGATGCGGCGGACCGGCGGCCAGTACTTGTCCGCGGCCGAGACACCGGCCGGGAAGACCGCCTCGTCACGGGTGTACGGGTGGTTCCACTCGCCACCGAGCGCGGCGGCCGTGTGCGGGGCGTTCGCCAGCGGGTTGTCCCCGGCCGGCCACTCGCCCGACGCGACCTTCTCGATCTCGCCTCGGATCGCGATCATCGTGTCGCAGAAGCGGTCGAGCTCGGTCAGGTCCTCGGACTCGGTCGGCTCGATCATCAGGGTGCCGGCCACCGGGAACGACATCGTCGGCGCGTGGAAGCCGTAGTCGATCAGGCGCTTGGCGATGTCGTCGACGCTGACACCGGTCGCCTTGGAGATCGGACGAAGGTCGACGATGCACTCGTGGGCGACGAGTCCGGCCGGACCCGTGTAGAGCACCGGGTAGTGCGGCTCCAGGCGCTTGGCGATGTAGTTCGCCGCGAGGACGGCCACCTGCGTGGCGCGCTTGAGACCCTCGCCACCCATCAGACGCACGTACGACCAGGAGATCGGCAGGATGCCCGCGGAGCCCCACGGAGCGGCGGAGATCGGGCCGACGCCCGTCTCGGGGCCCGCGGTCGGCTGCAGCGGGTGGTTCGGGAGGTACGGCGCGAGGTGCGCGCGCACACCGACCGGGCCGACGCCCGGGCCGCCGCCGCCGTGCGGGATGCAGAAGGTCTTGTGCAGGTTCAGGTGCGAGACGTCGCCGCCGAACTTGCCCGGCTTGGCCAGACCGACCAGCGCGTTGAGGTTGGCGCCGTCGACGTAGACCTGGCCGCCCGCGTCGTGGACCTCGGCGCAGATGTCGGCGACGTGCTCCTCGAACACACCGTGCGTGGACGGGTAGGTGATCATCAGCACGGACAGCTCGTCGCGGTACTGCTCGATCTTGGCGCGCAGGTCCGCGACGTCGACCTCGCCGTCGTCGGCGGTCTTGACGACGACGACCTTCATGCCGGCCATGACCGCGGAAGCGGCGTTGGTGCCGTGCGCGGAGGACGGGATGAGGCAGACGGTGCGCTGCTCGTCGCCGTTGGCGCGGTGGTAGGCGCGGACGGCCAGCAGACCGGCCAGCTCGCCCTGAGAACCGGCGTTGGGCTGGATCGACACCTTGTCGTAGCCGGTGACCTCGGCGAGACGCTCCTCGAGCTCGGTGATGAGCGTGAGGTAGCCCTGCGCCTGCTCGACCGGGGCGAAGGGGTGGATCTGGCCGAACTCCGGCCAGGTCACGGGCTCCATCTCGGTGGTCGCGTTCAGCTTCATGGTGCAGGAGCCGAGCGGGATCATGCCGCGGTCGAGCGCGTAGTCACGGTCGGCGAGCTTGCGCAGGTAGCGCAGCATCGACGTCTCGGAGCGGTGCGCGTGGAAGACCGGGTGGGTGAGGTACGCGTCGGAGCGGAGCACCCCGGCGGGCAGCGCGTCCTCCGTGGCGGCGTCCAGGGCCTCGATGTCGGCGGCGACGCCGAAGGCGCTCCACACGGCGTCGAGCTGGGCGCGGCCGGTGGTCTCGTCGCAGGAGACCGAGACGTGGTCGGCGTCGACGAGGTACAGGTTGACGCCGGCCTCACGGGCGGCGGCGACGGCCTCGGCGGCCTTGCCGGGCACCCGGACGGTGACGGTGTCGAAGAAGCTTCCGTGGACGACGTCGACGCCGCCGGCCTTCAGGCCCGCGGCGAGGATGGCCGCGTACCGGTGGGTGCGCTGCGCGATGCCCTTGAGGCCGTCGGGGCCGTGGTAGACGGCGTACATGCCGGCCATGACGGCGAGCAGCACCTGCGCGGTGCAGATGTTGCTGGTGGCCTTCTCACGGCGGATGTGCTGCTCGCGGGTCTGCAGCGCCAGTCGGTAGGCCCTGTTGCCGTCGGCGTCGACGGAGACGCCGACGAGGCGGCCGGGCAGCGAGCGGGCGTGCTTGTCCTGGACGGCCATGTAGCCGGCGTGCGGGCCGCCGAAGCCCATCGGTACGCCGAAGCGCTGCGTGGTGCCGACGGCGATGTCCGCGCCGAGCGCGCCGGGCGAGGTGAGCAGCGTCAGCGCGAGCAGGTCGGCGGCGACGGTGACGATCGCGCCGAGCTCGTGGGCCGCGTCGATGAGCGGCTTGATGTCGCGCACGGCACCGGAGGCGCCGGGGTACTGGAGGAGCACGCCGAAGACGCCGCGCTCGGCGACCTCGGCGGGGATGCCCTCGGACAGGTCGGCGACGACGACCTCGACACCGGTCGGCTCGGCGCGCGTCTCGATGACCGCGATGGTCTGCGGCAGGGTGTCGGCGTCGATGAGGAAGACGCCGTTCTTGACCTTGCCGACACGGCGGGAGAGCGCCATGGCCTCGGCGGCCGCGGTGCTCTCGTCGAGGAGGGAGGCGCCGGAGGTGGGCAGACCGGTGAGGTCGGCGACCATCGTCTGGAAGTTGAGGAGCGCCTCCAGGCGGCCCTGCGAGATCTCCGGCTGGTAGGGCGTGTACGCCGTGTACCAGGCCGGGTTCTCCATGACGTTGCGGAGGATCACCGGCGGGGTGAAGGTGCCGTAGTAGCCCAGGCCGATCATCGGGGCGAGGACCTGGTTGCGGTCGGCGAGCTCACGCAGCTCCGCGAGGACCTCGGCCTCGGTGCGGGCGGCGGGCAGACCGAGCGCCTCGGCGTTCTTGATCACGTCGGGCACGGCGGCGGCCGTGAGCTCGTCGAGGGAGCCGTAGCCGACCTGCGCGAGCATCTTGGCCCGTGCTTCGGCGTCGGGCCCGATGTGCCGCTGCTCGAACGGAATGCCCTGTTCGAGCTCGGAGAGCGGAATGCGGTGGGCGGACATGTACGGAGGCCTCCTGGTCGTCACGACCTGCGAGGGGCACCACGGCGCGGGTACCCGGACGGCCTCCCCCTCTGTCATCTCAACCTGAGAGCTTCACCGGCATGCCGAAGGGGCGCGCCGGTTTTCACCGTCGGTGAGAGCGAATGCCGTCGGACTTCCGCTCTGCTTTCCAGAGTGACCTCGCCCGTGCGGTACAGGTGCCTGAGAGATTCCGGGGAGGATTTGCTCCTTCGGCGCCTCCGAAAGGTTTCTCCGGAGGACTCTCCCGCACGGTGTCGACAGCCACAGCCAGCCTACCAGCGCCGTTCCCGGACCAGTCGCTCAAGTGGCCGACATCCCAGATGTGCACTTTCGTAGTCCTTGTAGAGCAGTTGCGACCTGTTGGAGGGACCGTGCAGACCGACATCGATCCGCGCAGCCTGATCGGCCGCAAGGCGTACGACCGCAACGGACACAAGATCGGCACCGTGGACGAGGTGTACCTGGACGACGCGACGGGAGTCCCCGAGTGGGCGGCGGTCCGCACGGGACTCTTCAGCCGGGACGCGTTCGTCCCGCTGGAGCCGAGCGAACTGGTCGAGGACGGCCTCCACATCCCGTACGAACGCGCCCTGATCAAGGACGCCCCGGACTTCGGCGTGGGTCGCCACCTCTCCCCCGAGCAGGAACTCCAGCTCTACCGCCACTACAGCCTGGCCCTCCCGCCCCCGCCCCCGATGGATCGCGACTTCGGCCGCCTGGCAGGCCAGGAGGAGACCTGACCACCCCACGGCCGGCGCAGTACCTCCCGCGAAGACCGGCCCCTCCGCCAGCCACCTGCGGCCCCTGACGCAACCGGAGGCCGCCCCTGGCATGCTGGCGGCCGGCCACACGCCCTCCACCCGCCGACGGCGAGGCACCAGCCACTGGCAAGCCGGGCCCCTCTGCCAAGCCACGTGCAGGCCCCGAACGGGCCAGGAGGACGCCTGACGTCCCAGAGCCACGGCCGGACAAGCGCCCGGGGAGCCACACACCCTCCACCGCCGCCGACGGCGAGGCACCAGCCACTGGGAAGCCGGGCCCCTCTGCCACGCCAGCTACATACCCTGGCGGGCGCGGAGAAGACCTGACCACCCGCCCACTCCTGCCGACCGCGCGGCCACCACCCACAGGGAGACCCCCACCTCTGCCATGCCCTCTGCACGGGTGGTGCGGGTGGGAACGACAAGCCCGGCCGAAGGCCGGACGCACCCCCTAGGCGACCGCCGCCGCCCCTCCCTCCGGCCCCACCAGCGGCAACGGCTCCCCCGGCTCCAGCTCCGGATCGTCGACGAGAAACGTCCGTACCCGCCCCGGCGGCGACTGCGGCTCCTCGAAGCGCACGGTGACGCGCCCGACCCCGCTCCCCTGCACCCACCCGGCCCCGTACACCGCATGGCGTACGTCGTTCCCGGGTGCCCATCTCCGCTCGACGGTCTGCGGCTCCTCCGGCTCGGAGGCGGCCGCAGGCGCCGACATGTCCTCCACCGCGCCCTCCGGGCTTCCCGCACCCCCCGATCCCCCCGTATCCCCCGCTTCCTCCTCCCGCTCCGCCGCCTGGGCGAAGAGATCCTCCTGCGTGTAGTCGGCGAGGCCGCTCACCCCGACGCCGAGCAGCCGCACGCCGCCCGTGGTGTCCACGCCCTCCAGGAGCCGCCCGGCCGCCTCCCGCACCACGAGCGGGTCGTCCGTGGGCCCCCGCAACGTCTCCGAGCGCGTCAGCGTCGAGAAGTCGAACCGCCGGACCTTCAGCACGATCGTCCGGCCCGAGTGTCCCGACGCCCGCAGCCGCCCCACGCACCGATCGGCAAGCCGCTCCACCTCGGTCCTGATCCGCACCCGGTCATGCAGGTCCACGTCGAAGGTGTCCTCGACCGACACCGACTTCGCGTCCCTCTCGGCCACCACGGGCCGATCGTCGTGCCCCTGGGCCATTCGGTACAGGGAGGTCCCGTGCGCCCGCCCCAGCAGCCGTACGAGCTCGTCCTCGCCCGCTTCCACGAGGTCGGAGACCGTGGTCATCCCGGCCCGCCGCAGATGCTCCCCGGTGGCCGGGCCGACCCCCGGCAGGATCCGCACCGACTTCGGCCCCAGCAGCTCCCGCTCGGTCCCCGGCTCCATCAGCACCAGCCCGTCCGGCTTCGCCTCCTCGGAGGCGATCTTGGCGAGCATCTTCGACCCCGCGAGCCCCACGGACCCCGTCAGCCCCGTGGTGGCGAGAATGTCCCTGCGCAGCCGCTCACCGGCTTCCAGAGCGCTCGCGCGGTCGTCGGCCACTCCCCCGGCCTCCAGGTCCACGAAGGCCTCGTCCAGGCTCAGCGGCTCGACGAGCGGCGACAGCCGCCCGAGCAGCTCCATGACCTGCTCGCTGATCGAGCGGTAGAAGCCGAAGCGCGGCACAAGATAGGCCGCGTTGGGCGCCAGCCGCCGCGCCTGGGCCATCGGCATCGCGGAGTGCACGCCGAAGCGCCGGGCCTCGTACGAGGCGGTCGCCACAACCCCACGCGGGCCGAGACCACCCACGACCACAGGCTTTCCGCGCAGACTGGGCTTCGCCGCCTGCTCGGCGGCGGCGAAGAAGGCATCCATGTCGAGATGCAGGATCGTCGGCGCGGCTCTCACACGTCCGATGCTGCCCTACACCACTGACAATCGACCGCACGCACATACGGACGCGCCACAGCACGACGAACCAGCCAGACGCGCCACACAACGCGACGCGCCACAGCCCGGGGACCGCTCAGACCGCGCGATCCCGCCGCCGGCGCGCGAGCTCGTCGCCGGGGTTGTGACCGATCAGCGTCTCGCCGGTGTCGATCCGCTCCCCATGCAGCTGGGAGAGCGCCGCCTCCACATCGCGCCGAACCACGCCGACCGCGATCCCGAAGACGCCCTGACCGCCCTGGAGCAGGTCCACGACCTCGTCGGGCGATGAGCACTCGTAGACCGTGGCCCCGTCGCTCATCAGCGTCATCCGCTCCAGGTCGCGGAAGCCGCGGGTCCGCAGATGCTGGACGGCGGCCCGGATGTTCTGCAGCCCGACCCCGGTGTCCAGGAACCGCTTGACGATCTTGAGTACGACGACGTCATGGAAGCTGTACAGCCGCTGCGTCCCGGATCCGTACGCCGGCCGCACGCTCGGCTCGACGAGCCCGGTGCGTGCCCAGTAGTCCAGTTGGCGGTAGGTGATCCCCGCCGCCGCGCAGGCCGTCGGACCGCGGTATCCCACCGTGTCCGTCACCGCCGCCTCGTCGGAGACGACGTTCGGCGCCGCCCCCGCACCCGTGTCCGCCCCGAAGTCGCCCACACTGCCGTGAAGCGGATACGGACCGCTCTCCCCGGGCGCGCGCCCGAGGGAGCCCCCTGCCGTACCGTCGCCGCTGCTCATCACGCCGACCCTCCGTCCTTGACCTGCCCACACGAAGGTAGGCAGTCGCTCGGGGTGCGTCAACGATCGCCACACTCGGCACGCCGAGTGATAATCACCCTGAGAGTGGTTTCGCGTGCCCCTCTCCGGGGAAAGGCTATCCGAATGCCCTGACGGCACCCGGTGAACAGCGGCCGGACCTCACTGGCTGCTGGACCCGAAATCCTCGGGGGAGATCTGGTCGAGGAACTCGCGGAACTTCTCCACCTCGTCCTCCTGCTCGTCCGGAATCGCGATACCGGCGTCGTCCAGCACGCCGTCACTGCCGAAGATCGGCGTTCCGGTGCGCAGGGCCAGCGCTATGGCGTCGGACGGCCTGGCGCTCACCTCGACACCGCTGGCGAAGACCAGCTCCGCGTAGAAGACACCTTCACGGAGATCGGTGATGCGGACCTCGGTGAGCTCTTGGCCCACGGCTTCAAGGACGTCCTTGAAGAGGTCGTGCGTCAGCGGCCTGGCAGGGGCCATCCCCTGCTGGGCGAAGGCGATCGCGGTTGCCTCACCCGGTCCGATCCAGATGGGGAGGTACCGATCGCCTCCCACTTCACGCAGGAGCACGATCGGTTGGTTGGAGGGCATTTCCACCCGGACACCCACAACGTCGAGCTCGTTCACACAGCAACCCTAGGACGTGCCCGACCGGTTTGGGTAGTCGGGGCCCCGCAAGATCACTGCAAGCGAAGTCCGAGCGCGGTCTGGACCAGTGCCGCGTGGAGCCGTACGGAGAGCCCGGCGAGCTCCTTCGCGGTGGCCTCCGCATGGGCTCTGGTCTGCGGGTTACGGTGCCGGCGCAGGGGCGCCACCACCTGCTCGACCAGTCCGGCCTCCCGGTCGGCGGCCGCTTTGACCGCCCGGAGATGCCTCGGTTCCAGACCGAATCTCCCCAGATCCGCGACGAGCCGGGCGACGGTGACCGCCTCGGCGTCGTAGCCGCCCTCGGGTCCCGCGGCGATGAGTCCGTACGACTCCCACTCCGCGAGCTCCCCCTCGGTCACCTCGGCGGCGGCGAGCAGCTCGGCCCGCCCCACGCGCGCCGCGGTCGGACGGTCGCCCTCCGCCTCCCACGCCCCGTCGAGCAGGTCACGCTGGGGGCTGGGAGCGGGAAGCCTGATCTGCTCACCCCGGGCGAGGGCGTCGAGATGCTCCCGGATGACCTTCAGCGGAAGATAGTGATCGCGCTGCATCCGCAGGATCTGGGCGAGCCGCTCCACGTCCTGCGGGCTGAACTTCCGGTACCCGGAGGCCGTCCGCCGGGGCTCGACGAGCCCCTCGGCCTCCAGGAACCGGATCTTCGAGATGGTCACTTCGGGAAACTCGTCACGCAGCTGGTTCAGCACCGTCCCGATGCTGACCAGCCGGTCGCCCGCGGTGGCGGCGCCGTGACCGGCACCGCCCGTCGGTGTTCGCAGCATGGACCTTCCCTGAAGTTTCCCCGAGGCGTCACATGCCTCGCTGGCTCGAGTGGAAGACCAGCCGGTACTTGCCGATCTGCACCTCGTCGCCGTTGGACAGAACCGCCGAGTCGATCGGCTCCCGGTTGACGTACGTACCGTTGAGGCTGCCGACGTCGGCGACCGTGAAACTGCCGTCCTGCGCCCGCCGGAACTCCACATGGCGCCGCGACACGGTGAAGTCGTCGAGGAAGATGTCGCTCTGCGGGTGACGCCCGGCCGTGGTCAGCTCGCTGTCCAGCAGGAAGCGGCTGCCCGAGTTCGGGCCGCGGCGCACGACGAGGAGCGCCGATCCGGCCGGCAGCGCCTCGACGGCCGCCTGCGCCTCGGGCGACAGGGACGGCAGCGCCGTCTGGCCGGTGACCTCGGCGTCGTACGCCTCGAGGCCGGAGATCGAGATCGTCGACGTCGTCTCGGACGCGCGCTCCACAGGCGCCCCGCCCCGCAGCGGCGTGCCGCAGTGGGAGCAGAAACGGCTGTCCGCGGCATTGCGGTGACCGCACCTCGTACACACCGGCATGGACGCGTCCTCCTGCCGCGGCTGACCCGCGGAGGTCTGTGTCGCATACGGGTCGGGGGTGAACCCTCCACCCGTACCTGAGGTTGATGGTTCTCCGAAACCTATGCGCCCGGCACCGGCAGGGTCAACAGACGACGCGCCATGGTCGTCGACCTCGTCACGGAAGAGCGGGCGTTCGCCACCCTGCTCCTCGCTCTGGGCGTGGCGCGGCGCGCGGTGCTTGGCGTTGCCGCCGTCCTCGCGTGCGCTCTTGCCGAACAACTTCGCAAAAAAACTCACGGGCGATTCCCCTTGACCGAAACAGACCCGCCCGTGGGGCAGGACGAACCCTGAATGAACACACCTGCCGACCCGGACATCCTCACAACGTCCGTATCCACCCGACAGTTTCCACCACGCACCACGCTTGTGGTGCGGCGACCCCCCGCAACGTCTCCCCCTTGTCGCGCGACCGCCATGCGCCCCCGCCTCACTGCGAGGACGACTGAGCGTAGTCAGGCCGCTTCGCAGGTCGCAAGGCATCCACGACGATCTTCTGGGACCGGGCCACGGTCGCGGTGGCCTGCTCCTTCTCCAACGTCTGCACGACGCCACCAGGGATGTTGAGCGCGGGCTCAAGATCCTCGGGCTTGCCGATGACCTTGAAGACGTACGGAGCGGCCACCTTCGTTCCATCGATTTCTATGTCGGTGCCGCTACCCGTGAAGTAGCTGTCCGCGACGACTCGTACGTCGTTGACCTGAATCGCCTCGGCACCGGCCGCGCGCAGCTCCTGGATGGCGTCGAGCAGCATGTCCGACTCCACCGCCGCGGCCGCCCCGCGGACGGTCAGCGTGATGCCCGGGCCCTCCGCGGCGACGGTTCCGGCCAGGATGCCGAGCTGCTGCTCCTTCTCCTGGGTCTGCTTGCGCGCCTCCTCGGCCTGGTCGGAGCTGGACTCCAGCTCCGAGCGCTGGGTCTCCAGACGCGACGCCTCGTCCTCCAGCCGCTGGGTGCGGTCGTCGAGCTCGTCGAGGATGCGGACCAGGTCCTCCTGGCGCGCCCCGCGCAGCGCACTGTTGTCGCTGGTGGAGCGGACCTGGATGGCGAGACCGAGGCCGAGGACGAACAGCAGCACGGCGACGATCAGTTGGGCCCGGCTCACCCGCGGCGGCCAGAGCCCGGCCGCCAGCCGCTGGCGGCCGGTCAGCGGCTGCTCGTCGGCGGCGGGTGCGGAGGGGGCAGCGGCTGCCGAGGGGGTGGCCGGCTCCACAGGCGTCGGCCGGTCGTCGTCCGGGTTCTCCGAGGACTTGGGGTTGGTCGCGTCGCTCATCGGTGTCACGCCCGGAAGACGTGCCGCCGGATGGCGGCCGCGTTGGAGAAGATCCGGATGCCGAGCACGACGACGACACCGGTGGACAGCTGCGCGCCGACGCCCAGCTTGTCGCCGAGAAAGACGATCAGCGCGGCCACGACCACGTTCGAGAGGAAGGAGACCACGAAGACCTTGTCGACGAAGATCCCGTCGAGCATGGCCCTGAGGCCGCCGAAGACCGCGTCGAGGGCGGCGACCACGGCGATCGGAAGATAGGGCTCGACCACCGCCGGAACCTCGGGACGGACGAACAGTCCGACCACGACTCCCACGATCAGGCCCAGTACGGCGATCAAGATGTGCCCTTCCCTGTGTCGGCCGTGGCCCGCCCGGTGGGCTTGGTGACCCCGGCTCCCCTCGGCTCTGCTGTACGTACGATCAGGCTCGGCGCGGCCGGCAGACGCACATCGGCCTCCGCCGAGATGCTGGTGCGGATCCCGAAGTTCTCCTGCAGCGCGTGCAGGTACTGCCCGTCGGCGCTGTCCTGGAACGCGGTGGCCAAGCGCTGCCCGTCCCCCACCGCGAGCACCGTGTAGGGCGGCACGAGCGGCTTGTTGTCGACCAGTATGGCGTCACCGGCGGCCCGGATCGCCGAGAGCGACGTCAGCCGCTGACCGTTGATGGCGACCGCCTCGGCACCGGACTCCCACAGACCGTTGACGACCCTCTGCATGTCGCGGTCACGGACCCGGCCGGTGTCGGAGAACCCGCTGCTCTCGCGCGGACCCCCGCCACCCTCCTCGGTGTCCTTGGCGTCGTCGACCACGAGCTTCACGCCGGGGCCGTGCACCGGCGTCGCGCCGGAGAGCAGCGCCACCAGCTCGGCCTGGTCGCCACCGTGCTCCTCGAGCGCCTCGCGCTGCCGCTCACCGACCTCGGCACGGATCTTCTCGACGTCATGCTCCAGCTTCTCGGCCGCCGCGGTCTCCGCGTCGATCCGGTCGATCAGCTCCTGCCGCTCCTTGGCGACGACCGGCGCGGAGATCCGCGCCTCGGCGGCGCCCACGGTCACCACCGCGGCGGCGAGAACGAGGCCGGCCGCGAGCCCGAGCTTGGCCCGGAGCGTGCGGGGCAGACCACCGCCTTCCGCCTCACGCCGGGCCGATGCCTCGGCGTACCCGTCGTCGAGCGCATGGTCCATCACGTTGTTCAGCAGCGACATGGACGCGTCCGGGCGCGGGGGTGGTGTTCCTGTGCTCCGAACGGGGTGCTGCTGCGACATGCCGCACATCGTCGCACGTCGGCGCTGCTACCGCCGAATGGCCCCACCGGAGAGCCGGGCGGCGTCCGACGGACACCACCCGGCTCACCCGTCCCAGCGGTCTACTGACCTGCGCTGTCGACCACACCCGCCCACTCGTCGAGGAGCGCCTGCGCGGAGGCGTCGTCGGGCCCCTCGGCCCACAGATGGGTGACGGCCTCGGCCGGGTCCGGCAGCACCATGACCCAGCGTCCGTCGGCCTCCACGACCCGCACGCCGTCGGTGGTGTCCACCGACCGCTCGCCGGCCGCCTCCACCACACGGCGCATGACGAGCCCCTTCACGGCCCACGGCGTCGCGACGTCCCGCTTCAGGACGTGCGCCCGCGGGATACGGGCGTCGATCTGGCTCAGCGTGAGCTGGGTCCGCGCCACCAGACCGATGAGCCGTACGAAGGCGGCGGCACCGTCGAAGACGCTGGAGAACTCGGGAACGATGAACCCGCCCCTGCCGTCCCCACCGAAGATCGTGGTGTCCTCCCGCCCGACGCGGGTCAGATCGTCGGGTGAGGTCGTCGTCCACTCGACCTGCGTGCCGTGGTACGCGGCGACCTGCTCGGCGATCCGTGTGGTCGTCACGGGCAGCGCCACCCGCCCCGAACGCCGCTCGGCGGCCACGAGGTCGAGCATGACCAGAAGCGAACGGTCGTCCTCGATGATCCGGCCACGCTCGTCGACGAGCGACAGCCGCTCGCCCACCGGGTCGAACCGCACCCCGAACGCGGCACGCGCCGAGGCGACGATCTCCCCGAGCCGCACCAGCCCGGCCCGCCGGGTCTCCGCCGACTCCGTGGGCCGCGCCTCGTCGAGGCCCGGGTTGATCGTCAGCGCGTCCACCTGGAGGCGGCCGAGGAGGCTCGGCAGAACGAGCCCCGCACTGCCGTTGGAGGCGTCCACGACGACCTTCAGCCCGGCCTCGGCGACGCCAGAGGTGTCGACGTTCCGCAGCAGCGAGCCGGTGTACGAGTCGAAGACGCTCGCCGGGAAGGAGAGGTCGCCGATCTCGCCCGGGAAGGCCCGCCGGTACTCCTGACGTGCGAAGACCCGGTCCAGCTTGCGCTGCCCGGCCTGCGAGAGGTCCGCTCCCCGTTCGTCGAAGAACATGATGTCCACGGAGTCCGGGACACCGGGCGAGGTCCGCAGCATGATCCCGCCCGCGCTTCCTCGGGCGGTCTGTTGCCGTGCGACCGGCAGCGGTACGTTCTCCAGGTCGCGCACGTCGATGGCACTGGCCTGCAGCGCCGAGATCACGGCACGTTTCAGGGCGCGGGCGCCCCTGGAGTGATCACGCGCGGTGGTGACCGTGGAACCCTTCTTCAGCGTCGTCGCATACGCCCCCGCCAGCCTCACGGCCAGCTCGGGCGTGATCTCCACGTTCAGGATCCCGGAGACACCGCGCGCGCCGAAGAGATGCGCCTGGCCACGCGACTCCCAGATGACGGACGTGTTGACGAAGGCGCCGGCCTCGATGGTCTTGAAGGGGTAGACCCGTACGTTCCCCTGAACGATCGATTCTTCGCCCACGAGACACTCGTCGCCGATGACGGCGCCGTCCTCGATCCGGGCCGCCCGCATGACATCGGTGTTCTTGCCGATGACACAGCCGCGCAGATTGCTCTGCTGGCCGATGTAGACGTTGTCGTGGACGACGGCCTTGTGCAGGAACGCGCCGCTCTTCACGACCACGTTCGACCCGATGACGCTGTGCTCGCGCACCTCGGCACCGGCCTCGACCTTCGCGTAGTCGCCGATGTACAGCGGCCCGCGCAGAACCGCGTCGGGATGTACCTCGGCGCCTTCCGCGACCCAGACGCCGGGCGAGATCTCGAAACCGTCGAGTTCGACCTGGACCTTGCCCTCGAGCACGTCGGCCTGCGCCTTGACGTAGCTCTCGTGGGTGCCGACGTCCTCCCAGTAGCCCTCGGCGACGTAGCCGTAGATCGGCTTGCCTTCCTTCATGAGCTGAGGGAAGACGTCACCCGACCAGTCGACGGAGGTGTCGGCCTGGACGTAGTCGAAGACCTCGGGCTCCATCACGTAGATGCCCGTGTTCACGGTGTCCGAGAAGACCTGTCCCCAGGTCGGCTTCTCCAGGAATCGCTCGACCTTTCCCTCCTCGTCCACGATCGTGATGCCGAATTCCAGGGGATTCGGCACACGGGTCAGACAGACGGTGACCAGAGCGCCCTTCTCCTTGTGGAAGGCGATCAGATCGGTGAGGTCGAAGTCGGTGAGCGCGTCACCCGAGATCACGAGGAAGGCATCGTCCTTCAACGCCTCCTCGGCGTTCTTCACACTCCCCGCTGTGCCGAGCGGTTTCTCCTCGTTGGCATACGTGAGCTCCATTCCGAGCTCCTCGCCGTCACCGAAGTAGTTCCTGACCAGCGAGGCCAGAAACTGCACGGTCACGACGGTCTCGGTGAGTCCGTGCCTCTTGAGCAGTCGAAGGACGTGCTCCATGATCGGCCGGTTCGCCACCGGCAGGAGAGGCTTGGGCATGCTCGAGGTCATGGGGCGAAGTCGTGTTCCTTCGCCACCGGCCATCACGACGGCCTTCATGTCGGAAGCGTCCTCCTTGAAGAGACGACGGTCCAGCCGACTTCACCTGCCCGCGCTGCGGGCCTCGGGCGTCCTCGATCGTGCCGGCGACACTGCACGGCACAGGACGGACGGGCTCAATCGGCCTCGGTATCCGCCTTCACGAGTCGACGGACCTGGACCACGTAGAGGATCCCTGCCCACCAATACAGAGTTGTACCCCATCCGGCGAAGGCCCACCCGAAAACTTCGGCGAGTGACGAAAGCCAGCCCGTTCCGTCACTGAGCAGCAGCAAGGGGAAGGCGTACATCAGGTTGAAAGTCGCAGCTTTCCCCAGGAAGTTCACCTGCGGCGGCGGATAGCCGTGCCTGCGGAGGATTGCCACCATCACGAGCAGCATCAGCTCGCGGGCGAAAAGCGCGGCGGTCAGCCAGAGCGGCAGGATCTCGCGCCAGGTCAGCCCGATGAGAGTGGAGACGATGTACAGCCGGTCGGCGGCGGGGTCGAGCAGCCGGCCGAGGTTGCTGATCTGGTTCCAGCGCCGGGCGAGCTTCCCGTCGAGATAGTCGCTGACACCGCTCAGCATCAGCACGAGCAAGGCCCAGCCATCACTGTTGGGTCCACCGAACACAGGTCGGAGAATCAGCCACAGGAAGAGCGGCACGCCCACAAGGCGAGCCATACTCAAGATGTTGGGGATGGTGAGGACCCGGTCCGTCTGAACGCGAGTCTCCTGGACCTCCACCCGGGGGCCTCCTGTGGGGGAACGTGCCGATGATGCCCCCTGACCTTACCTTCAGCCATGGCGACGGGATGCACAGGGGTCGTGCGTCTGTTCGTGAACGCAGAAATGCCTCAACCCCCGGACCAGGTCCAGGGGTTGAGGCTAAAAATTGTTCGGCGGCGTCCTACTCTCCCACAGGGTCCCCCCTGCAGTACCATC
>NZ_JBVHDX010000012.1:0-156847 GCF_055563155.1 Streptomyces sp. NPDC013317
CGCGATCTCCCACAACCCGTCCGGAAACAATCCAACTCCACGTACCCCGCCCCGTGACGAACCCAACGACCGCCTCACCACATAGGACACGGTCTAAGACGTTGTTTCACTTGGTGAGTCGGCGGTAGTTGATGAGGCTGGTGGCGATGGCTGTGAAGGCGAGGAAGCGCTCGGGTTTGCGCTCGTAGCGGCGGTGGAGCCGGCGGTAGCCGGAGGGCCAGGACATGGTCCGCTCGACGACCCATCGGTGGCGTCCCAGACGATGTGAGTTCCCAACACCGCGCCGGGCGATCCGAGGTGTTATTCCCCGGCCGCAGAGCCATCGCCGCAGATGGGGATAGTCATAGCCCTTGTCACCATGGAGCTTGTCCGGACGTCTGCGGCGGGGTCCGCGGCGGCTGCGGATCGGCGGTATCGACGCGACGAGCGGCTGCAGTGCGAGGCTGTCGTGGGTGTTGGCCGCGGAGATGGCGACCGCGACCGGCAGACCGCACCGGTCGGTGACGAGATGGATCTTCGATCCGTTCTCGCCGCGATCGGTCGGATTCGGTCCCGTCAGGAGCCCCCTTTGAGGCCCGGACACTCACCGAGTCGATGGCGAAACGCGACCAGTCCAGCTCTCCTTGGGCGCCGAGTTCATCAAGGATGACCCGGTGGAGACGAGCCCAGACTCTGTCCTTGCTCCAGCGCGCGAATCGCCGGTAGACGGTGGGCCAGGCCGGCCCGAACACCGGCGGGACCTGCCGCCACGTGACCCCGACGTCGCCACGAACACGATCGCAGCCAGACACTCACGGTCCCCCGACCGTCGACGGCCGCCCCCTTGCGGACGTTTCACCACCGTCTCCGGCACCACCCTGCGGAACAACTCCCACAACTCATCCGGCACCAACCTCTCAGCAAGACTCGTCATGCCCGTTGCGTGGTCGACTCCTCCCACGTCAGGCCCCTTATAGGCGGGGTGATGCGCGGGCCAGCGCCAGGTCGGCTCGAAACTCCACTTCGTCGAAGGGCACAGCGCCCCGCTTGCGGTCCTTCTGACGGCGGCAACCGCAACAGATGCCACCCAATCCCCCGGCTGCTCGGTGCGACCCCGCCGGTCCGCGGCCGGGTCGGTCGGCCCCGCCTGTTCGCCGACCACTGCTACGACCACGGCCCACCCGACCAAAGCCGCGGGCGAGACGCCATACCCGCCTCCGCCTTCGGCGCCGGACCAGCACGCCCCTGCGTGTACTGGGTCTTCGAGCGCACCTTCGCCCGGCTCCACGGTTTCCGACTGTCGGAATCGGTTTGCTACTTGTCGTTCCCGCCACTGGTTGGTGCTGTTTGCCGGACCGTACCTTCGGTGCATGCCGGGCATCCGGCCGGTTCATACGACGAGGAGTGATCACTGTGAAGCTTGGTCTGCTGGCGCGCATCGAGGTCAAGCCCGAGTTCGCCGACAAGGTAGAGGCGATGCTGCGCAGCGCGGAGACGCTGGCCGAGCAGGAAGCGCAGACCGTGACCTGGTTCTCCTTCCGCCAGGACGCAACGACCTTCGGAGTGTTCGACACCTTCGACGACGAACAGGGACGCCAGAGCCACCTGGAAGGCCTGATCGCCGCCGCTCTCATGGAAGCCGCCCCCACCATGCTCAGCTCCGCCCCTGTCATCACCCCTGTAGACCTCCTGGGCATCAAGATCCCCAGCACCCGCAACACCTGATGCCATGACGATTGGCCGGGCAGATTTGCAAGCTGTCTCGGTGGGAGGTTTATCATCGCTTGGCCTCTCTGCCTCATTGCATATGGCCACGCATTCCATAGTCACCCTGACTTCTTGGAGCGACCGCGATGATAGTATGGCGGGAAGCAAGGGGAGCTAGATGGAATTCGATCCACGACAGGTCTACAGAGCCATAGAAGTGATGGAGAAATATACCGGCATTTTTCCCGGATATCGCAGAGTTCATCCTCGCGGCATTGGGTTCCGTGGCTATTTCTTGGCGTCTAGCGAAATAGCTTCCATCACCACAGCTGAGCATTTTCAGGGCGGAAAAATCGATACTGTGGTCCGACTTTCCAAGGCGGAAGGGAGTCCGTACGCGCCTAGCCGGCATTCGGCCCTTCAGGGCACGGTTCTCGGGCTTGCGGTGCGCTTCACGCTGCCGTCCGGCGGGTACGCGACATGGGGCGCACCGAATGTCGCCGCCTTCCCCGCCAGTACACCAGACGACTTCATCGAGGTGACCACGGCTGCGCGTCACAGGCGACGGACCCGGCGCCCCAGTACCAGACGGCTTCTGTGGCACCTAGGGCGTCGTCGTAGCTCGATGGATGGCGCTAGGGAGAAATCTGGACAGCCCGCTGTGGTCAGTTTCGCCGATGTACGGTTCAACGGCCTTCACGCGTACTTCCTGGTTGACCGTGGGGGTCGACGTCAGGCCTTCCGCTACAAGTGGGTCCCCGAGAGCCCGGCATCCGGCATCAGAATCGCGGAAGACCGGATTCTCCCGCCGGAATATTTGATCAGTGAGATCAAACAGCGGGTGGAGCGTGGGCCGGTGGCATGGAACCTGCTGCTCCAGCCCGCTACTCCGGGGGACCCGGTAGATGACGTCAACAAGCAGTGGCCGCCAAACCGCCAGCTCCATGCCGGCCGTCTCGTGATAGACCAACTCCACGAGGACCAGGAGGCTGTCGAAGGCTACGTCTTCGATCCGACGAGCGCTCCGGGAGGACTCGAGCCATCGAGCGGCGCCATTCTGCACTTCCGTCCCAGGGTGCATTCAGAGTTGTACCGTCGGCGGCACTCCCAAGTTGGGCCGTCCGTGTGCCCCGAATAAGGGGTGGTAAATCGTCCGGCGTAAACCACGATCATGATGTGGCCACGGAGAATGACGTGCCCGCGAACGGGTCTCGCTGCTGATCGGCGCCACTGCGGCGCGGCCGCCACGGGCGCATCCCGTGAAGGGCCGAGCCTCCACGCTCACACAAGTTCGAATTGCGGATCGGAAAAGTAAATAGCGACCGTCTTGACCCCGAGAGGTACATGGCGATTTTAGTCTTACTAAATGCCACTACGGATAGTCATGACTATCGCAGAGGTCTGAGCCGCCGAACAGGACTGGCTCACCCTCGAACCGCACTGAACCTGTCCCATTGGGCGCGAGGTCGGCGATGGCGCAGGTCACGGCAGCGTAGGCGAAGTAGTAGGCGATCTCCGCTATGGCTCTATGCCTACGCCCTACCGGGGGCGGGCCGTCGGGCCTCACAGGCGGGCGGGTCGGATGCTAGGTGCCGCCCGGGCGGTCGGCTCGTCCCCGAAGGGCGGGGATCCGTTTGTCATCGGCAGCGGGCATCTCTTCCTTCGGACCCTGGTGCTCTGAGGGAGCAGGCTCGCCTGCGGCGAGGAGGATTGGACATGTCGGAGCCGACCCGGGGCAAGGCAGGTGTTCGTCCGGCGGGATGAGGAGCTGGCCCGCCTGGGGGCTGTGCACGGACAGAAGCAGCGGGCTCTGCGCAGATGGTGCGTCATCGGGAACGCGTAGAGGGCACCTCGCCAATGGAGAACGCGCAGGTCAGAGGCGAATCCCTTTTTTGTGACGCACAGAGCGCCATGCGTCAAACGTGCGTCACACCCGAAGGCGTACGTCAGAGGCTCGTTTCCCGCTCTCAAGCCGATCACCGATCGAACCACTGCTGCTGACGGTACCGGAAACGCAGCAGCGTCGGAGGGCGCACCCACAACGGGGCCCCTCCGACGCTGGGAAGGCACGGCGTGCAAGATCTACTCGCCTCGACCACGACTACGTTCGGTTAACAGTTGGGATGATCAAGCCGCCGTCGCAGGGATGATTAGCTGGGACTCCAGACGTGCCCAGCCACCCAGCACCGCCTGATGGGTGTCCGGGGCGAGGTGGGCATATCGCTGCGTCGTCTGGTAGCTCTCATGGCCGAGCAGGTGCTGCACCTCGTACAGCGACACTCCGTTCTGTACCAGCCACGAAGCACACGTGTGGCGCATGGAGTGCGGGGGGTAGTGCGGCACCGGGCGCAGATCCCCGGCGAAATCGAGGAACGTCGCTTCCTTCGCCGCCGGCCACCAGACGTGAGTCCTCCAGTTGCCGTCGTCGAGCAGCCGACCTGCCCGCCCCTTCGTGACGGTCGTGAAGACGGCACCGTCCTTCTCGCGTCCGGGCATGTGGCGCGCCAGTGCGTCGAGCACGTGATCAGGCTGGTCCGCGCTCTGCCGCTAATCACCCTGGCCTCCCGGCATAGAGTCACCGCGCTGGTGATCGGACCGTAGTAGAAGGGCAGCATCGCGGCCTGAGCCCTGACGCGGGCGCGAAGCTCCACATTCCCGCTGTCGTCCGCAGCGGTACGCGCCGTGGCGTACCAAGATCGTGACCGAGCAAGGTCGCCGAGCTTCATGAGCGCGTCCGCTGTCAACGTGGAGATCATCGCTGTCAGTTCAGAGAGGCGGACCTGAACGGTGGCAGGCTGTCGGCACGCGGCTAGGTCCTGGACCTCCGCGAGAAGTCCAGGAGATGGCTTAGCATCAAAGCTGGTGGCGTGGAAACGTACTCCTGGCTAGCCCACAGGACCATCTCGTCAATGTGGTCCAGCTGCGTTGAACTGACAGTGGCGGAGGCGAGGGCGCGGTCTACCTCTCGACGTACGGCATCGACCTTGTCCACGAGGTAGCCCGCAGCCGTCGGAACCCGCCCGGCAAGATCAGGCACGCTGTGCTTCTCGGCTCGGTGCCCCTGCGGAGGTTCTGCTCGGAGGACGATGCCTGCGACCACCTCGGTGTCGTCCAAGTCCAAATCGCCTGGTGAACAGGCGTAGAAGGCTGCCAGCACGAGCACGGTGGAGTGGAGCGGCCGGTGTCCTCCCGTCTCCCATAGGCGTAGCTGCTCCACGGTGACCCGCGGAGCTCCGTTCTGGTCGGCGACCAGCTCGCGGATCTGCTCCACAGCGCCGGTGAGTGTGAGGCCCCTGGCCAGACGCTGCGCGCGCAAGCGGGAGACCGAGCAATGCGCATGAATCGTGTGGGCGATCTTGCCGGTTGAATGCCCACGCTCCGCGCCGCTCTCGCGTAACCGCCGTGCGCAGGACGGACCGTGAGGTTCAAGGCCACTTCGCATGAAGACGATTCCCTTCAGACTCGTCCGCCAGCGTACTGACCCGCCGTCCGGTCGGCGTCAAGAAATCGTGACTCCATCGACCACGGAACCGGAAATACGTGAAGGGTCACGCACGCACGTCGCGTTTACGTGAACTGTCGTGGTTGCTGCTCCTAAGCCAGGAGGACAAATCTTGCCCTCCCCGGGAGTCCAACTCGCACACCGTTGGCTGGCCCGGACATTCGACGGTCCCTTCTCCCAACGCGGGAGGCACATCGTGTCCCAGGCACCACACCCGAGCGACAGGCTCACGCTGGCGACCACGCCGAACGCCGTGGGCCTAGCGAGGCTGTACACCGCCGACGTCCTATCCCGCTGGGGGACGCCACCCAACGTCATCGAGACGGTGCAACTCATCGTCTCCGAGCTGACCACGAACGCGGTGCAGCACACCCAGGAGGGCCAGGAGCAGGCAGTCCGGGAGACGTCTTCGCTTTCGATCGCCGAGGGCGGGCCGCGCGTGTCGGGGAGGCTGCTGGTTCTCCGACCGAGCGGGCGCACGGGCAGGCCCTGACCGCGCTGCATCTCAACCTCGGAGACAGCCTGCCCCCGGCTGGAGCCGGTTCCCGCCGTCGCCCTGTGGAGCGGCCAGAGCCTCCACATTCCGCCCGTGTGTCTCGACCCCGACGGCATCCACCACGAGGGGCCCGAAAACCGCGACTCGAGTGGGCTGTTGTGGCCGCGGATCTCCGGCACCGCAAGCGGAACCCCGCGTACGCGGACGTGAGCCCCTT
Source organism: Streptomyces sp. NPDC013317 (assembly GCF_055563155.1). Taxonomy (NCBI): domain Bacteria; kingdom Bacillati; phylum Actinomycetota; class Actinomycetes; order Kitasatosporales; family Streptomycetaceae; genus Streptomyces; species Streptomyces sp. NPDC013317. The sequence continues at coordinate 5,902 of NZ_JBVHDX010000012.1, forward strand.
CCAACAGCGCAAGGCAATGGCGGAGCTGTGGTGCCAGATCAGCATGGGGCCGGCCACCCGGTCAAGACCCTTACCCGCCGATCGACGCAATGGGCGCCCGTCACCCGGCCGCGTGCAGGCCTTGATCGACCAGATCCGTCCGGCGATCGACTTCACCGTTCAGGGTGCGGCTCGGCGGACGCGGTCATCACCGCGAGCGAGCGTGGGGCTGGTCCGCTCCCGCTGGCCGAACCGACACCCAGGCGCCCAAGATTGCTGCGGGCGCGCTAGCCGTGGTGGGGGCCCGGTGCGAACTGGCCAGCCCCCCATCGCGAGCCGGACGGCGTACCTGCCGCTAGACTTGCAGAGTTATGCAATTTACTAGTTTTGTATTCGCTGGGCGGGGGTCGCGGTGTGGCCGGGTTCGAGGAAGCGGCGCTGGAACGGGTCCGTGTGGCGCGGGCTCGTCTCGAGGATGCGCAGGAGGCTGACGATGCCTTCGAGGAGGCGCAGGCCGCGGAGGAGCTGGAAGACGCGTTGCGCGTGGCCCGCGATCACGGAGTGGCCACCGACGGGAACAACCGGTGAAGCCGGTGTCATCGCCGGCTCGTCCGAGGCGGCGATGATGGCCCGCCCCCAGCGGGCAGCCGGCCGTTGAGGTCCGCAAGCACGTGTGGACGGTGCCGTTGGTGCCGGGATCTGTCCGGGCCGCGCGCGAGCGCACCGAACGCTCCCTGGTCCTCTTCGGCCTGGAGAGATCCTCCGCGCTCTTCGGGACCGCGCTCCTGGTCGTCAGCGAGCTCGTGGCCAACGCCGTCCGGCACGCGCAGCACTCCCTGGACGCGGAGGTCACCGTCCACATGTCCGAGCATCTGCTCGTGGTCCGTGTCGGGGATCTGGACCCGCGGCCGATAACGCTGGCCGATGCCGGCCGGACCTCCGGTCAGGGGCTGCGCACGGTGGCGGAGCTGGCGCGTACCCCTTCGGCGGCGACGTCCGTATCGAGCCCTCCGCCGACGGGCGCGGCAAGGCGGTCGTCGTCCGCTTCATCTTGCCGGGAGGAACACCGTGACCAGCAGCAGCGAAGAGGGCGTCCGGCTGTACGAGATCACCTATCTCGGCACCGGCCCCGAGCCGGATGTTCGTACGGTCGAGGTCGGGGAGGTCGCGGCCGTCATCGAGTACGCCGGCGTGCACGGCATGCAGATCCTCGTCCGCCCGTGCACCGGCCCGCCCCAGGAACCGGACCCCAGGAAGGAAGACTGATCATGACGGACAACCCGACCGGGAAGGACAGGGCGGCGGAGCAGGAGAAGTGGAAGGAGAAGGGCGTCGCGATGCGGGCCTTCTTCTACATTTTCGGCACGCACGTGTTCGCCGGTTTCATCTGGCTGCTGTTCTACCTCGGCCAGCACGCGCAGAAGTGAGGTCGGCACCCGCCAAAGGTTCGGCTCCGGCCTGGGTGCCGCTACGTGGGCTCGGTAAGGGCGGTGATGCTCGGCGGCGCAGGAGGTTGCGGATCTGGGGGATGTCAGTCCCCCTGCTTCCCGCCGTCGCCGGCGAAGAGGTCGGACAGGTCCTGGCTGGTCCGGCCCAGGAGCGTCGTTGACCGGCCCGGTGACCGCCGGCCACGGGTTGCGCGGACACTGTCGTCTGCGGTCTTCTGGCCGCAGGACCGGGGTGTGTGGTCCGGCCCCCTGCCTGGTCGGGTCTCGCGGTGCGGCGGCATTCAGTGGGCCGGGGTGGTTTGCGGTCGGTGGCTGAGGAGTTCGGCGAGGCCCTGGCGGGTTGCGGCGATGACGACTCGGTCGTCGGGCCCGAGGAGATGCCCGGGGTGAAGGTCGAAGAGAAGGCCACTGACGTGGCTCTGGCCGTCGAGGCGAGTGGCGCGTAAGTCGGGACGCCGGTCGGCGGGGTCGGTGGTGTCCAGGGCGAGGATGCGCCACTGGCCGGGGTTGAGGGTGTCGGCGATGGTGCGGCCTTCGAGCTGGGGCAGGCCGACCACATCTATCGCGGCGAAGAGCAGCACCCGGCGCTCGACGGGTATGGCGCCCAGGATCTGGCGTCCCATCATGGCTGCGGCGAAGGCCGGGGCGGCCAGGGAGGTGACGCTGCGGCTTCGGGTCACCGCCTGGGGGTGCGCGGCGCGCAGGGTGTGGTGGACGGCGGTGGCGAATTCGTCGTCGTACAGGCGCAGTGCCACGCGCAGGTCGGAGTTGGTGGTGCGGGCGCAGAGGATGGCTTCGAAGTTGGTGGTGTCCGAGCTGGTGAGGGCGAGGAGTGCGTGGGCGCGGTGGACGCGGACGGCTTCGAGAACGCCGTCCTGGGTGGCGTCGCCGAGGATGACCGGCACGCGCAGGCTCCGGGCGAGGGGATGCCGCGGGCTTCGGGGTCTTCTTCCACGCAGACGACGGGGATGTCGAGTTCGCGCAGGCGGGCCATGACGCGGGTTCCGATCTTGCCGAGGCCGAGCAGGACGATGTGGTCGGCGGTACCACGCGGGGGCCTGCGCAAGGTGGAGGCGGAGCGGAAGGATCCGGACGCCTCCAGCACTGCGGCGACCAGGACGGGGAGGAGGAGCAGGCCGACGAGGCCGGTGAACAGCTGGAGGAGCTGGCGCTCGACGGTGTCGTCGACGGCGGGGTCGTTGATGGAGAAGAGGTCGAGGAGGATGTATGCGGAGTGGGCGACCGGGTCACCGGTGGTGATCTTGGAGGTGATGGCGATGGCGATGACGGCCGCGGTGAAACCGGACAGTGACCAGCGGCCCCGGCGCGAGAACAGCTCCATCACCGGCAGGCGGGCGGCACTGAGCCTGCCGGGCGCCGGGGAGGAGGCGGCGTGCGATACGGCTTCGAGGACGACGGCGCCGCGCTGCGCTGACTGTGCAATCTCCATCGGAGCGGGCAGGAGCCGGGGACCGGCCGGCCCGCTGGCGTCCGTTCCCTCGGTGCCATCGGGGTCCTCGGTGGTGGAGGAGAGCAGGGCCAGTGTGCACAGGACCGGCTCGGTGGCCTCGCGCCGCTGCACGGGGGTGCGCTCGATCGCGCGGAACAGCAGGCCGTCGGCCTGGAGGACCTTGCTCGTGCCGGCGACGACGGTGGCCGCGAGTGCGGGGGCAGCGGTGTCGGCGTCCGAAAGTACCGTGATCGCCGAGTCACCCGCCTGTCCTCCGGCCACGACCGCGGCCTGGCCGAGGAGTTCGGCGAGGTAGCGGCCGAGCTTGCGGTTGTAGAGGCGGATGACGAGGCGGACCCTCGGGTTGATACGGCGGGCCGCCAGCGCGGCCCGGATGTTGAACTCGTCGTCCTCGTAGACGAGCGCGACCGCAGCGGCGCGGGCGGTGCCCGCCTCCCGGAGCGCCGCCGCGTCCGCAGTGTCGGCTTCCACGACACGGGTGGTGGCAGGGGGCCGATGGTGTCGGCGTCGGGCACGAGGAGCGTGACGGGCCGGCGGTAGATGTCGTGGAGTTCGCCGGCCAGGCGAACGGCGAGCGCGTCGTCACCACAGACGATCATCTCCCCGGGTATCGAGTTGCTGTGCGTCACCCTGTTCTCCTGCTCCTGTGCCGCAGGCGCTGCCTCAGCGCGTTGCCCGCCTCGCCCACCGCGATCAGGAGCACCGCGGACGCACCGCACCCCACCAGGGTCACCGGTTGGCTGGTAGCCGCGCTGAGCAGCACCAGTACGAGGGTGACGACGGCCCACCACACCAGGAGGGATCCCGCCTGCCGCCGCCAGTTCCGTATCCGGCTCACGGGGCACCCACTCCCGGGGTGCCCGCCGCCGGCAGGGGCGTCCAGGAGTGCTCGTACGTCGGGGGGTTCCACGGTTTGGGGGCGGGAGGGGCCGCGAACGGTCCGGCCCGGTTGGCCATGAGGATCATCATCGTCCCGACGAAGAGCACGGTGATGACGATCAGTGCGAGGCCGACGGGGTTGCGCGGGTTGTAGTAGTAGCGGTTGGTTCCCCACTTGCTGCGTTTGAAGATGGGCTCGTCGTCGTGGTGCACAGGCTTTCCCCCGGGTCGAAAGCGATTGGGCGGCCCACCGCACACAGGTGTGAAGCGGGGGCGGCCGGATGGCTTGCGGACGTTGATCTGTCCCGGTGCGCGCCGGGGCGACTACGGCTACGGCTCGATCAGGCCGACGCGGATGGCGTAGCGGGTGAGTTCGAGGCGGTCGCGCAGGCCGAGTTTCTGGAGCAGGTTGGCGCGGTGGCGTTCCACCGTCTTGGGGCTGATGACGAGGAGGTCGCCAATCTCTTTGGAGCTGTGGCCTTCGGCGACGAGTTTGAGGACCTCCTCTTCGCGTTCGGTGATGGCCCGGTCCGGGATCGGGCCGCCGGCGCGGGCGCGGTCGAGGTAGCTGCGGATGAGGGTGGTCTCCGCGCCGGGGTAGATGAACGGCTCGTCCCGCAGGGCGGCGCGGCAGGCTGCGACGAGGTCGCGGTCGGCGACGGATTTGAGGACGTACCCGGAGGCTCCGGCGCGCAGGGCCTCGAAGAAGTACTGCTCGTTGTCGTACATCGTGAGCATCAGGATCCGCAGGCCGGGCTGGATGCGGGCGAGTTCGCGGGCGGCCTGGAGGCCGGTCTGGCGGGGCATGGCGATGTCGAGGACGGCGAGGTCGATGTCGAGGCTGCGGGCCTGGGCGACGGCTTCGGCTCCGTCGGCGGCCTCGGCGATCACGGTCAGGTCGGGTTCGGCGTCCAGGATGAGGCGTACGCCGCGGCGCACGAGGGTGTGGTCGTCGGCGAGCAGGATGCGGGCGGGCCCGGCCTCCGGCTGACTCATGCTGTGGCCCCCGTGGTGTCGTGGATTTCGAGTCGGACTTGGGTGCCGCCGTGCGGGCTGGCCCCGACGTAGAGTTCGGCGCCGATGAGCAGGGCACGTTCGCGCATCCCCCGGATGCCGGCGCCCTCAGGGGCGTCCCCGAGCCCGTGGCCGTTGTCGCGGACCAGGAGCCCGGTGCCGCCGCGGGGCAGGGGCCGCAGGTGGACCTCGACGCGGGTGGCGCTCGCATGGCGGGCTGCGTTGGTCAGGCCCTCCTGGGCCACGCGGTAGAGGACGAGTTCGGTGGCCGGGTCCAGGTGGGGCAGGCCGGGGGTGATGTGGGCGGTGACGCCCAGGCGCGGGGTGGTGAACTCGGCGGCCAGGGAGCGCAGCGCGCTGTGCAGGCCGAGTTCCTCCAGGACGCCGGGGCGCAGGCGGCGGGCGATGCGGCGGATCTCGTCCAGGCTGGCGCGGGTGGTCTCCTGGGCCTGGTGCAGGTCGGTGCGGATCGGTTCGGGGGCGCGGTCGGCGGCGTGCTTGAGCTGGAGGAGCACGGCGGTGAGGGTCTGGCCGATCTCGTCGTGGAGTTCCTGGGCGATGCGCTTGCGTTCGCCCTCCAGCGCGGTGAGTACCCGGCCGCTGCTGGTGGCGCGCTCGGCTTCGAGGCGATCCAGCATGGCGTTGAAGGTCCGGGTGAGGGCTGCAACCTCCCCGCCGCCGGTGACCGTCGGTCGGGCGTCGGGTTTGAGGAGGTCGGCGGTGGCCATGGCCCGGTTCAGCCGGGCGAGCGGGGCCAGCCCGACCTTGAGGAGGACCGCGTTGATGATGAGCATCGCGGCCAGCCCTCCGAGCAGCACGAGCGCCTCCCCGAACAGGACCGGCGTGGAAACGGTGACCGGGCCCAGCAGCAAGGCCACCGCGAGGGCCAGAACACCTGCGTTCAGCAGGAAGATCCGCCAGTACAACGACACGGCCACACGCCTTTCCAGCCGGTCCCCCAGCATCTTCCGCGGCCGCCCGGCCTCCCCGCATCCAGGCGCTTTGACCTGCGACGGAGCCCACTTCCCCGCCCCATCCTCACGCCGGTGGAACGCTGCTGTCCATCCGTGCCGACACCCATATTTCGGACACGCGGAAAGTGGCACGATGGGCCCCGCCGAGCGGCTTCTCCTGCCCGAGACCAGTGTCCGCCGCAGCGGCGTCACGTAGGAAAGCGAACACGAGGGGGACAGCTGTGCCTGCTCCACGGACGAGCACCACACCACTGCCCGGCATCGGGGTCCAGTACGACCTCACCACCCGCGAACACCGCCACCTGTCCGTGGTCGCGCACCGCGACGGCACCCGGACGGTGAACCTCTACCGGGCGGATGACCCCGACGCCTGCGCCCAGTCCCTGCACCTGACCGGTGCGGAGACGGCCTCGCTGATCGATGCGCTGATGCCGGCCCACCACAGCCCCAACGTGCTCCACACCACCGACCTCGGGCTGGTCGCCGAGCGGATCGAGCTGTCCGGGCACTCGTACTGGAATGGCCGGGTGCTGGGCGAGACGCGGATGCGTACGGAGACCGGTGTCTCGATCGTGGCCGTGCTGCGCCGCGCGGAGGCCCGCCCCTCTCCAGCGCCGGACTTCCGCCTCGCGGGCGGGGACACCCTCATCGTGATCGGCACCCGCGAGGGCGTCGACGCCGCTGCCTCCATACTCGGACGGGAGTGATCGCCTGTGCATTCCGCTCTGTTCCTGATCGAGTTCGGTGCGATCATCCTCGGCCTGGGCCTGCTGGGCCGGGTCGCCGGGCGCCTGAAGTTCTCCCCCATCCCCCTGTACCTCCTGGCCGGCCTCGCCTTCGGTACCGGCGGACTGCTGCCCATGGGAGCGAGCGAGGAGTTCGTCGCGATCGGCGCCGAGATCGGCGTGATCCTCCTCCTGCTGATGCTGGGCCTGGAGTACACGGCCTCGGATCTGGTCTCCAACCTCAAGACCCAGTACCCGGCCGGACTGGTCGACTTCGGCCTCAACGCGGTCCCCGGCGCCGTGGCAGCACTCTTGATGGGCTGGGGCCCGGTCGCCGCCGTGGTCCTGGCAGGCGTCACCTGGATCTCCTCCTCCGGGGTGATCGCCAAGGTCATGGGCGACCTGGGCCGGGTCGGCAACCGCGAGACCCCGGTCATCCTGTCCATCCTGGTCCTCGAAGACCTCGCGATGGCGGTCTATCTGCCGATCATCACCGCCCTCCTCGCCGGCGTTAGCCTCGCCGCTGGCAGTGCGACCCTGGCCATCGCCCTCGGCGTCGCCGGAGCGGTCCTGTTCACTGCCGTGCGCTTCGGGCGCCACATCTCCCGCTTCGTCTCCAGCGACGACCCCGAGAAGCTCCTCCTGGTCGTCCTCGGGCTGACCCTGCTCGTCGCCGGCATCGCCCAGCAGCTCCAGGTGTCGGCCGCCGTCGGCGCGTTCCTCGTCGGCATCGCCCTCTCCGGTGAGGTCGCCGAGGGCACGCACACGCTGCTCAGCCCGCTGCGCGACCTGTTCGCGGCCGTGTTCTTCGTGTTCTTCGGCCTGCACACCGACCCCGCGAGCATCCCGCCCGTGCTGTTGCCCGCGCTCGCGCTCGCCGTGGTCACAGCGGGTACGAAGATCGCCACCGGGTACTGGGCGGCGAAGCGCGCAGGCGTCGGCGTCAAGGGGCGCTGGCGCGCCGGTGGCACGCTGGTGGCCCGTGGCGAGTTCTCCATCGTCATCGCCGGCCTCGCCGTCACGGCCGGCATCGAGCCCGCGATGGGCCCGCTCGCGACCGCGTACGTGCTGATCCTCGTGGTGATCGGCCCGCTGACCGCCCGCTACACCGAACCCGTGGCCGCGTGGGTGTCTAGCCGCCGCACCCCGCCGGGCCCGGCCGCCTTGGCCGCGGTGCCGTCCCAGCCGGTATCCCCGGACGACCTCAAGGACCAGGCGCAGGATCCGGCCGGCCGCGCGTGAGTGAGGACACCTGGGCAGCGATCACCAGCCGGGAGACCGTGCTGCTGCTCGCCGCCCTGGCCGTCTACCTCGGCGGCGCGGTCGGCTTCGCCCACCGCCTGCCCCGCCTCCTGGCACGTCACCCGGGCTGGCGCCGGGACGCCGAACACGACCCGGTCTCCAGCGCCCTCACCCTGACCCTGCTGATCGTCCTGTGGCCGGCGACCGCCGTATACCTGGCCTGGCAAGCTCGCTACCGGTCGCCGCGATCGGTGACCAGGCCGTCTGCGGGACGGTCTTCGCCACGAACACGCGATTCCCGCGCTCTATGGAGGTACATGTGCTCACCGTTGTACAGGCGGCCACGATTGCGGTGGCCCTTGGAGTCGGGACCGCCGGCGTCTGGACGATCGTGACCGGCCGTGTCGTTTTACCCTGGCTTCGGCGCAGCGTGCGGCGGCCGGTTGTCTGGGGCGTGGGAACGCTCGTCATGGCAGGCGCGCTCGCGGGGGCGCCCGCATTGCCCTTCACGGTCTTCGTGCCGCTCCTGATGGCCGGTGTCGCTCTGGTCGGCTTCGCGCAGGTCTCCCGGCCCCGGAACAACTCGTAGGTCACTCGGTGCCGCCACCGACCGGTTCGGACCTGCCGTGTTCGCCGAGCCAGCGGGCGAGTTTGCCCCGGCGGCCAACGGCGCGCAGCCTGCGCTCGGTCGCCTGCCGGGTCGCCGAAGTGGTGACGAGGAGCAGCTCGTCGCCGGCGGCGAGGACCGTGTCGGGGCCGGGTACCTGGGTGACGCCGCCGCGCACGAGGAGGGTGATCACCGCCGGTGGCGGGAGCCGTAGTTCGAAGACGGCGACGCCGTGGAGGCGGGAGCCGGGCGGGATGGTGACGGTCAGCAGGTCGGCGTCGAGGACGTCCAGGGGCGCGCTTTCGACCTGGACTTCACGCACGGCCCCGGGCCGGGCGATGTGCAGGAGGTGGGCGGCGGCGGGCAGGGTGGGGCCCTGGACGAGGGTGAAGACGACGACGAGGACGAAGACGATGTTGAGCAGGTGCCGGGCACCGTCGACGGCCGCGACGATCGGGAAGGTGGCGAGGACGATCGGCACGGCGCCGCGCAGGCCCGCCCAGGAGATGAAGGCCTGTTCCCGCCACGGCGTGCGGAAGGGCAGCAGGCAGGTGGCGACCGAGACGGGGCGGGCGATCAGCAGCAGGACGAGTCCGACCGCGAGGGCGGGCAGGACGGCGGAGGGCAGTTCGCTGGGGTCGACGAGCAGTCCGAGCATGACGAACAGGCCGATCTGGGCGAGCCATCCGGTGCCCTCGGCGAAGGAGCGGGTCGCCGCGCGGTGGGGCAGGCGCGAGTTGCCCAGGACCAGCCCGGCCAGGTAGGCGGCGATGATGCCGCTGGCGTTGACGAATCCGCCGGCGGCGAAGGCGATGACGCCGAACCCGACGGTCGCCAGCGGATACAGCCCGGTGGCCGGCAGCGCGATGTGCCGCAGCGCGGCCACCCCGATCCTGCCAATGGCCAGCCCCAGCAGACCGCCGACAACCAGCTGGTAGACGACGTTGCCGAGAATCGCGGCCGGGCCGGGGAGGTCGGCGACGGCGGTGGAGAAGACCAGCACCAGGATGATGGTCGGGGCATCGTTGAACCCCGACTCCGCCTCCAGCAGCCCCGTGGTCTTCCGAGGCAAAGGCAGGGAGCGCAGCACTGCGAAGACCGCGGCGGCGTCAGTGGAGGAGACGATCGCACCCAGGAGCAGGGCCAGGTGCCAGTCCATGCCCAGGAGGTAGTGGGCCCCGGCACCCGTGACCACAACCGACACGGCAACGCCCACGGTCGCCAGCACACCGGCCGGTGCCAGCCGGTGCCTGACGTCCGGCCAGTGCGTACTCAGACCACCCTCGACGAGAATGACGGCAAGGCCCGCGGTTCCCAGGGACTGGGCGAGCTGCGCGTCGTCGAACTCGATGCCGATCACGTCCTCGCCGGCGATCACGCCGACGGCGAGGAACAGCAGCAGGCTCGGCAGGCCGAGCCGGTGCGCGGTGCGGGCGGCGGCGATGCTGGCCATGAGGACGACGCCGCCCACCAGCAGCACCAGGTACAGCTGCTGCAGCGTCACAGCGCGCCCCTAGGGCCTGCGCCGGCGCAGGCGGCGCAGGCGGTTGCTGTCGAGGAGGTTGACCGCGAGCGCGGCCATAATCAGGCCCGCCGCCAGCAGCAGCCCGTGCGGGACCAGTACCCCGGTGACCACGGCGGCCAGGGCCAGCAGCAGGGCCAACCAGGCCCGGCCGCGCCGGTACTCGCGTGGCCGGCGGGGGCGGCCCTTGCCCAGGCCGCGGGCGAAACGGGGATCGTCGTGCCACAGCGCGGCTTCGAGGTCGGCGATCCGTCATCATCGGAGTCGGTCATGGCCTTGCCTCCTTTCATCGGTCAGGCGAGGGCGAAGTAGCGCAGCCACACGTACGCCCCGGCCAGCACGGTGGTGACAGCGGTGACGACCAGGCCGTAGCGGCTGAACTGCCAGAAGGAGATGTGGTGTCCGGCCCGGTCCGCGATGCCGACGGTGACGACGTTGGCGGAGGAGGCGATGATCGTGGCGTTGCCCGCCAGGTCCGCGCCCAGTGCGAAGGACCACCACAAGACCTGCGCCTGCTCGCCTCCTCCGGAGGCGGCGACGATCTCGGAGACGACCGGGCTGGTCGAGGCGACGAAGGGGATGTTGTCGATGACCGCGGACGGCACGATCGATCCGAACAGCAGGGCCATGGATGCCCCGAACAGGTTGCCGTCCAGTACGCGGGCCGCAGCCTGCCCGAGGTCGGTGAGGATCCCCGTCTGGACCATGGCGCCGACCATCACGAACAGGCCGGCGAAGAACGCCAGGGTCTCCCACTCGACGTCCGCCGCGACCTTGCGCGCATCGAGCCGGGAGACGGCGAGGAGGATCAGGCCACCGGAGATCGCGACGACCGATGGCTCCAGGTGGAGGGTGGTGTGCAGGACGAAGCAGGCCATCACGATCGTGACGACGATGCCGCTGACGGCCAGGAAGCCGGGGGGGCGGTGATGGCGTCCCGCTCGCGCATGGCCATGACGTGCGCGGCCCGCTTGGGGCCGTAGGAGAAAGCGCCGCGGAACATCCAGCGGGCCATCACCGCGAACACCACGACCAGCAGCGCCGCGATGGGCGCCATGTGGAGCAGGAAGTCGTTGAAGGACAGTCCGGCGCGGGAGCCGATCATGATGTTCGGCGGGTCGCCGATCAGGGTGGCGGCGCCGCCGATGTTGCAGGCCATCACCTCGGCGATCAGATAGGGCACGACGGGGACGCCGAGCTTGGTGCAGACCGCGATGGTCACGGGGGCGATCAGCAGGACGGTGGTGACGTTGTCCAGCCACGCCGACAGGAACGCGGTCGCGAGGATGAGCAGCACCATGAGCCGGTACGGGCGGCCGTGCGACCGTTTGGCGGCCCAGATCGCGACGAACTCGAACAGGCCGGTGCGTTTGAGGACGGAGACGATCAGCATCATGCCCAGCAGCAGGAAGATGACGTTCCAGTCGATACCGGCCACATCGGAGAAGAACGCGTGCTCCGGGCTCGTCGCGCCGATCAGCAGCATGACGACCGCGCCACCCAGGGCCGCGGTGACCCGGTGGACCTTCTCCGTGGCGATCAGCACGTAGACGGCCCCGAACACCGCCACGGCCAGCCACGCGGTGACGCTCATGGCGGGCCCGCCCAGCAGATGCGGGGGTGATGCGGAGACGGGGGCGGGGTCGTCATCGGGGCGGCTCCGTTCACAGGTGCTGCCGCGAGCACCCGCGCCCCACGAGGGCCTCCCCGAACAGAAGGTGCTCTGGACCCCCACCATCACCTGGCGCCCCCGCCCGGCGCATCGGGGCCAACACCCATCTTCGCCACCCCCGTAACGGAGGATCTTCCCCACACCAGCACCGCTGCGAACGATCGCGCCGGCAGTCGTGGACGGTCTGCGCGTCTACCACCGGCCCGTAGCCAGCCCCGATCTCGGCCACCGGGCGGCTGCAACGGCACACCTCAGCCCTGCGGGTTCACGCGGGATTCTTCGCTGTGAGCCAGCCGGGCGAGGACCTTGGCGTACACCGTGGTCGCCGCGGCGGTGACGGTCGCTACGGTCGCCAGCGCGAGGATGCCCAGGAGCGAAGGCCACTGCCGCAACTCGTCGCTGCGGCAGACCCGTTCCTGGGGCGAGGGCTCAACGAACGGGCCCCGGCACAGACTGCGGGACCCCTGATAGGACGACACCTCGGGGCCGTAGTCGGCAAACAGCAGGAAGGCGAAGCATCCCCAGATCACCATGGCCAGGAGCATCCACGCGATTGACCACCGCTCGATCCGGCGCGCGTCCCGGCCCGTCTTCCCAGCCCGCCGCGGTGCGGTACCTGCGGGAGCGGCTTCCACAGCCGCCTCATCGCCCGCCGTTCTTCCCCTCTTGACTTCAACGAATGTTTGTCAGTTCATCACACCAGCCCACGCATCCTGGCCTGCCTCCCCCCAGCGCCCCACGATGGCCCTCCCGAACAAGAAGCGCCCCAGGATCCCACCATCGCCTAACGCCCCGCCCGGCGCATCGGGGCCAGCACCCATCTTCACGGCCCCCGACAACGGTCCTGGTCGCAAGCAACGCGCACACCACCCCGGCGGCACGACGCACCTGATGTCCTGTCGCCGCAGTGGCCGCCCTCAGCCCCGCTCTGCTGGCCGGCCTGCTCCACCCGGCATGAGGCTCAAAGGATGGCAAAGGAGGCATGTCCAGGAGAGAGAGCCGTGCTGGAGGGAGATGGTTCGCCATGGTCCAGGAACTGCTGACCGCACTGGCGATCACCGGCGCCGCAGGCCTGCTCTATCTGGCAGCGGCGGCCCGGGGGGTCAGGCAATACGAGAGGGGCGTCGTGCTGCGCTTCGGTCGCCTGCGCGGCCAGGTCCGGGGGCCCGGGTTCGCCATGATCGTTCCGGTTGTCGACTCGATGCACAAGTGAACATGCAGATCGTGACGATGCCGGTGCCCGCCCAGGACGGCATCACCCGCGACAACGTCACCGTCCGCGTGGACGCCGTCATCTACTTCAAGGTCGTCGACCCCGTGGATGCGATCATCCGCGTCGAGGACTACCGCTTCGCCGTCTCCCAGATGGCACAGACCTCGCTCCGGTCCATCCTCGGCAAGAGCGATCTCGACGAACTGCTCTCCAACCGCGAGAAGCTGAACCAGGGCCTGGAACTGATGATGGACAGCCCGGCCGTCGAGTGGGGCGTGACCATCGACCGGGTGGAGATCAAGGATGTCTCCCTCCCGGAGACGATGAAGCGCTCGATGGCAAGGCAGGCCGAGGCCGACCGCGAACGCCGGGCCAGGATCATCAACGCCGATGCCGAACTCCAGGCGTCCAAGAAGCTGGCGGAAGCCGCCGCCGTGATGTCCGACCAGCCCGCCGCCCTCCAGCTCAGGCTGCTGCAGTCGGTCGTCGCAGTCGCTGCCGAGAAGAACTCCACTCTCGTCCTGCCCTTCCCCGTCGAACTGCTGCGCTTCCTCGAACGGGCCACTCCACCACAGTCCGGACCGCTGCCCACCGCGCCCCGAAGTGGCGCGCCCAGGCCCCCATGGCCGGGGATCCGTCGCCCGGATCCTCAGCACCGGATGGCAACAGCCCCGCCCTGCCTGACGGGCCGGGCGAATGGGCACTGGCCTGGAGGGCCGCCTGATACCTCGCCCCCCGGTGTCACAGTGAACACCGAGCGAACCGGCATGACCAAGGCAGCATTCGGTGACCGGGGATCTCGCGTCGCGGAGTTGGGCGGAGGAAGACGGGCCGTGTCGCTTGGAACTCCTCTTGAGGTTCGGGCCTCAGGCTGAAGCCCTCGCCCTTCTTCGCGTTGCACTCGACCTCGCCCGGACGGAAGGCGACGCGGATGTTCTTCACCAGGTGCCGCGCTTGCGGTCTCGGAGCCCGCGTCAGGCATGGACGCGCAGGCAGACAGAGGCCGTCTACGTGGGCGTTCACCTCAGAGAGGCGCCCATGAACGAAACCTGGCGTACCACGCCATCGCTCTCGCAGCGGCGACCCTGCTCATGATCCCGTTCCCCGTGGCCATCTTCGCTGGCTGGACGCCACCGAAGCTGCCGTCACGGGCCGCGGCACTCCCGTACGCCTGGGCCCTGCTCTGCCTCTACACGCTCGCCCCGATCAACGCCGTCCCTCGCATGCTCAACGCATCAGCGGACGTGGTGATGGCGCCTGCACCGCAGCCGGGCTTGTACCCAGCGCCGCTGCCGTTGCGCTCCTCGTCCATGCCACCCGGTTCGCCCGGCAGCCGGCCTCGCGGCTCGGAGACTGACCGGCCATGCTCAGTACGCGAGTCGCCTCCTGGCTCAGACGCAACGTCGTCGAGCTCCGGATCGCCACGGCGATGGTGGCCGTTGGGGCCCCTGCCACACTGACGGGTGTCGCCCTCTACATGCTTTCCGGCCCCGGCACCCCGGCGCTGATCATCGGCCTGTCCCTGTTCATCGCCAGCCTGGTGATGCTGGGTTCCCGAACCGGGCGGCCGCTGAGCCCCTCCACGTGACATCGCGAAGCGTATCGAGCTGATCACGCACTGATCTCGTCTCCGGGTACGCAGCCCTCGGCCTGGTCTGCCTACCGCGGCCCCTTAAGCCCTGGAACCAGGCGGGCCCGGGCCGCGCAGGCAAGGAAGCGGCCGTCTTCTGGTGTCAGAAGCGCGTTGAACCCGCACTAACGGAAGACGGCCGCCGTATGTGGAGTGCGCGGGCCCTGTAGGGCCGGCACCGTGTGGGAGGACCCTTCAGGTGTGGCGGCCGGCCTTGAGGTCGGCCAGGAGTTCGGCCTGGCCCTCCAGGACGCCGGAGAGGATGCCGCGGGCGACCTTCAGGAGTTCGGCGATCTGGGGGTGGGTGAGGCTGTAGAACACGTTCGAGCCCTCGCGTCGGGTGACCACCAGGTTGGCCTTGCGCAGGACGGCGAGCTGCTGGGAGAGGCTCGCGGCCTCGACCCCGACCTCGGGCAGCATCTCGGCGACCGCGTGCTCGCGTACGGACAGGAGCTCCAGGACGCGGATGCGCACCGGGTGCCCCAGCGTCTTGAAGAACTCCGCCTTCAGCTGGTACAGCGGTGTGCTCACCTGCGTACCCCTGCCTTGACTGCCCATCTCATCCACCCAGAACCGTTCCTTCGTAGGGGCATCCGTTCGCCCCTCTTCACACCTTGTGACCTCCACAATTGCAGATCCCTGCAACTCGTGGGACCCGGCGGTGCACCTTCGTGACGTTCGGCCCGCCAGCGCGGGCCGCTCGCCGGTCAGGCCTTCTTGAGGAACTCGGTCTTCAGGACCAGGCCTTTGACCTTCTTGGTGTTGCACTCGACCTCGCCAGGGCGGGAGGTGAGGCGGATGTTCTTGACCAGGGTGCCGCGCTTGAGGGTCTCGGAGGTGCCCTTGACCTTCAGGTCCTTGGTCAGCGTGACCGAGTCCCCGTCCTGAAGGATGGTGCCGTTGGAGTCCTTGAAGTTGTCGCTCATGGTGCCGGTGTCCTTCGTCGTTCTCGTGGATGGTGGTGCCGGTCTCAGGTGGGGGCGGGTTCCCCGGGGGACTGCTCGGTGGGCCAGTCGTCGGTGGTCCACTGCTTGATCGTGCCGTGGGCGCCGTGAGCGGCCAGAGCGGCGGCGAGGTCGCAGTGGACCGGGATGGGCGGACAGGTCGCGTCCGGGACCAGGGAGCCGTCCGCGGGTATCGCGGCGAGCTCGAGTCGGCGCCCGCTCTCGGCGAGGCGGCGGGCGGCCTGGGCGACGGCGATCTGCCCGCCGGCCGACCAGCCCAGCAGACCGGTCAGGTCGAGGATGACCGGGCCGGTGCCCCTCGCGAGCGCCCAGCCGATGGCGCCGGTGAACCGGTCGGTGGCGTCCGCGCCGAGATACCCGGCCAGGGACACACGCCCAGGTTCCGGCGGGTGGTGTAGCGCCATTCGATCGTCATCGTCAGCTCCTCGGCTTCACAGGGGAAGGGTGATCCAGATGGCCTTGCCGCGCCCGTCCGCGTCCGCCCGTACGACGGCGGTGCCGCCGAGCTCCGTCGTCATCTCCACCACCATCGCCAGGCCGCTGCCCGGCGCAGAGGCCAGGGCCCCGAACAGGGCGGGCTGGTAGGGGTGGCGGTCGTGGACGGCGAACGCGAACGCCCCCGGCCCGTGCGCGAAGGTGACCGTGATCATCGGGGACGTCACGGCGGCGTGGCGGACCGCGTTGGTGACGAGCTCGGCCACGATCAGCAGCGCCGGCCCGACACTCGGATGCCGAAGCCCCACCCCGCACTCGACGAGGACCAGCTCGGTGGTCTCGCGGGCGATGCGTACGGCAGCCCCCATGGCCGGCACATCCAGCACGTGCCGGTAGGGCATCGCCTCGACCTGGACGCTCACCGGCCCGGCCCGTTCACGGTGCGGGCCAGGCGGAACCCGGACACGGACTGCGGGTGCAGGCGCAGCAGGGTGTCATGAGGGCCGTGGGCCCAGCCGGGCAGGGTGCGCCGGTAGTGGGCGGCCTCGTCGGGGTCGGCGATGACGTCTGCCGGGCCGTGGGCGCTGACCGTCCAGCCGGTCCCGGCCGGGCTGCGGATCTCATCGACCTGGTAGGTCAGCAGTGCCCGGCCGGGGATGGTGGCGGCTTGTACGGGAGCGCGGACGACGAGGCGTCCGTACTCCATCACGTGTGCGGCGGGCCGGACGATGGCCACCTCCCACTGGATGTAGACGAGCCTGCCTTGGGCTGAGCCTTCGAGGAGCCACAGGGCCTCGGTGCCGGAGACCTCGATCATGCGCAGGTCGGCGGGGACGGTCATCGTGCGGCCTTCCGGATGCGGTGCGGTCGGTGATGCGTACGGGGCAGCAGGCCCGCCTGCTCCAGGTAGTTACGGGCGCCGGCGATCGCCTCGGGAGTGGTGGCGTACTCGCGGCCTTCCAGGCGCAGCAGGTCCAGGGCGCCGACGGCGTCCAGGGCCTGACGCTGGCCGGGCCGGATGCCGGAGGTCATCACGGCGATGCCGCGCCGGTTCAGTTTCTCCACCGCGTCTTTGAGGACGAGGGCGCCGGTGGCGTCCAGGGTGGTCACCCTCGCCATGCGCAGGATCACCACCGTCACGTCGGCGACCTCGGAGAGTTCGAGGAGGAAGCGGTGGGCGCCAGCGAAGAAGAGGGGGCCGTCGATGCGGTAGGCCACGATGTGCTCGGCCAGCAGGGCGTGCTCTTCGTCGCTGTGTTCGCCGGGCAGGTCCGGGCGGAAGTCGACCTGTTCCATCCGGGCCTGACTCGCCACCACCTTCAAGGTGAGGGCGCCCGCGACTACGAGGCCGATGATCACCGCGTACACGAGGTCGAGAACCAGGGTGGCCGCCGCGGTCAGGACGAGGACGACGGCGTCCGAGCGGGTCGCCTTCGCCATCGCGCGCAGCGAGCCGACCTCCACCATCCGGATCGCCGTCGCCAGCAGCACACCGGCGAGGGCGGCGAGGGGAATTCTCGAGACCATGGGGGCGGCGGCGAACACGATCACCGCGAGGACCGCGGCGTGGGTGAGGGCGGCCAGCCGGGAGGAGGCGCCGGTACGGACGTTGACCGCGGTCCGGGCGATCGCGGCGGTGGCGGGTACGCCGCCGAACAGCGGGGCTGCGAGGTTGGCGATGCCCTGGCCGAACAGTTCCTTGTCCGAGTCGTGCTTCTGCCCCACTGTCATCCCGTCCGCCACGGTGGCCGACAGCAGGGACTCCAGCGCGGCGAGCGCCGCGACCGCGACCGCCGGCGCCAGCAGCGACCCGAACGCCGATTCGTCGAGGAAGGCCAGGGAGGGGGCGGGCAGCCCGGAGGGCAGGTCACCGATCGGTGCCGCCGCGTCGAGGTGGAAGAGCTGCGCGATCACGGTCGCGGCGATCACCGCGACGATCGAGAACGGGATCGTCGGCTTCCACCGCGCCCCGGCCAGCATAACCGCCGCAACACCCAGCGAGAGGCCGATCGCCGTCCAGTTCGGGAAGGCCACGAACTCCACGAGCGCCCGCCACGCCACGAGCAGGACCTTCTCCCCTTCCGGCTTCTCTACCCCCAGCGCGATGGGTATCTGCTGGAGGCCAATCACGCACGCGATCCCCAGGGTGAAGCCCTCCACCACGGGCGCCGGCACGTAGCGCATGTATTGGCCGGCCCGCAGCAGGGCGAGGCCGATCAGGAGCACGCCGGCCATCAGGCCGACGGTGAGGACGCCGCCGGGTCCGTACTGGGCGACGATCGGCACCAGGACCACGGTCATCGCACCGGTAGGCCCGGACACCTGGAGATTCGCCCCCCCGAACAGTGCGGCGAGCGCGCCCGCGACCACGGCCGTGGCCAGGCCCGCCTCCGCGCCCAGGCCGGAGGAGACCCCGAATCCGAGGGCGAGAGGCAGGGCGACGATCGCCACGGTGAGGCCGGCCAGGAGATCCCGGCGGGGGCTGCGGACCATGACCGCGTAATCGGCCCGGGCGGGCAGGACGGAGCGTACCCGGCCGAGCACGGCCGTCAGGGCGGTGTGCACGCTCACGACGCCGGGACCTCGGACTCGCGCAGTTCCTCCAGCAGCTCGCTCTGCCCGGTCAGGACCTCGGTCAGGATCCGCCGCGCCGCCAGCATCAGCTGCGCGACGTCCCCGCCGGCCAGTCCGTAGACGACGGTCGCGCCGTTACGGGTCGACGTGACGATCCCCGAGCGGCGCAGGACCGCAAGCTGCTGGGACAGGGCGGAGGGCTCGACCTCGATCGCGGCCAGCAGTTCCCGCACCGGCATCGGCCCGTCCTGCAGCAGCTCCAGAACCCTTATCCGCACCGGGTGCCCGAGCATCCGGAAGAACTCGGCCTTCGCCTGACACAGCGGAACCGGCACGGTCTCGCACCCTTCTCATCACCCCGAACGGGGCAAACGCCTGATGCTGCGCCCGCGGCTACCTACGGACACAGCACCCACAGCATGTATGAAATTGCAGACTTCTGCAATTTGTAGATGCTGCGACCCCTCATCGACCGCAGGACTACCGTGCGGATGGGGCCTCGCCGCAACCCCCGTCGGCGAGGTCCCCTCCGGCCCCCGACAGCCCCCCGTTCTCGTCAATCTCACATAATTCGGGGCGGGGCGACTGCTGCGGCACTCACCTCTTCCCCTGCGCTCTGACCGGGAGGCCGTTCTCGGCGAGGATCGATCTGGACCCGCACGTCACGCTGGCGTTCGCCTTGCAGGACACGAAGTACGCCGCACTGGCTCAGGACTGCCGCGAGACGTCGGCTACGTCGGCAGGCAGGCTCTCGGTCATTCCGTCACCGTATCTGACCAGCAACTTTCGACTTGACCGTGCCGGCCAATCGCCGATCGGCCAGCCATTGCGTTCACGCGTCCAGGGCCAGGCCGGTGCCAGCGAGGCAGCCGTTGATGACCTCCGGTCGGTACTGCAGCATCTTGAGCTTCCGCTTGACGGCCCGGGTGATCTGGCCGAGGTCGGCTGCGGCCTGGTTGCTTATGTCGCGCTTGACCAGCGACCAGATGCCCTCCTGCGGGTTCAAGTCTGGTGCGTAACACGGAAGCTGGAAGACCGTCAGCCACTCCGCGTGGTCGACGATGAACTCGCGCAATGGCTCGACCAGGTGCATGCGCAGGTTGTCCCACACGAGCACGATCGGGCCGTCGAGCTGTATGTGCGCTCTGACCAGCAGGTCGCGCAGGTCGCGCCAGCCGATGCCCTTCGGCTCGCCCTTGCGGCCCCGGTACTCGCGGACCGAGTGGAACATCCTGGAGCTGCCCCGGCTTGTAGCAGGTCAGCCCGGCCATGGACACCCGGCCCGAACCCCGCCCACGGACCCGCACCACCGGCGTTGAGCCCTTGCGTCCCCAGCTTCTCGCTCGCGGCGGCGTCATCGACTGTCCGGCTTCGTCTTCGAAGACGATCCAGCCGACGCACGCCGCCGCGGTGTTCTTACCCGCGGCCAGGTCTCCTTCTTCCAGACCTCGACCGCCGCGTCGTCGCGTTCGATCGCCCGGCGGGTCGGCTGCTGCCAGGACCAGCCGTGCCGCTTCAGCATCAGCCACGTGCCCTCCACCGTGTAGCTCACGTGGAACAGGCGACCGATCAACGTCTTGATCCGTGCCAGTGTCCACCGCTGGTCGGCCCAGCCATGGACCAACGGCCCGCGTTCCAGCTCCCGCCCTAGCCTCGCGATCTGCGCGTCGCTGAGCCTCGGCCGCCCCGGTGATCCTTTCGACAGGACTCCCGCTTCACCGCGCTCGCGCCACTGGCGGCGCCACCGCTCCACGGACCGCTCGCGGACCCGCAGCGCGGCAGCGATATCCCTTCTGGCCCGCCCTCGAAGCGTTCCACAGCCTGCAGCCGGACCCGCCCCCTCGCGGCCCTCCCGGCGTCGGTCAACCCGCCGCCCTGCGCGTATCTCACGGTCCAGGGCTACCGGAACGGACCGGTCACCGTCAGGCGAACGGCCCCGACATCACTCAATCAAGTTCAGTAGCTACCGAGAAAGGCCTCTACGAAGCGGCGGATTGATACCGCCACGCAGCATGCCATCTGGGGAGAGGCGAGGTGCGGTCGCCCTCCGGTATCTACGTTCTACCGTCCATGCCCACAGAACCAGAGCGGCGGCCGTGTATTCGAGAGCCACCGGTGCCGCAGCCGTGATATTGCTCCCGGCAAGATTCTTCTGTTGGCCGATGTTCGTAACAGGGGCGGACTGGCGGATGCTCGGGGGCGCGACTGGCATGGAAGACACATGCCCTCCACCGTAGGTCCAGGCGATGAGCGGCGGGGCCGGTAGCACGGCCGGAGCGGCGGGGTAGGCGGGAAGTGCAACGAACTCGGCAGTCCAGCCGTTGCCTTGGTTCAGGAGGTTGTTGTACCGGTAAGGGACGAACCCGCTATCGGAGTACGCGGCGTAGCTTGCCCCGCTGACAAAATGCGCGCTCGTACCAGGCCGCGATTCCTCGTACAGGCTGAATGTCGTTTTGGAGTTGTCATCCCAGCCCGCGAAGATCAGCGTGTGGGTTGCCTCGTTGAGCAGGATGTCCCCCGGCTGAAGCTCTTGCTGCGTTACGGGGTGGGATACAGCAGCCAAGTTGCCGGTCCAGAAATTGACGTTCTGGTCGAGACGCCAGGCCATGGACACATACCCCGAGCAGTCTTGCCGGTAGACGCCCAGCGAGTTGGTCCACCAAGCCGTTTGGCTGTAGGGCACAGCCTCGAGCACCCACTGCCGCGCCCGCTGGAGAATCTCCGCTCTGCTGATGGGCTGAAGAGCGACTGACATCGCGTACTGGTACGGGTGTGAAGCGGAACTGCTGCCCTGAACTGAGGAGATGGGGCGGGGGGGCGCCGTCACCAACTGAGCAGCCGGCTTGGCCGGGGTCTGGGCGGTCAGCGTGCTGTGTGGGGGTGCGGTGGCATTGGAGGCTGACGTGGGCGGGGCGGGTCGGACTGTCGGCGAGATAGTCGGCGCAGCGAGCGAGCCAATCGGTGACACCGGTGAGACGGCTGACGGAGAGAGCGAGACGATGGCGGACGCGCTCGGCGATGAGATGACGTTCGGGGAAGAAGTCAGGCACGGCTCGGACGGCGACGCGGACGGAGAACCAGAC
Organism: Streptomyces sp. NPDC013317; assembly: GCF_055563155.1. Taxonomy (NCBI): domain Bacteria; kingdom Bacillati; phylum Actinomycetota; class Actinomycetes; order Kitasatosporales; family Streptomycetaceae; genus Streptomyces; species Streptomyces sp. NPDC013317. The sequence continues at coordinate 27,335 of NZ_JBVHDX010000012.1, forward strand.
GGCGACGCGGACGGAGAACCAGACGGCGACGCGGACGGAGAACCAGACGGCGACGCGGACGGAGAACCAGACGGAGAACCGGACGGAGAACCGGACGGCGACGCGGAGGGAGTGGGCAATGCGGTGCAGGGAGGAGCTTCATCGGCGGTAGCGGGCGACGGCGCGGGCGTCGGTGCCGCGAGGGCGTCTGGCCCAGATGATATAGCTGGGGCACCGAAGAATATCGCGGCCAGAAAGCCCAGCGGGACCCAGCGATGTGGCCGTCTGGGGTGACTCGTCTGATCTTCGTCCATTACCCCTCCTCTGGCGCGAGGGGGCAGGTCGGCCAAGTCAGCGAGCCCCTCAGTGCCGGACATGCCGCTCGCCTTCCCTGCACGAGCGCCTGGGAAGTGATGCTAGGTGCCGCAAAGTGGTGCAGGGCCGGGCGAAGCTGCGCGCGGCACGATCGGGAAGCCAAGGCTTCCTCAGAGGTCAGTCCATGCGGTTCCGGGGCGGGCGACCAAGGGCGCGCGCCGCCGGCAGAGCCCACTTGGCTCCAGGCTTCGTTAAGCCGGTGCTTCCCGCGTTCGAGCAGGTCGTGCCCCAGATCGCGCCATTCCCTGGGTGCCCCCGGGAAATCCCCTGGGGTCCCCGGGGGGCGAAGGCTAGGGAGATACCCCGATGCCCGGTCAGCCCTCCACGCCGTAGAACAGATAACAGAAGGAACGAACTTATACCCCAAGGCGATATCTAAGGGATGTGTTCGGCATGTATCTTCGCTTCAATCTCATCGGCGTACCTGAGATCGAGGGTGGGTACGGAGCAGCCTCGAAACTGCTGCCGGCTTTTCGCAGGGATGAGGCTCCTGCCGCGGCGTGGCCCCTGCCGCACCAGCCCGAGGCCGTAAGCGAAGCCCGGCGTCTTGCTGGTGGTGCCGTGCGTGCCTGGGGAGTAGACGAGGAAGTAGCAGACAATCTCGAACTGGCTGTTTCCGAGCTGGTGACGAACGCCGTCGAACATGCCCAGCCCCCTCTCGCCCTCTGCGTGCGCCAGGCCGAGCACGTGCTGCACATCGAGGTCAGCGATGGCGGGCCCGCTCCGTGCGGCGGCGAGTGGGTGGAGAGCTGTGCACCGGAAGAGCACGGTCGCGGCGTTGTCATCATCGACGCCCTCGCCAGCGCCCACGGCAGCTACAGCACCCCTCCCGGCGGCAGCACCTGGTGGGCGGACCTGCCTGCGGACAGCGCATAGCCCTCCAGCGTGAATTCGGTGCCTGACCTGAGGGGCGGTATGGACTATCGGGGTATAGCGGCATATATCTGCGCAGGGGCGGTCTCGAAGAGACCGCCCCTCGTCGTGCGACAGTGGCGTAGATGTGGCAGCAAAGCGTGGGAGACGTCGACGGGAAGACCGTCCGCGACGGCCTTCTCCCAGCGCATCTCCGCGGGCAAGTACGGCGGCCGCGAGACCTCGAACCATTCGCCACCCACATGCGTGGTGGCGTGACACCGGGTAGAAGACTAGATCTCCTCTCTCTCCCCCCGTTACCTTCTTCGTGGCTCCGCAACGGGGCCTCCGGCCTTCGGGTTCGGCATGACTTCCCTCCCTTGTTGTTCATGATCCGGGGGGTGGTGTCACCGGGCCCGGAGGCATCGACGGACCGCTGATGAGGGGCTTGAGCACCGGCTTCACCCGGGCCGGTTGAGCTCTCCGTAACGTGGGTGTGGCAGCTCGGTGCCGTGGCAAGGCCGGACGAAAGCGTGATGGAGGGGCTGGCACGTGATCGACACCGGCGACATCGACGTCTTCCTCGGCCTGGACGTCGGCAAGGGCGAACACCACGCCACCGCCGTCACCCCGGCCGGGAAGAAGGCGTTCGACAAGCGGCTGCCCAATACCGAGCCCAAGCTCCGCGAGCTGTTCGCGAAGCTCCAGGCCAAGCACGGAACGGTGCTGGTCGTCGTCGACCAGCCGGCCTCGATCGGGGCCCTGCCGCTGGCGGTCGCCCGGGACATGGGCTGCCCGGTCGCCTACCTGCCCGGCCTGACGATGCGGCGGATCGCCGACCTCTACCCGGGCGAGGCGAAGACCGACGCGAGGGACGCGTTCATCATCGCGGACGCGTCCCGCGCGATGCCGCACACGCTGCGGGCGATCGACGGCGAGGACGAGACGATCGCCGAGCTGGAGATGATCGTCGGCTTCGACGACGACCTGGCCGGCGAAGCCACCAGGGTCGCGAACCGGCTGCACGGCCTGCTGACCCAGATCCACCCGTCCCTGGAACGCGTGTTGGGGCCGCGGTTGCAGCACCCGGCCGTCCTCACGCTGCTGGAACGGTTCGGGTCCCCGGCCCAGATACGCAAGGCCGGACGTCGGCGGCTGGTCACCCTGCTGCGGCCGAAGGCGCCGAGGATGGCCGAGCGGCTGGTCGAGGAGATCTTCGCCGCGCTGGACGAACAGACCGTGACGGTCCCAGGGACCGAGGCGGCCGCGCTGATCGTCCCGAGCCTGGCCGCCTCACTGACGGCCGTCCTTGACCAGCGGAAGCTGCTGGCCGGACGGATCGAGGAACTGCTGGAGGCACACCCTCTTTCGAAAGCCCTGACCTCGATGCCGGGCATCGGCGTCAGGACCGGAGCCCGCATCCTCATCGAGGTCGGCGACGGAAGCACCTTCCCGACCGCCGGCCACCTGGCCGATTACGCCGGACTCGCCCCGGCGACCCGCAGCTCGGGCTCCTCGATCCGCGGCGAACAGCCCTCCAGGAGAGGAAACAAGCAGCTCAAACGGGCTTTCTTCCTCTCCGCGTTCGCCGCCTTCGGCGACCCGGCATCCCGGGCCTACTACGACAAGAAGATCGCCCAGGGCAAGCACCACACCCAAGCCCTGCTCTGCCTCGCCAGACGACGAGCCGACGTCTTCTTCGCCATGCTCCGCGACGGCGCCTTCTACGAACCCCAGCCAGCCGTCGCGGGCAGCGGAGCCTAGGACGAAGTACCGTCCCCGGCCGGAAAATGGGCAGCCACGTCGTAGTTGGCGATCCGTCCCGCCAGCGCCCGCGGACTCACGCCATGGCCGTTGCCCCGGTCGGGATCGGCACCGGCTTCCAGCAGTAGCCGGATCGTCGCACCCTCGCCCTGCGAACAGAACACCGCCCTCCACAGCGGCGTATTGCCATAACCGTCCGCGGCATCAACCGGCGCACCCGCGGCCAACAGGACCTCCATGGCCGATGGAGCCTGAGCCTGAGCCGCGAAATGCAACGGTGTCCAGCCCGCATCGTCGGCTGCCTCCGCGGCGGCGCCTCCGGCCAAGAGCACCCGCAGGTGATCCGCGTCCCCATCGGCAGCCGCATAGTGCACCGCCGTCCGCCCCAACCGATCCCGATCCATCATGCCGACCATCCTCACCCGGCTTGACCAAACAGATAGGGGCACCCCCCCGCAGTCGGCAGCTGGCAATCCCCCCCAATCCGCTCACACCTCGCGACTCACCAACACCCCTACCGGGACAAAAAGCTCTTTAAGGCCGTCTCTTAAACCCGCGTACCTGCCTGGTTGGCCGTCCGGGGAAGTCGCGGGCGGCCATCCAGATGGTGAGGTCGCGGGCGATGTCGTTGATCTGGTCGCCGTGGTGACCTCGTGCTCATTGCGGGTGGTATCACGACGGAGGATCTCGTAGCCGCCCTCGTCCAAGACGGTCACGGAGGCGAACCAGACGGGGCCTCCTCATCGACGACGAACGTGTTGTCGGAGTCGTCGAGGCCGCTGATCATCATGAACAGCGCTTCCTCGGAGGAGTCGTCGATGTAGTCACCGTTCTCGATATCGGCGCCGCATCAGCACGGCCCTGGGCGGCATGCGGCCGGTAGTACCAGGTGCGGTAGTCATGCAGGCCGGTCCGGTTGCGGCGGATCTCGGGGCTGGCGGTGGAAGGGCTTCGGCCCAGCTCGGCCGCGATCCGCCGGATGGTGGCTTTCTCTCGCAGCCGGTCGGCGATGTGGATGCGTCGTCCTCGCGCAGGTATCGGGAGGGGCCGCAGGCCTCTGCTGCCGGCCTGTGTCCCGGTGGCAGTGGTCTGCGGCCCCTGCCCGGCCGGTTGCCATTACGCCACTTCGTACCGGTCCGTATGTCAACGACTACCATCCGGCAGGCTTCCTTGTTCCTGTAGCCCTGCTGCTGAGCGGAAGTACGCGCCCCGTTCCCGGGACAGCGGCTTCCGGCCCTGCGGCCTAGTCCGGTCCTCTCGGACCTCGAACTCCATGCCACCCCTCAAGCGGGGCGTTGCTACGACCGCTAGAACTCAAGGGGAATCCCCCACCACCGAAGAACGGCGGCATGGACCGGCTCGCAGGGGCGCTCGACACACCAGCCCGGCAATGCCCATCAGAGCGGCCATCAATACCAGAGTGACCACGACGTCCACTCTCAGTTCCCAGTAGAGAAAGGCCATCAGCATGCCGATCGCACCCTGGGAAAAGTTGAAAATGCCCGAAGTCACGTTAGTGACGACCAGCCCGCTGACTGCCACGGCTAAGGTGGCGCCAGTGGCGATCCCAGAGACGCTCGCCGCGAAGAAGGCCCATGGGCGCGGCTCACGGCTTGATTGATACCACATTGCCCTCATCGCAGTACAGGCCCTCATCCGGGTACACGCGCACGAACTTCTCGTCACGCACCTGCATGATCACGAAGCAGGAGGACACGCGATGGTTTCCGATGTCGGTCGGACCGGTCATACCGTCGGCGGTGAAGTCGTGCATCGACCGGAGCGCCGTAAGTAGGTTGGATCGAGTGAGTCCGTTGGGTCCGTTGTCCTTCACCACGCTCTCGACCGCCTCGCCAAACATGATCCCACTGACCCATGCCCCCTGACTGAATCCGTTGATTGGAGCCCGGGGAGAGTACTTTTTCATTGCATCGAGGAAAGTTCGCATCCCTGGGTACTCGGCGGCCTCCTCGAACGGCTCAAAGATGCTGTACACAAACTGACCCTCGACATCCCTGCCTCCTGTCTTGAGGAACTCACGGTTGTAGCACTGCTGCGAGCAGTCCCAAACCACGACCGAGTCCACGCCTTGGGCCCTAGCTTCCCTCCGGAGGGCGACGGTCTGGTTGTAGTCGGTTCCCACGCGGACATATGTAGCTCCGGTCTTCTTGATCGCGAGTGCGAACGGGGTGAAATTGGACTCCTGTCCGCTCATGAGGAATACGTGCTTCTTCATGAACCCGATTTGCTCTTGCGCTTTGATGAGATCATTCGCCTGCTTGAGAGCGGATGGCGAGCCGGAGGCCTGCGTGAGCCAGATCCCAGAGCAGCATTTCTTGTCCTTGAATTTAGACAGATACCACTTCTCGGGACCTACCATTTGCTGTCCAGGACCCCAGCCCCCGGACACAGTGAACGTGTTCTCTGCAGAATGGTGCGCCTCAGATGGCGTCAGGTGGGCCAGGTCGGGGATTCCGCATTCGGTCAGATCGGAAACGTCATCCTCAACAAGAGAAGATGTCCCCACCATGGCGAAATTGTTCTCACATGACTTAATGACACCGTTGCGCCACCCGTCAGCGGTGAGCTGTGAATCGTAGAAATCAACCACTACCTTCCGGTCGGCCAGGCCCCCATTTTCATTGACATACGAGGCCCATGCTCGGATGCCGTCGACTGAACTCTGAAACAGTCCCGGCGGCACCTCCGCATTGACATCCGCCACCATCCCGACGCGAATTTCGTCCGCAGTTACGCCGGTATCCGCGGCCTTAAGTTCAGTCGAGGGGGCTGGAGGGGCCTCTGATCCGTCCCCTCGCGTCGTACACGCCGAGAAAAGCAAACTTGCTGCGGTTACCCACAGGATTACCCGAAGGGAGCGCATATGCAGACCTTTCCGGGCGAAGAGTTTCACAGGATCCTGGGAGATTCCAGCCCATCCCGAATGCACATCATTCCATCATTGACCCTTAAATTACCTGCATGAGAGATGCCGCAATCAAACTGCTGCCCAGTCTCACCTGCTCGTACCAGATCAATCACCTGCTTGGTGGCCCAGTGAACGCAAGACAAGGAGGCCGGCCATGCCGGTGGTTGAGCGGCGGCTGTCGGTGCGGAATCCCGAAGCGATCCAGCCCCGGTTGAACACATGGGCGTTCGTGGGCGTGTCTTCGCCGTGTGCCCAAGCCTCGTTCCCGCGCATACCTGCACCCGATGGTCTAACGGGTTCCTGCACGGTAGTCGGTGAGACGTCGGGGATTCCGGTGAGGCTCTGCTGGGTCAGGAGGCGGACGGTGGCTGGACGATGTCTTGCGTGTTCGCCGGCTTGGTTTGTGGGTTCGATCCCGACCCGTCATGAGGCGTCGGATTCCGCTATCGCTCGTGAATCTCCCTGTACCAGTCGGGGGTCTTCGGAGTCCGTGCGATTTTCCACTGGGGCCGGAATCCGGTCGCTTGGCCAAGCCGAGCCGACGGGGGCCGCGCAGTCCGTGCATGGCTGGGCTGCAGAACAGCGCCCCTGCGCCCACGGCAGTCAGATGATGCCCTTGATGGGGTTCAGTCTCTCGCAGATGGACTTGCCCCCCGTGCGTCCGGCGGCTGGCCGGGGTCGGGCCGGGATTTACCGTCGATGATGCGGTCTGCCTGGTGACGCCGAGGTGGCCAAAGCATTCAGCCAGTACTCGGAGCCCCATACCGGGGCTGAGACATGAGTCATAGACCACGATGCGAGGCCTGGCAGGTCAGGCTGCGCGCTTCGGTCGGGATCGCCCTGTCCATCGCCCAGAGATCACCATGTAGGCGGAGGCCGTCGAGTCCGGGAGTCTCTCATGGCTTGGCCGACAACGTTCTCGGTGCTAGCCCGGGAATCAAATGGGGCTCACTGCCCTTCCTGCCCGGCTCGACCGCACCCCAGCTCCGGAATCACCAATCCTGGGGTGATCCAATACCTCGAACATCGCTCTTCTGTAATGAACGGAGGCCAGACTAACCGCAGTTCAAGCAGGTGACAGGCGGCTGATGAATGACCGGAGTTGGGGGCGGCTAGTCAGTTCGAGCTTCATATAGACGCGGTTGAGGTGATATTCAATCGTCTTGGGGCTCACGCACAGCTCCGCGGCGATCTCCTTGTTTGTCAGCCCCCGCGCTGCGAGATGAGCGATCTCACTCTCGCGAACGGTGAGCCGCCGCAGTAGGTCGTGTGAGGCCTCCCCTGCTTGAGCGGACTCATCAGTGCGGCCCCGGATCAGTGCAGCGAGGTCGGACTCGCAGCGGCGGGCGAATGGCACCGCACCCAAGGCGGCGAGGTCATTCGCAGCCATACCAAGCCACGTCTCGGCGCCGTGGCGATCCCCTTGGCCAGCCAACAGCTTGCCGTGCGCATGTTCAAGTCGAGCGCGGTGCAGAGGGGGGGCATCGGGCGACGCCGGGATCGCCAGGCCCCGCTTGTAGTGTTCGGCGGCTGTCGGCAGATCGCCCAGCGCTTCGGCCAATTGGCCCATAAGCCAGGCTGTGACGATCCGCAAGCACGGCGTCCTTTTGGAGAGGCGCCGCAGGCCAGCCATCGCCTGACCGGCTTCGTCGAGCCGGCCAGTATTGATCAAGGCTTCGATGTACAGGGGACGCTGGTGAATTTCGTACCACTTGACATGCCCTTGGACCGCCAGTGGCTGCAGGGGCTCCAGCGCGGACAGCATCGCGGTGTGGTCGCCCTGAGCTTGGCCTGCCAACGCGCGGCCTATGGCCAGCAAGACTCTCGGGAGGGTCTCGTTCATGGCGTTGGACCGTTCCTCGCTGCGGTGAATCAGTTCCTCAGCCCGATCTCCGTCGCCCCGCCCCGCTGTCACCCAGGCAGCCATCGGGTAGGCAAGAGCACTCGCCCACGACATGCCGGTGCTATCGGCGGATGCGAGCATCCTCCTGACAGATGCGGTCATGTCGTTCCAAGCGCCCAGCAGGTATTGGTTGACGGCAAGTTGCGCGCGGGCTAGCTCCGCCAGCATGGGGCGTCCGCCCTCCGATCGCAGGGCAGCGGTCAGGTCCGCCGAACCCCGCGTCAGCTCTCCGCATGCCGAACGAGACAGTCCCCGTGCGATGAGAAGGTCCGCGGCACGAACGCCATCCTCCTCGAGAGAGTCGGCAGGCCCGAGTACCGTCACATGTCTGCTGCTTGCAGCCGGACCGTGAACCAAGCCGAAGGCCAACGCGAGCTGTGCTCTGGCGCGCGTTGCCAGACCGGCTTCCAGCCCTTCCAGAGCGAGGACGCTCTGGGCCGCTTTGGCCGCCCTGGCTCCATCACCGCGCATCAGGTAGAGGAAGGAAAGGTACAGTCCTGCCATGCCCGCGATCCATTGCTGGCCAGACCGTGTCTGGGCAGCTCGGCGCGCTTCGTTCAGCAGTGCCTCAGCTTCGCCCGTGGCGGTGTGGCGCATCGCCCATGAGCCCAGAATCAGGTCCCGCAGCGGATGAGGGGCGCAATCGTGAACCCGCGGTATCAGTGAGCCAGCGCGCGCGTACCGCTCGTGCCACATCAGTTGGGCGACCGCGGCAAGCAGCAGCCATTCATGATCAGCGCGGGTGGCAGCCACGTCGGATGCCCACAGCAGCAGGCTTGCTGCACGATCCACGGCGCCGGCCTGCAGGTGCTGGTGCGCTTCGGACTCCAGCTCCGCTGCCAGTCCGGCGTCGGGCCCGTTGGACGCGGCAACTTTGTGCCGCCACGAGAGTCCCGGTTCTAGCACTTGGGCGGCCGCCTGGTGCAGCGCACGGCGCCGAACGGGGCTGATCGCCGCCTCGACCGCGGAGCGCTGGACCCCATAGGCGACTGTCACCTCGGCCTCGTCGCCCCGTCGCTGTCTCAGCAATCCTGCGGCGACTGCAGGAGTCACTGCGGTGAGGTCGGGCACGCGGGCGATTTCCGCGATCCTCACCAGCGCTGTCGGCCACTCGACAACGGCGGCCGCCTCCACCAGCCGCCGGGAATCTTCCGGCAGTGCGGCGAGTTGCCGCCTTACCACGCTGACCATTGAGTACGGCATGGGGAGCGCTTGCTCCTCGTTGGCCAGGAGCATGGGCGGAATCTCCTTCAGCAGCGTCTCCAGATACAAGGGGTTGCCGCCCGTGTGGTGACGTATCCGGTCCGCAGTTCTCCCCGTCATCGGCCGGCTGGTGAGGCGCTTGGCAAGATCCTGCACCTCACTCTCAGTCAGGCCGGGAAGAACCATGTGGCAGGCGGGTGGCCAATGGCTTGCCAGCTCGGCCAGTCGTACCGACTCCGCCGTTTGCTGCCCCGTCGCGCTGCAAGTGATCAGTACCGTAAGGACCCTGCGCTCTGTTGGAAGCCCCCGCACGGCGGTCAAGACCCTAAGCGACTCCTCGTCCATGTACTGCGCGTCGTCCACGATGAGGGCCACTGGCTCGGCACGGGCGAGGGTGTCGACGAACGCCACGAACTGTGCCGCGACTTCTTCAAGCGAGCTGTCGGGCGCCGGACCAGCGGCAAGTGCTGGGAATCCGAAGAACGCGGATCGCGGCGCACGACTCATCAACTGGTTGATCATGGCGAACGGCCAGTTCTCTTCGCTGCTGTCGCACAGGGCCTGCAAAACGGTGAAGGGCCTGACAACGGGATCGTCGAGCCACCTACGGACCAGGGAACTCTTGCCGATTCCCGCCGTTCCTTCGAGCAGGACCAGCTGTGCGTGTCCCTGCGACGTCCGGGCAGCGCGTTCTCGCAGCTCAGTTAGCTGCGGTTTACGCCCAACGAAATATCCGCTCATTTATCCACCCTCGATGACGTCGAAGACTTCACGGCCGGACGGAGTGTGCCGTCCGCCACAGAGCAACACCGCGGATAGGCACGGGCATTGGTTCTTCAGGTCTCGGCCATGTCGTCAGACGCAGCCTTGAGGCCACACGGAAGAGCAACAGATGCGATCCCATTGCTCGCGCGCCCATGCGAACGCGTGAACAGGCTTCAGACGAGCCGTTCTTGGGGGCACCCTAAGACCCGCTCATTCGCGAGGTCTTCCCGCTAGGGCCGTCCTTTCGGGCAGGTACCGAGGGCATCGCGATTCCCGGGGTACACAGAGGATCCGCCCACCGTGAAGAAGCACAGCTTCAGCCCATGGATGATTCTCGTGTGAGGGAGAAGCATGCAGCCCGGCGACCTCAGGGCCGAGTCAGACACGGAAAGGAAGATCGACACCAAGATGCCCATGTGCGCCCTCCTCGGTCCTGCGATCTCCCCCGAACCTATTCGAGGGGGAACCACTGAGGCACTGGGGCAATCCCCTAGGGCGTCCCTAGTCTCCCCGTTCGATCTTTATGCTGGGGTTCATCCACAATTGACCGAATGACCCGCCTTACTGATCGACTTCCCGCGCCTGTGGCGTACACGTTGACAGCCCAGACCTGCCGGCAACGGCAAGGTCGGACACGTAAAGTAACCGCGACGTTACCGGCCCTTTTTCGGGGAGCCGCTTGCTTCAGGATGGCCGGGCCATAGCGATGGACAAGGGCCTTCATGACTCCAGCCGCGCGACGCCGCGCTCTACCAGACATGCCACGCACCTGCACATCGCCTCCGCCGCGCTTCCGGGAGCAGTCGGCCCGCTGCACTCGCCGATCTGGGACGCGGCTGCCGTCGGACCGACGCGATCGAGATCGGGCCCCCGCGGCACGCAGCAGGCCGGAGGCCGGCGGGGTCGTCAATGGTGGCCGCACATGCGGTGGCGATGCCGCCGCAGATACCGAAAGCCGACGGCGATCTAGGCGAGTCCCACCCGCGCAGGCAACAAGCCCACAAGGGCAGCAGCCCGCAACAGTGATCACTTGCGCGTGCCGGTGATCATGGTGCCCGATGGCGCCGCTACTAGGCCGTCTCTTTCGGATCATCTGCCCGACCAGATGAAGATGGCGGCGAGGTGGAGTCCGGCGAGGTAGATGGTGGCGGTCTTGTCGTAGCGAGTGGCCAGACCGCGCCACTGCTTCAGCTTGTTGATGCAGCGCTCGACCGTGTTCCGCTGCTTGTAGGCGTCGCGGTCGAATGCCGGTGGTCGGCCTCCCATCTTGCCGAGCCGTTTGCGGTTGGCGGCCTGGTCGGCGGGTTGCGAGATCACCGCGCGGATCCCTCGTCGACGGAGATGAGCGCGGATCGCGCGGGACGAATACGCCTTGTCCGCCAGGACCATCGTCGGTGTGGTCCGGGGCCGGCCGATCGGCCGGGGCACCCGTAAGCAGGCCATGACCTGGGGGAATGCAGGCGCATCACCGGCCTGGCCGGGCGTGAGGATGAAGGCGAGCGGGCGGCAGCGGCTGCCCGAGGCAAGATGGATCTTGGTACTCAGCCCGCCGCGGGACCGTCCGAGGGCATGGTCGTCCGCCTCGCCAGCCGGGGCCCTTCTCGCCCCGGCAGCGTGCTGGTGGGCGCGGACGATGGTGGAGTCGACCGCAACGACCCAGTCAAGGTCGCCTTCGGCGTCGGCCCGGGCGAGCAGGCCGGTGAAGACCTTCTCCCAGGTGCCGTCGGCTGCCCACTTCCGCAACCGGTTGTGAGCACCCTTCCAGGAACCGAAGCGGTCGGGAAGCTCCGTCCACGGAGTGCCGGTGCGGTACTTGAACGCGATCGCGTCGATCACCTGCCGGTGATCACGCCACCGTCCGCCCCGCTTCGGGGTTCGGTCCGGCAGCAACGGCTCGATTCTCGCCCACTGGTCGTCAGTCAACGACACACCCGATCAACGCTCAGATGATCTGAAGACTACTGCTCAACTTCCTGGTGCTGCTGCGCATCTCGAAGTCGCCGCACGTGCCTGGCCTACTGCCCGGCCTGCGACCTTTGGGCGCGATCGATCGAAAGCACCTGGGGATCTGCCGCGCGCTCGTATAGCTCAACCTCGAAGGAGTCCGCGTCGACCTCGACAAGCCGGGCCAGGGCATCCCGATCCTGCTCAGCTGTCGGACGCGCTCGAACCTCGTCCCTCCACACCTGTCCGCTCGCCTCAGCTTCGTCCATCTCGCCAATATATGCGGGCAGCAGCGTCGGAGTCCGCCTACCAAGATCCGGAAGAAGCGCCCTAGTAGCGGGATATATCGCGCCGGTAGATCGCGATCTCGAGGAAAGCGCCCGCTCACGAGGTATCGTGGGACTCGTCAAAATGGCAGATAACGGGCATCCTTCTCGCGTCTCGGCCTACCATGGGCGGCAGGTCGTGTCATACATGATCGCCGCAGGCGTCCGCACAAGATCGCGGAGGAGGCTCGCTGCATTGCGACGGGCATGGCCGTCGGCAGCCTCGGAGGTGACAGCCGTGTTCATCGGGCGCGAGTCAGAGCTCGCCCAATTGGACGAGTATGCGGCGCACGTCGTGTCCGGCCCGGCCTCTGTGGTGCTGGTCGAAGGCCAGGCGGGTGTGGGGAAGAGCGCGCTTCTGCGGAGGTGGCTGTGCCGCCCCGTCTTCGACAAGTTCACGGTCATACGCTCAGTCTGTGATCCGTCGGAGCAGGGGTGGCCCCTTGGCGTGATCACGCAGCTGTGCTCCCACTTCCCTGCCGACATGGCCGACGAGCTTTCTTCCTCCGACGTCACTGAAGCGACGTCCGCCCCATTCGTCCATGGCGCGCGGTTGCAGAAGATGATCGACCAGTTGCATGAGCGAGGGCCGGTGGCGCTCGTCGTGGACGACGTTCAGTGGTGCGACGAGGCCTCGTTCAAGGCACTGAGCTACGCTCTGCGACGGCTGGACGCCAACTCAATCCTCACCGTACTCGCCTTGCGCTCTGAAACTTCGGGCGGTGATGAGTCCCTGCGGCGGGTCGAAGAGGTGCGGCGATTGGTGTCCGGGCGTTCTGCCACATGCTGGCTGTCCATGAAAGGCCTCAGCCGGGACGACGTGCGTGAACTCGCGCAGCATCTCACGGGCTCCATCGTGAGCGAGCCCGTGGCGGAGCGGCTGTGGAGTCATACGGGCGGCAACCCCCTGTATCTGCAGGCCGTGGTACAGGAACTGACGCCAGGTCAACTCGTGGACGTCCGCGGGGAGCTGCCGCTGCCGACGAACCTCGCCCAAACGGTGCACCAACAGTTGCTGAATCTGCCCGAGCCCGCCCGGCGGCTGGTGGAGGCAGCCGCAATCATGAACACCAAGGCACCACTGAATGTGGTGGCTCACATGGCCGGCTTGGAGGAGGCGGCCGAGGCACTGGATTTTGCGCTGAAATCCAGCCTGCTGCGATGGTGGCCCGAGGAACCGGCTACACCCATAGCTCTTAGCCATGCGCTCCAACGCGGCGCCGTCATCGCGGCCATCTCCCCGACACGCCGCCGCAGCCTGCATGCTGCGGCGGCCCGTCATCTCGACAAGAACTCAGCTTGGCGCCACCGCGTTGCCTCTACTGGCGGGCCCGACCCGGAATTGTGCGTCGAGCTGTGCGCCGAAGCTGACCGCCTGCTCGCGAAGGGCATGATCGAGCGAGCCGCAACATTGACGCTGTGGGCCGCAGACCTGGCTGGCTCCCGCACCGAACGGGAGACCCATCTGCTCACAGGGGCCCTCCACCTGATGTGGGCCGACCGCTTCGGGCAAGTCGACGCCCTGTACCGGGAGTTGCAGGCATGCAGCCCAAGCCCGCTAAGGGACCTGGCGCTCGGCTGCCATGCGATCTCGCGCGGCGCGATGAGCGAGGCCATCTTGCTGCTCAACCGGGCCCGCACCGGTGAACTACCGCCGGACCAGGCCTGGATAGCGAACCTGGCCAGCTACTGGGCAGGTTTCACACGCATGCTGCAAGTCACCCCGTTCGACTCGATGAGCGAATTGAAGGACGCCCTGGACAGTCCGATCCGCGAGGATGTGCGGCTGAGGTCGCGATTCGTCATGGCGTTGAACGAGGGAATGGCCCACGGACCCTCAGCCGCGGCGCGTCATGTGAAGACCGGCACCGCACCACCCCTGGCCGACCTCACACCAGCGCTTGCCGCATACCCTCTCTGCCAGCGTGGAGTCGTTCGAGGTTTCGCTGCTAGTACGAGGGGCAGCATCATCGACCTGACCACGGCCCTCCGTCTCTCACAGACCGCCGCCAGCCCAATCGCCTTGTGCCTCTGTCACACATGGCTCACCGTGGGCTATTACATGCAAGGGGCCTGGGACGACGCGGCGATCCACGCGAGGTATGCGGCCATCAGCGCGAACGAAAGCAACAGCTGGGACGCTGCCCTCGCCTACTCATGCGCTTCATGGACGGCGGCCGGGCGAGGCCAGGGGAACCAGGCCACGGAGCTGCTGCGGGCCGCCCGAGAGAGCGCTCAGCGGTGTCCACCCGATTACTGCGTACCGTCGCTGGCCATCGCAGAAGCTGTGCTGGCTCAGGCACAGGCCGACTATCCGGCAATGCTCAGGGCGCTTGACCAGATGTTCGAGCTGTCCGAGCAGGGCATGACCAATCTGCTCCAAGCATACTGGCGCCCCTTGTACGCTGAGGCCCTCACCGCCACCGATGACCTGAAACGGGCTCAGGAGAATTTGCACCACCTCAATCGCCTGGCGACGGAGATTCCCCAACTGTGCACCATGACCGGGTGGGCTGCCGGACAGCTCGCGGAAGCCCAGGGCGATCTCGAAGCTGCCCGCCAACAGTATGAGAGTTGCCTGGCCACTGCCGGAAACCCGGACACCCCCCCGTTGCATCGCGCCCGGCTTGAACAGGCCCAAGGGCGGTTGCTCATCACACTCCGCGACAGTGACAGTGCCGAGATCCTGCTCTCGCGGGCGGCTCGCCAGTTCGCCCGCCTCAAGGCCCAGCCCTTCCTCACGCGGTGCCAACAAGACCTCGCAGACGTCCACCGCTCCGCCCCTCCCGCCGACACAACGGATCCGCTCTCTCAACTGAGCGATCGCGAGAGCGATATCGTGCGCCTCGTCGTCCGCGGCCTGACCAACAAGGAGATTGCCGCGGAACTCTACGTCAGCGTCAAGACCGTCGAGTACCATCTGAGCCGCGTTTTCGGGAAGCTGGGCCTCACCAGCCGACGGCAACTGCGGATCCACCTCACGGACAGCACCAACGCCTGACGCATAGACGGACGCTCCGCAGTCCGGTCAGGGGCCCACCAGGACGGTGCCCTGAGCCTGGATCACGCCAACGGGAAGCGGAGCCGGGTCGTTGCATGTCAGCACCTTATCCCCGGCCCTCGCGATCGGCTTACCGCCGGCCAGGACGGTAGGACTGCCAGTGAGCACCGTTCCCTGGTTGGTGGGCGGCACCTGAAACGTCCCGGTCTTCGGCACGTGAGGCGGCAGGTTCATCGCGATGCTGCCTACCACGGCCACGGGCTGACCGCCGATCACCACGTTCGCGACACAGCCCGTCATGATCTTCCCCATAAAGTCGAACGGGGTCGGTGTGGACACGGTGCCATTCGCCGAAGGCACCTCCACGATATGCGTGTCCACCCCGATCACCTGATCGCCGAACTTCGCGGCGGGTGCGCCCATGAGCGGTCCCCTTCACTCTTCCCGGATTCGTTTATCGCGCCACCCTTGAGGTTCTCCAGGGGTGGGGCGAGGCGGAGGCTGGCCGTGCATTCCCATGTCGATGACGTCGGCGGGCGGCGCGAGATCGTCGTCGAGCGGGGGGACGACCGGCGCTATGACCACCACGTCCAGCTTCGTTCGTGGGGGAACGCCCAGAGAGAGCCAGCTGTCGAGACCGACCGTCGGCGCCTCGGGTGACGCGGTCGCCAGGTTCACCGTCAGCCCCAGTTCCCGCAACGGACCCGGCAGGTGCTCCTGCGGGATGGTCTCGTACTGCGCGAGCACCGAGAGCGCGGCGCTCAGAAGCCGGTGCTCGCCGTCCTCTCCCGACGCCCACGCGGTCATGAGATAGGCGAGCCTGTAGCGCCGCACCGGGGCCTGCCGCCCGATGGTCCGGCCCCGCTCGTCCCGCACCGGTATCCAGTCGGCCAGCCGCCCTGACATGTCTTCCTCAATATCGTGGAGGAAGACACTGATCACCCGCGGGTCCGGCGGGTCAGACGCCCAGGATGGCTGGGGAGGGCCGAAGCGCACCTGCGTTGCATCGCGAAGACCCCGGGTCAGCAGCGACCGCAGGCTCGCGTCGATCATGTCAAGCATCCGGCCAGTGTGTGCGACCGGACCAAGGGCCGGTGAGTACGGGAGGGCGGCCGATCGGGCATCTTTCGCTGCGCGCTCTCCCGCCCGGCAACTCTTGGGAGCGACAGTCCCAATGACCAGAGTGGGAGCCGTCGTATCCGCTTTCGCACAGCACTCACGCTGGAGGACCCATGCCTTCTTATCTCTCACCGGGCGTGTACATGGAGGAAGTGTCCTCCGGCTCGAAGCCCATCGAAGGGGTCGGCACCGCAGTCGCCGCCTTCGTCGGTTTTGCTGAGAAGGGCCCGCTCGACGAGCCTGTCCTGGTCACCAATTGGACCCAGTTCACCGAAACCTTCGGCTCTTTCGTCGAGGGGACGTACCTTGCCCAGTCGGTTTACGGGTACTTCCTCAACGGCGGAGGCTCGGCGTACATCGTGCGGGTCGGCGGCCAGAGCACCGGGGATACGTCAGAGGCCGGTGCTCACGTGGAGCTCGAGCCGCCGGCCAAGGCCCTTCCTTCGGGCTCCGGCCCCGGTCAGCCCCTGGTGGTCCGTGCCCTGAACGCGGAGCCGGACGCGCCGACGGTCACGGTGAAGGTCGAGCAGGCCTCCGAGCCGACACCCGACCACTTCAAGCTGGTCGTGCACGCGGAAGGAACAGACGGCGGCGAGGGCCACGAAGAGGTCTACGACAACGTCACCGCCCGTCGAGGACCGGAAAGCGTGTACAGCGCGGTCCGCAAGTCCACTCTCATCACGGTGGAAGAGGTCAAGGGCGCCCCCGTCGCTGTGCCGCAGGTGGGAGCCACAATCGTGCTGCGCCCATCCGCCCCGTCCCCCGCCCCTGGGGAAGAGCCGGGGTCCACGCCGGTGGTCACCGCGGACGACTATGTGGGCAGCCCCGCCGACCGGACCGGCTTCGCGGGCCTGGAGGCGATCGACGACGTGACCATGCTGTGCGTACCGGACCTGATGGCCGCCTACCGCGACGGCAGGATCGATGACGAGGGTCTCAAGGCCGTGCAGCTCGCCATGATCGCCCACTGCGAGCTGATGTCCGACCGCGTCGCAGTCCTCGACCCGCCTCCCGGTCTGCGCCCGCAGAAGGTCAAGGACTGGCGAATGAACGTCGCCGGCTACGACTCAAAGTACGCCGCGTTGTACTGGCCGTGGGTCAAGGTGATGAACCCGGCGACCGGTAAGCCGGAATTCGTCCCGCCGAGCGGTCACGTGTCGGGGGTATGGGCACGCAATGATGCCACTCGCGGCGTGCACAAGGCACCGGCGAACGAGGTGCTGCGCGGCGTGATCGAACTCGAGTCGGGGCTGACACGAGGGGAGCACGACCAGCTCAATCCGATCGGCGTCAACTGTGTCCGCAGCTTCCCCGGGCAGGGTATCCGCATCTGGGGCGCCCGTACCCTGAGCAGTGATCCCGAGTGGCGCTACCTGAACGTGCGACGACTCTTCAACTTCGTGGAGAAGTCCATTCTCACCGGCACGAACTGGGTGGTCTTCGAACCAAACGATGAATTCCTTTGGAATTCGGTCCGCCGCACGATCACAATGTTCCTGCGCAGAGTCTGGAGCAGCGGAGCGCTTTTCGGCCAGACGCCGGAGCAGGCATTCTACGTTAAGTGCGACGCGGAGAATAATCCGGAGGAGAACCGGGATGCCGGGATCCTGACGGTCGACGTGGGGATCGCCCCGGTCAAGCCAGCTGAATTCGTCGTGTTCCGTCTGTCCCAATTCTCTGAAGGCTCCAGTCTTAACGAATAGATTTCGGCGGCTGCGACGAGGTGACGTATGTTCAATGCGACGGATGTCGTCAGCGCTCCCAGATTCTATTTCCAGGCGGATGCCTTGGGTATTGGTCTGAGTTTCTCCAAGCTGTCCGGAATCACTTCTTCCGTAGAGGCCGGTGAATACTGGCACAGCGGCCGATACGGCGTCAGCCTCTCCAGGCAGTTCGGCCGGGGCCGGCCACCGACCATCACCTTGGAAAGCGCATTCGACATGGCGAGCTTCTCCCACCTGTTCATGTGGCACACACTCGCCCGCATGAACAATCCGGTAGCGAAATCGCCAGCGCAGTTCTCGATCATGCGGTCCGACGGACAAGTCATGGGCAGTTACATGCTGGAGAACGCTTGGTGCTCCAAGTTCGATATCGACCCGGTGGCTGCAGGACAGGGAATGCCCGTCATGCGTGTGACGATCGAATGCGACCAGATCATCCCTGGCCCCATATCTCCCCTCAAAATTCCATGAACCATCTAGCCAGATAACGGAGGCCTACCATGGCTGGCCAGAATCCCGACATCCTCAGTTCTGCAAACCTCATGCTGGGGGTTGACAGTTATTCAGTCCCAATCTCAGAGATCAAGAGCGTGTCGAGCTCCGTGGAGAAGCATGAGTTGCTTTTCTGTGACGAAAGGGGAACTCTTAACCACACCAAGCAGTACGGTAAGACGGTCCCCCCAAGCGTCACTCTTTCCGCCCCCCTTATCCCGAAGTTTCTCAAGGTAATTTGGGGATGGCACGAAGCCGTACGGGCAGGTACACCCGCTGCACGTCGCGACGCGCAGTTGATGGTTACGCCTAAGGGCGGCGGCTATAAGGTCACCTACAATCTGCATCTCGCCTGGTGCACCAAGGTCGACCTCGGAAATGTGAAGGCTGGTGCCACGGAATCTGGCCTGGTGAATTTCACGTTGGAATGCGACCACATAGAACTCATCTTCAGCGGCGGCGACGGCGCGTAAAGGAAATCGATATGATCGATCAGCTGGCTCAGTCGCATCACGGTGACATTGAAGCCGTGACGGCCGGTGTGTGCACACAGTATCCGTTCGTGCTGCCTCGCGGGTTCGTCGACGCATCCGGCACCGTGCACAGGGAGGGGGTCATGCGGCTAGCGACCGCGCGGGACGAAATCGCGCCGCAGACCGACGCCAGGGTTCGCCAGAACCCGGCATTCCTCACGGTTCTGCTGCTGGAGCGCACGGTCATGAGACTGGGCACGGTGCCGGTCGTGGACTCCTCCGTGATCGAGCAGCTGTTCGCTTCCGATCTGGCTTTCCTCCAGGACCTCTACCGGCGGATCAACCAGGACGGCTTCACGGAGGTCGAGGTCAACTGTCCCGGTTGCGGTCAGGTCTTCGGCGTGGACATCGCCGGTGATGCCCCGGGGGAATCCTGACGTACACGGCCGACCGCCTCTGGGAGGAGGCCGTGTACATCGCCTACTACCTGCACTGGCCGCTCGCCGAGATCCTCGGCCTGGAGCACGCGACGCGCCGCCGGATCATCGCAGAACTCGGAATGATCCACCGGCGCCTCGACGGCGCCTAGCCAGCAGCTAACTGACGGCGCCCGACCAACGACCAACCCACGACAGGGGACGAACATGCGCTGGCCATTTCGACGACGCACCGAGCGCTCCGCCGAGCTGCCCGGCAGCGGGCGGCAGGCACCCCTCGTGCCGCCGGCTCCGTCCAGGCCGCGCAACTGGGCACGGCTGCCCGCCCTCACGACGACCGTTTCCATGCGGCCCATCACGCTCGCTCCTCCCCTGCGCGCGCCAAGCGTGGCCGGGACCCGGCGGATGACAGAACCACACACCGAGCTACGCCATCCGCGCACGCAGCGGCCAACCGCTACCTCTGCAAAAGCTTCACCAGAGATAGGGGAGAACGCGTTCCCGGCGGGCTTGGGGCCCGGCGGGTACAAGCTGCCCGCACCGCCCCCGCCCGGCCTGGTGAGCGGTCTCGCTGTCCCGCTCACACTCGCCCCGGAGGTGTTCAATGCTCCGGCGACGCCAGGCCAGTCCGTGTCCGCCCTGGAGGCCGAGAACCCACTACAGCCGCCGCCGACTCCCGTGCACCCCCGGCGGGTTCCTGTCACACGGCACCAGAGTGACGCGACGGCACGACCAGAGCTCACCAAGGCCGTCGACGAGTACGTCGGCCAGCCGCACGCACCCGAGGAGCAGCCGCACGCACTTGAGGAGCAGCAGGACGGGATACCGTCACAGGATCAGTTCTACGATGATCTGAGCGGCATGGGTGACCTCGGCGCCGCGCTAGCCGCACTGGCCGCGTTCAGCCAGGACGCGGATCCGCCGTCATCTCCGTCCGCGTCGCCCGAACCCGCCGCCCCGAACCAGGAGCAGCCTGGTCGTCCCTTGCACCGGGCAACACTGGCCCAGAGCCGCCGGATGGGCCTCGACGGCCGGGAACCCACACCACTTCCAACAGACTCCGTCCATGCCCAAGACGACGACGGAGCGGGCGAAGCGGGAGTCGGCCCCCCCGATTCCGGCGGTACGCCGACAGCTTCAGCAGTTGATTCCGGCGGTGTCCCGACGGCCACCGCGGCCCTCCCCTCGGCCATCACGGAGTCACCGCGCGTGACAGAGCGCTCCGAGGACACCGAGAGCGACGGGCGGGAAGAGGCCTTGGCGGCTCAGGTTCCCCGCACCTCCGACGAAGCCGCTGCCGAGGGACACGTCAACGACGCCCACAGTCCCGACATGATGGTCGGCGGGCATGCGGCCGTTAAACCGAAGCCCACGGGACCGGCCGCGTCCAGCACGCCTTCCGCTGAGCTCCAGCGCGACGATCTGCCGCCGTCCCCGGACGCCACGTCAGCACGAGGGCAGTCGGCGCAGCGGCTGGAGGAGGGCCGCGCCGATACAACACCCCATCCCCGGCAGCCGCGGATGGTCCACCGGCCCGAGCCGTCGGAGGGCAGCCGACCGCAGTCCCGTCCGGCGCAACGTCTGACCATGGCCGAGAGCGAACCGGAGCCGCTGGTGCCCCGCTCGCTCCCCTCGAAGGGAGTCGGCCTTGGTGCCCCCATCTCCCGGCCTCTTCCTCCCGTCGACCCCGCCTCAAGCGCACCGGCCGTGCTCGGTACGAGCTCGACGGCAGGCCCTGCACCAGATGGCTCCGGCTCCGGCCTGCTCGAGGCGATACTCAACGGCGGGCCTCCGACCGCCGCACAACACCCGGCCGGTGTGCCGCCATCTTCGGACCCTGCTGATCCTCCGGCTGGGATCACGCATGAGCCGCCAAAGACGCCCCCCAGCGCACACGCCGAGCCGGCTGAGCTCAGCGGCCCTGACCAGGATGCTGGTCAGGGCCGCCCCACCGGAGTGACCCATCGGGCGAGTCCGGAGCCGCCTCCTGACCCGAGAATGGAACCGGAGCTAGAGGCTCCAGGCCGCCCGGTCGGCGTGGTCTACCGGGCGATCCTGGCTCCCCTGCCAGCCAGGGTGGAGGATGCCCAGGAGGACGAAGGCCCTGGCGTCAGAGGCCGCCCGGCGGGCGACAGGCGTACTGAGACCCCGCCTGCCGGCGTCGCCGCCGACCTGCGTTCGGCACTCGGCGTCGATGTCTCCGGGATTCCCGTCCACCGTGGCCCGGAGGTCTCCCGGCAGGCTAAATCCTTGTCCGCGCGTGCTTTCACCACGGGCGGCGAAGTGTTCCTGCCGGACGAGGCCGGACCGATGGCTGATCCCCGCACGCGAGCACTGCTCGGGCATGAACTGGTGCACGCGGCGCAGCAACGGATGATGGGGCCCTCCCAGCCGACCGAGAATTCCGAACTCGGGCAGCGGCTGGAACAGGTTGCCATTGACACTGAGGAATGGCTGGGGGGCGGGCGCGCGACGGCGCCGCTCTCCCTCACCGATCCGACCGCCACCCGTGTCTTCCAGCCGTCCGGCGAACCGACGCTGCCGCACGGTGCCTGGCCTCCAGCGGCCCCTGGCTCGAGTGCCTGGAGCGCTCCCGTCTCCACGGGGGTGCAGCGTGCGACGGAGCAGGCGATGTCCGCCGCTGAAACCTTCACTCTGCCCTCGGCCGGGTCGCTGCCGACGGGCTCCGAGCTGCCCCCTGTGCCCGCTCACGTCGATGCCACGAGTCACACCACCGACTTCATGAACGTCACGCCTTTCGTCTGGCCCCCCGGTGGGAATGGCCTTACCCCAGTCATGAATGTCGTCGGCGCCGTCACCGCCGACCCCGGCGAAGTAGCCGCCCTGCGTGACGCCGTGACCGAGCTGAAGGCGTCCGTGACCGAGCTGCGCGAGCAGCCCGCTCCGGAACCCGCGGCCGCCCTCGACAGCCCGGCGGCACTCGACGAACTGGCCGACAAGCTCCTTCCCCGGATGCGCCTCGGTCTGCGTCACGAACTGCTCATCGACCGGGAGCGCGCCGGGCTGCTCGGCGTCTTCGGACAAGGAGGACGACGATGATCTCACCTTCGAGTGTCTCCACCAAGGCAACGGAGTTCCTCTTCGGCGAAGTCGGTGTCAGCCACCGGTTCATCGTGGAGATAGACCGCGGCGAGTTCGCCTACAACCTGGGCACCTGGTCCAAGGCGTCGGGCCTGACCGTCAATTGGGGCAAGGTCGAGTACCGCTGCGGGGATTCGAGCGTGATCTGGGTCGGCCGCAGCAAGGCGAGCTATCAGCCCATCAAGCTGTCAAGGGCGGCCTGCTCGGCATCGAAGACAGTACAGCAGTGGCTAGTCGAGACCAGCCGCACGCCCAAGCCACTGAGCGGAGCTATCAAGATGGTCAATTTCATGGGAATGACGGTCGTCGAATGGAAGCTCAAGCAGTTCTTCCCGATCGCCTGGGGCATCGACCCCCTGGACGCTGGTGGTTCCAGGCCGGTCATGGAGACCCTTGACCTGGCCCACGGCGGATTCCTCGACGACGAGCACACGTACCGATGACCTGACGACCGCCGAGGAGACATCATGGCCATGCTTCAGCCACCCCGTTCCCTTTCGTCCAAGCCTCCTGCCGGCATGCCCGCGACGGTCGCTGGGGCGACGCCATCTGGTTCCGGCGCGAACGACGTCTACGGGCTGGCCACTCGCTTCAAAGTGAAGATCGACAATACCGGCCGTGATCTGGGCGGCTGGTCCGCCTGCTCGGGTCTCCAGGTGACCTTCAGCCACGAGTCCTACGAGGTGGGCGGTCTCTACGAGCACCCGCTGGCGTTTCCGGGAAAGATGACCTACAGCGACGTGACACTCGAACGCGCCATCAGTCCGAAGAGCAGCGACACCGTGCGGAAGTGGCTGATCGAGGTGCGCGACAAATGGATCAACGGCGACGGTGACACACCGTGGGAGGGCGACACCGTCACCATCACGTTGTTCGGAAGCAACGGATCGGGCGCGGTAACGAGCTGGACGCTTCTCCATGCCATCCCGGCGTCCTGGAGCGGCCCGACGCTTAATGCCCAGTCCGATGGAGTGGCCACCGAGAAGCTCGTCCTGCACCACTACGGATTCCTGGACTGAGGTGCAGAGATGAGCACATCTCCCCCCCCCGGCGGGCTGTCCGCACCGAACAGAGGTTCGGCGCCCGGAGAATGGCATAAGGGGACGGCGCAGCAGGGAGCCCCACGCAGTCGAAACGCAGTCGCCGGAGGTCATCGGCCGAAGATGACGCTCACCGACGAGGCGTCAAAGCAGAAGGTGCCCTTCGCCTACTGCCCTCCCAAAATCTCACTCCAGCAGAGCGCCAAGGTCGAGACGAACGGTCAGACGGTGTACCGCAAGGAAGAGGTCGTCGACATCGACGCGCTGGCCATCAGTCTGCCGACTCTACGCTTCGAGGGACGGCAGCAGCTGGCGTACGTACCCATCCTGCTGAGCTGGCTCGACCAGGAGCCGGGTGGGCAGTCGGGGGACGGCAAGAAAAACCTTGCACCGCCACCCAGGCAGTTGCGGTTCGATGTCGGCGAAGCGCTGTCGTTCCCGGTGCTACTGAAGAAGGTCTCCGCCAAGTACACCAGGTTCGACCGCAACGGCCACGCCGTCCGCGCCGATGTGGCACTCACCCTGCAGGTGTTCAAGGTGCGGGTCAAAGGGCAGAACCCCACGTCCGCAGGCCCCGGTGGCGGCAGCACTCACGTAATCACCGAGGGCGACAACCTGCAGCGCATCGCTGCAACCACATACGACAACCCCGCAGCCTGGCGCGCCATCGCCACGGCGAACGGGATAGACGACCCCCTGCGTGTCAGGAACGGCGACATCGTGGCGCTGCCCCGAGCGGGCCGGTCGGGCCAGAACCATTCGTGACAGCACGCTGAGAAAGGCAGGTTGAGGTGACCCCCGTCGTCAGCAACACCGCCGCCCTGCCGCAGGGGCCGCAACGCTCCGCCTGGCAGCCGTACATGACCCTCACGAGGGACACGGATCCTGAGGAGTCGGTCGTGTTCCAATACAACCCCAACCTGGTCACTGTGGAGAAATCCGCCCAGCTCAAGAATGTCGGCGGCGCAGTGGTGTACGAGGAGCGGGTCACCGACGCGCACGCCCTCAGCATCACCCTGAACGGGCTGATGTTCGAGGGGCAGCGGAGCATGGCCGCCATCGAGCGCCTGCTGAAGTGGGTTGCGGAGCCGGGCTGGGTGTCGGCCACGCCGTCGCAGCTGGCCGACGCGGGGGGAAAGACCGGGAAGGAGCCGCCGAAGAAGAAGGCTTCCTTCGCGCTGGGCGGGCATCGGCCCTCGGCACCGGGGCCCGATGCGGGCCGGGGCAGCGGGAAGCCGAACCACCGCGTGTGGCAGAAGCGTCTGAGGCTGTGCATCGGCGACATGAAGAAGCCGCTTCCGGACCTGGTCGTGCTCAGAAAAGTCGACGTGTCCTACACACGGTTCGATGCCGTCGGTAATCCGATCCGGGCGCAGGTGGCGTTGTCCCTTCAGGAGGCGGAGATGCCGCCGCCGCCGCAGAACCCCACCTCCGGAGGACCCGGCGGTGGCCGAACACACCTGGTCACCGAAGGTGACAACCTTCAGCGCATCGCGGCAGACACCTACCACAACCCCTCGGCATGGCGCGACATCGCCACGGCGAACGCCATAGACGATCCGCTGCGCGTCCAAAACGGCCGCAGCCTGATGCTGCCGGACGAAACGGATCAGGGGCGATGAGCCATGACGACTGAACGCGTACACGAGGAAGGCGGACCGGCATGAGCATTCCCAGCACCGTCCCCGGCAATCTGACCACGGTCCTGCCGTCGGTCTTCGTCGGGTCGGTCGGCGCCGCCACAGCCGGCCGAGAACTGTCCGAAGACGTGACGGACCGGATGGAGCGGCTTGTCGTGGATAGCCATCTTCACCTGCCCGACATGTTCGAGATCACCTTCGCGGACAGCAGGGGGGACACGCTGGCCACCGCAGGGATATCTGTCGGCGTGGCGCTTGAGGTCTATGCCGGGACTGCGGACAGCGGATCCGCCGAGCTCCTGGTGGCGGGTGAAGTCACCAGCGTGGAGGGCGTGTTCGCCGGTTCGCTGGTCCGGACGGTGGTGCGCGGCTACTCCCGCGACCACCGCCTGCAGCGGGGCCTTCGCAACCGCACCTTCGCCGACATGAAGGACTCCGACATCGCACAGGAGATCGCCACGCAGGCGGGTATCGCAATCGGCACCGTCGAGGAGACCCGAACCACTCATGCGCACATGCCCCAGGTGAACCAGACCGACTGGGACTTCCTGTGCTGGCGGGCCGGGGAAGTGGGATTCGAGTTCGGGGTGGCGGAGGGAAAGTTCTTCTTCCGCAAGGCGTCGGGAGTCACGTCCGGCACTACCGGGGTCGACCTGAAGTTTCCGGTCACTCTGCGCGCTTTCCGGCCGCGGGTGACGGCCGGCAATCTCAGCCCGGACACCGAGGTACGGGTGTGGGACCCTCTGGAGGCGAAAGTCATCAGCGCGACGTCCACAGCCGACAGCGACTCGGTGGGCCTGGGCGGAGCCGACGCTGGCCAGTTGGCGGGCGTGTTCACCCCGGCACGGCCAACGCCGCCCGCACCCGGCAACCCGGCCCTGGGCGACCTGGGGCCCGCGCCAAGCGACACCGCGTTCGTGATGTCAGACCGACCTCTCGCGTCCGGGGCGGCGATCACTGCTGCGGCGGAGGAGGTCGTGGCCGGCGTCGCAGGACAGATGGCCGGAACGTTCGCCGAGGCCGAAGGCGAGGCGATCGGTAATCCGCGGCTGACTGCGGGCTGCGTTGCTTCCGTGTCCGGTGTCTCCGAGCAGTTCACCGGCGACTGGGTGGTCACCAGTGCCCGGCACGTCTTCGGCAATGGCCGGTACCACACCTCCTTCGAGGTCAGCGGCCGCCAGGAACGTACGCTGCTTGCCCTCACATCCGGCGGCACGGCGCACGGCCGCGCGCCGCGGATCGATGGCCTCGTCTGCGGAATCGTCAGCAACATCAACGATCCGCAGAAGGCGGCCAGGGTGAAGGTGACCCTGCCGTGGCTGTCTCCGCAGTTCGAGTCCGACTGGGCGTCTGTGGTGCAGTTCGGCGCGGGCCAGCGCACCGGTGCGATGTTCCTCCCGCAGGTCGGCGACGAGGTGCTCGTCGGCTTCGAGTTCGGTGACCCACGCCGCCCCTACGTCCTCGGCGGCATCGTCAACAGCAAAAGCGCCTACCAGCTCGGCGGCGACCCGCTGAAAGTCCAGGGCGAGACTGCGGCCGTGGCATGGCGCGGCTTCGTGTCCGAAGCGGGTAATTTCCTGGCTTTCCATGACGAAGTACCGCCCGGCGACGGCGCGCCGCCGACCGCCTCGCAAGTGGTTCTGGGCACCTCCGACGGTGCAATGGCGCTCACGATCGACCAGGTCGCGGGCACGGTGGCGATCAGCTGCAAACCGGCGCCGCCGAACAGCAAGTCCCAGGCGGGCGAGCTCACGATCGCCTGCGGAGACACGGGCACGATCAACATCAACACCGGAATGGGCGGCAAGGTCAATGTGACCAGCACTGAGGTGAACCTGACGGCACAGGCCAACCTCAAGATCGCGGCACAGGCCAACCTCAAGATCGAAAGTCAGGGCCCCGTCGAAATCAAGGGCAACCCCATCAAGCTGAACTGAGCGTACGGCGAATTGTCAGGAGACCTGCATGACAACCGACTTCGTGGGATCGGGCTGGAGCTACCCGTTGGCCATCCAGGGCAACGGCGCCTTCGCACTGTCCAGGGGCGCGGACAAGCTTGAACAGTCCATGCGGCTGATCCTCTCGACCTACCCCGGCGAACGTCCGATGCGCCCGGCCTTCGGCTGCCGACTGCGCGACTTCGTGTTCCGGCCGACCACGGACAACGTCGCCGCCGAACTGTCCCAAGAGGTCAACAGCTCGCTGGTGCGGTGGGAACCACGGGTCGAGGTCGAGCAGGTACTTGTCTACCCGTCCCAAGACACCGAGGGCCTGCTCCACATCGACATCAGCTACCGGATCAGGGCCAGCAACGACCGGCGCAACCTGGTCTTCCCCTTCTACACCATCCCCGAGAACGAGAGCGAGTGACCATGGCGCTCCCCGCA
Source organism: Streptomyces sp. NPDC013317 (assembly GCF_055563155.1). NCBI lineage: Bacteria > Bacillati > Actinomycetota > Actinomycetes > Kitasatosporales > Streptomycetaceae > Streptomyces > Streptomyces sp. NPDC013317. Next base: position 54,790 of record NZ_JBVHDX010000012.1, read on the forward strand.
CCCCATCTGGACGACCGGCGCTTCCAGGATCTGGTCGACGACGCGAAGCGCATGGTCCAACGCCAGTGTCCGGAGTGGACCGACCACAACGTGTCCGACCCTGGCGTGACCTTGATCGAGACCTTCGCGTTCATGGTCGATCAGCTCCTGTACCGGGTCAACCGGATACCGGACCGGCTGCACGTGACCTTCCTCGACCTCATCGGGCTGCGCATGATGCCACCCACCGCGGCGCGCGCACCGGTCACCTTCTGGCTGACCACACCGGCCCGTTCAGCCATGGTGATCCCCATGGGTACCAGGGTTGGCACTCCGCGCTCGGAGAACGTCGAGTCGATCACCTTCTCCACCTCCCAGGAGCTTCGGGCGCTGCCCTGCACGCTCCACGCCGTGTGCGGGCGAGCAGCGCAGACGGAGGAAGTCCTGGACCACACTGGGGAACTCGCGCGGTCGACGCCTTTCAAGGCCTTTTCCGTCGAGCCGTCGATCGGCGACGAGTTCCTGATCGGCCTGGACCAGCCAGTGCCCCGGTGTGCAGTCAGGCTGGAGTTCGACGGCCGGGTGGAGGGCGTCGGCGTGAACCCCGATCGCCCGCCTCTGGTGTGGGAGGCGATGACCGGTGACTCATGGACCGAGTGCGCTGTCAGCCGGGACGACACCGGAGGCTTGAACCGGCCGGGCGAGGTGGTGCTGCACGTCCCTCCCGGCCACCAGGCTGGCGTGGTGGGCGGCGTCCGGGCCGGCTGGCTGCGTGCCCGAGTCGTCACCCCCGACCCCGGTCAGACGCAGTACAGCGCAAGTCCGCTGGTACAGGGCCTGTCCGCCGCGACCATTGGTGTAACCGGAGAGGTTGTCAATGCGGAGATCGTCGAGGAGGAGACACTCGGTTCGTCCGAGGGCGTGCCTGGACAGGTATTCAACCTCCAATCCGGTCCCGTTCTCACCGGCATGGCCGAGAGCGTGGTGGAGGTCAGCTCCGAGGAGGGCTGGGTGGCCTGGGAACGGGTCGAGGACTTCGCCGCCTCCGGCCCGACGGACCGCCATTTCATCCTCGACGGTGTAGCCGGCGAGGTGGTGTTCGGGCCCGCCGTCCGAATGGAGGACGGGACCATGCACAATCACGGCGCGGTACCGCCGCGAGGCGAGGCCGTCCGGATCCGCCAGTACGCCATCGGGGGGGGCTCCGCGGGCAACGTCGGTCGGGGTGCGATCAGCGCTGTCAAGTCGTCGATCCCGTGCGTGGCCGCTGTGGAGAACCTGGAGTCCGCACACGGCGGCACCGAGGGGGAGACCCTGGAGCAGGCCAAGAACCGCGGCCCGATGGTCCTGCGCACGCGCAGCCGCGCGGTCACCGCGGAAGACTACGAATGGCTCGCGCGCGAGGCGGTACCGGAAGCAGCCAGAGTGCGCTGCATCACAGCGGGCGAGGACGGCGTGGCGGCAGGCACAGTCAGGGTGCTTGTCGTGCCGGCCGCCGCAGTTGATAGACACCGTGTCCGGTTCGCTGATCTCGTTCCTCCGGAGGACCTGCTCACCCGGTTGGCGGAACGGCTCGATCAGGTCCGGCTGATCGGGACGCGAGTCGTCGTGGAGCCGCCGCGCTACCGAGGGCTGACCGTGGTCGCCAGGTTGGTGGCACGGCCGCGGGTCGCCACCGAGCGAATCCGGGAGGAGGCGCTGGAGGCACTCTACGCATACCTCAGTCCACTGCCCGGCGGCGGTCCGCGAGGCCAGGGCTGGCCGTTCGGTCGCGCAGTCCAGTCCGGTGATCTGTACGCAGTGCTACAGAAGATCCACGGCGTGGAGTTCGTGGAGGACGTACGGATGTTCACCGCCAATCCCGTCACCGGCGAGCGAGGTACCGAGACACGCCGGGTGGATCTGGATGCCAACAGCCTTGTCTATTCGTTCGACCACCAGGTCCGCGTAGAGGAGCACTAGGGAGAGATCATGATCGTCTGTCGGGAGTGCGGTTTCCACAACACTGACGGGGACACCTTTTGCGGCTCGTGTGGAAAGTTCCTGGAGTGGAGCGGCGAGCGGGTGGCACCCAAGATCGAGCCACTGCCGCCCGCGCCGACGCCGGAAGAGGAGCCGCCTTCTCGACGCGGCCTGCTCGCGCGGATGCATGACGCGTACAGCGCCGTGGTCGTCGGTCCCATGGAGTCGCTGCCGAATCCACCGCCAGGGGCAGGTCCGCCCGGCCTTGGCCGGCCCGGCGCGCCCCCACCACCGGGTCGAGGCGCACCGCCGCCCCCACCACCGGGTCGAGGCGCACCGCCGCCCCCACCACCGGGTCGAGGCGCACCGCCGCCCCCACCACCGGGTCGAGGCGCGCCTCCCCCACCACCACCGCCCGGCCGAGGCGCACCGCCGCCCCCACCACCGGGTCGAGGCGCGCCTCCCCCACCACCAGCCCGAAGCACACCACCGCCCGGTGGTGGCACACCACCACCACCGCCCGGCCGAAGCACGCCTCCGCCACCACCCCCATCCGGCCAAGGCGCGCCTCCCCCACCACCAGCCCGAAGCACACCATCGCCCGGTGGTGGCACACCACCACCACCGCCCGGCCGAAGCACGCCTCCGCCACCACCCCCATCCGGCCAAAGCGCGCCTCCCCCACCACCAGCCCGAAGCACACCACCGCCCGGTGGTGGCACACCACCACCACCGCCCGGCCGAAGCACGCCTCCGCCACCGGCGGAACGAGCGGTGGCTCCGGTGCCACCAGCACCGTCAGTCGACGACGCCTCCGGCGCGGCCGGTGCGCTCGCCGCACCAGTGGTCCGGGATATCCCTGACGTGCGGCCCATATCGGTGGTCGCGGAGCGGCCGCAGCAGCCAGCGAACCGCCCATCGGCCGGCGCTGGTCTCGACGAGATGCTGCCGCAGACCGGCGAGCACCGTGCGGCCCCGGTGCGCCGCACCGCGCCGCCCAGCCGACGGCTGCGCGCCGGCGACCTGGTCTGCGGTGACTGCGGGGAGGGCAACCTGCCCAGCCGCAAGTTCTGCAGCCGATGCGGAGCGTCGCTGGAAACCGCGGTGGAGCAGCGTCCGCCGTGGTGGCGCAGGATGCTGCCGCACCGTGGGCCCAAAAGACTGAAGGCTGGGGAGCGGCCCGGCAAGCCTGCGGGCACTAAAACACGCCGGTCCATGGCCAATGCCAGCCGTAAGATACGCGCGGGTATCGCCATAACAGTCATCCTGTGTGGAGTTCTATACGGGGTCTATCCGCCATTGAAGGAAGCGGTTGACGGGCGTGTCAGTGCAATCCGCGACTGGGCGTCCCGCTTCGCCCAGAAGAGCCTATCCCCTGAGCATCCCGTCTCCGTCACGGCGAAGGCCCAGGTCAAAGACCACCCCGGTACGCATGCCACCGACAAGCTCACCAATACGTACTGGCTGGCTCCGTATGGCGCGAACGCGAGACCCTCACTGGACCTCAAGTTCGACAAGGCTATCGCGCTCCGCAAGATGATCATCACAGTCGGCGCGACCAAGGAGTTCGTCAAATATCACCGACCGTCGGTGCTGCAACTCTCCTTCTCCAACGGCACAACTCAGCTGATCAATCTCACCGATACCCCGAAACCACAGCAGTTCGGTATCGAGAAAGCCATCGGCGTGAAGAGCGTCCAAATCACTGTGCTCAACGTGCGCGAGGCACAAAACGCCAAGCATGTGGCGATATCCGAGATCGAACTGTTCGGGGTCGGCTGACGCCACCCCGGGAGACAACGAGGTGACTCTATGCGCACGATGGTGCCTGAACTGAACACGCCGTATCCGCTGGGTTCCATGCTGCCCGCGGTGTTCCAGGAGGACCCGGTGGCAATGCGGCTGACCGACGCACTCGATGCTGTCCTGGCGCCGGTCATCAGCACACTGGACTGCCTCCACGCCTACATGGACCCGCGGTTGGCCCCGCCGGACTTCCTTGCCTGGCTGGGCGACTGGGTGGGCCTTGAACTCGACGATCGATGGCCACCTGAGCGGCAGCGTGCACTGGTACACCGCATGATCATGCTCTATCGGAGCAGAGGTACCGTCGACGGACTTCGCGAGCATGTAGAACTGGTCACCGGGGCCCAGGTGGACGTCCAGGACAATGCCGGAGTGGTGTGGTCGACGACGCCCGGCACCGACTTCCCAGACACGGGAGAGCTCCTAGTCACCGTCCGCGTCCACGGGGTGGATCCTGAATCGGTCAATGCCGATGCCGTGGACGCGTTGGTCGCCGCCTCGAAGCCGGCATACGTGCCGCACCGTGTCGAGCTGTCGGAGCCTTGACACAGCGGGTGCCATTCACGAGCGCTTGCCAAAAGGGGCGGTACGGATTTCTCGTACCGCCCCTCTCACAGTGAATGCGTCATTCTCGGAGAATAATTCGGCCTGTCGGCTACCGGCGGATCAAGAAGCCCGGCGGCTGCAGCGTGCCCAACACGACCAGTACGGATCCGTCCGCGGAGAGCGTCGTTCCCGGCGAGGTGACCCGCACCGGCCAGGTGCCCACGACGCCATGCGCGAAAACGGGCAGCGACATCACGAACTCGCCGCTCGCGTCGGTCGTCACCGTCGCGCTGGAGCCGCCCGGCGCCTGCATGGTCCCCACCACCGGATGGCGCGCGGGGAAGCCGCTACCGCTCACCGTGACCACTCGGCCACCCGGTACCACGGTGGGCGAGATCTGCACGGACGGGACCACGCCGGTCGCGGACAGACCGACCAGGTGAGGGCCACCGGGTGCGGTATCGGTGAACTGCAGCGCCCCGGGCCGCGCCCCCGGCCCGTGCAGGGTCGCCACCACGTGCACCTGGCATGAACCACCCGGCCGCAGTGTGACGCCGGAGCATCCGTCGCGGACGATTGCGTAATCACCGGGGAAGAGCCTCGGCCCCTCCAGGACCTGAACGGCCGTGACGGTGTAGCTCGTGGCCCCGCTGTTGGTGACAGTCACCGCCTCAGGCTTACTGGGCGAGAGGGCCAGGAGCTGACCAGGGACGACGAGTGTGGAAGGGCTAGCGCGGAAGACTCCGGGCCCCGGGGGCGTTGTCGGCGGGCTCGGGGGCACCACCGGCGGCGGCGTCGTTGCCATGCCCGTCAGGGAGAGGGTCACCGGTTCTGCCGCCCCGCGAATACTCACTCTCAGATCGGCGGTTCGCGGTCCGTTGCCCTTCGGTGCGAAGTTGATGGAGACCAGGCAGGTCTCCGTCTCGTGCAGCACTGCTCCGGTGCACGTCTCTGCCGGGTTCACGCTGAACTGGTCGGCGTCTGGTCCGGCCACGCTGACTCCAGTGACGCGCACGGGGCCGAACCCCGAGTGGTGCACGACCAGGGTCATGGTGCCGCTGCTCGTCCCGAAGTCCAGCGGTGTGCCCCGCAGGGTTGGCTGGAATTGCCGCACGAACGTGTCCGATTTTCCGTTCGTGTCACCGCTGAGCAGGTCGCTGGCGTGGGAAGGGAAGGCCACCATGCCGCCGTCGGCCGACAGCGCGGGCTGAAAGCTGCCGTCGTTGCCCCCACAGGGTGCGCCGACCGGCGCACCCTGAGCGCAGGTGGTTCCCGGTGAGGCGAGTTGAGCCGGCAGCAGGGGCTGACCTGCCGCGGTCCGCGCCGCGTCGACCGCCAGGTCACGCACCACGACTTGTTCCGGTACTTGAACGGGCGCGCTGGAGCGGTCGACCCCGTCGTACAGCCCCGGCACGTTCGTGAGGAACGCCAGATACCTGCCGTCCGCGGACAAGGCGGGAGACCAGCCGTCGCCCGTCTCGCCGCTGACGAGGGTGGATGTGAACTGCTGGCCACTGCCCGGGCCGAAGAAACCGTCGCCGTCCGGGTCCCGGTTCATCACATACAGCTGAGGGCCCGGTACGCCCTCGTCTGCCGCTTGCACGGCGAGAGCGACTACCCGGCCGTTCCCTGAAACGGCGACCTGAAGAGGGGGCTGGCCGAGTGGTGCTCCCGATGTGTCGAGGTCGAGGCGGGTGGCCGATCCGACCTGCGCCCCGACTCCCAGGACGACGTCCTCCACCTGCGACGACGGGCAGCCGCTGCAGTCGGTCAAGTAGACCAGGTGCGTTCCGTCCGCGGACAGCGCCGGTGAATGCGTGGGTCCGCCTGGCAGGGTGTGGTAGAGGTTCTCCGTCGGCGCCGTGAGTTGGCCGTTCGCACCGATCCCCAGCCGGGCCACCACGACGTTGGTGGCAAAGTTGCTCTGGTTCGTCTGCACCCAGGCTATGGTGGCGCCGTCCGCGGACAGGGCGGGCGTGGAGTTGGCGTAGATCCGATCGCCGGAACCGTCTGTTCCCTGCCGGCCGATCAATGTGTAGCGGTAGTCAGGTGAGCCGTCGGGCAGTTCGCCGTCCAGTACACCAGTTCCCTGCGGGTCACGGTCCACGATGACCACGTCGCTCGTGGCATCGGTATCGCCGTCCGGCAGGTTGGTCGCAGTCGTCTGGAAGGCTACATAGCGGCCCGAAGCCGAGATCGACGGACCGAAGCTGTGCCCGTTGGCCGGTTGTGCTCCACGGCTAATCAGCGTGGTGTCCCCCCGCTGTTGATCCCTTGCGTATACAAGATCCACGACGGGCGCGCCGTCGGCTCGCGCCTGAATGACGACGGCATCGTAAGCGACCATGCTGTCGAAGGCGACGTGCCGGCCGTCGCCCGAGATCGCGCTCTGGGTACTGCCGAGCGTGGAGATATCGGCGGCGTCTCCGCTCTGTGAGCCGTCATCGGTCACTGATACCCGCGTGGTGGCTCCTGGCGCCAAACTCGCGGCAGCCGCGGGCGAAAGCAGCGGTGCCAGGGCCGTCGTGGCAAGGAGCAGTGCGGCCAGGCTGCCTGCCGTACGCCGTAGCGTGGCGGGGCGTCTTCGTCCGGACGGGAGCATGGGAGTCTCCTCACCTCTACGTGTCGCACAGCCGACCCTAGTGATCCCCCTCGGTTCTCATGGCAGCCCAAGGGGACGACAACGACGACGGGTTCGCAGCCCGATGAGGCACATCCCGCTACCCCGCCCCGTTCCCTCACCTGGCTACTCCCGGGGCGCATAGTGAGCCCACACTCGCTCCCATGGGCGTAACAGCATCTTTGAACCGCACCCACTTCGAGGTTGTCCCGGGAGCCGAGGCCGTCTGCGAAGTGCTCGTGCACAACTCCGGAGACCTCGTCGACCAGTTCACCGTTGAGGTGATGGGCGCGGCGGCCGAGTGGTCCGCGGTCGAACCTCGGGCGGTCAATCTCCTCCCAGGCACGGAAGCGGCGGTACGAGTCGTCTTCTCCCCGCCACGGAGCTCCGAGGTGCGCGCAGGGGCGGTTCCCTTCGGCATCCGGATCCGCTCCAGTGAGGATGCGTACGGGTCGGTGGTGGAGGAGGGCGAGGTAACTGTCGCCCCGTTCGTCGAAGTGACCGCAGAGATCGTGCCGCCCACGGGCCGGGGCAGCCGCAGGGCGAAGTACCGGCTTGTCATCGACAACACCGGGAACCAGCAGGTCACCGCCGAGGTGGCGTCTGTCGACCCTGACGACGAACTCCAGATCGAACTGCGCCCCCAGGTCGTCGAGCTGCCGCCGGGTACCGCGACCGTCGTCAAAGCGAAGGTGGCGCCGAACAAGCGCTTCCTACGGGGGGAACCGAAGACACACCAGTTCCAGCTGGTCGTGCTTCCTGAGAACCAAGATCCAGTCACCGCGAACGGGACGATGCTCCAGCTTGCGCTGTTCCCCCGCTGGCTGATACCAGCGCTGGTCGTACTCGTGGTGGCAGTCTTGGCCCTCGTCGCCCTGTGGTACACGCTGCTGAAGCCGAGTGTGAAGTCCCTCGCGCAGGAAGCGACGAGCCAGCAGGCAAGCCAGGCAGCCGATGCCGCCGAGAGTGCCCAGGCCGCAGCGGCCGATGCCGCCGACGCGGCGTCCGATGCCCAGGGGGGATCGGACCAGAACTCGTCAGCCGGTGCAGACCCCAAGACGAAGCCTGGTGCCAGCCCGTCGCCGAGCGCAAGCAGTGGGGGCAGCGACTCGACCAACAACGGAGCTACCGGACCGGTCGTCTTCCGCATCGCGGCGTCGGCGAGGCCCGTGACCGACGGCTCCTTTCAGCGATTCAGTTACATCGCGCCGAAGCAGGCGACCGTGTCGATTTCCGACATCGTGCTGCAGAACCCGCGTGGCGATACTGGCCTGCTCGAGCTGCGCATCGGCGATCATGTGATTCTGCAGCAGGGCATGGCGAACTTCCGGGATCTCGACTACCACTTTGTCGCCCCTCTCCAGGTCGCCAAGGAAGAACCAGTCGTGGTGGCGGTGAGCTGTACGACTCCCGGTTCGGGCCAGACCAGGTGCACCCCGTCGGTGTCGTTCTCCGGCCGACTCGGCAAGTGAGGTTCGACCACGCTTTCCGTGAGCCGGTCCGCTGGACTTGCTGAAGGCATGCGCGGTACTCGGTTTCGCGAAATCCCGATGCGCCCGGCCGAAGCGGACGTGCCGCTGTTGCTGGCGCTCCCCCAGATCCGGCTCCCATCAGCCACTCGGAACGGCGTCGGCGGGGCATGATGCCACCAGTGCCGACGCTGTTCTTAGCTGTTTCCTGCACAGGACAACCGAGAGGCACCTCGCCCTGGAGACGTGAACGACGTCACGCCGAGCCCGCCCCCTGGACGTGCGTCACCCCTTAGGGAAGCGCCGGATGCATCCTAGGGAACAACCCCAGTGTGGAGTTCGGACCACTCGGCACATACTCCTGCGTATCCACTCAAGGAGCGCCGGATGAACACACAAGTACCTATTCACCTGTATGCCTCCGATCCGCTCTCGCAAGCGGGACTCGCCAGCCAACTGCGTTTCCAGCCAGAGATAAAGATCGTGGACTCTCAGTCGGGCGAAGCGGATGCAGTCACCATCGTCGCGGCCGACCGTGCCGATAGCGAGACCATGCGGGCGCTGCGCACCATCAGTCGCAAGGGCTGCACTCGGATCGTGCTCGTCATAGGGGCGTTGGATGACGCCAGCCTGCTGGAGGCGGTCGAGAACGGGGTCTGCGCCGTGATCAAGCGGGCCGATGCCACCCCAACGCGTCTGGTCGAGATCGTCACACGTGCCTACTCAGGAGAGGCCGCACTGCCGCCCGATCTACTCGGCCGGCTGCTCAAGCAGGTGTCACGGCTTCAGCACCAAGTGCTCTCCCCCATGGGGCTCAATGTCGCGGGACTGTCTGATCGTGAGATCCAAGTGCTCAAACTCGTCGCCGACGGACTGGATACCCGTGACATAGCCACCACGCTGAATTACTCCGAGCGAACAGTGAAGAACGTGCTGCATGACGTAACCAGCAGACTGCAGCTTCGCAATCGATCACACGCCGTAGCCTATGCGATCCGCGAAGGGCTCATCTGATTCACCTGCGATGTCGGCCCGGCCCGGCCCGGGCCGACATGACGGTGGCTAATTCCCCCCCCAGCACCACCCTGCTCTATTCATGAATCCAGGAATACATTCTTCCCGGCGGAGAGTTCCGCTATCACCTGAACCATCATATCGTGGCGCACGAAATAGAAGTCCGGATTCTCGTATATAAAATAGTCCTGACGAGATTCAACCTTGCAAACCCTCCGGATCTTCCCTACATGCTCCGTAAGCCCTTCGTCGAAGTCGAACTTCTTACCACGCCGCCAACTGTCATGGAGAAGCAAAAGGAGTACACCACGAGTACCCTCTTCATAATCCATGAAATGGGGATCCGCCGACAGCGCGAACACGTCGGGGGGGCATTGCACGTAGTAACAATGTTCGAACTTCCCCGGCCCGCACTGCAACTTCCTCAACACGTCAGCACCAATCACCTTGACGTCTCCGATGAGCTCCGCACGCGAGGCAAGACTCCACTCGACTGTACGAACGAATGTTCCGCTACCGGCTGATTCCGCCGTGTAATTTGTGAGCCCGTCATCAGATTGACAATTCCGTCGCACTCCCCCTGCACTCTCCCGGCGTGTAACAGATTTTACAAAATCCTCAAAGCTGCTGTCGACTACCTCGCCAAGAAGCCCGATACTGCCCACACAATAGCGGAATTCGATCAGCGGATCGGCGCCGCCCGACACGCTGATACCCCGAGTTTCAATTTCACGGTCGTCACAGTTGACACGTAGCGCAGCCCTGAAATCTATAGGCGCAAGGGAAATCCACCAATGGGCTAGTTGCTGTAATTCGTCCACCAGCCTCGAGTCGACCAGTCCGTGCTCCTCAAGCTCTTGGGCAGCTGACTGAATCACGCCAACCACAACACTCAGGATCTCTGCAGCATCCTGACGGCTCTCGATGTCTCTGATCAGTCGCGTGCGCTCGTTGTATGTCTCGATCCCGCTGACTAAATCAATCGCAGCCTGGATCTCTTTCGCGTAACTCGCATATTCCTCTCGGGCCTGAGCCGCCTCAAGCCGGTCGACAAGATCACCGAGATCGGAGTAGTCATAAATACAGATGCATTCCAGCAGTGACACAGCAAGGACGTCCACGTCCTCAGGCAACTCGGGGACGATCCTTGGGATTCCCTCACCGTCCGGCCACTCAACTATGTCTGACACAGCCGGGACTCCTTCCGCCGCCCTAAGGACCATCAGCTACTGGCATACTCGGCTTTCATCCCAAGCGGGGCGGATTTTCAACGCGATGCGCCGGGCTGCAATCAGCAATTATGCTGCGCCCGGGAAGGGAAAAGCCCTCCCTCGAGGGAAGCCGATCGGCGCTTTTCGGCTACCTCAACAGGCAGGATGGGAGTGACCGAATTGCCGAGCCTTTTCCTACCGCACGACGAGTGATATCGAGGGGAGAGGACGGCCTTCACGGTCTAAGACCGTTTCCTACGTGGTGACGCGGACGAGTCGTTTGTAGCAGCAGAGGGCGGCAGCGAGGCCGAGAAGGCCCAGGTAGTTGCGGAGATCGCGCTCGTGGCGAGGGCTTAGACGTCGGTAGCCGGACAGCCGGACATCGTCCGCTCGATGACCCAGCGGCGGCGGCCCAATCGTTCGCTGGACTCGATGCCTTTGCGGGCGATCCCTACGCCGATACGTTTGCCACGCAACTATTTCCGCGGGTCGGCGCGGTCGTAGGCTTTGTCCGCGTGGACGCGCTGGGGCTTGAAGTGGCGGCCGCGGTGGGGTCGTGTCTCGTTTCGTGATCCTGGACGAGACGCCGACGAGGAGGGGCAGTCCGTTCGCGTCCGACAGGACGTGCATCTTGGAACCAGCTTGCCCCGGTCCACGAGGCTCGGACCTGTGTGTTCGCCCCGTTACCGTTTTCGTGGCCCCGCAATGGGGTTCCCGGTCTCCAGGTCCGGCATGACTTGCGCCCCTTGTCGATCATGGTCGAAAAAGTGGTGTCACCGGGCCAAGAGGCATTGGCAGAGGGGCGTGACCGCTCGCCTTGTTCGTCGAGGTGAAGCAGGCCCTCGTAACGTGGATGCCGGCACGCTGATGTCGCAGGCGAGGCCGGGAGGGGACCTGCTGGGGAGGGCTTATGCAGCACGACGGCGAGATCGACATCTACCTAGGTCTGGACGTCGACAAGGGCGAACATCATGGCACAGCCATCACTCCGGCGGGCAAAGGTGTTCGACAAGCCGCTGCCCAACAGCGAACCGCGGCTGCGTCAGCTGTTCGGGAGGCCGGGCGTCCCGGGATGAGACAGGAACAAGCCTTACACCGCCCCACCTGTCACCCCATCCGGCCGAAGTGCCCCGACCGCCCCCACAACCTCACCGCCACCACGATCCCGCAGTCCATGAATCGTTAGGGGTACGAGCATCACAGATGAAAACGACCTCTACTGTTCTTTTCGTTAGTTCCGTGGGGTTGGTGGCTGGATGGTCAGGCCGGTGTGGGTGAGGAAGGACCAGGGCAGCTGCTGGTTCTGGTTGATGCGGTGGATGCCTTGTTCGGTGGCGTCGGCGACATCGGCGAGGTGGTCGCCGGCGACGTTGGCGAGTTCGCCACAGAAGTTCCACCGGGTTGAGCTCGGGTGCGTCGGCGGGTAATCGCTCGAGCGTGAGCCAGTCCTGTTCGGCGGCCCGGGCCCTCATCGCACGGCTCCAGTGGGCGGACAGGCCGTCCCAGACCAGCACTACTCGCTCCCCGCGGTAGAACGCCTTGAGCTGCTTTAAGACCTCGATGAGGGCGGTGGTGTCGTAGCTGCCGGGCTTGAGATGGAACCACAGACGCGGTCCGCGGCCGGGTCGGTGGCGTGGTAGCCGAGGGCCGCGGCCATCGAGGCGCGTTTCCAGTTCAGCCGATGCCGCAGGAGCGGGGTGCGGCCGCGGGGTAGGTGCGGCGGACCTGGGGCAGTAGCGAGACGCCTGATTCGTCGAGGAACACGATCCAGGCACGTGTGTTCACCGCCCCTTCTTGATGCGCGGCCACTCGTGCGCGATCCAGCGGGCGATCTCGTACTCGTCCCGCTCTACCGCGCGACGCTCCGGGCGCTGCAGACTCCACCCCAGTCGACCCCTCTTTTGCAGCCGCAAACTGCTCGGGTCGATCGCGCACCGAGGTCGTCAAGGATCACGCGGTAGAGCCTCGCCCGGCTCCGGCTCCGGCTCCGCTGAGCGAACCGGCGGCCTGCTCGAGCAGCTGCGCCCGGCCAAGCAGCTGGTCGCGGACGGTGATGGCTCCAGCCATGTCCGGGCCACTCGACGCGGCCCAAAACGGTCCCAGCCCGGTCGGCCGGGCACGGCCGGGCAGCAAGCACCACGTCCTCGTCGACGGCCGGGGCATCCCGCTCGCCGTGTCGCTGACCGGCGGAAGCCTCAACGATGAGACCCAGCTGATGTCTCTGCCCGCGAAGATCCCGTCCATCGCGGGCCTGGTCGGCTGGCCGAGGCGACGACCGGACACACTGCTTGCCGACCGCGGCTACGACCCTGGCCGACGCCGCTCTCGTTGTCCCAGACGAGCATCTTCGGGACCGCGCCCCAGCCGGTCAGCAGCCGCCAGTGCCCGTCGATCAGATCGGCGGTGGTCCGCGACGGCAGCATTCGCGCGGTGATCATCCTGGAGTAGCCCGACACCATGACCAGGGCCGGGGGCCGACCCGTCTGTCCATAGCCGACGGGAACCACAGGTCACACTGGGCGAGCTCGCCGGGCGAGTAAACCGTCCGCGAGACCGGGTCGACCGGCAGATAGGCCGGCCGCAGCTCGCGCACCCGCTCCTTGAGGATGGTCAGCCCGCGGTCCCAGCCGATCCGCTCGGCGATCACGGTGGCCGGCATCGTCGGCGTCTGCTTCAGCAGCTCGCGGATCACCGGCTCCACCGCGTCGACCGCCGATCCCTTCAACGGCCGCTGATAGACCGGCGGCCGGTCCGAGGTCAGCTCCGCAGGACAGTGCCTCTGGAGATCCCCAACTGCCGTGCCACCGCCCGGGCCGACAGGCCCTCGGCTCGGTGCAGCCGGCGGATCTCAGCCCAGTCCTCCACGCCGATCACCTCTCTTCCTCCTGACTCCCGTACCAGAGAAGTCAGGATGATCAAGAGATCACGCAATGGCCCGCTTTGATTCGCCGCCCGTGGTCCTCTTTTCACCCGTCGACGACAGGCTGGTTGCTCCGCTGTAGCGCAAGACGGCTGGACGCTGGCGATGAGACCGTGCACGCAGGCCCGGACCGTATCCACCGGCTGCTGAACCGGATCAAGTGGGGCGCCGACCAGGTTCTGGAAACGTGCGCGTCCTTGTCGTCTAAAAACGGCAGCAAGTTGGTCCAGGGGGCCCTCACGATTACAGCCACGGCCATCCCTCTCACCGAGGTAGAGCCGTCTGAGGTACCGCAGTCGTGTTACCACTGGTCAAGGGCCCGCGTCGGCTAATATCAGGCGAAAAGCGTTAGGAGGAGGGATCGTTGGCAGGATGTCATCTTCCAACTTCTGGCATGTATCGCCTATCGGTGATCCGATCAGGGTCGCTCACAGCGGTGCGGAGACCGCCTCCCGTATGGAGCCCGATGGCCCAACCAGCAGTGCAACGCAGGCAGACGCCGCTGCGGGCCTGCCGCCCATGAGCTATCGTGCGCGCACGCAGCATGTCATTGCGGCCACATTCTGCGTCGGCCGACGTGGCCACGATGCCACCTCTCGCACGGCGTGGGACAACCCCTGATGTCCGGGTGCTCACCCTTGCTAGAGGTATGCGCCCTCTACAAGACTTTCGGTTCGAATGAGGTCCTGCGCGACGTGAGTCTCGACGTCCTGGCTGGCGAGATTCATGGCCTGGCAGGCCAGAACGGCTCGGGGAAGTCAACGCTCGTGCGTATCCTGACTGGCGTCCTCACCCCCGATCCGGGTGCCCGCTGCTTTGTCAGCGGGGACCCTGTGCGGTTGCCGGTCCACTGGAATGAAGCGCAGGCCGCAGGACTGTCCGCGGTGCACCAGGAACTCGGTTTGTTCGACGATGCCAGCGTCGCGGACAACATCTGCGTCGGTGGTTTCCCGGTCCATCGTTGGAGCAGACGAATCGATCGCCTGGCGCGTGACAACCTCGCGCGGGAGACCCTGGAGCGCCTGGGCGTGGAGCTGGATCCGTCTGCCCGCGTCGGTGACCTGCCGCCGGCGCGGCGAGCCGAAGTGTCTATCGCGAGAGCGATCCGCAATCGCAAACCCGGGTCAGGTCTCCTCCTCCTGGACGAAGCGACCCGCGCCTTGGCTGGGCCTGAACTGGCCAGAGTCCATGCGCTCCTGAGGCGAATTGCTCAAGAAGGGGGTGGTGTCCTTCTAATCAGCCACAACCTGTCTGAATTGTTGCAGGTCACCGACCGCATCACTGTCCTGCGTGACGGGTTGGTTGTCGCTGCAGGCCTGACGACCGACACGCTGACCACAAGCCGCCTCGCCGACGTCATACTAGGGCAGCAAGCGTTGCCGCTTAGACGGCCCCCGCAGGTCCATTATCCCGGCAGGGTTCGTCAGGTCCTCCCCCCCTTCAGCTCCGTTCAGGTCACAGGTCTGAGCGGTGACCGAGTCGAGGAGCTGAGCTTCGCCGTTGCCACGGGGGAAGTCGTTGGGATTACGGGGTTCCCTGGGAGCGGGTACGAGGACATCCCGCAACTTGTGACGGGGGCTCTCCCAGTGTCAGCTGGCCAGCTGCGCTTCGGACCCAAGTCAATAGACCTTAGGCGTGTCGAAGTGGCGGACTGCATCCGCGAAGGTGTTCTACTTGTCCCTGAACGACGTGAACGGGCTGGCCTCGCTTACGATCTGAGCGTTCGAGACAACATCTGCCTTCCCTCGCTGCAGACCCACGGCTACCCTTGGTTTATGGGGTATTCTTGGCAATCCAAGCAATGCGAAGCCGCAACGCGATACCTGGACATCAGGCCATCGGCACCCATGCGTCTGCAAGTCAAACAACTTAGCGGTGGCAATCAGCAGAAAGTGCTTCTTGCCAAGTGGCTGGCCGCTGGGCCCCTCTTTCTGGTTCTTCATGAGCCCACTCAGGGCGTCGATGTCGGAGCCCGCATGGTAATCCTAGACGCTTTGCGTTCCACTGCGGATTCGGGCGCGGCAGTGCTGTTGGTGAGCAGTGAGCCCAACGATCTGGCAACGGTCTGCGATCGGGTGCTTGTGTACGACCCAAGCGGTGGGCTGAGGCAAGCCCCGTCGGTCAAGGCCTCCACGATCCTGCGTGAGGTCTACCGGACCAGCGAGGCTACCGATGAACAGAGTGAGGGCTAGTGCCGACAAGGATTGGAGGCTCCGCGCCCCGGGTGACTACCGCGGCCATCTGGCAGAGCCTCGCCTCCCGCTACGGTCTGCTCGCTGTCTGGCTCGCCATAATTATCATCTATGGAGCCCTAACTCCTTCCGTCTTCCTCCGTCCCTCGATACTGAAGCAAGTCCTGGGCTCACAACCGTCGCTCATTCTCCTGTCGCTTGCCGCGCTTTGCCCACTCCTTACAGGCGAGTTCGATCTGTCGTTCGCTTCCATCATGGGACTGACCGCCACAATCATTCCCGTCCTGTCCACTTTGGGCGATGTCAATGTGTGGCTCGCCTGCCTCGCTGCACTGGTGGTCAGCGCGTGCTGCGGCATGATGAACGCGTTCTTCGTCGTCAAGGTCAAAATGGCGTCGCTGATTGTGACATTGGGAACGGCCAGCGTGTACCTAGGCCTCGCAGAAGCCATTTCATCGTCGAGCACGGTTTCGCTGCAAAGCCCGTCTCTCAGTAGGCTGATTACTGGCCATTTCCTGGGATTACCCTTTTCCTTTTACTACAGTTTCGTTCTGTGCAGTATCCTTGCCTATACAATTGGGTGGACCCCACTAGGCCGCCATGCCACGTTCGTTGGAGCCAATCGGGAAGTGGCCCGACTAGCGGGTATCAATGTGGACCGTATCCGTGCTGCAGGCTTCATCGCTGGTGCCGTCCTCGCTGGTTTCAGTGGTCTCGTCCTTCTGGTCACCGTCGGAGGCCTGGACCCGACCGGCAGCACTAACTACGTGCTCCCGGCCTTCGCCGCAGTCTTCCTCGGCACTGCCGTGGTGCGTCCGGGCCAGTTCAATCCAATAGGCACTCTTCTTGGCGTCTACTTCTTGGAAACCGGGGTTATCGGCCTCCAAGTGCTGGGATACACCGGCTGGGTACAGGATGTCTTCTACGGAGCCGGCCTCGTCCTCGCGGTCACCGTCACGACGATCGTCCGGGGTCGTTTCGCGTAGACGCTGCCCATGACGGGTTCGGACCGCTGGAGTGCTCCCGCCGCCTGGCCCTGAACAACACCGTCAAACGCTACGCACGGCACGGCGAGCCCGACCGCCTGATCCGCACCACACCTATCGGCCGGGCCGGGCCGATCCCTACCGCGAACACTTCCACAGACGCCGCACGGAGGAACCGGCCGTCCCCACCACTCTGCTCCGAGAGATGGGTTACCTCGGAAATCGGAAGTGCGAACCTCCTGGTCCGCTACATCAACTCCGGCCGTGTCGAGGCTGACCTCCCGCCCACGCCGCATCACCGGCCTGCTGCCCACCTGGCTGACCGCCTCGACGCAGCGCCGCAAGTCCTGCGCGCCAGCTCGTCGGCGCTGCCCCGAGATGACCGCACTGGCCACGCTCCCTATCGCCGAGTTGCTCATCCCGGCCACAGGTAATGCCGCCACGCCGGCCGGCTGGATCCCCGGACCCGCGCCACCGACTGCCGTAGCTGGGGGACCTAGATCTATTGATCACGAGCGTTGTTGACACTGGTCTGGTCTTGAACATGGCGAAGGCCTCCGGTGTGGTGGGAGCTGTCTAGGAACTCACCGCACGGAGGTCTTCGTGACCCACCGTAATGCCCGGCTGACCGGCTTCGGTAGGAGACTGCTGGTCGAACGTGTCTGATCAGGCCGTCCGGCCGCGCATGTGGCCGCCGAGATGGGCATCTCCGGGGCAGCGGCCCACAAATGGAACCGCCGGTGGCGGACCGAGGGCGAGGCAGGTCTGCACGACCGGCCGAGCCGGCCCCGCACCAGACCATGGCCGCGTTGGTAGAGCGCGTCTGCGGCCTGCGGCAAAGCCGCAACTCGGCCCGGCACGCATCGGCCCGATCCTGGGCCTTCCCGCCTCGACCGTGCACCGGATCCTGGTCCGCCACCGGCTGAACCGCCTGGCCTGGCTGGATCGGCCCACCGGCGAGCCGATCCGCCGCTACGAACGAGAACACCCCGGCGAACTCATCCACGTGGACGTGAAGAAGCTCGGCCGGATCCCCGACGGCGGCGGCCACAGAACGCTGGGCCGCCAGGCCGGCCGGGCCACCGCAACAGCATGGGCTACGACTATGTCCACTCCGCCGCCGACGACCACAGCCGACTGGCCTACAGCGAGATCCACCCGACTAGAAGGTCGCGACCTGCGCAAACTTCCTCACCCGCGCGGCCAATGTTCTTCCAAAGCCAGGGCATCGACCGGATCGACCGCGTCCTGACCGACAACGCCTGGGCCTACCGCAAAGGCCTGGCCTGGAAGAACGTCCTCGCCGACCTCGGCGCAACCGGCAAACTCACGGTGCCTACCGGCCACAACCAACGGCAAGGTCGAACGCTTCAACCACACCCTGCTCGACGAGTGGGCCTACCTGCGGCGGCCCTACACATCGAACACGGAGCGGACCGGGGCCCTGGCAGACTTCCTGCACACCGACAACCACCACCGCTGCCACACCGCACTCGACGGACACCCGCCCATCAGCCGCGTCAGCAACCCTGCGGATCAATACGCACTAGAGCCTGTCTCTTGGAAGTGCGGTGCGCAGGGTGCTGCATGCTGGATCGATAACCTGTGTCGGCGTCGGCGGCAGGGTGCGAAACTTCGGGCCATCCCCTCCGAGTAAGGGCAACAAGATCAGCCCGCCCGAGGTCCTTGAAGCCCGACGCCGAGTCCGTCACCGTCACTCCTCACAGCGCATAACCGTCGAACACGCCCTCGCCGACCACAAACGCTGGAAGCAACTGACCCGCTGGACACACCGACGTGAGGTCCTGCCCGTCACTTACCGAGCTATCGCCGGCCTCGTCTCCGACCGCACCACCACCGACTGACAACAGCCACGGCCAGGAGAAACACGCCTCATCCGCTATCACGCACCATCTCGTTAGGCCGCCGCGCGAACGTCCGAGAGCATGGTCATCCGGCTCGGCCCGAAACGGCGCCCCCTTTTCCCGGCTCCGGCGCCGTGCCGGTGAGCCCGGCAGACGGTGGAGTCCACCGACACAGTCCAACCGATGTCGTCAGCACCGTCGGCCGCTGCCAGGAGCACGGCAAGAATACGTTCCCAGGTGCCGTCCACGGCCCACCTGAGCAGACGTTTGTGAGCGGTCTGGAATGAGCCCAGCTCCTCCCGCAGGTCCCGCCAGGGCGAGCCGGTGCGGTACTTCCACGCGATGGCTCCAGGGTTCGACGATGGTCGGCCCATCGCCGACCACGGACCGGATCGGCCGGCATCAACGGCTCGATCCGTGCCACATCGCAACTAACAGAGCTGCCAGCCTTGGTCACGATGACAGGCTTGGCAAACACAACGACGTCACCACATACGCCAGGTTTAATGGCTTTATGTCCACTTTGAGCGATTCCGAGGTTGCCGATGCAGGGTTTGTGGGGCGCAGGTCGGAGCTGGGGGTAATTGCGCGTTGTGCGGAGGAGGCTCACAAGGAGACTCCGTGGCTAGTACTAGTCGAGGGGGAGGCGGGGATCGGCAAGACGGCGCTGGTGCGGCGAGCGATGGAACGCTTGGATGGGTTCCGCGTGTGGTGGGCTCAGTGCGATGAGGTGGAACGGGACTGGCCATTCGGCATGGTGGAACAGTGGCAGCGGCAGGTTGAGCCCACGCTGCTCAAGGAGTCCCAGTTGTTGGGGGACCGCTTGGGCCCATCGGTGCAGCCGGTGGCAGTGGGGGCAGAGTTGGTGCAGCTACTAGGAGTGATGCAGGAGGCCACCGCCGTTGCGCTCGTCGTCGACGATGTGCAGTGGACGGACGAGGCCTCCTTGAAGGCACTCGGGTTCGTCATGCGCCGACTGTGGGCGGATCGCGTGCTGGTTGTGGCTACAGCCCGTACAGGGGTAGGGGCAGGGGGCATTGGTGCGCATGCAGGCTCGCCTGTGATGGAGGAGTGGCGGCGCATGGTAACAGGTATGGAACACAGTGTGACGTTGCGGCTAGCCGGTCTGGAACGGGCGGACGTGGTAGAACTTGCGCGGGCAGCGGGTGCAGGAAAGCTAGGGCGCGGAGCAGTCCAGCGGTTGTGGCAGCACACCGGCGGACATCCCCTATATCTGCGGTCGGTGCTGGGATCAATGCCCCCAGAGGTGTTGGCGGCAGAGACCACCCTGCCGGTGCCCGACTCGCTGGCTTCGGTAGTGCGCATCGAGCTAGCCGCCCTGCCCCAGGCAAGTCGTGGGCTGGCCGAGGCTCTGGCAGTGCTTGGCTCGGAGGTACCGCTGGCAGTGGCTGCTCAGGTAGCCGGCTCAGAAGATCCAGCCGAGGCTCTCGGACCTGTGTTGGAGCTAGGGCTGGCCTTGTGGCGACCGAGCGAGCCGTCTGCTCCAGTGCGCATTGCACATCCACTACTGCAAAAGGCCGTCGACCAGGCCATGGAACCTGTGCACCGTCAAGTACTGCATGCCAGGGCAGTGGAAGCGGTAAACGCGGACGCGGCCTGGGCTCACAGGGTGGCAGCCAGCCAGTCGGTGGACCAGACGCTGGCGAACGCGCTCGAGAGGGAGGCTGATCGCCAGCGCACGGCCGGGCAGGTCTCACGAGCCGCAACCCTGCTGCTTTGGGCGGCTGATCTGTCCCCCACTCGTGAGCAGCGCGAACAGCGCCTGCTGACTGCTTCCGCGCACGCCAACAGCCTGGTGCACTACGACCCTGAGCGAGCACGGACGCTGCGCGAGCGGGTTGAGCGTTGCGCCCCGCGGGCGCTACGCACGGCGCTACTGGGCCGTTATGCATACAGAGAGACGGACTTCACCACCGCGGTGCGGCTGCTGGACCAAGCGCAGCGCGAGGCCCAGGCCGAGGGGGATGCAGATACGGCCACCCTTGCGCGGGTGTGGCAGGCCACAGCCGCCTCCAACCTGGCTGACTTCGACCAGGTCTTGGCCCTGCACCGGCAGGTGTTCACCGACGGCGCCACATGGCCGGACGCGATGCAGGAGGCCCGCTGGCTCTACACCTGTGCGCAACTGTGGGGGCACGGAGCCTCTGCGTCGCTGAGTGTGATCAAGGATGAGCTATGCCTGCCAGCTGACCGGGAACGCGTTGACGCAGCCGACGCCCTGGTGCTGGTGGGCCGAGGTATGGCTCGCCTCGGCCTGGGCCAACTCAGAGCCGCGCGTAACGACCTGGCAGCCGTCGTGGCGCCCGCATTGAAGGCCACTCGGATCATGCGCATCTACGCGCACTGCTACCTCGCCGTTTGCCGCTATCGCCTCGGCGAGTGGGACCAGGGAATGGCAGATGCCGAGCAGGCGATCGCCGAGGGAGAGGTTATGGGCATGCACACCTTCCACGGCGTCGCGCACGGGTACTCCGTGGGCATCGCGGCGGCGCAGGGGCGCTGGCGCGCCGCGCAAGAGCACCTGGAGGCGTGCCGTACCTGGACCCCCGCCCCTGCAGTCTTCGGGGGCCTCACGGACGTTGCGGCGGCGCTGCTAGCCCGGGCACACGACGACCCCTCCGCTATGTATGAGGCGCTGAAGGATACCGACCGGGACTGGGTCGCGATCTGGCCTCACTACGACTGGTGGGTGCTGTGGGCGGAGGCCCTGGTCCGCACCGGCCGCCTAGATCAGGCGGCTGAGTCTGTCGCCCGTCTGAGAGAACTCGGCCGGAAAGAGGCTGTCTGGCTGCGGACGGCTGTGGCCCGAATCGCCGGACTGCTGGCCGAAGCCCGCGGCGACCTGGACTCCGCGCGGGCGTCCTACCAGCAAGGCCTGGATATCTCCGTTGCCAGCGATGATGCGCCCCTGGAGCGAGCTCTGCTTCAGCACACCGCTGCACGCCTCCGCCTAGCCAATCGGGATCGAGCCGGTGCCGCCGCCCTCCTAAAGCAGGCCCACGCAACCCTGGCCCAGCTCGGATCCAATCCCTACGCCGAACGCGCCGCCTCAGACCTGACCTCTTGTGGCATCGCCGCTCCCTCTGCCGCTGTCGGCACGGAGAATCTCACCGACCGCGAACACACCATCGCCCGGCTCGTCGCCCAAGGGCACACCAACCAGGAGGTCGCCCGCCAGCTATTCATCAGTCCCAAGACGGTGGAGTACCACCTCAGCCGCATCTTCACCAAACTCAACCTCACATCCCGACGCCAGCTGCGCCGCGCCCTTAGCCCGCCGGGCTCCCCCGATGAGGAGCCTAGCGTTCTGCGGACAGAGATCTGACCGTGTTTGCGGTCTCCTGGAGCGGGATCACCGGTTCAAATCGGAACCCCCTAATACTCCACCAGCGGATCGTGTCCTGAACTGGTTGTAGTCGTTTCAGGGCATGGTGGGGGTGCTTGAGGCCCGAGTGTGGGCTGTGGAGTTGGAGTCGGTGTTTGCGCGGGTGGCGTGCCGGTTCGGCCGGGCGGATCTGCGGTGGCGGAGGCGGGATTGTCGGCGTACACGGGAACGTGGCTCTGGCAAGATTTTCGTAGGCGGAGATCATCTCGGTGGCATGGTCGGCCGGTCTGCAAAGCGGGCAGCCTGCGACTGTGCTCTGTTGAACTGGCCAGTCTGTTACCGCAGTTGTCTGATGTGCTGGTGAGCTCGGGCGAGGTCTCCGATGCCGCGGTGACGGTCGGCGCCCACACGAGATCGGGTGAACCGGCGAGATGTACAGGATGCGGTCAGCTCAGCGTGTGGTGCCACAGTCGGTATGTACGGAGCCTGGCCGACGTCACCTCGCGGGCCGGCCTCTGCGCGTCGAGTTGTCCGTGCGCCGTCTGTACTGCGAGAACACGACTCGCCCGAAGGTGACCTTCGCCGAGCAAGCACCCGGCCTGACAGCGCGCTATCAGCGGCGGACACCGCGACTGCAGTGCCTGGTGGAGGACGTCGGCGTGGTGCTGGCTGGCCGGGGCGGAGCCCGGATGCTTCGGATCTTGAACATCAGGCTCTCGCGGGTCGCCGTCCTGTCCCAGCTGATGCGGGTGCCGCTGCCGCCACTGTCACGCCCCAGGTGCTGGGGGTCGACGACTTCGCGCTCTACGGCGGCGCCTACGGCACGCTTCTGGTCGATGCCACCACCCGGCTCCCGCTCACCCTCTGGGAAGGACGCGATGCGGAACAGCTCGGACGGTGGCTCCGAGAGCACCCGGGCGTCGAGGTCGCCTGCCGCGACGGCTCCCTCACCTACCGGCAGGGCATCACGGCCGGGGCCCCCGAAGCCGTGCAGGTCAGCGACCGCTTTCACCTCTGGCAGGGCCTGTCCCGCCGAGTTCAAGACATCGCCTCTGCCCATCGCGGCTGCCTGCCTGCGGCTCTGCCCACGGTCAGTGAAGGCGATCCCCCCACCGGTCGAGGAGACCACCGAGGACGCTGCGGCGAACACCCGGGCAGGGCGCCATGCCCAGAGTCTGTTCGAGGCTGTCCATGCTCTGACCCGCACCGGCCGGAGCCATAGCTCCGTGGCCCGCGAACTCGGCCTGGACCGCAGAACCGTCGGCAAGTACGCGCGCGCCTGCACCTGGCAGGAAGTGATGCGCCGGCCACCCCGCAAGCCCTCCACCATGGATGCCTACCTCGAGTACCTGCGACAACGCTGGGACGAAGGACAGCACAGCGCGAAGATCCTTCACGAAGAACTGCAGGCCAAGGGCTACCTCGGCCACTACCAACGCGTGAAAGTGGCCGTCGCGCCGCTCCGGCAGGGCCTGCCCATCGACGAGCCACGCGAGCGACCACCCTCACCTCGCGAAGCGGCCCGCTGGATCACCACCCACCCGCGCCACCGCAACCCGCACATCAACGAACGCCTGCCCCGGCTGCTCGAACACTGTCCCGAACTCAAGCTCACCCACGACCTGGTCCGCCGCTTCGCCACCATGCTCGACAACCGGGACGCCGCACCCCTGCCAGGCTGGCTGAACGACCTCGCGAACAGCGGGCTGGCCCCACTCGCCGGCCTCGCCGGAGCCCTGCATGAGACCGGCACGCCGTCGCGCAGGGCATCACCACCCCTTACAACTCCGGGGTCAACGAAGGCCGCATCACCGACGTCAAGCCCCAGAAACGGATCATGGCCGGGCGGGCTGGCGTCCCACTCCTCCGCCACCGCGTCGTCCTGATGGCCCACCTTCGCCGCCGCTATGCGGACCGGTCGACCATCTCACTGAGATGATCTCCGGCTACGAAAATCTTGCCAGAGCCGTGAACGTGCCCAGTCACGTACGGATGAACGTGCCCACTTCTTGACGTACCGGAGCTTGACCGTGGGCAGTCTGCTGCCGGCCTGTGAAGGGTGGCGGAGGGCGGCTAACCGTGGTCTTGGACCCGCAATGTTGGATGGAGCTTCGACGCTTCCGCGGGCTGTTCGAGTCCGGGGCGATGAGCCTGTCGGAGATCGCGAAGGAGACCGGGCTCAACCGCCGCACGGTCCGCAAGTACCTGTCCTCTCAAGGACCGGTCGCCCCGCCCCGTCGGGCCGCGCCCGGACACGGCCGTCGGCGGATGGTGGATGAGGTCGCGCCGCTGATCGACGCGATGCTGCGGTCCGAGATTCTGATCAAAGGTGCCGTGGTGCACGAGCGGCTGGTGGCCGAGTACGGCTTCACCGGCACCTACCAGCGGGTCAAGCTCTACATACAGGAGGCCCGGCCACGGATCGCCGAGGAACTGGGCATCAGCCCGGGTGAGCTGGCCGGCCTGCACCGCAGGTTCGAGGTCGTGCCCGGAGCGCAGGCCCAGGTCGACTGGGGAGACGAAGGTCAGATCCTCGCCCACGTCGGGATCCCGAAGGTCTACTCGTTCCACATGACCCTGTCCTACTCGCGGGATCCGTTCTGCTGCTTCACCACCAGCCAGGACCTGGCCACCTTCTTCGACTGCCACCGGCAGGCGTTCGCCCACTTCGCCGGGGTGCCGATGTCGATCGTCTACGACCGCACCAAGACCGTCGTCCGCAGGCACGTCGCCCCGGGCGAGGCCGTTCCACTGCACCCGGAAGCGGTCGGATTCGCCGGGCACTACGACTTCGACAGCGACCTGCTGGCCGCCTACCGCCCCACCGGGAAAGGCCGCGTCGAGCGGCAGGTCCTGATCGTCCGCGACCACGTCCTGGCCGGACGGTCCTTCTCCGTCTCAACTCATCAGCGTGGAGTCCTCGTTGGGTCCCTATCCTGCCGCACGCGACCTGTGCTCACGCCCTGGTCGAGTGGGTATCGTCACCCGTGAGGGTGACCGCCGCTGCAAGCTCCCGCCTCACCAGCGGGCGCTCGTGGACCTGGTGTCGCCACGGCGTGAACGTGCAGGTGGTAGCAGATCCCGCGGGCAGGCTGCTGTGGATCTCGCCTACCGGCCCCTGGGTCACCACCCGCTCAGACGCCCACCCCTCGGGGCATCGCGCGAGTGGAGTCCTGCCGGATCTTCCGCCGGGCCCGATGCAGCCCGAACCGCCTCACGTCAATCGCCGCTGCCGTCCCCACCCTGGAGAGGCAACGCTGAAAACGCTCGCTCATCCGGATGTCTGTTGTTGGAGTTGGCGGCGGAGTTGGCGGCGGTTGGTAAGGGTGAGTTTCGCGTACACGTGACCGAGGTGGTACTCGACAGTCTTGGAACTGATGAACAGCTTGTCTGCGATCTCATTGTTGGTGAGACCGTCGCTGACGAGGTGGGCGATATCGCGTTCGCGATGGGTCAGCTGTGCGAGCGCACTGGCGCCGACTGGGACCGCCGCGGCTGTCACGCCGGCAGCGCTGAGGTCAGCTGCACAGCGGGTTACGAAGGGAGCGGCACCTAGTGTGGTGAAGCGTCGGTGAGCCGCGCGCAGCCAGTGGAGGGCTTCCTCGGGAGGGGCTCCGCAAGCGGTCAGCAGGCGCCCATGGGCATTTTCCAGCAGTGCTCGGTGCAGGGGGGGCTCATCGCGATCAGCCGCAGGACCAAGGCCCCTTTCGTAATGAGTCCGAGCTTCTTGGAGATCCCCGCGCTGATGCGCTAGCCATCCGGACAGCCAAGCCGCCGCAGTCTGTAGGTGCGGATGGGCGTCCTGGCTGAGGTCTTCCAATGCGCCAACCGCCCGGTCCGCTTCGTCGAACGCGCCGCTGCCAATCAGGGCCTCCGCATGCAGTGGTCGCCACCACGTCCTAAAGTGCATGGAAAGGCCCTTGTCGGGTGCAGCCAGAATGGGTTGCATCGCGATGAGCATTCCGCGGTAATCAGCCTTAGCCTGTGCAAGGACCGCTTCGGCGATCGCGGGGAGGGGTTCGAAGTAGCCCCGACCTCCCATCAGTTCCGTCGAGCGCCTTATCCCGGTCAGCAGCTGTTCAGCCTTACTCCACTCTCCCCGTCCGGAGGG
This sequence comes from Streptomyces sp. NPDC013317, assembly GCF_055563155.1. Taxonomy (NCBI): domain Bacteria; kingdom Bacillati; phylum Actinomycetota; class Actinomycetes; order Kitasatosporales; family Streptomycetaceae; genus Streptomyces; species Streptomyces sp. NPDC013317. The sequence continues at coordinate 80,817 of NZ_JBVHDX010000012.1, forward strand.
CACAAAGGAAGCAGCCGTGTAAGCGAAGGGAAACGTACGGGGACGGTTCTCCGTTGTGGAGAACGTTATCGCATGGTCGGCATTGATGATTGCCTCGTCCCATTCGCCCAACCAGTACTGTGCGCATGATAGATGTACATAGGCGTGCTGCTCCATGGCAGGGTAACCACTGGTGTGCGAGAGTCGCAGCGCAGTGCCAAGATCCTCGGCGCCGCTAGCCAATTGCCCGGCGATGGCCCGGAGTAGGCCACGTACGGCCAGCATGTACGGCCCCGAAGGCGTTTGTCGGCCGATTGGGGCATCACGAGCGATATGCGAGAACTGGTGAAGAGCTATTTGCGGACCCTCGAGGCAGCTACGAGTGATGCAAAGGGCACCGGCGATCCGATGGGCGAGGTCCTCATCAACCCCGTCAAGCCCGCACACGTATTCCAGAGTGCTGACGGACTCCCCATAGCGCTCCTGGGGAAGGTACAGCCAGCCCAGCCAAAAGCCTGCCATAGCGGCCGCCCAGCGAAGATCCGGACGGGACGCGGCGGCAGTGAGAGCATTGGTCAGCTCCGCCTCCGCTTCGCCCAGAGCCGCGGCCCCTCGGCTTTGGGCATAGGAGCCGAGGACGAGGGAGCGCAAGGGACAAGGGGCACAGGCACGTATCGCGGGCAGGAGGGACTCGACCTGGACGAATTTATCGGCCCAGGTGAGCTGTGCGGCGGCGGTCAGCAGTAGGCGTTCATGCCGGACGCGGGCGCTCGCCAGGTTGGAGGCCCACACCATGAGTGTGGCCGCCCGCTCGACTGCTCCGGCTTCGGCCTGCAGCCGAGCCTCGGCCTCCAGCTCATCGGCAAGTTGGTCATCGAGGCCTCCTGCCGCGGCAACCTTATGTGCCCACGATGCGGCCCGGTCCACCAGCGGGGCCGCCGTCGTATGCATGGCCCGCCGCCGACTCGGTTCCATATTCGTCACGACCACGTCCCGTTGCAATGCGTGCATGGCTACTGGTGTGGTCGGCTCGTTTGGCCACCATTGCACCAGGCCAGCGGTCAGCGCCGACTCCAGTGCCCCGACCGCATCCGTCACCTCACTGACTTGGGTCACCAGTGCCAGCGGCGAGCGCGCCTCCAGCACCGCCGCTGCCTCCACCAGCCGCCGGGCTGCTTCCGGCAGCCCGGCCAGTTGCTGTAGCACTGCCCCTGCCAGCGACGACGGGACCGGCAGCCGCCCGCGTCCCTCTACCAGCGACTCTGCCGAGAATTCCGAAAGCAGCGTACGCACATACAGGGCGTTGCCATGGGTGTGACGCCACAATCGCTCAGCTGCCTTCACGCTCACCGTGCGCCCTAGGGCTCTCTCAGCCAACCGGGCCACCGCTTGCGCATCCAGCCCCTCAAGCATCAGCTGATACGACCACTCCCGATCGGTAACCAGCCGCCGGATGCTCGACAGTCCTTCCTGCCCGCTACGTGCCACCAACACTGTCAGAACCTGATCAGCCTCCAGCCGACGTACGAGAAACCCGAGCGCTCGCAGCGACTCTTCGTCCGCCCACTGCACATCGTCCACTACCAACGCCACGGGGCCGCCGACCTGAAGCCGACCCATCAGCGCCAGAAGCTGCGCTCCCACCTGAAGCGGCGCCGCTGCTGGCGATCGCCCACACAACAGCGGAAAATCTTCTGCTACCTCTGAGTCGACCCTGATCAGCAGCTGTCCTACCACCCCCAGCGCCAGGTCCTGCTCCGACTCGTCCGCCGAGGCCCACAGCACAGTGAACCCCTCAAGTGTTGGATCACCGAGCCATTGCCGAACCAACGCGCTCTTGCCGACCCCCGGCTCCCCCTCGACCCACACAGCCCACGACTGGCCTGCGCGCACCTCCACGGCACACCGCCGCAGCCGCGACAGCGCCGTCTCGCGCCCGACGAACGTGCCCTCCGCATCTGGCGCAGCCATCACGCGCAACCCCTCTCGCGGCCCCAGTCCTTTCGATCAGGCGGACTCTTGGCACTCCACTGCCGACAAGATCAGAGCGACATCGAAGGGCGGGTGGGTGCGACGCCCCTCTTAGCTTGACGTCAATCTTTCTCCCTGTTTCCGCCCTGGATGAAGATTCAGCTGGTATTTACTGTGACCTTGCCGTCAACAATGCCCTTCCTTGCTTGGTCAACGGCGTCGACGACGTTTGTCATTTCCTTGTACCTCGGGTTGGAGTCGGCGAAGCCAACTCCGTTGTTGGAGAGGTTTCCACTGACCACACCCGTCAGAGGTTTACCCTCATACACGGATTCAACAAGGTCGTAAACAGCTCCACCGATGTTCTTGAGAGCGGATCCGAGGATGTATTCCTTGTACGCGGCCAACGACTTCTGCTTGTATTGGTCGGAGTCGACGCCGATAACCCAGATCTTGTTGTCGGCGGCTTCTCTGATCACACCTTGCCCAGACAGGCCGGCCGCGTGATAGAGCACGTCGGCGCCCGCTTCGATTTGGCCGTTAGCCGCCTCCTGGCCCTTGCCAGGGCTGGAGAAGCCGCCCTCCTCCGGCGTCCCGGTCAGGTATTGCGACTCGATCTTGATGGTCGGATCAACGGACTTGGCGCCCTGGACGTACCCAGCTTCGAACTTGTGGATCACTGGGATGTCCACACCACCGACGAAACCGATGTGGCCCTTTTTCGACGTCTTGGCTGCCGCGACACCTGCGAGATAGGAGGCCTGTTCCTCGTTGAATACCATGTCAGCTACATTCTTGGCCCGGACCGTTTCGTCGTCGACAATTCCGAACGTGGTGTTCGGGTATTTCTCAGCGACTTCCTTGAGGACCGGCGCGTAAAGGAAGCCGACGCCGATCACCGGGTTGTATCCCTCCTCGGCCAGTCGGGTCAGGCGTTCCGCTTTGTCTGCGTCGGACTCGCCGGGCTGCGGCTCGATGTCTCTGCCGCCGATACCGAAGTCCTCTTTGGCCTTCACCAAACCGGAATACGCGGCGTCGTTGAAGGACTGGTCACCTCTACCACCGAGGTCATATGCCAGCGCAACGCCCTTGCCCGAGTACTTGCCGGGCTCATTGGCACCGCCGCTGGAGCCGGAGTCGCCGCAGCCAGATGCAGCGATGGCGACAATCGCAACTGTCACGGCTGCTTGCGAGAACCTGGCCCTCTGGGATTTCAGAAGCATGACAGGCGCCCTTCACGTAAGGTTCCGCCGATCAGATGCCCCCATGATGCATCTTGCGCCCTTTCGCCGCTCGGCGCGCAGTGACGTATACGGGCTGGCCGGGGCGTGGGGCTGTCAGCAGGCTGTGAAAGCTTCTCCCCGCGGCTGTCATGGCATGCTCGGCCGTTCCGAAAAACTCTGGCCCGAACCCCACGGCGACTACGGCCGTTCGGAAAAACTCTGGCCCGAACCCCACGGCGACTAGGGCCTGTCCTGGCGATCTTCGACGTCAGCACGCTCTCCGGGAGACCAGGACCTGACACCCCAGGTCGGCGAACAACGGGGAAGGCCAGTAATGCGGGTCGAGTACGACGCATCGGCGGATATGGCGTACATCTACCTTGTCGACACGATCGCCCCAGGAGAGGGCGTCCGGCAGGTACCTGCCGAGGACGACACAGCGATACTCGACTACGACTCACACGGACGGCTTCTGGGCATCGAGCTGTTCAGCGCCCGACGCCGATTGCACCCGGAACTGCTGGCCAGCGCCGAGAGGATCGACCGTGAGCCGCGTCCGCCGAGCGCGTGATTCGTTGAGACAGCTATGGGGAGTCGGGGCGATCTGACGGATGCCCAGTGGGAGCGGCTTGAGCCGCTTCTGCCGGTTAGCAACGGCCGTTGTGGCAGGTGGCGGGACCATCGGCAGGTGGTGAACGGGGTCTTGTACCGGATTCGGACGGGCGTGCAGTGGCGGGATCTGCCGGATCGGTACGGGCCGTGGAAGACGGTCCACGAGCGGCATCGCCGCTGGTCGGCGGACGGAACGTGGGAGCTGCTTCTCAAGCGGGTCCAGGCCGAGGCGGACGCGGCAGGTGACATCGACTGGGACATCTCGGTTGACTCGACCTCCGTGCGCGCGCACTATCACGCTGCCGGCGCCCGGCAGGCTCCGCCACCCGTTCCCAAAAGGGGCTCCGCTGCAGCGCTCAGAACCGCTCGGATCCGGGCGGAACTGGTCGACCGGCTGGCGGAGGTGGTGCGGGAGGTGAGGCGCTCGGCCGCTCGCGTGGCGACTTCACCACCAAGCTCCATCTAAGCGCGGACGGCCATTGCCGCGTGCTGTCCCTGGTCAGCGCGCCGACTGCACCCAGTTCGAGCAGGTCATGAACAAAATCCGCGTGCCTCGACTGACGCTGGGCCGGCCTCGCACCAAGTCGGACAGCGTCAGCGCGGACAAGGGCTACAGGAACCGCCGGACCCGCCGCTACCTACGCAGACGCGGGATCCGGCACGTCATCCCGGAGAAAGCCGACCAGGCAGCCAACCGTGTCCGACGCGGCAAAGCCGGGGGCCGACCGCCCGTCTTCGGCAAGGATCGCTACAAGAAGCGCAACACCGTCGAGCGGGCGATCAACAAGCTGAAGACTTTCCGCGCAGTCGCGACCAGGTTCGACAAGCGCGGCTACGTCTTCCTCGGAACCGTCACCGCAGCCGCACTCGTCATCTGGCTTCGCGCATGATCGCCAGGACACTGCCTAGATCGCCAGCTGGCCATGTTTCCTCTTCCTCCCAGCCGTACCCACTCCGGCTGGCTGTCTTCTGCGCATGCGTTCGGCGACGGCCGGGACCGTAGCCGGAGGCGGTGAGCATGTGCGGGGGGGGGAGGAGGGACCGTTGCTGTCGGGAGCAGCAGCACATCGGCGTCGGCCTCGACGGCGAAGCGCATGGACGCCGACGCAGGGGAGGGGGCGCATGCCAGGCCGGCCCCAGACAGGCGCAGCCTGGGCTGGCATCCACCGATGGTGGCGACCGACAGTTGGAGGAAGGCACGGACCTTGGATCCCGTCGCGATCAGGACCCTTTTCCGTGATGCCGCTCCAGGGTGTGGACGCGGCGAGATTGACGAAATTCGATTTGGGCTGCACGGGGATCTGGGGAAGATCCGGCACGGCGTCACTCATGCGATTCCGCGCTCGGCTGACGGTTAGCTGGACCGGTGTGAGGTCGCGGCCTGACGTGCGTCTGAGGGGTGCCGTTCCGCCAAGGTCCGGTCTATGTAAGCGCGGGCGGCAAGAGCAGCAGCGTTTGGCCTTGACAGATCCGGATGCTCCGGTGGGTGCAACCGCGGTGAGGTCGTGGCCGGGCAAGGGGAGATCCATCTCAATCTAGCCAGGAAGCCCGGGGCTTCAGCCCCGGGAGGAATGGCTCCTTTGTGGCGGAGCCGGGCAGCGGCAGAGTTCTCTGCAGATCTGTCAGTAGCTCAACTGATCTCCGATGATCATGCCTACTAGCTAGTGTCCTGAGCCTGGAATTCTGCTCAGATGTGCAGGCTTGTTGCATGGCGGGGGTGGGGCCGCTGAAGGCCGAGTTGACGCTGTCGGTCGAGGAACGTGCTGCACTCAAAGAGCGGGTCCGGTGTCGTGCCACGCCGCAAGCGCGGGCGTTGCGTGCCGAATCATCCTGGCGTGCCGAGGGCGCTTCCAACAAGAATGTGGCGGAGCGGCTTGGTTCCACACCTCATGCGGTGGGCCGTTGGCGGTCGAGGTTCGTGCAGTGCCGGATTGCCGGCCTGGGTGACATGCGGCGTCCGTGCGGGCCCCGGAGGGTGACCGACGAACAGGTAGCCGCGGTCATCACGAAGACGCTGGAGTCCACGCCGAAGAACGCGACGCATTGGTCGACGCGGTCGATGGCGAAGGAGAGGGGGCTTTCACAGTCGTTGGCGTAGCGGATCTGGCGGGCGTTCGGCCTGCACCCTCACCGGTCGGAGACATTCAAGCTCTCGACCGATCGGTACTTCATCGACAAGGTCCACGATGTGGTAGGGCTCTACCTGGACCCGCCCGAGCGGGCACTGGTGTTCTGCCTGGACGAGAAATCCCCTGGACAGGTCACAACCGATCCTGCCGATGATGCCCGGGTTCCCGCACGGGCAACGCACGACTACGTCCGCGCCGGGACCACCACAATGCTTACTGCACTCGAGGTCGCCACCGGCAGAGTGATCAGCTCACCGCAGACACCGGGCCGAAGAGTTCAAGAAATTCCCGATCAAGCTCGACAAGGAAGTCCCGACCGGCCTCGCGATCCACCTCGTGTCGACAACTCGGCTGGCCGGTCGGGAGCTTGCGGGCGGCGGTCGTCCCCACGGGTGGTGATCCCCCACAAGTGGTGATAACGATGACCCCACTCGACCGGCGTGTGAGGCAGGTCGAGTGAGCAGGATAGGAACGCGAGGCGCCTGTGCCGCGGGTTGCGACTGCGAACATCTATCTCACTGGCACGGAAGCCTCGTGCGTTGCGGATATCCGGACCGGCACCCGATCGCTGCCTACCCTGAAAAGACTCATTCTTCCCTGATCGTACCGGAATGGCTCCATGCGGGAATATCAATCACCGCTTGCCTCGAGCTTCCAAACGGAGCTTCCCATGTTGTTCAGCTCCTTCGAAAGTACCCTCCACTTCCGCCCCGCGAACTCCACATCATCGCCGGCGTCTGCGGTAATAGGTGCAATCCTTGAATTGGGTCCCACAAGGTCAGCTGTCGGAACTTGCGCCTTCAGTTCGATGAGCGTACCAAAAATGGTGGAACCCTTGGGGGACCTGGTGATGACAGGCGATTTTGCTACGCTCTGGAGCTCCTTGTGTTCGTTCCAATTGTGGGCGTACTCCGTCCAGAAGGTCTTCTCGGTCTCTTTGTCGTCCTTGTAGAGCTCGTAGAGAAGCTTCAGTACGGCAACCTTGTTCTCGTTTGAGCCGTTCTTCAAGAAGGGGTCACGGATGTATGCCGCGGTTCTGACGCTGTCAAGGTATTCTCTCGTCTTACCCTTGCCACTTGTCTTGAGCAAGGTCTCCAATTCGATCAAGAAGACGCCCGCCGTTTCAGACCCCTCCATCAGCTTCGCATGCCCACACTCATGAAATACGATCCCGCTGCCCTTGCTTTTGTTCTTGTACTCGACTTCGTCGAGAACGACTGTGTACAGATTTATCCGCTTGAGCCAGCCTATGTAGTCACGAGAGATTCCCATGTCGAGCATCTTTGGAATGTAGACATTCCGAAGCTTCGTCCTTATGTTCACGACTGCGTCTGCCCTGGTGAGACACAATCCGGCATTCCCGACACATCCGGCTGGGAGTACGACGATTGTGTTCGCGTCGGTGGAAAATCCTTCGACATTTCCAGCCAGAGCAATGGCCTCCGTGTCTAGATCCTTAGAGAAGCCAGCATACTCTGAGTCTTTCTGGAGGTTTGAATCCCTCATGGACTTCTCGAAATCTTTTGCGGCGACCTCGTCCTTCTTTGCCACCTCCTTTTCCCGAATAGCTCTTCCTAGCTCCCGTGCCAGTTTGGCACCTTTCTTTACGGACGACGCTATCGAAGACGTTGATCGGTCTTCCAGCGCGGTGAGTCCAGCCGCCACCGCGCGGGAATAGATCTCGTCTTCCAGGGTTTCCTGAATTTTCTCTTCCATGGGTCATCTCCATGCCATGTCCCGCCGAGCAAAACGATGCTGCCCAGACTTCCATGAGTGATGTATGGTGCACGGAAGTGGGTCGTGTCTCATCACTGCTTGGATAGCCTGCTCATCGCGAGGTAGGTAATTTTAAGGATCTCGTCATCGGACAGGTCAGCCGCTCCGGGAACGTTCAGAATCGCCTCGCTGATCACCTGTGTAAGACTCTCCAGGGCGCGGATCCCCGAGGGATCGGCATCATGGAGTTCCTGCCAGTACGCATAGGGCTGCCATCCGTCGTCGTCCTGGCCGTCCTCGCGGTCGCTGAATACGTAGGAACCGTCGATCTTCATTGCGTAGAATCTTGTGCCCCGAATAGTGCCTTCGGGGTACGGGTATCCGCGCAGAGAAGTCGACGTCAATCCCTCCCGGGTCTCATCCATGCGCTGCTCCAAAGGCGCCCATGATCTTTCCGGGGCGTCATCGCGATCGGAGTACAGCCACGTCTGGGTGGCGGAATCGTACTTGTAGAATTCTGTTCCTGGAATTTGATACCGATCGAAGTCCGTATTCAGTGTTCCGATATTCGATATTTCCCCTTCGTGGCGACTGGCGCCGGCTGCAGATCTTGAATATTCGATCCATGCGGCGAGAATCGAGCGAAGCCAAGGAACGAATTCATCGGGGGAGTAATCTGCCCCCAGGTGAGATTTGAGTTCTTCAGCAGTGCGAGCGTCCAGCCACGGCAGTAGGATTGAGACGATTCTCGGCGCATCGTAGCGGAACCACTGCTCGTCTTCGAATATCAGCGCCCCAATCTGCTGGCTGAGTTCCTTGAGTTCCTCGCTGAAGGGCTCATCTTCGTCGAGGAGGGCATCACAGATAGCATCTTTAAGCTTTTCAACGGTGTCCGTGTCCAGATATACGGTGCCCGGGTCTTCTTCTTCCATCGTGTATCCGTTCCACAAGCCAAACGGCTAGTTTTGTCGCGTTACATCTGGCAGCAGCGCCACATCGGTCGCGAGAGAGTGGGCACGTCAGAGACGGCGATCGCTGGAACTGATGGTGCAGTCTCAGACCAAGAATTCGGCAAGCGAACGGGCAGGCGTCGAGGCAAGAAGCCCCTCACATACCGGTCGAGATGGTGCGTGACGAGAGAGCTTCGACAAGGGGCCCACGCTGCACGGCCAGGACTGCGGCTGTCAGATCCTGGTTCCCGCCATGATCCGCCGGGCAGGGCGAGTGTCGGGTGCGTTCGTATCTTCTTGCAGAGGGACGCGCTATTGCTGAGGCTCACTCTGACCACGTCCCTGGCCCTGGGGGAAAGCGATCACTGGCGAGCCCATCCGCCGCCCTTGCACAAGATCGAGCGGACCCAAGCCTCATGATCTCCAGGCGGAGGAATTGGATCCATATCTTCAGTGCCGGCACGGCAGGTCGTGGCTAGGCTTGGATCGTGGTCTCCATGCATCGTCGTCCGCAGCACGACCCCCCGCCATCGCGTGCGGGAAGCGTCCTGTTCGGACGCTCGGCAGAACTGGCGACACTGCGGCGAATCGCCAATCAGGTGAGAACGGGTGAAGGCGTCGCAGTGTCGATCGAGGGTGCCCCGGGATGCGGAAAGACTGCCCTGTGCCAGTGCTTTGCCGCTTCTCTGAAAGACTTCACCGTGCTGCGGGCGATCTGCGATCCCGCGGAGCAGCATATGTCCCTGGGGCTGGTGAGCCAATTGCTGGGCAATGTGCCCAGACAACTGCTGTCGCGCTACCCCCTGCTGGACGACCTATCGGTAGTACCCGAACGTCAGCTCAAAGCCACGGCCTTCAGCCTGGGCCTCCAGCTGGCCTGTCTTCTTGATGACCTTACGAGTATCCGGCCGCTGGCTATCATCATGGATGACGCGCTGTGGGCCGATTGGCGGTCGTTGCCGCCCCTGCGCATCGCGCTGGACAGACTGCAGGAAAGCGCTGTGCTGTTCGTCGCCACCCTGGACACGGGAGCCGTCCCTGGCTCGACTGACCTCGCAAACCAGCTGTTCAAAGGCCTGGGCCTGGGGCATCGCACTCAGCTCGTCCTGCCCGGTCTCGACGCCGCCGCAGTCGCGGAGTTCGCTCGTGCACTCGTACCGGGACACAAGTGGAGTCAAGCTGCCCTGGACAAGCTCTGGCGGCGTACTGAGGGAAACCCCCTCTACGTGCGGTCCGTGCTCACGCATGCCGACCCTGCCGGATCGGACGACATGCAATGGGTCACGCGGATGCCCGAAACGCTCTCCGCGATGGTGCACAGCCGACTCCGCACGTTCGATGCTGATGCCCGGCGGCTGGTCGAGGCGCTCGCGGTCTTCGACTCGGCGGTCGCCGTCGAGGTCGCCGGCCGCGTCGCCTCCGTAACGCATCCCGAGCAGGCACTGCGGCAGCCCGTTGATCTAGGCCTGGTCGTACAGACAGTCCACGACGGTGTCGTGACCGCCTCCATCCCGCACCGCATCCAGCGGGATGCCATCTACGTTGCGCTCAGCCCCACACGCCGGCGGGACCTCCATAGGGCCGCGGCAGTTGCGGTCACCGGTCCGGCGAAGTGGATGCATCGGGTGGCCGCAGCGGACAGTACAGATATGGCTCAGATCGCCAGCGGTCTGGAGAACGCTGCCGAGCGCTGGATTGCGGACGGAGACGTGGACCTGGCCGCCAGCTTGCTGCTGTGGTCCGCTGAGCTGTCGGACACCAGGGAAAGCCGCGAGTGCCGTCTGCTCACCGCAGTGGTTCACCTTCTCTCCGCACGCCGTACGGACCGGGCTCTGCCGCTGCTGGGCTCCGCTGCGGACTGCGCGCCCTCCCCACTGCGGGATTGCGCACTCGGCATGGCATCGGCCTGGCGGGGGGACCGTGTCAACGCCGAACGGCTTCTGTCCAGCGTCATACGCACCACCTGTGACCATCCGGGACTGGAGTGGGTCGCCCGCGAAGCCGGTGGCGTACTCGCCTCGCTCTACGTCTGGCTCGGTCTCGGCACCGCTGCGATGCGGATGCAGCGCAAAGCGATGGCCATAGGCCATCATGCGTCTCACCTGGTCAGCGAGGCAGAGGGGAACCTGTTGTCCGCCCGGCTCCTAGAAGACGGCCCGGCCGTTGTCGTCGCATACCTGGACAGTCTGTCCGCGGACCGCACCAATCAGCCGGCCGAAGCCCATATTCACGTCGGTGGATACTTCCTCGCTTGGGCCTCGCTCTGCCGCATCCTCGTCGGTCAGCTGGAAGCGGGACGGGACGACGCCCTCAAGGCCCTCTCGACCGAGAAGCAGGGGCGTACCTCGGCGTTCACCGGTGATTTCGCCCATTACAGCCTCGCCGCCGCGCACTACTGGATGGGGGCTTGGGAGGATGCCGACGAAGCGGCGCAACGTGCGATCTCGCTCGCCGTGGCCTTCGAGCATCCATGGGCATGCGTTCGCTCGTACGCGCTAGCGGCCTTCGTAGCCGCCTCCCGGGGACAATGGGGCCGCGCGGCCGAGTGGATCGCCGAGTCGGAAGCCTGTCTCCGCTCGGGCCCCCCACAGTACGTCCTCTTCCCAGCCATGGCCCGTGCCGTTCGGGCACAGGCACAGGGCGACCACCCAGCAATGCTGCGTGCGCTGTCACCTCTGCTTGACATGCCGGGTCCGAACGGGTGGCGTGAGGTTTACGCCGCATGGTGGCTTCCGCTCCATATCGAGGCGCTGATCTCTTGCTCCAGCCTTCTTGACGCCGAGGCCGGACTGGAGCGACTTCGCGGCGATTCTGGACAGGATCCGCCGGCAGCCGTCCTTTGGCTCACTGGCCGGCTTTCTGAAGCCCGAGGCGACCTTTCCAGCGCCGCTCACCAGTACCAGGCCGCGATAACGAACCCCTCCGGTTCGGACGAGGTGCCCCTACAACTAGCGCGTGCCGAACAGGACTACGCGCGCGTCCTCTCCCTGTTGGGGGACGACACCCGGGCCATCGAGCATCTGCATCGTGCGTACCGCGGCTTCGAAGGGCTCGGGGCTCGGCCGTACCTTGCTGCCTGCCGGGAACTGCTCGCGGACGCGCTCCGGCGATGACAGCGGTACTAACAGACCGCTGAACTCCTCAGCACATGCACACCACGGGCATCTTCCTTTGTCAATGCTATGACCTTTCTCTTGTAGAACGGAATGCCTGGGCCGGTTCACCGAAAAGGCGCCAGCCCATGAAATTTCACCAGGCGCGGGGAGCACGTTCGTCGGGTGAGCGAGCTGTCCCAGTTGCGGGCGTATGCCTCAGGGGCGCGAGAGGGCCAACCATGGATGGTGCTGGTCAAGGGAGAGGCGGGAGCCGGCAAGACCGTACGGCAATGGCTGAGTGAACCGGAATCAAGCAGTTCACCGTTCTGCGGGCTCTGGTCCATCGGCTTGGATCTGGCCGAGCGGCGCCAGAAACTGCGTTCCCACCTGGGACGGGCCATCGAATGGGACGGGCCATCGAACAGCGATCCCTCACTCAGCAGAGGATTGGACCACGTGTGGATCCTGTCCCCAGCAGGTGGCTGAGCACTCCCCAGCGCCAAGTCCTGCTCCGACAAGTCTGCTGGACGGCGGAGCGGCTGTGGAGCACACAAACGGCAACGCACTGTACGTGAGCACGCTGCTCGCCGAGTTTCCGGAGGAGTCCGTGGCGCAGGGACGGGAACGGCTGCCAGTGTCGTCCTCGCTGACGGGTACCGTGATGCGGCAGCCGGCCGGGTTGCCGGAGGCAACCCGGCGGCTGGTGGAAGCGACGGCGGTGTCGGACTCCCGCTCACCGCTGGCAATAGGTCGCTCAGGTTTCGGATGAGGCTGGGAGCCCCGCTGAGAGCGGGGTTGTTGCGTTGGTGGCCAACAAGCCGACCACACCGGTGGTGGTGAACCACGCTCTGCAGTCCGAAGGGTCACGACGGCGCTTAACCCGACACGACGGCACCGTGGCGCTGGTGATGGACGAGCACTGGCAGATGAGAAGTCTCTGGGGGTACTTGGGCTGACCGCACTCGTGGCCTGTAGCAGGCAGGAGCACCTGCTGTAGATCCGGCGGCTGGTGACCGACAGGGAGCGGTCGTGCCACCTGGTACTGAAGGGGATGCCTTACAGGAAGTAGCGCAGTTCGCGGGGCGTGTCCCGGGACACGCGGGGCTCTGCACGCGGCGGCCCCGATGGTGGACCGGGCTGCCTCGTGGGCACACAGGGTTGCCTCTGCCGGACCTCACGACGGCCGCCTTGCGGCTGAGCTGGAGATCCGGGGCCCGGCAGCAGGCCGGCACCGGGCGGCGGAGCGAGCAGGCCCGCTCCTGGTATTGGCCTCAAAGCTGGCCCAACCCCGGGCCGAGCGCGAACGCCTACTCCTGACAGCGGACCTGGGCTGACAAGTTCCCCCAGGTCGAAAGCTCCTACCGGCCACTCGCTCCTGCGTCCCTTCCTCACTGCACTCCCTCGCCCGGGGGCCTACGCGGCGAGCTGCGGCACCGCAGCCGCCCCAAGGGCTGCACGTCTCGGTGAATACCGTTGCCAGGCTGGCGGCCAAACTCGGACTGATCGCCCGCGTGGTGAAACACCTCAGGGGCCTAATAGAGCGAGCCCCATCCTTGCCGGCGGGCGGCAGAGCCCGGGCAACCGACGCATCTGTTCGGGTGATGGGCGCAGGATGTCCTTGATCTTCCCGCTCGGGTGCATGAGTCTCGCCATCAAGCCGAACGGCTGGAATGTGCTCCCGCGCACACCGCGAATGGCGAGGAAGGAATTCACTGTGACGCGTCAGTCGAGTAACAGAACAGGGGGACCGAGCTGGTTCTGGATTGCTGCGTCTGCGGTGATGGCTGTTCTGATCATGAGTGGATGCGGCAGCGGCACCCCCTCCAGCCAGGCGTCAGTCGCTGCAACGGCGACAGCACTCACGGAAGCAAGAGCTGATATTGCCGCTCACTCCCCACCACTCACCAGTTACCCTGCGATCAAACCTGTTTCCAGGGTGATCAGCCTCAAAGGTAAACGTGTTTGGTACATCCCACTCAGCTCCTCCATCCCCGTGGCGGCTGCCACGGGATCCGCGATGCAGTCCGCACTTGCTTCGGTCGGGATCGACGTCCACGTATGTGATGGGCAACTACTTCCCACTACTATCGCCTCGTGCATGTCGCAGGCAGTAACCCAGCATGCCGACGCGGTCGTCACCGCCTACATCGACTACTCGCTCGTCTCTGCTGGATTCGACAACCTGCTTTCGCATGACATCCCTGTGCTAGTTGCCGGCGAGGCGCCCAGTGGCGGCCGGACATCATCCTCTCGCCTCGCCTTTTATGACGTGACATCCGCGTTCGAACTGACCCAGAAGCTCTCCATGGAGTCGATCATGGTCGATAGTGGCGGCAAAGCCAAGATCCTTTATGTTGGGGTCACCAACTCCTCGCTGACTCGCAACGCCTCGATCTACGCGAAGGCATTTATCGCCGAGCAGTGTCCCGGCTGTACCTTGCACGACGTCGAGTACTCAACATACGAAGCCAACAAGTTGCCCTCCATGGTCAGCGCGGCGCTGCTGCAGCACCCCGACACTACTCACGTCGCAGTCGAAGTCGACTCCGGTGCCCCCGGGGCAATCCAGGGAATTCAATCGGCCGGTTTCACATCCAAGGTCAAACTGGCCTCCTGCAACGGAAACCTTGACGCCCTGCAACGCGTGGCTGCCGGCACTCAGCTCGTCGATGTGGGCCTCAGTCCTGTCTACTCAGGATGGTCCTACGCCGATGGCATTATCCGGATGCTGACCGGCCAGCGTGTGCAGGTGGTGCCGGCTGTGACCCGCGTCTTCAACAAGGACACTGTGAAAGGTCTCACCCTCACACCAGCCGCGTACGCAACTATCGATTGGTACGGCTCTGACGCCTATAAGGACACGTTCCTCAAAGCCTGGGGCGTGTCCTGACTGTCCTTTGTGACGAGAGGATCAGTCGCAGGCCTTGTGGGGGCCGATTGGACAAGTAGCCGGGGCAAGCCACGGCATGGTGTGCTCTAGACCCAGCAGCACATCCCCCAAATTGGTTACTTTGCTCAATCCCTTTGCTGGCCATGCGCCCGCAGATGCGCTTCCCACCGTAGGGAATCCGTGTAGGTCAGGTGGTCTATGCGCTTCTTTCGCATATAGGGCGCTGGATTCTGGAATGGCGGCGTTGTGAGGCGAATTACTCGTTCTTTGGCGATCCTTGGCCATGAGTTTCAGTTCTTCGCTGATCCGCGTCCGACGGGATGGGCACCTGGAACCTGGCTCCTCCGGTCCACGGGGATCGGGCCGGTGTGCGCCCCGTTTCCTTCCTTGCGGTCTCGCGAGGAGGCTCGCGTCCTCGGTACCGGTATGACCTGAGACGACCGCAGAGGAGGCAAACACCTCTTCCAGCCTAACCAGCACACGCTTAGACCGTGTCCTATGTGCTGAGGCGGTCGTTGGGTTCGTCATGGGGCGGGGTACATGGAGTTGGATTGTTCCGGACGGGTTGTGGGAGATCGCGGAGCCTTTGATCCCGCCGTCGAAGGTGCGGCCTCAGGGTGGTGGGACGCAGGACACGCCTGATGAGACGCTGTTCGCCGCGATCATCTACGTGCTGGTGTCCGGCTGCGCCTGGCGGGCCCTGCCACCGTGCTTCGGGGTCTCGAAGCTGACCGCACACCGCCGGTTCCTGATCTGGTCCAGAGCCGGCGTGTGGGGCGGCTGCACGAGGCGATCCTGTACCGGCTCGACGACGCCGGCCTGCTCGATCTCTCCCGAGCGGTCCTCGACTCCGCTCACGTGAGGGCGAAAAAAGGGGGCGAACTCACCGGTCCGAGCCCCGTGGGCCGGGGCAAGGCGGGTTCCAAGATGCACGTCCTGTCGGACGCGAACGGACTGCCCATCCTCATCGGCCTCTCGGCCGCCAACACCTACGACAGCCAGGCCCTGAAGCCCATGGAGCTCGGTCACCAAACGATTCCCAATGGAGTTGTCAAGGTTGGCTGGTGAATGGCTGTGAGTGGCTCAGCTCAGCACGATGGGGTTCGGCGTGCGGTGGTTTCGAAGGGGCGGCCGTCGCGTATGAGTGCCCACAGGACGTTCAGGCGGCGGCGTGCGAGGGCGATGACGGCCTGCTTGTGGCTCTTCCCTTCGGCTCGTTTGCGCTCGTAGAACGCCTTTGAGACGGGACAGCATCGGGCGGCGACCATAGCGGACATGTAGAAGACGCGCAGAAGGCGTCGGCAGTAGCGCCGTGGTCGGCGCATGTTCCCGCTGATGCGACCAGAATCCTTGGGGACGGGAGCCAGGCCGGCGACACCAGCGAGGCGGTCGGCGGTGCCGAAAACGCTCATGTCGCCGCCGGCATGGGCGATGAACTCGGCGCCCAGGACAGGCCCGACGCCGGGCAAGCTCAGGATGACCTCGGCGTGTGGATGGTCGTGCAACCGGCTTTCGATCAGGGCGTCGGTCTCGGCGATCTCCTCGTCGAGGGCCATTACCGCCCTCGCCAGTTTCGCCACCACCGCGGCGGCGACCTTCTCCCCAGCAACAGCGGTGTGCTGGGCCTCAGCGGCCTCAAGCGCGGTGGTCGCGACGACCTTGTGATTGCGGACCTTGCGGTTTTTCAACCACGTCGCAAGTGGGTTGTTACCGATCCTGCGCAAGGCAGTCGGGGTCTGATAGCTGGTGAGGAGGACCAGCGCGGCCTTGGAGGTCTTGTAGTCGAAGGCGCGTTCCAAGGCGGGGAAGTACTCCAGCATCTGGGCCCGCAGCCGGTTGATCGCCCGCGTTCGGTCCGCTGCCAGGTCCAGGCGGCGCGAGGTCAGAATGCGCAGGTCAACAGCGATCTCATCGCCACGGCGCATCATCTGGAGGTCACGACGCATGCGGGCTTGGTCCGCGATGACGAATGCGTCCTTCGCGTCCGTCTTGCCCTCACCTCGGTAGGAGCCGGCAGCGTGGTGGACGGTGCGGCCGGGGATGTATAAGACCTGCTGCCCGTTGTCGGTCAGCAGCGCGATCATGAGCGCGGCCCCGCCGGCGGTGAGGTCAATCGCCCAGGTCACCGGCTCGCCCTCGCTCAGCGCGAGGACCTCACCGATTAGATTGAACAGTGCTGCGGCCTCGTCGTTGGCCACACGCCGCGACAGCTTTCGCGTGCCGTCGGCGTCGATCACTACGCAGTGATGCTCGGCCTTGCCCGCGTCCGTACCGACCCACAGCTCGGGCACGGCCACCTCCGAAGTCGTTGCCTGTATTTGTCCCAGCAGACGACATCGCCAGCTTGTCCTTACCGAGCGATCCTGTCGCGCGCATCCCTGAGTGGTCGAGTCGTCGCGGGATGCCAGGCGGCCAATCGTTTGAAGCCACCACTGGGCTGGAGACACGCAGCCACACCCAGCATCCCTGGGCCTTCCGATCCTACGAGTGACCGGAATCAACCCAGGAACAACGTAAGGAGACACGACTCCCACCGCGGCCGTCATCTCAAGCCCCAACGCCTGCACGCCGACAAGGCTTACGACATACCTGAACTGCGGAAATGGCTACGCGGCCGACGCACCGGCGTCCGCATCGCCTGCAAAGGCATCGAGTCGTCAGAACGGCTCGGACGCCGCAGGTGGGTGATTGAACGGACCATGTCCTGGCTGACCGGATACCGCAGACTCAACCACCGCTACGAACGTCATCCCCGCAACTACCTGGCCTTCCTCGGCCCCACCGCAGCCCTCTGCTGTTACAAGCGACTTCTCCGCCTCACCACATAGGACACGGCCTAAGCACCGTCACCGCAGGAGGGCCGCTGTCAGACCTCCTCGTGCGTCTGGGCGAACAAATCGGCGATTCTCCAGAACCCGGCCCGGCTCTTGACCTGCTGCGATTTCGGCACCGCGACCACATAGCCGACGCCGAGCTCCTCGAGCAGGCGGCGGAACATCCACTCCTGACCGTAAGCCCCGTCCGCCGTCACCCACTCCGCCGGTCGCCCGGGTCCTCAAGCGCCAGCGGCGCAAGGAAGCCCGGTACGCGACCCAGCGCAACCACATCATCGCCGGGAAGATCGTCGCCACCGCTGAACGCAACTCCGGGGAATCGGTCTGGAAGACCTGACCGGTTTCCGGCGAGAGGGTCAAGGCCAGGAAAGACCAGCGGGCACAACTCACTCCTGGGCATTCGCCCTGCTTGGCGCGGTCGTCGAGTACAAGGCACGGCGGGCAGGTGTGCCTGTGGTCTATGTGGACCCGCGTAACATCTCCCGCCAGTGCTCCGAGTGCCAGCACACCCATCGCACCAACCAGGTGAAACACGCGGGTTCGCATGCAAATCCGGCGGGACGACCATGCACGCGTCCCACAACGGCTTCCGCAACATCGCCCACCGGGCCGATGCTGCGTGGCAGCGGGGCGCAGTCAACCGCCCCAGTACCGCCTAGCAGTAGCGGACGTAGGAACCCACAGTAAGAGGTCCTAACAAGGGCGTTAGACGTGTCGGCGGGTGATGAGGCAGGTGGCGAGGCCGAGGAAGGCTTCGTGGATATCGTCGCGTCGTTCCCAGCGGACGCGTAGGCGTCGGAAGCCGTGCAGCCACGCGATGGTGCGCTCGACAACCCAACGGTGAATGCCGAGGCCGGAGCCGTGCGGGACTCCTCTTCGCCACGAACAGGCCAACAAGCAACTAGGCCGACAGCCACATGATCAACAGCTTCTGTTAGGACCTCTTAGAGGGCATCTGATCAATGTTCACGCCGTTGTGGGTGGGATGTCTGTTTCGATTCGCCAGGTTGGTGTTGATTCTCCGGTGAGTTCGCGGCTCATTTTGTTAGCCATCGCCCAGTGGATCATCGTCCGGGATCTCTGCGGCAGGGCTTCGTAGTCACGCGCCAGGCGGCGGTGCTGCATCAGCCACCCGAAGGTCCGCTCGATCACCCACCGCTTGAGCAGCGGCTGGAAGCCCTTCTCCTTCGGTCGCTGCACCACCTCCACGTCGATCCCGAGGCGGGCGCCGTGCTGGATGACGCTGGTCTGGTAGCCGCCGTCTGCCCATACCTTGGTCACGCTCGGATGGGCCGCCGCCAGCTCGGTCAGGGCCTGCTTGCCGCCGGCGGAGTCGTGGACCGAGGCGGCGGTGACCAGGACGGTCAAGACCAGGCCGAGGGTGTCGGTGATCAGGTGACGCTTGCGCCCTTTGATCTTCTTGCCGGCATCAATGCCCTGACTGCCCTCGGCGACATTGCTCGAGGTCTTCACGCTCTGCGCGTCCACCACGGCCGCGGACGGCTGCCCACTTCGGGCGTTCGCCCGCCGGGTCCTGTCCCGCAACAGGTCGTGGACCTGCTCGGTGGTTCCGTCCGTCTCCCACTTGGCGTAGTAGTCGTAGACGGTCTTGAACGGCGGGAAGTCGTGCGGCAGGTACTCCCACGGGATCCCGGTGCGGTTGACGTAGAGGATCGCGTTCACGATCTCTCTCAGATCATGCACCCGCGCTGCCGCCCCAGGCCCGGAACGGGCGGCCCGCCAGGCAACGAACACGGGCTCGATCAACGCCCAGCGGGCATCGGAGACGTCACTGCGATACGCACGTCGAGCAGTCATGCCCCTGGCAACGACCGTCGACGCCTCCAGTCACAAGAACATCCCAAAACACCAACTACATAGATCAGATGCCCTCTAAGACGTCATGTCTCACTCTGCCTGCAAGCCGGCCCTTGGACCGGGTAGTTGACGGTCGGCTGACAAGGTCATCGACGGCGGGGACCGAGTTGCACAGTCGCCGCAGGACGCAGCGGTCCTCAACCAATTTCTACACCACTGCGACCGGGTATGTCGCGCTCGAGCGGTCCGCGGATCTTGACGCGTGGTCTCGGGAGTGCCCGGCGGTCGTCTGGCACTGGGGAATACGGGGAAGGAGTTCGTGCCGCTCCTCCGGTTCGACGCCGAGTTCCGCGCCGTTCGTCTGCATCACGACCGGGATCGAGTCCGTCAACCCGAGTGCCCGGAACCGGGGTGGTCGAGGCCGTGGCTACTTCCCCAACGAGACCCCCGCCTTTGCAGTGCACTAGATGGCCATCATGAACCTGGACCCCACTGCAAGGGCCAAGCCTGCTGAACCATGCACGGACACTTGCAGCGCGCGCTTGACAGATTTACTTGCAGCCCGGGCAGAGGACTGACGGGTCATCAATAGTCCTGTCCCCTCCGGTAGGGTTTGCCGTTCGCCTTCGGCATCCGGAGGGAATGTGTTGTCAGGGCCAAAACGATCAAGGTGACGATGTAGGGAGCAGCCGTGACGAGCTGGCGTGACACCTCATCGGTGGTGACGTACCAGAGGAAGACAAGAACAGCCATGGCCGTGGTGAAGCCAGTGGCGAGATACCTCTTCCTCCAGGCCAGGCTGGCCGCTCCGCACAACAGCAGAAGCGCCAGGAAAAGAATCAACGCATGGACGTTCACGAGTCCGCCGCGCAGGTTGAGGCTGTCCGTGTAGCCGAACAGCCCGGCGCCGAGAGCCATGCCGCCAGGCCGCCAGTTGCCAAAGATCATCGCGGCCAGACCGATGAAGCCACGCCCTGCCGTTTGTCCGTCCACGTAGAGGTTCGAGGCCACAATGGACAAGAACGCGCCGCCGAGGCCAGCGAAGCCGCCGGAAACAATGACAGCGATGTACTTATACCTGCGGACGTTCACGCCGAGGGACCCCGCCGCTACCGGGTTCTCGCCGCAGCTGCGCAGCCGCAGACCGAAGGCTGTGCGCCACAGCAACCACCATGTGGCGGGCAGGAACGCGACCGCGATGACGGTGAGCGGCGAGAGACCAGTGGCCAGCCCACCGAGCAGGCCCGCGATGTCTGAGATGAGGAACCAGTGCTTCGCATTGAGTGCGTCTAGCCAGGCAGACAGGTGCGGGATGCTAAAGGTGCCGATCGAGTCGATCGGGGGGGACTGCTTGGCGGACCCTTGCGGAGTGTTAGCGAAGGTAAACTTCGATAGGTAGCGGGTGGTCCCCACAGCAAGAATGTTCACCGCTACACCAGAGATGATCTGGTTCGCGTTGAACGTGACGGTGGCGATGGCGTGCAGGGCGCCGCCGAGCGCGCCGCCGATGGCTCCGAAGAGGACGCCAACCCACGGGCCCCATACGTATCCGGCCCAGGCTCCGCACCAGGCACCGGAGATCATCATGCCTTCAAGGCCGACGTTGATGACTCCCGCCCGCTCCGCCCACAGGCCGCCAAGGCCTGCGAGACCGATCGGCACGGCAAGTCTCAGTGCGCTGGACATCTGGCCGGGCGAGTCGATCCCATTCGCACCCGTGATCAGACGAACGGCCGAAATCAGTACCAGCACGCCTGCGATGATCAGGAGCGTTGTGCGTAGCGTTCGCCTGCTTCTCTTGCCAGACGGTGCTGCCTGCGGAGCGAGGGCGATCACGGTCGACATGATGCCGTCCTACCTTCTTTGTGCCGCCCGGCTGGCCGAAGCGGCAGTGTCGCGTGGATACAGGATGAATGGTTTCGATTGCCATCTTTTTCGGCTGCCGTGAGACTCTGAGGGCGGCACCGCCCGACCAAGGGACGGTGGAAGGAAGTGGCACCGTCGGCTGGGGCGTCGTGTGTCTGCCGGCGGGGAGCCTGTTATGAATGCGAATCCCTCACAGCCCTGGGGAACGCACGCATCGATGTCTTCTGGCGCCGACTCCGCGACCGTCGGCCCCACAGGATCCGATGCGGCCTGGAGAAGAGTCGACGTCATGCCCGCTGGTCGTTCGGAGCGGCAGACGCGGCCAATTCAGCACCGATTCGCCGCTGCTGCCTGCGCAGGCCCCATTGCCTTACGACCTCGTACGAGATGACGACTGCGAAGACGATCAGACCTTGCATGATCGCGACGATCTCCTTCTCGTACGCAACTGGAGTCGCGTAGTCGAGGGCGGGCGAGGCTTTGTCGAGGAAGGCCCACAGCAGAGCAGCGAAGGCGATCCCGGCGGCGTTGCTGCGGCCGAGCAAGGCAATGCCGATACTGGTAAAGCCCAGACCGGACGGGAAAGCCAGACTGAAGGTGTGCGAGGCGCCGAGCAACAAGGGCAGGCCGGACATGCCCGCAATAGCACCAGACAGCAACATGGTGATCATAATCGTCCGCTTGGTGTCGACGCCTGAGGCCACGGCAGCGCTCTTGGAAGCGCCAGTAGCCCTCAGGTCGAAGCCGAAGCGAGTGCGCGCGAGGAGAAACCGGTAAGCGATACCCAGCGCGACAGAGAGGAACACAAGGCCGTAAATTTCGCCGACGTCTTGCCCCAGGTCGATGCCCGGGACCCAAGCTGACTCATGCAAGACGCCTGTCGTCATGTTGTTGCCTACAGGCACCCCCCATACCTCTGGGAGAGTGAGATAGATAATCAGGCTGCTGGCGATCGCGTTCAGCATGATGGTGGACACGACTTCACTGATGTCGCGAGTAACCTTAAGAACACCCGCGATGCCAGCCCACAGAGCACCTGTTGCCATGGCGACAATAATCAGGAGCGGGATCTGCAGAGCGCCGGGCAAGGCGATCCTCGCCCCTACGACGGCGGACATCACAGCGGCGAGGCGGTACTGGCCGTCGACACCGATGTTGAACAAGTGCATGTGAAAGCCGAGGGCGACCGCGATGGCAGCCAAGTAGTAGAGCGACGCAAGATTGATGATCAGGACCGGAATACCCGGACGCGACAACTGCTGGAGCATCAGGAGATACGGCTCGATCGGATTGTGATTTGAAGCGACGAGTACGATGGACGTCAAAAAAAATGCAAGGATCAGCGCAACGACCGGTGTCATCGCGCCCAGAAGCATCCTCTCCCTGCGAAAACTGTGCATCAACCCTGACTCTCTCCACACGTTCATCAGCGCCCTCGGGAAGTGACAGTTTCGCCGGCTGGTCTGGCGTGACGTCCATCATGGCCGAGGCTATCCGCATCCATACCATTCATCGGTGTCTACTCAGGGGCGATTCTTTCCGCTGACCGCCTGCGCGTTTGACGTCAGCGAGGTTCCAACCCTGCTGACGAGCCGGGCCGTTGGGCTGACAGCCAAGTCCCTGGCAGCTGGCTTTGCAACCAGGAAGAGCCCCTGCCCACCAGAGGCTTCGCATGCTGGTCTACCCGTCCGGGCTGGACTTGCGAAGTTCCCTGCCCTCCTCTTCCTCCCCGCTTGCCTGGGCAAACACCGTCACATGGTGGGGTTCTCGATCGTCCAGTGCCTCCGGATCCCGCTGGCGGTCTGTGCTCCGGTGGCACGCCGCCCGCCGTGCTTGGGGCGAAGTACCGCCGCCGGTCGTGGTCTTCGCGCCGGTCAGGTCCTTCCGGCAGCGGAGACGCTGGGCTCTTGTTGCTCCTCACGTCGGTCTGTCGCTGTGCGGCCACGGTGCCGGTGTGAGGTGGACCGTCAGCCGCATCACCCGCCGGCTGCGGCGCGGTGATCTCCTTCGTGAGGGGGCGGCGACGGTGAAGCCCACCAGGCGAAGTGCCCACTGCGGTTGGTCAGCGACCCGGCCGGCACACGCGTGGCTGGGGACGGCCACGACAGGTACCAGGGGACCGCCAATTGCGCGGCCCGGGCGGACAGGAGCCGGGCCGTGCAACCACGTCGGCAGCAGCCGCGGTGAGAGGGGACGGGTCAACCGCTCCAGGCCCGACAGCACGGAGGAAGAAGAGGGAACGGGCACGGCTCTTCCTGTCTCGCCAGATGAACCTGGCATTCGCCTGATCACCGAACCTGTCTCCGGCACTGCGTCCGCCGACGACCCGACATGACAGCGCATTCCGCGACTCTCACTCACCTCGCAACCACAAAGTCTCGGGGGCACGCCCTGAGTCTCCTGGCGGCGCTGGTCAAGGGCCGGCGGGACCGGCGGTGATCCGCCGACCCCATCAGCCTTCCATCTGTCTCACGGAACGGTAGATCAGAAGGCTTATGGGGAGAAGTGCACCATTGGGCACCGAAGACTGCATTAAATGGTTCCTACATGGACCGCGGAGGGGACGTGGGGCCTGAAATGCTCTTGGTGGGCCATCTACGCCCGGGCGGTACAGCATGCATAGCAGCTGATCTTTCGAGGAGGTGAATCGGCATGGAAGATATAGACCGAGCCATAGTTTCAGTGAAAACCCATGACGAACTGAAAAATCCCGGGCGCATTGACGCATGGCATAGCGTCCTCTGTGAGACTTTCAAGTATTTCGGCGGCCAGGATTGGCGCCTCTTCAAGGATTCACTGATCGGCAGGGCTTACGAAAACGGATTCTCGGACGATGTCGCCATGACCTTCATCGAAACCATGGAGCATGAGGTTGGCAACCAGGGCGATGTACTTCAAGGGATTTACGAACTTTCCCCCGAGGAATTTCGAGCCAAATACGACAAGTTCGTCCTGCCATGGGATGCCCAACTGGCGGGTCAGTGGTATATGCATCTTACTCAGGTGACCGGCAAGGGCTGGGAGGGATGGACTGGAGATGACAGCGAGTGGGACTCTTTCAGGTACTACTTCCTGCAGTACGCCGAGCACGAAAACATACTGCCTCAGGCGACAGAATTGCTTGACTACGTTGAAAAGCAGCCGGACCGGGTGAAGGCTTTCAGGGAACGCGGTGTAGCCATCACGGTCGCAGAAAATGTCGCCGCCGGACCCGAACTCGCTGATCAGTGGGCGTCCTATGAACCGAAGGACTGGTATGACGCTCTTGCTGGGGGGTGGGGCGGATGGAGCGGCAAGGAGAACGAGTGGGGCCCCTTCAAGCAATACTTCTTGAAATACGCGAAATCCGCGCACGCCGAAATCGGCGCCGCTGCGTTCATTGCGGAGATAGAGCAGAGCGCGGACAAGGCTGCCGCGCTGGCGAGGTATGGCATTGTCGTGGCCGGTGCTGAGGATGTCGCCCCTCCATTGCCGAGCCGGAATATTGAAGCTCCGGCATCTGGCGGCGACCGCGGCAGCAATTCGCACGACGAAGCCGAAGAGGAAGCCGACGGCGGCGAGGACGGCTGGATCACCCTCGGGGACATCGATGCAAAAACACTGGAGAACGGCGTGCTAAATTACCACAAGGGCGAAGATATGTCTGTCGCTGAAGTGGATGCTGTGCAGAAGTTCATTCTACTTATGAGCGCGGATGCCGAGTACGACGAGGACTAGCAAGTCTATTACCACCGGCAACTCAGTGGATTTCGGAGGATAGAATGGACCCAATCACGATCATCGGCGCCGGGGCGACCGGTGTTTTGATGGCCAATAACCTCGCCAACTTCGCCAACTTCGTTATAGGGCAGACGGGGCCAGTCCCAATTGAAGGTGGCGCTGCAGCATCCACTCTGACCGCGGAGTATATCCAAGTGATCAAGCGCAAGCAGGGAGGCGTTCTTCGGGCTGAATGTACGCGCTATTTCATTCCGTTCGTCCTTATCCGCAGGTCCAGTTTTGACAGTAATGTCAAAGCGGCTATTGTCGGCGGGGGAGTCAGCGCCGTCGGCACCCCCGTCATGGGAGCGACAGCAGCCCTCGGTGCAAGGACAGCGGCAAGGAAGGTCTTTGAGAGCCGCACAGCAAGGGGCGCCAAGGCATCGTCGACCGTTGGCGACGAGAAGCGGCCAATAAAGGATCGTCACCTTAAGAGGAGAATAGCCGAAGAGAATGAAATTGAGTACAGCAAGGCGGAGGACCTGCTGAACAAGCTTCTGGGGGAGAAGGAGAAGTTCATCATTCCGCTTCAGGTCGAATGCCAGGTCATCGAATTTCCTTACATCGAGAACGGAGAGGTCCACAAGGAGTACCAGTTCAGAAGTGCTCGCATCACACGTTGGTCAGATGCAGACATCCGCTACAAGAACCTCTTCCACGAGCCCGGTGAATTGAAATTCTCCGGCATGGGATATCTGACCGAGGGCGACAATGAGTCCCATGTAGACATCGACTGGTCCATGATCAACAGCGGAAGAAAACTGAGGTCTCGTTCAAAGGAGCGCAGCGGCGCACTGCGGCTATCGATCGACGGCGAAGGCAAGCCTGAACTGACGAGGCTCGGCGCTTCCAATAAGTACATTCAAATATTTTCGATATACCACCAGGAAAAAGTTCCCCTCGGCTCTGAAACAACCGCACCTACCCGGCCCGCCGACGCCCGAACAGAGAAGGAAAAGAAGTACATCGAAGGGGAAACGAAACGTGATCCGATGAAAAACCTCAAATCGGATGTCGTACTGGATGCCCTGAAGCGCTACGTGAAGGATGAGTATCACGTACACAAATCTGATGCCCCTGCACAGGATCAGCTTAAGACAATCTTCAGCGAGTTCAAACCGATCCGATGGCTCCTCTTCTTGTCATTCAAGGCCGACATGTTCGACTGGCTGCGCGAGAAGCATTCCTACGGCACTCCTCGGCTGCTCAGGCTGTTGCAGATGGCCGGGCTGAGCAGTGAGAGTGATGTCCCAGCGCTCGTCCGCCCCATGCAAGACAGGCTGGAAAATGAATTCTCCGAATATCTCGCCCGTGTGCTGTCCAGTCCGACACGCGGTAAACCGGCAGCTGAACGACGAGCGTCTGCCAACGAGTTGGCAGAATCCTACGTAGCCGAACTATTGAGATTTGCTAACGTCCTCAACTCCACAGTTTCTACAGCTCAACCCGCCGCCTGGGACACTTCTCTAGATAGCTTCGTCAAGCGACTGCGCAGGGCGTGTGTGGATATCGCCCAAGCTTATCTAGGTGGCACCAGGGCAGCGGCCGAGCGCTACTACACAAGCACGCGGTCTGTGGCAAAATACGATTCCGCTTCGTACGTTTCTGGAGATTTCATGGCCTACATCTCCGGATGCACCGGCGTGCAGAACAGTTACCAGGTTGAAATCGCGGCGATCAACACCTTGCTTGGCACGACCCGAAATGCGGCTCAGGCTTTGGGCGGACAGCTTCGCACGCTTGCAAATTTGTGAACCAATTTTCCACGGAAATCATGGAAGGGTGAACCGCCATGGATGACAATCTTGCTCCTGATGCGGACAGCGCGACTGAAGACGAACTGCGTGACATGCTCATGAATATCTTTGATGCCGTGGTCCCAGATGATGCTCCGGACACGGACGAGGACGAACGAGGATGAGCATGGCGACCCGGAGGAACAGGCACGATTCTTGAGTGAGCCGCGGCCGCCAAGCCGGTCGCCAATCCAGTAGGTAGGGGCGACAGTGCAACCAAAAGTTACTGGGGCACACCTGCGGGACGCCTACGGTGCGATTCTCCAGGAGACCTGGAGGCAGCGACTCGTCGACCGCGGTGCGCCGGGCGCGGTGGAGACGGTGGAGCGCGAGGACGGAGCCGTATCCGCCGCGCCGGCGGGCCGCTACTTCGAGTCGGCTGAGGAATCGGCGGAGTTGCGTGACGCGTTGACGCTGTCGCGTGGCCGGGTCCTCGACATCGGTGCAGGCGGGGGTCGATGCACCGTCCCGTTGCAACAGGCCGGGTTGTCGGTCACCGCGCTGGACGTCTCACCCGGCGCCATCGATGTGTGCGTCCAACGCGGAGTGCGCAGTTGTTTCGTCGGGACGGTCGCGCAGTACGCGAAGACGCCGTCAGCCGGACGCTTCGACACGTTCCTCCTGTACGGCAACAACCTCGCCCTGCTCAGCAGCCGCCGGGAGGCAGCCAACTTCCTGACTGCTTTGCACGTGCTCGCCGCGCCCGGCGCGCGTATCGTCGGCCAGAACTCTGCTGCCTACTGCGGCGGCCACGAGCAGGACATCCGCTACCGGGAGTGGAATCGACTGCGCGGTCGGATGCCCGGTCAGCAGCGGGTGCGCATTCGATACGGTGAACTGCGCAGCAGGTGGGTCGATCGGCTGTTCTGTACGATCCCCGAATTCTCCGACGTCGTTGCCGGTACCGGGTGGCAGGTGGTGGACACCCACTCCGGAGAGAACGGGCGGTACCTGGTGACCCTCTGCAGGACGTGACTCCTTTCGCCGGAAACCGCCGAGCTGACACGCCCTCCCGCGCCGTCGGCGCTGCTTCTCCGCCACAGCCAGCTGGTCACCACAGTTCGTCAGCTCCCCCGCCCGGCACAGCACTGCTTTCCTGGGCCGCCCCGCAGCCATTCCGTCCCCACGAAAGGGAAGGGCCCACCTGTTAGCTGACGAGTCCCCTCATACAGGGTCGAGGTTAGTGGCCCGGGGTCCGGCTTCTCGTCACTACCCGTCTCCCTCAGCTGCCAGCTGGCACAGTTGTCCTATCTCGTGTGCGCGACCGCCGAACTGGCCTTCACCTTACTCGTGCGGCACCGCAGTCCATCAGGGGCCGAGAGCGGGGGCCTGCTGTGCCAGGGTGTCCGGGTCAGGTCGAAGCGCCTTGGCCTACGGGGATCCAGCAAAGCCCCCAGATTCCTGCATCCGATGCCGGGCCGTCAGTTCGGGGACCTGCGCGTTACCCGGTCGCCCCGGTCGAGTTGACACCGACAGTGCGGAGGCCGTGGCGGTACACGTTCGCCTCGTCGTCCTTCGGTGATTCCCACCAAGGTGCCCGCAGCGACGGGCTCAGCCCGCGACACGATGCGGACGGCCGGTGGCCGCACGGCGCTGCTGCATCACCCACCACGTCCATCATCCGCGCCGCTGCTGGCCGGGGAAGGAGCTCGCAGCTCACGGCGGGGCCGGCTTGCGGTGGAAAGCAAAGTGAAGAGTTCCTCCGGTCACAGCTTCCAGAGTGAATCCTGCGCGGAGGAGAACGGCTTGGGACGCATGGTTGTCCGGCATTGCGCGGGCAACCACGACCTCCGCTCCCGACCACTCCAATGCGTGCGAGGTGATAAGACGTGCAGCTTCGGTGGCGTAGCCGCTGCCCTGCGCGGACTCGGCAAGGTTGTACCCGATCTCGACTCGGCCGTTCTGTGGCGCTCCGTGGAAGCCAATGCCGCCAATGGCACAGCCGTCCTCCCTGCGGATGATGACATAAGGACACCATGCCGCGTCGTAGGTGCCGTGCTCAATGGACCGAAGTAGTCTGCGCGCGGTCACCAGCGTGCCCCGGCGCGGGGCTCCCGGGACCCAAGTGAATCCCCCAGTGCCACCGGCCAGAAGGTCGGAAGCAGCGGCTGGGGTGATCGGCAGCAGCACAATGCGGTGGCTGCTCAGCATCCATTGGGTGTTCTTCGTGGGCGCTCGCGGAGCACGGTGCATCACAGCGCGGTGCCTGCCTTCCCCTGGTCGGCTCTGAACGCAGTGCTCTCGGTCACCCACCCACCCGCATGGTTGAGGGTCGTACATGCTGTCCGGAGCTCCTTGCGCTTCGTGCAAGGCTTGCAGTGTGCAGTTCGCCACGGCAGTCCTCTTCGTGCAGTGGATCGTGCAGTGCTGCCGGTCTAAGCGGACTCCCTGAGCGCGGCAGTTTTGAAGTCGTGGTCTCGCCAGCGGACCTTTTTCATCCTGTGCCGCGATGGTGAAACGGCCTGATGGGCGGGGGTGTGACAGGCCAGGGCCCCTCGGTCGCCGGTGTGATGAGTGAGATCACCACGCAAACGACTAGTAGTGCTTCGTTACCTTTAGTGATCTCGCCTGGTTGTGGACACGTTGGTGGGATGAGGCTTGGGGAGGTGGAAGGGCTCCGGGGTGAGTTGTCGGAGTTCGTTGCCGATGTGTTCGCTTCGCTTCCGCGGCGGGATCAGCGTGGGTGGGGTGGGTGTTATCTGCGGGGCTTGATGCTGGATGGGCGGCGGAAGTCGATCCAGCCGATGGCCGAGCGGTTGCCGGATGGGAACATGCAGGCCCTGCAGCAGTTCGTGAACCAGTCGCCGTGGGACCCGCTGCCGGTCCGGCGGCGGATCGCAGAGCGTCTGACCGAGGTGATCAGGCCTGAGGTCTGGGTGATCGACGATGTGTCGTTTCCCAAGTGCGGGAGGCGGTCGGTCGGGGTGGCCCGGCAATACTGCGGTGCGTTGGGCAAGCGGTCGAACTGCCAGGTCGCGGTCAGCGTGCATGCGGCGACCGACACCGCGTCGTGCCCGCTGAACTGGCAGTTGTATCTGCCCAGAGAGTGGACCGATGATCCTGATCGCCGCAGGGCGGCCGGGGTGCCTGACGGTGTCGGGCACCAGGAGAAGTGGCGCCTGGCCCTGGGCCTGCTCGATGCGCTCGCCGACTGGAAGGTGCCCTCCGGGGTCGTGGTGGCCGACGCCGGATACGGGACGAGCACACCCTTTCGCCTGGCCCTGGAGGAACGGGGCCTGTCCTATGTTCTGGCCCTGTCGGGCAAGGAGGTCGCCCATCCTGAGTCGGCCGAACCGCATCAGCCTGCCTATGGCGGACTGGGGCCACCGACACTGCCGCGCTATCGCGACCAGCCGCAGTCACTGCCGCTGCTGGCCGGCCAGACACCGGTGTCCTGCTTCACGAGCGTCACCTGGCGGCAGGGCAGCAAAGGGGCGATGACCTCGCGGTGCTGCGGGTGCGGCCCGCAGGCAAGCAGTCCCTGCGGGCCGCCCAGCAGGCCGGCGGCGGCCACTACCGGTGGGACGGGGTCCTGCCGGTGCGGTCGGTGCTGGTGGAATGGCCCGACGGGGCGAGTGCTCCCACCGGGTACTGGATCTCCAACCTGCCCGATTCCACCCCGATCGGCGATCTGGTCCGCTGGGCGAAGATGCGCTGGCGGATCGAACACGACTGCCGCGAACTCAAGCACGGCCTCGGCCTGGACCACTTCGAAGGCCGCACCTGGCGCGGCTGGCACCACCACGTCACCCTCGTCACCGCCGCCCAGGCGTTCCTCACCCTGCGGCGGCTCGACCCAAAAGCCCACACGCCGACCTGACCATCTACCAGGTCCTCGACACCCTCCAGGGCCTGCTGCGGTGCTGGACCGGCACATGCATGACCTGCGGCCGAGATCTGTCAGTACAACGGAGTGATCGTCACGGTTACAAGTACTCCACCCGAAGACCTGGCCGATAAAGGTCGCGGTATCGGTCAAGGCAGTCGGTCAGCATCCTCGCCCCCTCCGGGACACGTTGAACCAACGGATTCCAACCCACGAAACGCACATGCTCAGGGACCAGGACGAGGCCGCTGACGGCGTCCCAGAAGGCAGCCCAGTTCCGACCATAGAAGTCCGGAAAGTCGAACTCTCGCTGCAGCAGTCGGTGCAGTTCGTCCTCACTTGCGACTGAAGCTACATCGATGGTCACCATGCTCGGCATCCTAGACACCGTGCGCGGCCTCCCAGGCAGCAGACCTAACGAAGCACTACTAGGTTCTGTCGTCAAATGTCAGGCCCACATCAGGAGTGAGGCGAGGGTGACGGCTGCTTCGTAGGACTGGGCGGTCTTGTCGTATCGGGTGGCGATCCCTCGCCATTGCTTGAGACGGTTGAAGCACCGTTCCACGACGTTGTGGTGTTTGTATGCCTCGCGGTCGAAGGCCGGCGGGCGGCCTCCGTGGCTGCCGCGCCGGGCCCGGTTGCGGGCCTGGTCGGCCCGCTCCGGGATCGTGTGCGCGATGCCATGGCGGCGGAGCCAGTAGCCCTTGTCGCCCAGGACGTGATCAGGCCGGACGCGGGGCCGTCCGGGGCCGATCCGAGGCACTCGGATGGCTTCCATCACAGCGGTGAATTGGGTGCAGTCGTTGGTGTTGCCGCCGGTGACGACGAAGGCGAGAGGGCGACCCCGGCCGTCGCAGGCCAGGTGGATCGATCTTGCTGGTCGGCCCGCCTCTGGACCTGCCGAGTGCCGGATTGCGAAGCCCCCTTTTCGGGCCCCGGCCGCGTGCTGGTGAGCGCGCACGACGGTCGAGTCGACCGCGACGAGCCATTCGACGTCGCCGGCCGCATCGGCTTTGGCCTGGGCGGCCCGGAGCATCCGGTCGAACGTTCCGTCCAACGCCCACCTGCGGAAACGGGTGTGCAGCGTTGCCCATGGGCCGTATCGCTCGGGCACATCCCGCCAGGCCGTCCCGGTCCGGAACTTCCACACGATCCCGTTCAGGACCCTGCGGTCGTCCAGCCGCTTCCGCCCCCGCAACGACTCGGGCAGCAACGGCCGGACGAACTCCCACTCGGCATCAGACAGTTCATGGCGACGAACACCCCACCATGATCCACCAGACAAGATCGTTTGAAGACATCGCCTAGCGGGCTGAGCACTCCACAGCGCCAGTCCTGCTCCGACAAGTCTGCTGGATGCTGGACGGCGGAGCGGCTGTGGAAGCACACAAACGGCAACGCACTGTACGTGAGCACGCTGCTCGCCGAGTTTCCGGAGGAGTCCGTGGCGCAGGGACGGGAACGGCTGCCAGTGTCGTCCTCGCTGACGGGTGCGGTGGTGCGGCAGCCGGCCGGGTTGCCGGAAGGAGCCCGGGGCTCGTGAAAGCGACGGCCCGCTCACCGCTGGTAATAGGTCGCTCAGGTTTCGGATGAGGCTGGGGCGCTGGATCCCGCGCTGAGAGCGGGGTTGTTGCATTGATGGCCGAACAAGCCGACCACAGCCGGTGGTGGTGAACCACGCTCTGCAGTCCGAAGCGGTCACGACGGCGCTCAACCCGACACGGCGCATCGTGGCGCTGGTGACACTGGGCAGATGAGAAGAGCTGGCAGCGACCGACCCGTCCACCCCAAGGAACGCACATGAGCCTCTCTGGGGGTACTTGGGGCGTGTGGCGCGCCGCCTGACCACATCCTGACCACACTCGTGGCCCGCAGCGGGCAGGAGTCCTGGCGTAGACCCGACGGCTGGTGACCGACAGGGACCGGTCGTGCCACCTCCGCTGGCTATCGCCTTCCCAGACAGCAAGGTCCGTCGACCAGGGCGAGGGTCTGGGTGACGTCGTTGACGTTTGGCCGCGGTGGTGATGACCTTGGGTGGGATGCCGCCGCCATCGGTGATTAGGTGGTGTTTGCTGCCGGTCTTGCGGCGGTCGACCGGCGACGGGCCCGTCGCGGTACCCCCTTTTTCGCGGGCACGTGGGAGGCGTCCACGCACGCGCGGCTCCAGTCCAGCTCGCCGGCCGCGTTCAGCTCCGACAGTAGTATCCGGTGCAGCTTGTCGAAGACCCCGGTTGCCCGCCATCGCTCCAGGTGCCGCCAGCAGGTCTGGCCGGAGCCGAAGCTCAGCTCCAATGGCAGCTGCTGCCACGGGATCACCCTGCAGGCACAGCCAGTCGGGGACTGGTTTGGGTCCAGGGGAGTGCTCAGGCCAGGGCGGCAGGATGGGCTCGATCATCGCCCACAACTCGTCGTCCACGACCCACGGCTTGACGCTCACGCCCTCACGAGCAGGTCAATCGTCATACCGGTTACGGCTGACCTGCACCCGCCCGCAAGATCGTGGTACGAGCTCATAGGGCCTCCATGCCGCCCTGGCGCCAGGCACGACGCCAGCGTTCCACCGACCGCACACTCACCCGCAGATCCTTCGCGATCATCGCCGTCTTCTCGCCCGCCGCGAACCTCTGCCCGGCCTGAAACCGGATCCCTCACGAAACGCCTCACGCTCAGCGGTCAGGTCCCCCGCCCTCTGGATACCTCACCCCACCGGCATACCGCAGGGATCAACAACCGTCACCACCCGACAACAACCCGAAAACCTCAGTAGCTCCACCTGTCTGGATGCTTCTTCTTGTGATCCTCCAGCGACCCAATGAGAAGGCTGTAGCGAACATTAGCTGTGAGCAGGCGGCCCGCAGAACCGGCAAGCGGAGAGTGAAGGATTATGCTGTGCCAATATTCCGTTTCCCTCTCTGCTATGGCCCTGAGGTTCTCAGCCGTGGCCGGGCGCTTCAGCATATCGCGAATGTCATCATAGTGATCTCCGATATGATCCGAGAACAAATTCCCCGCGAAGCCGTACAGCATTTCAACACGGTCCGCCATGATCTCTGCGCAGGTAACATAGCCAGAATTTTCTTCTCGGACACTCCGCAGGACCTGTACAGCCTTGGCGCGCTGGCCCCTCTCATCCTCAAATTCGTCCGCGATGTACTTTTGCAGAGTGTGCAGGAAGTTCTTATCAGCAAGATAATCCTTCGCGGCAAACACCGTATTACCGTCCGTGGTCCGGTCATAATTGTCGTCCGACTCGGAATTCCAGTCGTAGCCTCCCCTGGAACCCACCCCACCCCCGCCTCCCCCGGAGCCCACTCCCGCCCCGCCTTCCTGCGCGAATTCACTGCCGTCACCATAGAAGGAAGTCTCCTTCTCCTCCTTCTCCTCCTTCTCCTCCTTCTCCTCCTTCTCCTCCTTCTCCTCCTTCTCCTCCTTCTCCTCCTTCTCCTCGGGTTCAGAAAGAGAATAAACCCACCCAGCAATCATCTCTTCCAGGTACTCATCAAGCGCCTTTGCATTACCTTCGGTCGCA
Source organism: Streptomyces sp. NPDC013317 (assembly GCF_055563155.1). Lineage (NCBI taxonomy): Bacteria > Bacillati > Actinomycetota > Actinomycetes > Kitasatosporales > Streptomycetaceae > Streptomyces > Streptomyces sp. NPDC013317. Next base: position 114,810 of record NZ_JBVHDX010000012.1, read on the forward strand.
ATCGATGAACCCTTGCTCCACACATCGGGCAGCTTCGTTTTCAGGGCATCAGTGCGACTGGTACCGTTGTACACATAACCCCCATTTTGTGCACGGCTATAGTATTGCAGGATGACGCTGTACTGAATCGCCCTCTGCGCCCGAATCCATTTCGCAAATATGGCCTTGAACTCACTCTTGGAGTAGACCCGACGCGGTGTCCCCATGATGCAATCCTTTGATCAGTGTTTCGTTACAAGATTATCCTTGCAGAGCTTCCTCCGCCGCCCTAGCCAGGTCCTCCCCGTCCCACGCTCCGGGCTCTTGCAGGGTCTCCTCAAGTGCCTCTATGAGAGACTGGCGCAGCGCATAAACGAGTTCGGCTGACGCGTTCGACCTTTCCTCTTCCGTCAATCGACTGTCACCCATTTTCTCTGCCATCATCAGATAGGCGCCCCAAATCTCAGACTCTATCTGATTCCACATTTCGTCGAGCTGACCCCCATCCTTGACAAACTCCTCGACAGCGGGGGCGAAATCGAGTTCAAACGTTGGCTCCACGAGTTTCGCAAAGAGAACCTTGAGCTCTGCCGCCTTCTCTTCGTCACTCAAGCCGTCCGCGTTGTAGATTTCAACTACGCTTTCTTTATCTTCGGGCTCGAATGAGGGAAAATCGCCCTCATGCCCTCTGAGGAGCTTTCCAACTTTGTCATCTTCGCTAGCCAGACGAATTAGAACTTCCTGAAAGTTCAACATGATGGTCCCGTGATGTGTGTCCGTTCGGTAGCGGCGCGTCCCACCAGTCGTTTCTCGGAGGAAGTCTGGACCGCAGACGGCACGCCTTAGGCTCCAAATTTTCCACGCGCATTGGGAGTTCGACATGCCCGATTGGACAGCGAAAGGAGCAAATTGTTTGTCTCGGTCCTGCCCTTGACATCGGCAGTGCCCCATGCCACCTTCTGCCACCCCGGCTCTGTCTCAAAGGGTTCCCGAGGTGCTTTGGTTCCCGCTCAAGTCAGGGCGCCTCCCAGGCCCAGGAGCCTGTCAAGTCCTACGCGCCCGAGCCCAGGGCCACCACGTCATGTCCAGACCACTGACCCGGACGCGTAGAGACGGTCACCTCGCGAGCTCGTGCACGGTGTGAGGTGAGAGGCCCAGCCCTTGATCGCGGATCATGATCGGATGGTGGTGAACGCACTCGTGCAATGATCACCGGCAACTGGCGGGATCATGGGTAACGGCTCCCGCTCGACGTCGTATTGCAGCAACGGCCAACGCGGAACGCCACCTGCGGCAGTTGTTCCCACGGGGACCGGAATGAGCAAGCTTCACCTTCACCCGCTGCACCAAAAGGGTGGTGGTGGACCTGGGGCAACCCCTACACCCTGCCCGCCGCCAGGGGCGCCTACCCGGTCTCCCGTCGGCTCGACAAAGCCGCCGGCGTGGCGGCCATGGCCAGGGTCATGTGGCGATGCCAGCCGGGGTAGCGGCGGACCTGGTAGTCGTCCAGGCCGCATTCCTGCTTCGCGGACTGGAAGCATTCCTCGACGGCCCATCGGCTGCCGGCGACGCGAATCAACTGGTCGAGGGTGGTGCCGTCTGGGCAATAGGCAATGTAGTAGGAGATCCCCTCGGGTCGGCTGACACTGCGGCGGGCGATCACCCAATGCCGCCGGTCTTCCCGGTGCCAGGGCCTGACCTCGACTCTCGCCCAGTCGAAGACCCGTGGGCCGTGAGAGCCGTTGCCGCAGGACCGGCGCTTCCACTTCTGCCTGGGCAGGTCGTGGAACAGGTCGTGATCCGGACGGTCGATGGCCCAGCGGGTGACGACGGTGTCGTGCCGGGTGGTGGCCATGAGGTGGAAGACATCGGCCTGCTCGAGCTCGGTCCGCCAGCTTTTCGAGTAGCCGTAGCCGGTGTCCGTGGTACCCACCCGAAGGGGATCTTCTCCTCGATCGCCCGGCGGACCATCGCCCTGGCAATCGCGACCTTCGTCTCGAAGACGCCCCCGTCGTCGATGCCGGCCCGACGGCACCGGTCACGATCGTCGGTCCATGAGGCGGGCAGATACAGGCGCCGGTCGATCAGCGTGCAGCCACGGGCACCGGCATAGGCCAGGAAGACCCCGGCAGTTCTCCGTCCGGGCCGCGGTTCCGGAATATTGCCGCTGAATACCGGCCGACCGGACCCCCTTCTTCAGGAATCCGGTGTCGTCGACGATCAACACCGCGTCCCGGTCACCGAGATGCTCGACGACATACCCACTCACGTCGTCGAGGACTTCTTCCGCGTCCCACGCCACCGCCGTCAGCCGGGCTGGAAGAAGGTGTTCGACAAGCCGCTTCCCAACAGCGAACCGCAGCTGCGGGAGCTGTTCGAGAAACTGCAGGCCAAGCACGGGAAAGTGCTGGTGGTAGTCGATCAGCCGGCTTCCATCGGGGCCCTTCCACTGGCGGTTGCCCGCGATGCGGGTTGCCAAGTGGCCTACTTACCCGGCCTGACGATGCGGCGGATCGCTGATTTGTATCCCGGCGAGACCAAGACCGACGCCCGGGACGCGTTCATCGATCCGCAAGGCAGGAAGGCGACGTCTGGTCACGCTGATACGGCCGAAGGCGCCCCGCATGGCCGAGCGGCTGGTCGACGACATCTTCACCGCACTCGACGAGCAGACCGTCGTCGTCCCCGGAACCGACGCCGCCTCGCTGATCGTCCCCAGTCTCGCCGGCTCACTCCAGGCCGTCCTTCAGCCAGAGAAAACTCCTCGCCGCCCGGATCGAGGAACTCCTGGACGCCCACCCTCTTTCCCAGGTCCTGATCTCCATGCCCGGCATCGGGATCAGGACCGCCGCCCGCATCCTCATCGACGTCGGCAGCAGCTTCGCCACCGCAGGCCACCTCGCCGCCTACGCCGGCCTGGCGCCCGTGACCCGGAACTCCGGCTCATCCATCCGTGGAGAACACCCCTCAAAACGCGGCAACAACTGAAGCGGGCTTTCTACCTCGCCACGTTCGCCTCGCTGCCTCAGCCTGAATCACGCGCCTACTGCGACCGCAAACGCCGCGAGGGAAAACACCACGTCGTCGCCCTCATCGCGCTCGCCCGACGCCGCATTGACCTCCTGTTCGCCATGCTCCGAGACGGCGCCTTCTACCAACCGCCCACACCCACTACGGCTTAACGAAAGGACATAGAGGCACCTTTTCGGGCCCCGGCAGCATGCTGATGGGCCCGGACGGTGGTCGAGTCGACGGAGACGATCGTCCAGCCCACCTGCCCGACCGCGTCGGAATGCTGCTGGACATGGGCCAGGAGGCGGTCCCAGGTTCCGTCGGCGGAGCAGTGCCGGAAGCGTTCGTAGACCGTCTTCCACGGCCAGGCCACGCCAGGCGCACCCGTGGACAGCTTCCACAAGATCCCGTTCACGACCTGGCGCCGGTCCCGCACAGGTCTGCCCATGCGGGACCGGCGCCAGCAACGGAGCGATCATTGCCCACGACTCATCCGTAAGCTCATGCCGTCGCACCATGAACGGAGCAACGAGCGATCCACTTTACGGACACGACCTAGTACTCCAGTAGCGGATCGTGTCCTGAGCTGGTTCTTCTGAGGTAGTGGCTGTGTTGGGCGTTGGCTTGGCGTCGGCGGCGCCAGTGGGACCAGTTCAGTGCGTGATCTCGAGGGTCGCGCTGGGTTCTGGTCTGGGGCAGGAGATGTTCCAGGAGCCTTCGGATCTCTTCCACGGTGAGGGTGACGATGCTGGTGGGGTCGTTTCTGCTCCCTTTAGCGTCTCGTCGGCGGCCAGGCCGGCGAGGAAGGCGTGGGCGAGCATGGCCAGGGTGATGTGCCGGTACCAGCCGACTTAGCGGCGGACCTCGTACTCGTCCAGGCCGCACTCGTTCTTGGGGGCCTGGAAGCACTCCTCGATCGCCCACCGCATTCCGGCCGCCCTCGCGAGGCCGGCAACGGTGCAGGCCAGTGGCGCGTATGCGAAGTAGTAGGCGATCTCGTCCGGCCGGGCCAGGCTGCGGCGGGCCAACACCCAGCGGTTGTGCGTCGGGGTGTCCCCATCGAAGAAGCCGATCGCCGGCAACTTCGCGCTGGCCCAGTCGTAGACTCGCGGGCCTTTGGCACCGTCGCCGCAGGAGATCCTCTTCCAGGCGTCCTCCGGTGCCTGGGCGATCAGCTCGTCGATTCTCCAGAACCCCGCCAGGCCCTTGACCTGCTGAGACTTCGGAACCGCGACGACGTAGCCGACGCCGAGCTCTTCAAGTAGACGGCGGAACTTCCATTCCTGGCCGTAGGCCTCGTCCGCCGTCACCCACGCCGCGGGCAATCCAGCGGCCAGACAGCGGGTGACCATCGCCTCGGCGAGCTCGCCCTTCGTCGCGAACTGTCGCTCGTCGGGGATCTTCGCCGCCCGGCAGCGTTCCCGATCCGATGTCCAGGCCTTGGGTAGATACAACTCCCGGTCCACCAAAGCCCGTCCACGAGCTGTGGCATAGGCGGCGAACACTCGATCTGACAGTTGTCGATCTTCCCCGACGTGCCGGTGTACTGCCGGCCTACCCCCGCCGAGGTGGATCCCTTCTTGATGAATCCGGTGTCGTCGATGATCAGAACCCCGCCCGGACCAAGCCTTTCAGCGACGTAATCACGCACGTCGTCACGGACCGCGTCCGCGTCCCAGACACTCGAGTTCAACAGCCTCTGAAAGCCGTCCGGGGTCCTGTGACCTGCGTATTCAGCCAGCTGCCAGCCATTCTTCCTCGCCACCGGCGCCAGCAGTCCCCGCAGATAGTCCCGCATCCGCCACCGCAGATCCGCCCGGGCGAACCGGCCCGCCACCCGCGCGAACATCGACTCCAACTCCGCAGCCCAAGCCACACCATCCGTCATCCCCACCATGTCCGGACAACGAACCACACCAGCTCAGGACACGATCCGCTGCTGGAGTACTAGGAGGTCGCCGACTCCCGCTCGTTCTCGCGGGGCGCGACCGGCGCTCCGCCGGGGCGAGCCGATCACGCACGACATCCGTGCTCATGCTCCTTCATGAGCGCGCCACGACCGTCACCCGGAATTGAACCGGCCCCGGCGCCGCCCATAGCAAGCATGGTGTGCGTCCACGGGTCCCCTGGGCTGGCGCATCAGGGCAGGCACCACTACCAGTGAGACAGCGGCATACCGGTGCGATGTGGTGGGATGAAGATGCGACGGCGGTGATGGCCTTCTCCTCGCTCAAGCATCGGTGTAGGCGAAGCGGGAAGAGTCATCGCGTGCGGAGTGCAGGTATGTGCATCCGATCTGCCCGGTGCGTTTGGAGGCGCGCCTCATTGTAGGACCTGCTCAGCAGGTGCGGGGGGGCATCGTCGCTGGTTCCTTCGGTGAGGGGAGGGTGCACCAGGTCGTGGCGCCGTCGTCGCTGGTGCCCCATGAGCAGGCAAGGGCGTCAACGAGGAGAAGTCCGCGGCCGCTCTCGTCGTCGGGCTTGGCGTACCGTAGCTCCGGGCGACGAGGGGATCCGTCGTTCACCTCGATCACGCACTCGCTGCCGCGGAGGTAGGCGCGGACCAGGACGTCCGGTCCGGCGGCGTGGCGAAGGGCGTTGGTCAGCAGCTCCGTGAGGAGCAGCTCGGCAGTCTCGACCAGGTCCCCGCAGCCCCACTGGATGAGGTGGGTGCGAAGAGCTGGGCGGAGTCGCTGCGGCCAAGAGGCGTCACCGTCGGCAATACGGCCTGGGACCGATTCATGACGCTTGATGCACGTCGCGAACGCGGCACTCAGCGCTCGATCCTGATGTCTGCTTGCCATGGCGACCATGCTGGTCCTCCGGGTCAGTGAAGGGTGTGCGCGGTGTGGGAGGGGCGAGGGATCTGGATCCCCTGCTCGCTGTGCCGACTCAAGGGATACCCCTCTTCGCCGGGCCATCGGCCTTTGTCTCGCCCTCGCCGATCAACTCCAGATGACCGCGCAATCTCGCGGTCGGTCTGTGCGGTGCCGGGGTGGGCTGGCGGCCGACAGGGCATCGGGCCAGTCGTTGGACCCCGACAGCAGCGCCGCTGTCTCGTCTATCGCCGCAGTGTCCGCGGGCTGTCCGATCAGCGGCAGGTGGCCGGCCGGCATCGGGTTGAGACGCTCACCATGCTCTTCGGTGACTTCAGCGAAGCAGCCCACAGGATCGAAGCGGATCGTCATTGCGTTTACGTGCCCTGAGGCCGATTCGTACCGTTTGTCATCTCGATGTCTTTCTCGGAGTCGGGCGTTGGCCACCTTCCTGTGTTCATGGCCGGGTCGATCGTCCTCCGATCATGGGCCGGGCGCTGTTCGTGTGCGGCCCTTGGCGTTGACACAGTTGCCTACCATGGCCGGGTCCGGGACTGGAGATTGTCCAGCCACGGACCCGGGCACGGCATGGGCTCGGTCCTGCCCGGGGGGAGGTGGCAAGAGGACCTGCGCCCGACTTCGTGGTTTCCGGAGCCTCCCTAACAAGGGCGGAACCACGAAGTGTTCCTGATGCCAGCCTGCCGCTCGTCATTCACCCACGATGCGGCATACCGTGTCAGCTGTTGTCACGCAGTCCCAAGGACCTTGCCGAGCTGCGTGCTGGGCGGCGCGGTGGGGAACTGTCCCCCAGCGCCGCACTGCTCCTTTTCGCCGACGGTCATGGGCCGTCCGTTGAGGACGAAGCCGCGCCTCTGCAGGATCTCTGCGTCTGGGGTATTCGGCTTCGTAAGGTCACCGGTGATCTTCTCGGGGAACTGGAACTGGCCGCCCCGCATCCGGTAGGGGTTGGTGCTGAGTTCAGCGGGAACATCCACCGTGAGGATTCCGCGTGCGGTACCGTGATCGACTGCGTAGTCGATCCAGTTCACCCACCCCGGGCTCGTGTTGATGCCATAGGTGTGGGTCTGTGAGCTCATGGATCCCCAGGACCAGTTGAACGACTGTGCGACTCCGAACGTGAGGGAGACGTCGGTGCCGACACCGAAGGGGGCGACCTTGACGGCGACGGACAGCGACGTACTGACGGTCGTCCCGGTGCTGAATGACGCCGTGCGCGTGTTGGTGAAGGACACTGACGTCGTACCGCTCACCCCAGGACAGGAGTAGACATACTCGCTGACGCGTCTCTTGTAGTTGAGGTCAACGCTTTCCCGGTTGGTCTCGTAGAATGAGACGATCCGGCACTGTCTCTCCCCGGTTCCGATTCCCACCTTTCGGCAGTAGTCCATCGCTTGCGCGTTGGTGTTTACCCCGTTGGGGCGCCACGAGAGGATCATCGCTTCGGTCGGCGTGTAGTCGTACGCAGACGCCGGTGAAGCGGCGAGCAGGAAGGCGGAGCCTGCGGCCGTACCTACAGCGAGAAGGCGGCGCAGTGAAATCTTGTTCATGGAACTCCTAACTACGAGTAGCGGAGTGGCCAGTAGCCATGAAGCATTTCTGTTCCGGCAGTGATCCGTGCATGTGCCGTAGCGAAGGCCGGTGTACATTTGCAGCACTCAGCTAATCTAGTCCGCCATCCCAATTCCGACCGGCAATGAATGGTCAGTCAGGGAACTCAGCGGTCAAGACGTGCACCGTAGGTCCTGGGTGTGTATCGAGTAGCTGCGGGTCTTGTCCGTCACTGCGGCCACGATGCGACTTTCATGATAAGCGTGGCGGACATCATCATTGCCACGCCCGTCGAAGAAGCCGAACATTACCGGGCCGAGGCACAGTGCGAACCAGATAACGGTAGGGATCTCCCTGTGAGCCCGCGAAAGCATCGACGAAGAGTCTCTCGTCTTTGCAAGCGTGCGCAGGATTGGCCTCGATCCACGAATTCAGGCCGACCCCGGTCACCTGGGCAACGGCGGCGGTCAATGCTGGCTCCTTGCTGTAGCCGGTATGAAGCGGTATCACGGCTGACGCGACCCGGTTCGACACGCCCACTGTATGGGCGGCTGAGCAACCATCGTCAGCGGCGGATCCGTCGAATGCTTTACTGTTCCCGCCATGAACGTGTCCATCTTGGTTACTGACGGTCTATTTGATTCCGGCCTGGCAACGGTTCTCGACGTGCTGCAGATGGCCAACGAGCTGAGAACCGAGCTGCCCCATCCTCCTCCGCGCTGGGAACTGACCCTGGTCAGCGGCCGGGGCGCCGTGCGCAGCGCCTGCGGTCACCTGGTCGAAGCCGTCTCCCCTGACAGCGTCCCTGCGCCCAGTCTCCTCGTCGTGCCTGGAGCCGGCCCCAAGATGGCCGACGCGCTGGTCGACTGGGTGGCTGCGCCAGAACGCGCGCCCGAACGCGAGATACTCCGTCAGGCCGGGGCCCGCGGCATACCGCTCGCCGCGGCCTGCACAAGTACTTTCCTCCTCGCTGAGGCGGGAGTCCTCGACGGGCTGAGCGCAACCACCAGCTGGTGGCTGGCTCCCGCCTTCAGGCAGAGATACCCCCAGGTCACCCTGGACGAGAGCCGCATGCTCTCCCACGCCGGAAACGTGACCACTGCCGGTGCCGCGATGGCCCACCTCGACCTCGCTCTGGCATTCGTGCGGCACGCCAGCCCGGCACTCGCCGAGCTCACAGCTCGATACTTGGTCGTTGACGACCGGCCCAGCCAGGCTGGATACGCCATCCCCAGCCACCTTGCCCGCACCGACCCCACTGTCAGCGCCTTCGAGCACTGGGTACGAAGCCACCTCAGTCAGCCGTCGCCTGTCGCTGAGGCCGCGAAAGCCGTCGGTGTGAGCGAGCGGACGCTGCAGCGGGCCGTGCACAAAGCGGTCGGGGTCTCGCCGCTGCGATTCGCCCAGGCCATACGGCTCGAACAGGCCATCCACCTGCTCCGCACCAGCGACCTTTCCACCGAAGCCGTCGCTCGCCGGGTCGGATACGAGAACGCATCCACCCTCGCCACGCTGCTCCGCCAACAGCTCAACACCACTCCCGGGCGACTGCGCCGATCAGGAAGCGACGGACATTGAAAGACGCAAGGTGACCGTCAAACGGGAAGGTTTCGCACCAGCATCTGTGTAACTCCCTGATGACCGCTGTGTGCTGCGCGGCGCCTCCTGGACAGGACCAGCAGCGCTGGTGGACCCCCCGCCGCAGCTCTGTGCCGGGGCCTTCCTTCACCACGACCGGTCCGCTGACGCGGAGAGCACCGACCGCCGTCCGTCGGCGCCACCCCTACTGGTATCAGCACGTCACAGTGATCATCTCACTGAGACCTTCCTGAGCCCGTCTTCCTGAAGTGTCCGCAGCACAGTCACAACTCTGGCGGCACTACGGTCCCCCACCGTTGCGGAGCCAAGAAGGGGATGAGCTGCTTCCCTCTCTGATCCTTAAGAGAGTCCTCTTCGATGTACGCGAAGGGGAGGCCGCCTCTGCAGGCCGGACGCAGACTCGGGGTCCAGCGCCCGGCCCTGCACAAATCGCCCGCTCCGACAGGGGCGCCTGACGCGCCATAAACCCTGCTCCTTGAATTGCCCTATAGGCCCATCCGAAGGATCCGAGACTTCGCTTCACTCGGAGAGGAACTGCACACCGGCCCGGACACATGACGAACGACGTGCGCCGGAATTTATGGGTGTCGCTGTAGCACATCGTTCTACAACAGCGACTCCCGGCAAATAAGGAGGAGCCCATGAGCGAATTCGATGACACCAGCAGCTCATCGGACTGGTCGGAGGAGTACGGGGAATACCCTGACATGACCACCAGCGGCCTTGAATACATTCAATACTTGCGGGACCTGGCCCTGACTCCCACCGACGCAATCGAGCAGGCGGTCAACAAGTACATCTATTTTGCGCTGGTTCGGGGTTCCAACGAGACAGACCTTTACCTTTGCGACTCCGTACCTGACTCCCCGGATTCTTCCAGCGGACTCAATTCCGTCATCATGGGAACTGTGCGTGTTATCACTGTCAGCACCGACACGACCGAGTCCAAGAAACTCGAAGTGTTCTGCACCGAGGCAGTGAATGACTCATCCGTCAAGGACTCCCTCCTGCAGGGTTTCTCTCAATGCTGGTCGGTACGTGAAGTCGACTACGTCTTCTCCATGGAAAGCATTCCGTGGCAGAACATGTACGGATCTTGGTGAGCTGGCCGGGACCGTTAGCCGGTCAGCATCGCCCCCGTGGGACAGCTGTCGCGGGGAAGGCAGCACTGTCAGTTGCGATCCCCTTGCGACGAACACCTTCGACAGGACCGCCGACGAGCAGCCACGGCCGGGCGGCTGGATGATGCCTGGTACGGACGCCAGCGGTTAGGCAGTCGTGTAAGAACCAGGCGCACCTCCCGTTGACGGGCATGGGCATCATGCCCGTCAGGTCCAGGGCGAGCAGGGCTATCTCCAGCCAGCAGGAGTGAGCCTCACCGGCATCAAGGGGCCCTGTTTTTGCCTCCCTGCCCTCCCTTTTGGGCATTCACATAATTGACTCATCAATGAGAATATATCGGTAATCTCAATCTGGAGGAGAAATGGCCACATTCGTAGTGGGACACGGAGCCTACTCAGACTCCACTCCGGACGCAAAAGTTCCCGAAGGGGTGACAATTCATTTTCACGCGGTGGAGGGAGAGGACGTCGACTACAGACTGTCGCTCCTCATTCTTGGTGAGGATGCCGCTCGAGGATCGGTTTGGCAGGCCGTCGGGCCGTGTTATGTGCGCAACTATGAAACCACTCCTGAATACACAGAAGAAGATGAACAGCTCACGAGGCACGCAGCACATGCGAGTGCGAATCTAATATTTGTTTCAGAATCTCGAAAGTTCTGCGAGGCGGACACTCCTGACGAGTGCCTCGACGAGAGCGGGAAGCACACCTGTAACGGAATTCTTGCCGATCCGGAGGTTATAGGAAGCGGGCAGTTCCACTACCTCCCCTGCCTCTCTGAACTGTCCGATTCGACGGCTCCGAACTCTTCGGCCTATGGTACCGATCATGATGAAACTGTTATCGCCGAGCTGGAAGAAGCGGTAGAAGAACTCTGGGAATCTGTCAATGACGACCCAGATGCCACTTGGCCGTATTTCCAGGCGCTGGATGACGCACTGCAAGCCGCCCTCATGAAAGATGAGCGGATAAACGCCTGGGTGTATGGAAGGGTGGGAGAGTGGGAAATTTCCGAAACCGGAGAGGAAGCCTTTTTCAATTCCTGGATTTCGTCCACGCCGGAGTACCGCAAGGCTTACTATGAGCCTGAGTTCATAACGGCTGCCAGCGAGACGGTTCGCGACGTAATATCGCGTAATCTACAAAGGTTGGCAGAGGAAGATGGAGACATCCCGGACGATGTAGCGGAATACATAAGCCAGCTCGACCTTGACTATTGAGCGTCTTCGTAGTGCCTGTGCTTCTCCACAGGTCGAGACGGTGGAATGGGTCTGGCCCCGGCGGACACGAGCCCGCCCAGCACACGCGGCGTGCTGGGCTGCGGGGCAGGCTGATGCGTTCTCCCGTTTCAGGTCGAGCAGGCGGAGCGCATGGTCGGTTCGTGACCGGTAGTGGCGGTCACGATGTTCGTCCTGCCCGGCTGGCGGCTAAGGCCCATGGCGATGCTACGGAGGGGTCCCCTCGCCCTGTCACGGATGCGTGGTGGAGCCTGCTCTCGCGTCAGGGCAGGTGTCGCGCCTGACGGCGGAGCTTCTTCTGGTTGCTGTGATGACCAGAATGCTTGAGTTCTAGCGGTCGTAGCAACGCCCCGCTGATGGGTGGCATGGAGTTCGAGGTCCGAGAGGACCGGACTAAGCCGCAGGGCCGGAAGCCGCTGTCCCGGGAACGGGGCGCATACTTCCGGCTCAGCAGCAGGGCTACAGCAACAAGGAAGCCTGCCGGACGGTACCGGCCGGGCAGGGGTGTCGGCGTACTCGCCTATGTGCAGAGCCGCGTACGGATGAACGTGCAGAGCAAAGAGTCCTGTGAAGCGCGAGCGTCGTGGTTCGAGATGATGGAGCGGTGTCTCTTCGCTATTTCAATCAGACCGGCTGGACCGCGATCTTCAACGGCACCGACACCGAGATCGGCCGCATGGTGCGTGTGGAGGGCTGGGACCAGGCGACCGGGACAGCCCTGGTCGTCGATCCCAAGCGTGGTGCCCTGCGTCCGGTGACGGACTACGAGGACTTCTCCCACCTGGAGCGAGCCGACCAGGTCGTGGCCGCAGTGCCTGGCGGAGGGTGGCGGGTGCACTGGAAGGACGAGGGCCCGGGTGGAACGCCGCTGACGGAACAGGTGCTGGCCTGGCTCATCACGTCGCAGGGGCGGGCGACAGCCATCACGGTCGATGCCCAGGGGCATGTCGAGGATGCCGATAGTGCCGACGCGTTCATCCCGCCGGACGAGGACCCGGTGTCCTGATCACAGCTGGTCAGGCCACGTCGTTCTCTCGCTCGATGGCCTGGAGGCGGTTCTTGAGTCGGTAGCTGGGGCCGTTGATGGAGATCACTTCGCAGTGGTGGAGGAGTCGGTCGAGGATCGCGGTGGCGAGGACCTCGTCGCCGAAGACCTGGCCCCACTCGCTGAAGGTCTTGTTCGAGGTCAGGATGATCGAGCCCTTCTCGTAGCGCTTGGAGATGACCTGAGAGACCAGGTTCGCCTCAGCTCGTTCGAGGGGCTGGTAGCCGACTTCGTCGACCACGAGAACGCCGGGCCGCAGGTAGGTTCCGAGCTTGTTCGTCAGACGGCCGGCAGCCTCGGCGGCCTTGAGGTTGCGGACCATGTCGTCGAGGCTGGTGAAGTAGATCGAGTAGCCGGCCCGGCAGGCCGCGACCGCCAGGGCGACGGCGATGTGTGTCTTGCCGACCCCCGGCGGCCCGAGCAGAGCGGCGTTCGCCTTGCCCTCGACGAACGAGAGAGTGGCGAGGTCCTTGACCTTCCGCGGGTCGAGCTCGGGCTGGAAGGAGAAGTCATACTCGTCGAGCGTCTTATGGTGCGGCAACTTCGAGAGCCGCAGGCCCTGGCGGAAACGGCGGTCATCGCGGACAGCCAGCTCCTCGGACAACACCAGGTCGAGGAAGTCGAGGTAGCCCATCTTCCCCTCGTCGGCCCGACGGGTGTACTCCCTGATGGTTTCCGCGAGGTGGGGCAGGCCGAGCTTGCCGGCCGTGTCGCGGATGCGGGTGGAGACCAGCTCGCTCAAGACGTTTCCCTCGCGCTCGGGTGGGTGGTGAAGGGGCGGGTTCCGGTCAGCTCGTCATAGACCGACAGCGGACGGCGACCGACCTCGATATGGGTGGCCGCAGCCCGGTTCAGCAGAGCCCGCCAAGGCCCTGATTCCTCGCCCCGAGGACGCTCACGACGGGGCTGCGGGAGAGCATCACCGGTGGTGGTCCGGCGTCCCTTGCCCGCGGGCAGGCCGTCCCAGTGGGCCTCTTCGACGACGCGGACCCCGCGGCCGATCGCCCGCGGGTGGGTCGCCAGCAACGTCTCGCCGCTTGAGTCGGCCATGGTGGAATGCAGCATGATCTGCGACTTCGTGGCCCGGATCTCCACCAGCTGCCGGGGGCGGACCCTGCGGGCCGGCACCGAGTAGAGGTTGCCGCCGAAGGCGACCAGGCAGTCCTTGCCGACCGGCCGCAGGTGCCGCTCAGCCACCAGATAAGGGGTCGGCGGAAGAGGCTTGAGAGCCACGTGATCACGGGCCGCCCGCTCACCGATGATCTGCTGGTGAGTCCTGTGGGCCTGAGCCCGCCGCTGCGGGACCCATGCGGCGAAGGCGGCGTCTATCTCCTCGACGGAGGAGAAGGACCGACCGGACAGGACGTGGTCGCGGACGATCAGAACCTGCCGCTCGACACGTCCCTTGCCCGTGGGCCGGTAGGCGGCCAGGACGTCGATGTCGAAGTCGTAGTGGCCGGCGAACCCGACCGCTTCCGGGTGCAGCGGAACCGCCTCACCTGGGGCGACGTGGCGTCGCACGACGGTCTTCGTGCGGTCGTAGACGATCGTCATCGGGACGCCGCCGAAGTGCGCGAACGCGCGGCGGTGGCAGTCGAAGAACGTCTGCAGATCCTGGCTCGTGGTGAAGCAGCAGAACGGGTCGCGCGAGTACGACAGCGTCATGTGGAAGGAGTAGACCTTCGGGATTCCCATGTGGGCGAGGATCTTGCCCTCGTCGCCCCAGTCCACCTGGGCCTGGGCGCCGGGGATCACCTCGAAACGGCGGTGCATGCTCGCCAGCTCATTCGGCGTGATGCCGAGCTCCTCGGCGATCCGGGGCCGGGCTTCCTGGACGTAGAGCTTGGTCCGCTGGTAGTTGCCGGTGAACTCGTACTCCGCCGCAAGCCGCTCGTGGATCACGGCGGCCTTCATCAGGATCTCCGCCCGCAGCATCGAGTCGACCAGCGGCGCGAACTCGTCGATCACCCTGGCCCGTGACCTGCCGTTCGGCGACCGGCGCGGAGGAGCGGCAGGTCCGTCGGCTGCCAGGTACTTGCTGACCGTCCGCCAGTTCAGGCCCGTCTCCTTGGCAACCTCGGTCAGGCTCATGGCTCCGGACTCAACCAGGCCACGAAAACGCCGTAGTTCCAGCCAACGCTGCGGATCCAGGACCACGGCCACTCCATCTCTGCGACCTCGACCAACAGGCAGCAGAGTGCCTAACCCTGAACCTCAGCACATCAGGAACTCTGCACGTTCATCCGTACGCGGCCATGCACGTTCACGTGTACGCCGACAAGGGGCCGCAGACCACTGCCACCGGGACACAGGCCGGCAGCAGAGGCCTGCGGCCCCTCCCGATACCTGCGCGAGGACGACGCATCCACATCGCCGACCGGCTGCGAGAGAAAGCCACCATCCGGCGGATCGCGGCCGAGCTGGGCCGAAGCCCTTCCACCGCCAGCCCCGAGATCCGCCGCAACCGGACCGGCTGCATGACTACCGCACCTGGTACTACCGGCCGCATGCCGCCCAGGGCCGTGCTGATGCGGCGCCGGTCCCCGCCCCAAGCCCTGCAAGATCGCCCTGAACCAGCAGTTACGCGACTTCATCCAGAAGCATCTGGGGCTGCGGTGGAGCCCGGAACAGATCCGCCACGCTTTGCGGGTCCAGTTCCTCGGCCGGCCGGAGATGCACGTGGCCACGAGACGATCTACCAGGCCCTCTACGTCCAGGGCCGCGGCGAGCTGCGGCGGGGAGTCGCACACGCCCTGCGATCTGGACGCGTCCGCCGCAAACCCCGGCGCCAGGTCCAGCAACGCCAGCCCCGCCTCTCCGCCCCCATGGTCATGATCATCGAACGGCCCGCGGAAGCGGCGGATCGGACATCCCCGGGCACTGGGAAGGCGGCCTCATCATCGGGAAGAACGGTGCCTCGGCCATCGGCATTCTGGTCGAACGCTGCACCCGCTACGTCATGCTCCTGCATCTGCGCGCCACCCTGGCCACCGACATCCCGGTCTACTTCTGCGGCCCCGCCAGGCTCGAACGAGAACGGAACGGACTGCAACGGCAGTACTTTCCCAAAGCCTTGATGCCCGGAACGGTGACGGTCTGCTCGTCCAGCGCGGCGAAGATCTCTTCGACCAGCCGCGCGGCCATCCTCGGAGCCTTCGGCCGCAGCAGGGTGACCAGCCGCCGCCGTCCGGCCTTGCGGATCTGGGCCGGGGACCCGAACCGCTCCAGCAGCGTCAGGACGGCCGGGCGCTGCAATCGAGGCCCCAACACCCGTTCCAGCGACGGGTGGATCTGGCTCAGCAGGCCGTGGAGCCGGTTGGCGACGCGGGTCGCTTCGCCAACCACGTCGTCGTCGAAGCCGACGGTCATCTCCAGCTCGGCGATCGTCTCGTCCTCGCCGTCGATCGCCCGCAGCGTGTGAGGCATCGCGCAGGCCGCCTCCGCGATGATGAACGCGTCCCTCGCGTCCGTTCTCGCCTCGCCCGGGCAGAGGTCGGCGCCGCATCGTCAGCCCCGGCAGGTAGGCAACCGGGCAGCCCATGCCCCGTGCGACCGCCAAAGGTAAGGCCCCGATCGAGGCCGGCTGATCGACCACGACCAGCACGGTTCCGTGCTTGGCCTGGCATCGCGAAGAGCTCGCGGAGCTTGGGGCGTGGGGAGGCCCAGTCCGTGGCCGCAGTTCGAGGGTGGGCTTCACGGCAAGCCGGGCGATGCTGACCAGCGTGGTGGCTCCGCCGAAGCACAGGACGGGCAAGGGAGCCCAGCCGGTGGCGCCAATCCCCTCACCTGCCGAGGCCGGGTACTGCCCGGGGCGTACTTTTGATCATCGGGGGGCCACAATTCGCCTACTCTAGCCCGGACAAACCAGCCATCGCCAAACGAACCCACTAGATCGCCTCTTTTGGCGAGTGAGAACGCATCAGATCTCCACTCCGGAGGAGTGGAGACCCAACCAGAGCGCCGATCATTTGCGTTAGTCCGGCTCAGGAGCACGCTTCACCTTCCGTTTCGGGAAGGCCTTGCTTACAACTTCAGCTACCTTTTCGTACACTTCGTCGTCGGCCGCCTTCACTTCGAAGTAATCACCATTGAGGCCGAACTTGTATTTTCTAGTGATGGTCCCCACGCTTATATTTCCCTTCCTTTCCACGCTCTTGAGGCGCCCGGAGATATCACTGATAAAGCGCTGAATGAAGGTGTAGCATTCGACATCTACATGACTGACGGGACAAACGTACAGGGTGCCGCCGAGAGTAACGAAGGACAGCTCCGCACCTTTCGCTTGCATTTCCTTTACGGACCCCTGGTTCTTCGCAGTCCAGTCGCCAGGAGAGAGTCGGAACACAGGAACTCCGTTGCGTGCCGAATAGCTGGTACGGCTGGCATCTGCGCGATAAATCAAGTCCCAGGATTCTTTGAGTACCCCATGAAGGGGGCGCGTGTGGTTGATGCGCATTGTTTCGATGCTGCCATCCGGAGATTTGATCTCGAACATGGATTCCGTGACTGGAGCAGGCGGCTTCCGGACGGCGGAAGGGCCTGCGTTTGAGCGCGGGGCCGACGAGACCGGTTTAGATTTGTTTTCCTGCTCTGCGACTTTCGGCGTGATGCTTTGTCCCGGCCTGGCTGGCTGGAGGGTCGCGTTGGCCTTGGTCTTGTAGTACCCCGCTTGCTTCCGGAATACCTCCAGCTGTTTGGAGGCCTCAGTTAGTTCAGCTGGCACTTCCGGGGCACCGTAGCGAGACAAAGCCTTGCTCGCGTTTTTGAGCCTCGTGATCGAGTCCATCAAGTCGCTATGTGCGCCGTTCTCTGTGACCTTTGTGGCGAGCTGATCTGCCGCGTTGCGGAGCTTTTTCGCCAAGATTTCGTTGGGATTGTCCACGTAAGCCTGGTATGCGTGCGCCGCATTGGTCGCGGATGTTGTGAGGGCCGCTTTGAGTGTGGCCCACTTACCTGCCAGAGCCTGGCCTTCTGCTCTCGCTGCAGCTGGAACCTCCAAGGCCCCGTCTTTCGCAGTCTTTGCCATGAGGGAGAGCGTCTTGGCAGCTTGCCCACTGTACCGTCGGTGGAGTTCACCGGCCATCCTGCGGGCATCTGGGATGGGTGGCATTGTGGTTTGACGAAATGTTTCCGCTTCCGCGCTGAGCTTCATGGCCCTGTCTGCAATTTTCGTGAAAGACTCCGCTGACCGCTTGGCTTCGTTCAGTGCACGCAAGTACGCGACTGCAGTATCGACGAACGGGCCGGCAGAACCTTTTCTGAATTCCGTGCGCGCACTCTCTACAGATTTCCACTTCTGCATATAATCCTGCGTGGCATGGCTCCAGTCCATTTCACAGGTTTTGCAGTCCTGACGGACCCGGTCCGCCCGCATGAGTTCGTCGCGGAGTTCCATCATTTCCTGCTTGTACTGGTCCATGTTGCTGTACACCAGCACGATCCCGTATTTGTTCTTCAGGACTCTGGCGACCTGGGCCGGGTCGGGAACCTTCTCAGCAGAGCTGTTCAAGTCAGAGTAGGGTGGCGTACTCATCGCATTCATCCTTCATGCGGCAGGAAACTGGACTGTCCGTGATATACCATCGGGTATCAGCTCGTCCATGACGCCGAGAGGGTCCGGAGAATGGCCTCGACGGCTTCGGCGGGTGTGTGAGTCTCGAAGAATTCCTCGGCATATTCCGACGCCGGCTGGGGTGACTCCCCGTCATAGCCGTTGTCGAGAATACTGCTGGCGTCCTGACCTGCCACGATCTGGTCGGCTTCATCCTGGGACATCCAGTCGGACTTATTCGTGGTAAAGCTATACAAACCTGATTGGGGGTCCTGCATGTAGAACATCTCGCGGCTGGAGTCCCACAGAAGGTCAGGGTGAATGTCATCAGTCGGCCACACTCCCGCCTGCTCCCAGTTCTTCGGCGTACGCCAGTCTCCAGGTGCCTCCGGGAACTGAAACTCCCAGACGCGCCAATCTTCCGCGCCTGGAGTCTCGAGCGGGGGCCGAGCTTGCCATCCGCGGAACTTGTCTCCCCAGTCTTTCCAATCCAGCACATCCACAGTAAGGGAAAGCTGGAAGAAGGACGGCCATTTGTCCGTCTCGCTATAGTCCACTACGTCAAGGAGCAGATCACCCAGCAGGTAGCCGTTCTCCTGAATGTACGAGAGAAAGTCTCTCCAGATCTGCTCATTGTCGGTCGGATCCGTCATGAATGACAGGTTCACCCACACATGGTCACGACCCAGAGCAGTGAGGAGTTCGGCGTACTCCGATTTATCCTTCAGCATAATCAAGACACCTGACTGGAGATGTGGGCGGATAGCCCAGGATGGCGTCTCTCTCGAGCCGAAGGGCGGCACTTAAGGCAAGGACGGGGACCGCTGTCGATTCCCTCAGAGGCAGACCTGTCAACCCGTACCGACCTGTCTGCCTTGTGGCGGCGCCGGGGTCTCTGGAGCAAGTGAGCCTGTCAGCACCTCCGCTTCGGGTGCGGATGGCTGCAGCGGCGGACGGCATCCGGTGCACTGCGCCGGGCCCCGGAGAAGATCCGCCACGACACTTAGCCGCGCGCCTCCTCAACCGCGCTTCCGGGAGTGGTCGGCCCGGCACTTCCGACCGGTTGCGCTCGGCGTTTTCGAACAAGACGTGGTCGGGACCGGGCTCACCAGCACGTGCAGATGCCGAGGCCGCCGGCGAGCTGTGCGGAGGTGTACCACCTACGCAGATGCACCAGGTCTCGAGGCCCACTGTTAGGCAGCAGCCTGCCGCGCTACTCCCCCTCGGGGGCGACGAACAGTAACCGACTCGGCCCGGGCATGAGACGGATCGATACGGCAGTTCGCCGCCGCGCCGGCCCGGCGTGGTCTGTGCCGAGCAGGACGCCAAGCCGGACAGTACGGACGCTATCGGTGCAGTCGACCCCCGCCGTTCCGACTGCTCTACTCCAGGACGCCGGGTGTGGCCTCCTCCCGCGAGAGCTGCTGGCACAGTGCTGGCGGCATACCCTCAAGCCGATTCGAGCCCGGAGTCAAGGGTCCCCACAGGTCCGCACCACCGTCAAGATCAGCCATGGCACCTGACGTGCAGGCGAATCGTCACGGGTCGCCCAGCGCTTTGCCCGAGTCTTTGTTTCCTCGAGGTCCCGGGTGACCTGGCCCGATGAAGCGGTCACCGTGTTGAGCAGCTCGATCCCGTCCCTCGATGGGTGAGATGCCGACGGCGCGCATTTAGGGACGCCCAGGGCAAGCCCTAGGGGGATCCCCTAGGGACAGTCGACCGATTTGCGAGCAATGATTCAATTAGTTCTCAGCCGGGCAGCGCCTCAAAAATCCCGGCCAAGGTGCCACAGGCCAGTCCACGAGGCGCTTCCCGGGACCGCTTCTCATCCCTGAGGTCGCCATGTCCACGTCCTATATTGCCAAGCCCGTCGGTAAGAAGCTCATCGGCCGCTACTGCGTCAGCGGTGGCCATCCAGGGCGCCAGTCCAACCTCATCCTGCGGGCCGTGGCCATGCACTTCCGTGGGAACGTCGAGAAGGCGCAGGAATATCTGATCGACGCGCACCCGGCGGGGTGGTACCGATTGGGCCAGGACTTCCGCCTCCCCGCCGGCTTCAAGGGCGACGGCTTCCGTTACCGCGGCAACCAGTGTTACTGCCACGGCATGCAGCCTCAGCACAAGGAGTGGGCGCTGGACCCAGTGGAGGCGAAAGAGGTCGGCGCAGAATGGGCCTACATATTGCATCCCAACAAGCTCCAGGTCCTGACACCAGTCCGTGACGGCTGGCTGGAAGTGCGGTCATTTCGCTGGCCGAGGATTCCCTGCCAGCTGCAGCGCGTCATCTGACGCAGCCAGAAGCCGCGTTGTTTGCGGGAGCGTGCAGGTAGGCAACCTGATCCCACACCACGTCTCGGCCACGAGCAGCTTCCACGCCGAGCGGAATGCAACTGACGGCCAGCCCGTCCCCGCCTAATGGCCCGCTGCCTGGGCGCCTACAGCTGGTGCGTATGCACGGCACTGGAGATCCAGATGGAGCAAACCCCCGTGAGCGCCGCCACACGTGTGGTGATCCGCCCATACAGGCCTGACGATCTATCTCCGCTGCTAGCGCTGCTGAACCGGACCCTGCTGCCGGGTGATCGTGCTCTGCACGTCGAATCGAACGAGCAGCCACCGTCTCCACCTCAGTCAGCCGTCCATGTGGCCGTGGACACGAACGGAACGGTGCAGGGCGGGGTGTGCCTTTCCGTCCGGCCCTGCGACGGCGCAGGGTTGATCCACTGGCTCTGCGCGGAAGACTCGGCTGTGCCCCGGGCGCTGCTTGCTCACGCCCGCCGTATTCTGGGCGAGCGCTGTGTGTATGCGTTTCCCTATCCCGGGCTGTCAGCGCCAGCCGGGGTGCCGGGCGTAACCGTGCGGCGCCAGGCCGTCGTCGTCGACGCGCTCCTGGCCGCGTACTTCGTCCCGCATACCTCCCAGCGCTACCTGCTCGTGGACGGTCTGGACAGCCTCCGTGACGACCTCGAGTCCGTGCCACTCCCCGACCGTGAACTTCCTGTGGCAGTTATTCCTCTCCGCGGTGGGAGTGGTTGGCGGGTGCGCATCAGCTCAGGCAGAAAGGCCTTGGCCGATGCGGTGCTGCTCGCGCCGGTGGACGGCACGGCGTTGCTCTGGCACCTGCACGTCTGTCCCGACCGGCGACGATTGGGGCTTGGCGGCCGCTTGCTGCATCAGTGCCTCGCACTGGCTGAGGACACGGGTGCACAGCGCGTGGTTGCCTACATCGACCCCGGCAACAGTGCTGCCCTTCGCCTCCTGACTGCTTACTGCTTCCGTGTAGTCGATACTTTGACTGTTTTCCGGCGCGAGCTCCGCTAACTCGGCCTCCCACACCTTGCCGGCGCAGGGCGCCTCCCGGCCCCAGGCTGCAGACCCGTCGATGGCAAATAGCCACTCGGTCCCTGCGCTGGTCCTCGCCTTCGGCCTGTCGAGAAGTCGCCGGACGGCCGCGATCTCAATCGTTGGATTTCGGAGGGCGGGCAGTCAGCAGAAGTACAAACGCACGTCGGGTGCGCTGAGGTGCTGCCGGCGCCTAAGGGAGTAGCCTCCAACCAGCGCCATCGCCCTCGGGTGTTCCTTCCTTCCCGACCTAGGCACCGCATCGGGGATGTCAAGACCCAAATCGGAGAGCCCCGCGAGCTCAACGAGGACAGGAAATACCGGTGCCCACCCGCGACGACGGACCGACAGCCCGACCCGTGTACCCCGCTACGCAACCGCGGCTCTCCTCGCGTCGGCAACCCCGCCTCCACGCCGATGGCTACCGACAGCGAGCACCAACCACGACGTGGTTCGCCTGCCCCTGTTGCGGCCGCCACCCATCCGCGTGTACGCCGCAGGGACGGTCGGTGACGTGGCGTGCTCGGGCGTGGGCTGGCCCGGCCCATACCTGCGTGGTCAGGCCGGGTCGGCGTGGCAACTACGGGCTGTTGGCGCTTGATCGGAGGAGCGTGCACCGTCGGGGAGCCGGAGCCCGGCTCTGTCAGCTGGCCGGCCAGTGCGCGGGACAGCGTCGCGCATGGTGCGTCAGGTGAACTCGGCCAGATAGTCGCCGTAGCTGCCGCTGGCAGCCAACCGCAGTGCCGTGTCGATGAGTGGGACGTGGCTGAATGCCTGCGGGAAGTTTCCCACTTGTCGCTTCAGCTGCGGATCCCACTCCTCGGCCAGCAGCCCGAGGTCGTTGCGTAGGGCGAGTACTTTGTCGAAGAGCCGACGCGCCTCGTCGACTCGGCCGATCATCAGCAAGCCGTCGGCCATCCAGAAGGAGCAGGCGAGGAAGGCTCCCTCGTCGCCCTTAAGTCCGTCGACCCCGGCCACGTTTCCGGCCGTGGGGTAGCGGAGGATGAAGCCGTCCGGTGTCGATAGCTCGCGCTGGACCGCCTCGATCGTGCCGATCAGACGGCGGTCGGTCGGGGGCAGGAAGCCCGCATGGGCAATGAGCAGAAGTGAGGCGTCCAGTTCCTTCGAACCGTAGTACTGGGTAAAGGTGTTGCGCTTTGGGTCGTAGCCTTTGTCACAGACATCTTTGTGAATCTCTTGACGCAGCTGCCGCCATCGGTTCAGGGGGCCGTCGGCATCTCCCGCTTCGATCAGTTTGATCGTGCGGTCGACGGCTGCCCAGGTCATGACCTTGGAGTGCACGAAGTGGCGTCGCGGCCCGCGGATCTCCCAGATGCCCTCGTCGGGTTCCATCCAGTGCTTCTCCAGGTGGCGGATCAGCGTGACCTGGAGGCGAGCGGCGCTGGCATCGCGGGCCAGACCGGTCATCCGGGCGAGATGGAGGGTCTCGGCGACCTCCCCATAGACGTCGAGCTGCAGCTGGCGGCTGGCGCCGTTGCCGATCCGTACCGGTTGGGAGCTCTCGTAGCCGGGCAGCCAGTCGAGTTCCGTCTCGCCTAGTTCCCGTTCCCCAGCGATGCCGTACATGATCTGCAGGTTCTCCGGGTCGCCGGCGACGGCGCGCAGCAGCCAGGCACGCCAAGCGCTTGCCTCTTCGCGGTAGCCGGTGCCCAGGAGTGAGGACAGCGTGATGGCGGCGTCCCGGAGCCAGGTGAAGCGGTAGTCCCAGTTGCGCACTCCGCCGATCTCCTCGGGCAGGGAGGTAGTCAGGGCTGCGATGATCCCGCCTGTGGGCGCGTAGGTGAGAGCCTTGAGAGTGATCAGCGAGCGGACGACGGCATCCCCGTATGGGCCGTGGTACGTGCAGCGGCCGGCCCATGTGCGCCAGTAGTCGGCCGTGGCCGCTAGTACTGCTTCGGCCTCGGGTGGGGCCGGGGGCTTCAGGTGGGAGGGCTGCCAGCTCAGGGCAAAGGAAATCCGCTGGCCCGCAGTTACGGTGAAGTCGGCGTAGGTGGTCAGCTCCTTGCCGTAGGTGTCAGTGTCGGCATCCAGCCAGAGGGAGTCCGGGCCTGCGACGGCGACCGTGCGTCCGTCGTGCTTGTGCACCCAGGGAACGACGCGGCCGTAGCTGAAGCGCGTCCGCAGGGCTGACCTCACCGGCACTCGGCCGCGGACGCCTTCGACAACCCGGATCAGCTGCGGGGGGCTGCCCTGTCGCGGGGGCATGAAGTCGATCACTCGGATCGTGCCACGCGATGTGTCCCACTCGGACTCGAGCACCAGCGTGTCGGGCAGGTACCTGCGGCGAACCGCCCGCGCCGGGGCTTCGTTGCGGGCATGTGCCGGACCCAGCCGCCAGAAGCCGTGCTTCTCGGTGCCCAGCAGGCGAGCGAAGACCGCAGGTGAGTCGAACCTGGGCAGGCACAGCCAGTCCACCGAGCCGTCCCGGCCGACCAGGGCTCCGGTCTGTGTATCCCCGATGAGGGCGTAGTCCTCGATGAGTGCCACAGCAGATCAAAACATGAGGGTCTCCTCTGCGGCACGCACAACGCCGATATGGCGAGCCGAACCGTCCCCGCGTAGGACGAAGGCCGGCGATCTGGCGCCCCCGGTCGTGCCTGGTGGCGTCCCTAGGCAGCACCGTGGCCAGGACTAGGGAGACACCCCGGTCCCCCGATCTGGGCGGCGGCGTTCACTGGAGTCAGACATAAGAGAACAGGGTTGAGGTCCCGGCAGGGAATGGGCGTCCGTGACAGGCAGACCCTGCACGCTGCGAGGCAACCGCTCACCCGGATACAAAGATCCGGCGGTACCCAGTCCGACGAGTAGACCCGATCAGCACAGCCCACCCCCGGGAATCTCTCCTCACTGCTCCGACCAGCGGCCTTCGAGCGACACTCGATGCACAGGCACTCCATCACGTGAGCCATGTCGCGTCGCGGAAGAGGCCCGGGCACGGAGCCGGGAGGACCGATCATGCAGACAGCCAAGCCCACGTCGACTCACAGGGCGAAGCTATCTCGCACCGCGCCGCACGGAGTACCGAGCAAAGGTTGATGCGGTTCCGCAGCACGTCTGGTCATTGCAATGCAATATGCACTGATAGGTCTCGTTTGTCGGCGATGGCGTAAAAGTGGACCAGTGGCGACGCTTGAAAAGTTGCCCCCCCCTTCAGGGTCTGGCTCGTTGAGTCAGGCCGGGAGCAGTGGTGATCAGCGTGGAGGACTGGGCGGAGATCCGCCGACTTCACCGGGCCGAGCAGATGCCGGTGCGGGCGATCGCGAGGAAGCTGGGAATCTCGAGGAATACCATCCGCAGAGCGGTCGCGGACGATGCTCCGCCGAAGTACCAGCGGGCGCCGAAGGGGTCGATCGTGGACGCGGTCGAACCACAGATCCGCGAACTGCTTGAGCAGTGGCCCGAGATGCCGGCGACGGTGATCGCCGAGCGGATCGGCTGGGACCGCGGGCTGACCGTGCTCAAGGACCGGGTCCGGGACTTGCGGTCGGCCTTTCGGCCTGCGGATCCGGCGGCGGACGGTCTATGAACCGGGCGAGATCGGCGAGTGTCACCTGTGGTTCCCGCCGGGCCGACATCTCGCTCGGCTTCGGCCAGGTCGGCCGTCCGCTGCTGGTCATGCTCGCAGGCTACTCGCTGTGGATCACTACGCGGATGCTGCCGTCCAGGTCAGCGGCCGGTCTGATCGCTGGGCACTGGCGGCTGCTGACCGAGCTGGGTGCCGCCATTCCCAGGGTGCTGGTCTGGGACAACGAGGGAGCCGTCGGCTCGTGGCAGCGTGATAAGCACGAAGAGCGGCACGAGCCAGGCCCGGCCCAGCCGCGACGTCGGCTCCGAACTGATCTATCTGACCAAGGCCCTGAAAGCCCCGGCTCGGCGGGACGCGGCAGCACGCCTCGCCGAGCAGGCCCGCGACAAGGGCTGGAGCCACGAGAAGTATCTGGCCGCATGCCTGAAGCGGGAGGTCGCCGCCCGCGACTCCCACCGAGCCGAAGAACGCATCCGGGCGGCGCGTTTCCCTTCCCGCGATCGCCCATCTGGCACTTCGGACCTCGTCACCGGAAAGGAGAACGTGATCTTCCTGGAGCCGCCCGGCATCGGCAAGACCCACCTCGCCGCCGGCCTCGGCATCCGGGCCTGCCAGGCCGGCCACCGGGTCACCTTCGGCACTGCCGCCCAGTGGGTCACCGGCTCGCCCAAGCCCACCAAGCAGGACGTCTGGGCGCCGAGTTGACCCGGCTGGGCCGCATCCCGCTGATCGTGGTAGACGAAGTGGGCTACATCCCGTTCGAGCCGGAGGCAGCGAACCTGTTTCTTCCAGTTCATCTCGGGCAGCTACGAACGCGCCTCGGTGATCGTGACCAGCAACAAGCCCTTCGGGAAAGCGCACATGTTCCGGCGAACGTGTGCGAGGTGGCGCCGAAAGTCAGCGGGTTCCGGATGGAGATCCCGTGCGGCTGACGACTGCGGCGGCTATCAGCGCTACCAGGTTGTCGGTCCAGCAGTCCGATTCCTTGGTGGCGACTTCGGCACCGCAGTCTGCGCAGACGAGGTTGGGGCCGTCCTGACCGTGAAGTCCGCAGCAGCCGCCGCGATGCCCTGAGTCGGGATGCAGAGCGTTGCCTGGTACGTCGTCAGGATGCAGGACGAACAGCGTGGCGTCGTAGTTGATCGCATAGGTGCCCTGCGCCACCCGCGGGTCGGCGATGCGATGGTCCGAGAGGTGGTCGCTGGCCGGGGAGGCCTGTGATTCCTGGAGATCGCTGGTGAGAAGGTGCTCGCAGTTCGCGCAGGTAAAGAGGCTCACCGGGACATTGTGCCGGGTCACACAGTGCCTGACCCCAGTGTGAACGAGCTTGGGCGAACAGCATGACTGAAACGGTAAAGGATTCGACGGATCCGCCCCTGACTGCAGTTGCCCAGCCGCTCATAGGGTAGACGCACCCAAGCAGCGTCGTACGTGCTACGGCACTAGTCAAGCTCACACCCAAGAAGGAGTCAGCATGACCTTCCCCCCCGGTGCCCAGGACTCCAGGGTTGGCCTGCCTGTCCGGAACGGGGAAAAATCGCACAGACCCCCCGGGGCCCGTCCGGGGATGTCCTGGCCGTCAAGCTGCTTGGCTGACTAGGCCGTTCTCACGCTGGTCATACGGCCAGTCTCGACGGTGGTGTTCGGTTTGAGGGGCCAGATGTCGCGCCAGTTCAGGGTGGAGTTGTGCGTGAGGCGTTGGCTTGTGGAGTCGATCACTGCGATGCAGAACGAGGATTTGGGGCGGCGAAAGCAGATTCCGCCGTCAGGGGGGGGTGGGGTGGCGGTGGTACCCGAGCTGGCAGGAAAACAGTTCCAAGGCGTAGCTACGCGGGATAAGGCAGCACGTATCGGGCTATGTCATAGCTGCGTTCGAATTCGCAGCCGTTTTCCGGGCATTCAGCATGCGTCAGCTCGCCTCAGCCTTTTGGCCCTCAGCTTCGCGTCCCAGCCAGTTCCAGAGGCCCTTGAGCTAGTCGAGGACGCCGTCCTTCCGTCAGACTGCGAAGCGACCGTACGCTCTGTCATACGGCGGGTCTGCACTCGGCGCGCAGCATCAGGGGATCCGGGTTGCCCGAAGGGCAGGGCTGCTTCTGGAAGGGTAGCAGGGAGCCATTCCCCTCCCCCTGCGTGGTGTCCACCTGACAGTCAGAGCGGGTGCAACCGCACCTCGGCAAACATCGGGCAGATCCCTGAAGCACAAACCAGTAACGCGCCAGGTGCCGGCCGATCGACATGCGAGGGCCGGCCCAACGGTGCTAGGGGCACCAGCCTCCGTCGTGTCGGGATCCGACCAGTACGAGCCACATGGAAGGGGCGGGTCGGCAGAGCAACCCGCCCCAGATGCTGCCTCAAATGGGGAAGCAAGGCGGTACCACACGCTCAGCCTCCAAAGGGGCACCAAATGCATCCCCGAGGGGAATGCCCTTCAATAGACCCGAACCCGGTGCACATTGAGGGCGAACCTGCTGTCGCCGTCGAGCCTCGCCTGCCCTGGTTCCTTGGATGCTGGCGTCTGCCCCGGCACCGCGGATGCGAGGCCGAGCGGGAAGGCGTCGGGCCCCCGCGAGTGAATCAGGCCGGCAGGACGCTCTGGTGGCGTGAACGCTCTGCCCACGACGCCGTGTCGGCTCGCAGACTCGGGCGCATCCGCACCTGTTGATCGAAGCCTCGGTCTTTGCCTGAGCGCGCCTGCAGGGGAGGCCGGCGCCCTCGTCAACCGGGCAGAGACGCAACAATCGCTGGCGGCCGCATCCACAGCCGCCCTCCGTGGCGACTTCGGCCGATCGCCACAGCCAGTCAGTCCCCGCCGGTCTGGCCGCACCTCAGCGCGCGCTCGTGCTCTCGCCTCACCCACCAGTCATCGCTCAGCGTGACGGTTGAGAGCAGGCACGGAGCCCTCGTTGAAGACGTACCTCCTGCGGATCACGCTTCTGCTGCCTCCAGTGCGCTCCTGATGCTCGCGCCAAACGGCAACGGGCCCCTTACCGACTCAGCCGGGCCCCGGAGCTCCGCTCCGTCGACTGCCCGTCCTGAGACCGGTGGCGTTGAAGCGCCTCATGTGCACGACGTCGACTCCCTAATAGGTGAATACAACAGCCAGTATCCCTTGAGCGACTCTCGAATCAGTCGGTCCCGAGGGACACGTGCGATCGGAGAAGATTTATGCGTGCAGCCATAGTTGACGGGTACTCCACGGGATCGATTCTGGCGAAACGCCTGCAGGACGCTGGCGTAGAATGCCTGCACGTTCGCAGTCAGGAAGTTCCGCTGGACTACTTGCAGAGAACCTTTTCCACCTTGCATTACGCCGAGGACCTAGGATATGAACCTGACGTGCTCCTGCTTGCCTACAAGCTGATGGAACGCCAGGTCACTCACGTAGTAGCCGGCGCCGAATCCGGGGTCAGCTTGGCGGAGAAGCTTGCTATGGCCCTTGGCCTTGCGTCCAATCATCCTGCTCTCCGAGAAGCCCGCCGGAATAAGCAGCTGATGGCTGACATTGTCCAAGGAGCCGGCCTGGCTGTCCCGCGCGGAAGGGTATGCAGAACAGCACAGGAGGCTCTCTTCTGGTATCGCGACTCTGGACACTCCGATGTCGTACTGAAACCAATGTCCAGTGCCGCATCAGACAATGTGCATTTCTGCCGCTCGGATGATGAAGTGCGACAGGCTGGCCAACGCATCCTGAGCAAGGCAAATGTATTCGGGCAGCAGAATACCGAATTCCTGGCGCAGGAGAGAATAATCGGTGATGAGTATTTCATAAATACTGTATCGAAGGACGGCTACCATAAGACGGCTGAAATCTGGCGGTATCACAAGCGTACATCATCCCTCAGCACTCCAATTTACGATTTCGAAGAACCAATCAGCACAACAAGCCATGAAGGCAAAATACTCTGCGACTTCACCTATCGCGCTCTCAACGCTCTTGGGATAACTGAAACACCGGCCCACACGGAAGTGATGCTGACTTCTCGGGGCCCTGTCTTCATTGAGACTGGCGCAAGGCTAGGCGGAGGGACTCGACCCCACATCGTCGAGAAATTCTGCGGCGTTTCACAGGTGAGCCTTTTCGTCACGGCGCTGGTGGACAGTGACGCTTGGGCGGCATTTGACGAACAGGAGATTGCGTGGACGAGCAGTGTGCGAAATGTTGATTTTATAAACTACGAGCGGGGGCTTGCAAACCCGTCGGCAGCAACAGCCATCGATTCGCTGGAAACTGCGGTCTGTACCGTTTCACACGTCGATTCGTATTCTCTTCTGGAGCCGACTACGGACCTAACCAGCAGTCCTGGTCACGTCTATCTAGCTTCAGAAGACCATGGACTCGTCGACCGTGATTACCAAACGCTGAGGCGATGGGAACGTCAGGGCCTGCATTCATTCACGACAGCCGACATGGAATAGGAGCAACGGAAAAATGTGCGACTCGGGAATGCGGAGCACGCTTCAATCGGACCGGACACACGTCGGCCATCTACTTGACATGTCGATATTCGAGAGCCTTTCAGGCACGTTGGCCGGCTATCGCTATGTGAAGATCGTCGTCGATCTCATTGAACGCAAAATTCATGTTCTGGATTCGGCGGTTCATAGCTTTCATGCCGTGTACGTCGGCAAGCGGTTTTTCGGCATGAGGGCGGAGGAGATAGAGGAGAACATCGACGAGATCAACACATTGCTCTATGACTCCACAGATCGCCGCTTTCTTCTGGCTACTCTCTCACTGCGATCGATTCCACGCGTAGTGGGAAGTAAATCAAACGGTCCTGACTCATCGGGCTCCGTAATGATCCTTGAGACCTCGGACAGCGACACTATGCCGGCCATCATGGTGACCGAACTCTACAGTTTCGTGCGAAAGTGTCTCGTGGATGACATGGACCTCTACCTCATGCCAGCCAGCCACAGTCAGGAACAGGCCTTAGAGCTCGTTCCCGAGGAGGTCGTCCCACGAATCTCCAGCCATCAACTGCACGAATTCGCCGAGACGGTGAACCTGAACTTCGGTTCGGCAACTGGCCGACTGCGGTATTTTGCTACGCCCGCGGAATACCGCCGGAAGCGCGACACCCTCACCACGCGGGACATCGTTGCTATGCCCACGGTTCCCGAAGACATTCCCCGGGTCGCCGGCCTGATCAGCGGCCATGCTACAAGCCCGCTGTCGCACACCAACATGCTGGCATCAGGGTGGGGCGTTCCCAACGCCATCATCCGAAATATCGAGCACAAGGTGAAGCGGCAACGACTCAATGAAGAGTTCGTTAGCTACGAGGTGACTCCTCGGGGCGTCACTCTGGAAGCCGCCAGCGAGACGTCAGGTTACTCAGCGGTGGCGCATACGACGCGGACCCCGCAGATTGCTGTTCCGAATCTCGTTTGCATGAGCGTCAAACCGCTGGAACAGCTCGAGGTACATGAGCAATCACACTTCGGCACCAAGGCGGCAAACCTAGCGCAGCTGTCTCGCGTCATCGAACAAGGCAGCGGTACTGGGCTTCTCGCCTACTACGCGGCGCCTCGCCCTCCGAGGAAGGACCTGCTCTGCTACTTGGCGCAGCGGCTGGGAACCACGTTCACGAGTACAGATGCGCTAGATGCGAAGGCTCGCACCCTTCTCGCTGAGAATTTTCGAGTGCCTCGTGGCATTGCTGCTTCATTCGCATTTTTGCAGCAGCATATCCAGCAGTCTCAGTCTGTTGAGACGACGCTGCGCCGTCTCGATGAAGCGCTCAACAACTATGATTTTGACGCTGTCGATGCTGCCTGCGAAGAAATTCGCAAAATGATCCTCACCTCGGATCTACCGCCATCTGTGGAGAGTTCCGTAGTCGACGGAGTCAGCAAATACTGCGGAGATCGCTGGCCTCTCATAGTCCGGTCGTCGTCTAACGCTGAGGATGTTCCCGGCTTCTCGGCAGCAGGCCTCTACGATTCAGTCCCGGATGTGCGCGACGCACGTCAGCTGATCGATGCTGTGCGTACTGTATGGGCCTCTCTGTACTCCGCACGAAGTGTCCGAATGCGCCACGACGCCGGGATCGATTTTCACCTGGCCAGCATGGCATTCATTGTCCAAGAATACGTGCCTGCGCAAGTCGGCGGCGTAATGGTGACCTGCAACCCAGGAATGCCTGACGACTTCCGTAACGTCTATCTGAACTGTTCACCCGGATCGGCAGCGGCCGTCGTAGACGGCACGGTCACGCCCCTGGAGTACCTCTTTAACACCGTCGAAGGTGGTGGGCGCACTGTTTCTCTTGGAAGTTCCACCAGCGATCTTGACGCAGCAATCAGGGGTAAACTGGCCGACCTGGCTCTGGCAGGGCGCCTTTTCCAATCGCAGTTCCTCCGGGATCAGGATTCCCTCCACCGTCTCGACATCGAATGGATTATCGACGAGGTCGGTTACGTGAACATACTCCAGGTGCGCCCCTTCCACGCTCCGTAATTGGGTGCAGCGTCTCAGGCTCTCCCTAATTCCTCATCCTTCTTGGATCTGCACGGGAGCGGGACACGCATAGCAACATCTGCTGCAGGGCAGCTGCGCATCCTGCCGCTGCCCTGCCTGAACGCCGCGATAACACTGCCGCCGGGCCTCACCCTTGGCTCGGTGTAAACGAGTACGGACGCGCTCATACAAAGCAGTCGGACCTAGGGAGATGAGGTATCTTCGTGACGCTTCGAACAGCACCGCTGCGACTGCTTAAGCGCCGGAATGATCACCCTCTCCCTGTCAGGCGACTACTATTTACCAATAATGCATTTCAGATACTGTTCGGCCTGCACTGGTGGTTGCCGATTTTTTATACCTACCAGAGAGAGGCCGGCCTCTCGGATGGTCAGATATTTCTGATTCAGGGCGCCTACTACGCGGCATTTTGCTTTCTAGAATTCCCAACTGGGCTCTTTGCGGATCGCATTGGCCCGCGCCGGTGCATGCGTTTGGGCGCTTTGGTCATGACGGCGGCGAATCTTGTACCCGTAGCTTCGCCGACTGTTGTCGGATTTGGCCTGCATTTTCTTCTCATAGCAGGAGCCCGGTCCCTCGTCTCGGGCGCCAGCAGTGCTTATCTCTACGAGAGCCTGCGCGGACATGACTATAGCCACCATTATATCCAAGCCGAAGGGAACGCCAGAGCCCTCGGCCTTACCGCAAAGGTGATCTGCTGGCCTGTCGGCAGTGTGCTCAGTTCCTTTGTCCATTCATCACCTTACTGGTTGAGCGCCGCGTCGTCCGCAGGTGCCTTCGCGTTTTCTCTGAGACTGGCCAGTCTTCGGCCCGTCGCACGCCCCAACGCACGGGAACCCAAATGCGGAACCATTCTAAGAATCATTCATGCATTCCGTGAAGCACCGCTCTTGGGGCCTTTGATGCTCCTCGGCGTCAGTCTTTTCACACTCGTGCGGATATGCCAGTCTGATCTATTTCAGCCAATACTACTGGATCACGAAATTCCCGTAAGCCAGCACGGAACGGTGATGTCCGCAATGGCTATCAGCGAGGCAATCTCCTCTTCCCGTCCGAGAATATTGCTCAAGCATATGAGTGCGTCTCTGGCGGTTGCCAGCCTGAGTGGCCTCATGGCATTGAGTCTCGCGGCGCTCAGCTTTCCGGGCTCCCTCACTTCTGTTGGCCTTCTGTGCTTGTTCGCGGCTGCGGGAGGTCTTGCCTATCCGCTGCAGCGGGGCCAGATCAACGAAGCAATCCCGGATACTGCCCCCAGGTCCACACTTCTTTCAATGGAATCGATACTAGACCGTGCGATTTGCGCCGTCGCCAGCGTGGCCGCTGGTTACTACCTGTCCAGAGGGCTTCTGCACACATACATTGCATACTTGTCATTCGGATCATTCGCCGTACTCGGCATTGCGACTATTGGCGTGGCTATTGTCCGGCGAAGACGCTACATGCTGTCAAAATGAAACTTTCATCGTTTGTCGCTTTCCGATCCGTCGTTCCTCCTTTGACACGGCCACAGTTGGCCGAGGCCCGGCGTGTGCGGCGGCCGAGTTGTTCGAGCGAGGACGCTCGAGTGCCGAGATCGCACGGATGCTGGAAGTCAGCGACAAGAGCGTGCGGCTGTGGAAACGGGTGTGGGAAGCGGGCGGGCACTGTTGCTCTGCGGCGGCGCCCGGCCAGGGGCCGGCCGCCCAAGCTGGACGACGACCAGGTCGAGCAGGTGCGGACCGCGCTGGAGCAAGGGGCCCAGGCGCACGGGTTCGAGGCTGGTCCGTGGACGTTGGAGCGGGTCGGCCTGGTGGTCGAGCGGGTGGCGGGAGTGTTGTTGTCGCGGGCGTCGGTGTGGCGGCTGTTGACCGGCCGGCTGGGGTGGAGTCTGCAGCGGCCTGAACGTCGGGCGGTGGCACGGGATGAGTCCGAGATCGCCCGCTGGATCGCGCATGAGTGGTCGCGTTTCAAAAGCGGAAGCGTGCCTCGATGGCCGCAGCTCTCGGCTATCACGCCACCGATCCCGACCGCGGTCCGCGCCTGTGTTTCCACCTCAGCCCAGCAGCTACGACACCACCGCTCTGATCGAGGTCCTGGAACAGCTCAAGTGTTTTACCGCGCGGAGCGGGTGGTGCTGGTCTGGGACGGACTGTCCGCCCACTGGAGCCAGGCCATGCGGGTCTGGGCCGCCGAAGAGGACTGGCTCACCCTCGAACTGCACTGAACTGGTCCCACTGGCGGCGACAACACCAGGCAGTCGCCCGGCACTGCCACTAGCAGCGGAGAACCAGCTCAGGACACGATCTGCTAGTTGTCGTTGTCTGGGCATGGTGGGGATGGCTGAGGCTCAGGGGTGAGCTGCGGAGTTGGAGTCGGTGTTTGCTCGGGTGGCGGGCCGGTTCGCCCGGGCGGATCTGCGGTGGCGGATGCGGGACTACCTGCGGGGGCTGCTGGCACCGCTGGCTCGGAAGAACGGCTGGCAGCTGGCCGAGTATGCAGGTCACCGCACTCCTGACGGGTTCCAGAGGCTGCTGAACTCAAGCGTGTGGGACGCAGACGCACTGCGTGACGATGTCCGAGACTGCGTGGCCGGCAAGCTCGGGCCGGGCGGTGTACTCATCGTCGACGGCATCGGGTTCATCAAGAAGGGCAGCACCTCGGCCGGGGTGGGCCCGCAGTACACCGGCACGTCGGGAAAGATCGACAACTGCCAGATCGGGGTGTTCGCCGCCTACGCCACCAGCCGCGGACGGGCTTTGGTGGACTGGGAGTTGTACCTTCCCAAGGCCTGGACCGGCGACCGGGAACGGTGCAGAGCCGCGAAGATCCCGGACGAGCGGGCCTTCGCGACCAAGGGCGAATCGCGAAGGCGAGGGTCACCCGTTGCCTGGCCGCGGGCCTGCCCGCCTCGTGGGTGACAGCGGACGAAGCCTACGCCCAGGAGTGGAAGTTCCGGCGTCTGCTCGAGGAGCTCGAGGTCGGGTATGTCGTCGCGGTGCCGAAGTCTCAGCAGGTCAAGAGTCTGGCCGGCTTC
Organism: Streptomyces sp. NPDC013317; assembly: GCF_055563155.1. Taxonomy (NCBI): domain Bacteria; kingdom Bacillati; phylum Actinomycetota; class Actinomycetes; order Kitasatosporales; family Streptomycetaceae; genus Streptomyces; species Streptomyces sp. NPDC013317. The sequence continues at coordinate 149,125 of NZ_JBVHDX010000012.1, forward strand.
TGACGGATCGACGACCTGATCGCCGGGGCACCCGATGACGCCTGGCAGCGTCTCTCCTGCGGTGACGGGGCGAAGGGACCGCGCGTATATGACTGAGCGAGTGCGAGGCTGCCGTCGATCGGAATTCTCGACGGGGACGAGCCCACCCGTCACCGATGGGTACTGGCCCGCCGCAGCCTCACCCGGCCCGACGAGATCACCTACTACTTCGCCTACGCTCCCGTGACCTGCACCATCGCCGACCTCGCGCGCGTGGCCGGGATGCGGTGGGCGATCGAGGAATGCTTCCAGGCCGCGAAGAACGAGTGCGGCCTGGACGAGTACGAGGTCCGCTGGTATCGAGTACGAGGTCCGCCGGTATGTGGGCTGGTACCGGCACATCACGCTGGCCATGCTCGCCGGCCTGGCCGCCGACGAGACGGTAAAGGGGGCAGCAGAAAACGACCCCACCTGCAGGATCGTCCCCTCACCGTGGCAGAGATCCGCCGGCTCCTGGAACATCCCCTGCCCCCACCACCGAACACACCGACCACCCTCAAAGAGATCACGCACTGAAGTGGTCCCGCTGGCGCCGACGACGCCAAGCAACCGCCCAACACAGCCACTACCTGAAAGAACCAGCTCAGGACACGAACCACTGCTGGAGTACTAAGTGCCTGCACCTGCCGGCTGCACTCCATGCCGCCGACATCACCGCCCGCACCGGCACCGGTGACCACATCGCATCTCTCCTCCTTGCCTCCGCCGCCTTCGCCCTCATCGACACCCTGACCGTCCATTGCCGCCTGTGCCCCGACCGGCCATAGGCACCCGTCCATCGCCCAGCGGGGTGGCAGGCGCTACTCAACAAAACATGTCAAAATGGAAAAATTGAGGGCACCGATGGCCAGGCTTGCGTTCCTCGGAGGTTCTTGTGATCTCGGCAGGGGGCCAGTGGGATGCTGGTGGCGGCGTGGCAGGCGGGCGAAGCGCCGGGAAGCAGACGGGTGTTCCATCGTTTGTGGGGCGGCAAGTTCAGCTGGCGGTTTTGGAGGGTTGCCGGGCCCGGGCGGTGGGAGGTGATCCATGGCTTGTGACGGTGGCGGGGGAAGCGGGCATCGGGAAGACCGCCTTGGTCCGGCAGGCTCTCCGGGAGGGGTCCGACCGCCTTGAAGTGTGCTGGGCGGCGTGTGATCGCAGCGAGCAGGACTGGCCGTATGGCGCGGTGGACCAGTGGCTGCGGCGACTACCTTCGTCAGTTGCGGAAATGCGTGAACTCACAGAACTGCTGCGGCGCAATGCTTCGCCACTGAATGTAGGGGCACACCTGCTGAGCGTGTTGGCTGCGGCGGCGGAGAACGCGCCTTTGGCGTTGGTGTTGGATGACGCCTCTTGGGGGGATGAGCAGTCGCTGGCGGCGTTGGGGTTTGTGTTGCGCCGGTTGTGGTCAGAGCGAGTGCTGGTGGTGACCAGTGTTCGGGCCGGTGAGGGAGAGGCCGCCGGGGAGGAGGCACTGCGGAGGTTGATGCGGGGGGTGGAGCGGGTTGAAGCCATCCGCCTGTCCGGGCTGGGCGAGCGCGAGGTGGAGGCACTGGTACAGGCGCAGACTGGTGTCAGACTGCGCGAAGCCGGTGTGGAGCGCCTGATGAGGCACACCGGGGGACATCCTCTGCATCTGCTTACCTTGCTGGGGCAGGCGTCCGTCGAGGAACTGAAGGACACTTCACGGCCGTTGCCCGTGCCTGACTCGCTGGAGAGGGCGATCGGTAGTCAACTAGCTGTGCTGCCACCGGAGTCGCGGCGGCTGGTGGAGGCACTGGCCGTGCTGAATGCGACGGTGCCACTGCCCCAGGCCGGGACGCTGGCGGCCGTCAAGGATCCGGTGGCCGCGCTGGAGCCGCTTCTTCAGGCCGGGTTGGTGTCCTGGCGACCCGAGGAATCCACCACGCCAGTACAGCTCCACCACGCTTTGCAGCGTGAGGCGGTCTACCAAGCACTGACTCCACCGGTCCGGTGCGACCTGCATCAGGCTGCCAGCGCTCTGGTCTCCGAAGAAGCGGCCTGGGCACACCGGGTCGCTGCTGCCAGTGGCACCGATACCGGCCTGGCTGGCGAACTCGTTGCTGAGGCTGACCGCCAGGCAGGAAGGGGGCGTGTCAACCGCGCGGCGACGCTGCTGCTGTGGGCCGCTGACCTCACGCCAGCCCCCGCTCAGCGTGAAGAACACCTCCTGACTGCCGTCACCGGTCTCCTGCTGGCGAATCAATCCCCGGCACGGGTCAACGGGCTGCGCGACAGACTAGAAGCCTGCAAGCCCTCACCGCGACGCGACGCCGTCCTCGGTTTCCTCGCGGCTGTAAGAGGCGATCCGGAGACGGGGGTGGTTTTGCTGACCCGCGCCCACGATGCGGCGACCGATCCGAATCTTCAGGCCTTGACCGCTATCTGGCTGGGCGTGGCATACGTCATGAAGGCCGAGGGTGTGCGTGTCGTGGAAGTGATGCGGCCACTGCTGCAGCAGACCCCGCCCGGCCCAGCCAGCCACTTCGCCCGGGGCCTGCTGGCCAACGGCGAGCTCTTCAGCGAAGGCCCCCCTGCCGCGCTTGCAGTTGTTGAGGAGGCCGGCCTGCCAGAGCACGCCAGCCAGGTGCCACAGCGTGACAGCTCCCTGCTGCTGTGGCGCGGAACCTGCCGCATTTTCACCGGAGAGATGCGGGCTGGAATAGACGACCTGACGACACTCATTGCCCGGCAGCGCAACGACCCGGACATACCGGCCCTGCCAGCGGAGCATTTCATGCTCGCATACGCCCGCGCCCTCACCGGGGAGTGGGAAGATGCACTGATCAGCGCCGAACAGGCTCTGGTAGTTGCCGAAGCCACCGACCAGCCCTTCGCGTTGGCTCCCAGCCACGCAATCACCGCGATGGTCCACGCCCAGCAGGGCAACGACGATCAGGCAATGGAGCATCTGAGCGCCGCCTGGCAGCACACGTCATTCTTCCCTAAACTGAGCGCCATTTTCCCGGTCATGGCGCAGGCGCTGCTCGGGCAGGTCCGTGGCGACCGCCCTACCATGGCGCAGGCACTTCAAGATCTGGACCCGGCAGCCTCCAACGGGACCACCCCCGAGTGGCCCCTGTACTGGGCCCCGTTGCTGATCGATGCCCATGCCCCTGCCGACAACGCCCGGTCCCCCACTGCCGCCGGGGACCTGATACGGGCTAATGAGGCTATGGCCGCCTTCGACCGCATTGCCACCCGGAGTGACGGCGCCGTCGTCCCGGCCCTGGCCTGCACCCGGCTCTGGCTGCATGCCCGTCTCTCCACCGCCCACCACGACAGCACAGGCGCTCGATCCCACTATCAGAACGCCCTCAACGCCCCGGAACCACACGGTGACGACATCCCCCTGCACCGCGCCTTCGCTCACCGCGACTACGCCCACCTTCTCCTGGTCACCGGCAAACCCGTCGACCGCCACGAAGCAGCCACCCATCTGTCCGAAGCCCAACGGCTATTTACCGCCCTCGGCGCCAAACCTCACGCCGAACGCACCTCACAATCCCTAGCCCGCCTTGGAATGCCCCTCCATACTGATGCCCTTAAAGGCGAGCAAGATCCATTGGCCGTTCTCACCGAACGGGAACACACCGTCGCCCACCTCGCTGCCCAGGGAAACACCAACCAGGAAATTGCCCAGCAACTCTTCCTCAGCCCCAAAACCGTCGAATACCACCTCAGCCACGTCTACAACAAACTGAACGTCGCCTCCCGCCGCCAGCTCCGTAAGGCCGGTGTCTGAAGCGCACACAGCCGGGCGTGTGGGTGCAGACAGGCCGCCTGGCCACGGCGCCGCCAGTCCACCACTGACGGGGCCCCGGATCTCGGGTCCGGCTTCGGAGCCGCCCCCGGCTGAAGCCGGGGACGGGATTTACTGATGGACGGCAGGACGACCGCGGTCCACAGGGCGTAGAGACTGAAGGGATTGCCCAGCGCACCCGCTCAGAACCAGAGTCCTGCGGATCGAGCCCCCACTTACAGCCCCTAAGACGTTGTTTCACTTGGTGAGTCGTCGGTAGTTGATGAGGCTGGTGGCGATGGCTGTGAAGGCGAGGAAGTGCTCGGGTTTGCGCTCGTAGCGGCGGTGGAGCCGGCGGTAGCCGGAGAGCCAGGACATGGTCCGCTCGACGACCCATCGGTGGCGTCCCAGACGATGTGAGTTCTCAACACCGCGCCGGGCGATCCGAGGTGTTATTCCCCGGCCGCGGAGCCATCGCCGCAGATGGGGATAGTCGTAGCCCTTGTCACCATGGAGCTTGTCCGGACGTCCGCGGCGGCTGCGGATCGGCGGTATCGACGCGACGACCGGCTGCAGTGCGAGGCTGTCGTGGCTGTTGGCCGCGGAGATGGCGACCGCGACCGGCAGACCGCACCGGTCGGTGACGAGATGGATCTTCGATCCGTTCTCGCCGCGATCGGTCGGATTCGGTCCCGTCAGGAGCCCCCTTTGAGGGCCCAGACACTCACCGAGTCGATGGCGAAACGCGACCAGTCCAGCTCTCCTTGGGCCCCGAGTTCATCAAGGATGACCCGGTGGAGACGAGCCCAGACTCTGTCCTTGCTCCAGCGCGCGAAGCGCCGGTAGACGGTCGGCCAGGCCGGCCCGCACACCGGCGGGACCTGCCGCCACGTGACCCCGACGTCGCCACGAACACGATCGCAGCCAGACACTCACGGTCCCCCGACCATCGACGGCCGCCCCCTTGCGGACGTATCACCACCGTCTCCGGCACCACCCTGCGGAACAACTCCCACAACTCATCCGGCACCAACCTCTCAGCAAGACTCGTCATGCCCAGCACAACGACCCACACAACCAAAGGAAACGACGTCTAATGAAGTGATCTTCGGGCTGGTATGGTCCTCAGCACTTGATCCGAGTAAATCGGGTGGCTCGGCAGAAGCCGTGGGAAGCCGATATCGAGCTGTGGGCGGTAATCGAGCTGCTACCGCCGAGAGTGAAATGCCGGGTTCGTCATCCGGGGCGGAAGCGGCCTCGTACAGGCGGGTCTTCCAGGGCATCCTCTTCGTGCGTCACATCGGCATCGCCGTGGACCCTTCCCGCAGGAACTGGGCTTCGGTCGGGCATGACCTGCTGGCGGCGCCTGGCCGTGCAGACCGAGGCCGACGTCTGTCCAGCACCGCACGAAACTCCTCTGGCACGGCTGCGCGGTGCCGTGCCCCTGACCTCTCCCGGGCGGCGGTCAACAGCTCCCACACACGCGTTACAGGAGGCTCCGATACCGGGGGGAGCCCCGTTGGCCGGGGCGCTTGCTCGACGGCGATGCGTTTCGGCGTGACGGCACGATGGTGAGTCCGTTTCAGCCGTGTCCTCACCGCCGCGGGGAGGGCCGAGGCCAGGTCAGTTGAGGTCGGCCGGTCCAGGGGGGACCCAACATCCTTGCCAGTAGCGAGCCCAGGAGCGTGGAGAGGCACCTGGGGGACGCTCAGGGGCCTTCGGTGGGCAGGGGCAGTCGCGGCGGTCACACCCCTGCAATGATCACCTCGACGGAACCTAAGGACTACTATCGGAAGAGCTTCAGCCGTCGCCAGCAGTGGGCAGCGAGACTGAGGAACGCTTCGTGGATGTCGTCGCGGACTTCCCGGCGGATCCACAGCCGGCGGAACGCATGGAGATGGGCGAAGGGCTGCCCACTTCGGGCGTTCGCCCGCCGGGTCCTGTCCCGCAACAGGTCGTGGACCTGCTCGGTGGTTCCGTCCGTCTCCCACTTGGCGTAGTAGTCGTAGACGGTCTTGAACGGCGGGAAGTCGTGCGGCAGGTACTCCCACGGGATCCCGGTGCGGTTGACGTAGAGGATCGCGTTCACGATCTCTCTCAGATCATGCACCCGCGCTGCCGCCCCAGGCCCGGAACGGGCGGCCCGCCAGGCAACGAACACGGGCTCGATCAACGCCCAGCGGGCATCGGAGACGTCACTGCGATACGCACGTCGAGCAGTCATGCCCCTGGCAACGACCGTCGACGCCTCCAGTCACAAGAACATCCCAAAACACCAATTACCTAGATCAAATGCCCTCTAAGACCAAGCCGCACACGTCGCGGACAGCGGCAGCCCCTGCCCCATATGGGCAGCCGCTGCCGAAAGGACGCCGGGAGTGCGGCTGAATCCGGAGCCGTACGAATGCCGAGAGAGGGAACTTCCGTGGCACCGGCTGCGGACCGGGTAGGGCATTGATCACTATTGATCACACCCATGCGAGGGACAGGTCCGCTCATGCGCCATCGATCTGACGGGACGTACCGCGCTGGTCACCGGATCCACTCAGGGGATCGGTGCCGCCATCGCCACGGGGCTGGCCCGCGCTGGGGCGCGCGTGAGGGTGAACGGCGGCGGACACGCGAGCGGGTGACCTCCCTCCATTCGGTGACGCCCTGGGCGGAGGTATACGGACGCGGGCGGCCTGCGGGGGCTACAACCGGCGGGGCCGCTGCGGGGCGGCCGTCCGGGGGTAACCGGCTTCGTTCTCGAGCCGCTCGAGACGGCTGTCGGCAGCCCGGGGGATCGCGATGCGGCCAGGTTCCCCGACCCGGCTGTGCACCGCCAGCGCACCCCTCCCCGCGGTCGGGGGCAAGCGGCAGAGCATGGGCGAGCGGGACTTCACCGCGCTGGTCGACGGCGTCCAACACATGGTCAGGGTGCCGATCGTGGTGGGCCCATCGCCCGCAGCCGACTCAAACGCCTTGCATCCTCAATTCATGTCACCTCGCTTCACGCTGGTCAGGTAAGCGTAGAAGATGATGTTATTGCTCCGGTGCCCGTCCTTAAGTGCACCTCCGCAGGTGATGAGGCGCAGCTCGGGCCGGCGAGTGGGGCCGTATACCTTGCCAGTGGGGAATGCTTCCTTATCGATGTTCTCGATTTCATGGATTTTGAAAGTGGCGGTTCGGCCATCCGCTCGCGGTATGTCTATCGCGTCTCCGATTCTCATCTTCTCTACGTTCTTCATCAGAGCAGGGCCGTGAATGGTGTCGAAGTGGGCAACAAGCACAGCGACGCCCTTTTCTCCGGGGGTTACACTATCCTTCCACCAGCCAGGCGTGTCGGCAGCGGTGTCGGGATTCGGGGCGCCTAGTGCTCCCCAATTGTCCAGTTTAAGGTCGACCATTTTTGCCGCTTTTACACCAGCTGAGGTTATCCTCATTCCGGTCGGCCGGGATCTCGGAAGCTCCTTGGAGATATCCGGCCCTGGGGACGATGCTGTGCTGCGGACCTGCGGCTCCGGTGGTAGAACCGTCCCGCACGCTGCGAGTGAGCCTATTGCCGCGAGTGCCGATGCAATAGAACCCATGCGGGCACGTGGGCGGCTATGAGTGGGGGTGTTATTCACGGATGCCTCCATGCAGGTCCCGCGCTGGGCGGGACCTGCATGCCCGAAAGGGCTCAGACGATTGTCCGGTGTCTGGGTGTGTTCAGCGCTGACCGAGACGGCGGCGCGCTGCGAAGCCGAAGCCAACGGCTCCAGCCGCGGCCAGGCCCGCAGCGCCTACAACCGTCAACGTGTGGGTAGAACCAACGCCTTCGGCGCCGGCCTTGACCCCGCCCTTCGGGACCTCCCTATCCTGTTTCGCTGCGAGGATTTCGGTCTTCTGGATGGCGAGAGGGCTGGCGAGGAGTTCCGCACCCGGGGGTGTCGTGAGGGCCGCGGCAATCTTCCCCTT